>DFXY01000026.1 GCA_002381945.1 Bacteriovoracaceae bacterium UBA4096
TCAAGATCCAGATGGTTGGTGGGTTCATCCCATAAGATTAATTCCTGTGGGGCGGATAATCCTAAAGAAAGGGCAACTTTTCTTTGTTCTCCACCGGAAAGGGAGGCCATGCTTCTTTCAAGGTTTTCGACCCCAAAAAATTTAAGGTAACTGATAAACTGAGCGTGGATTTTATCCTCACCTAGCTTGGTTAACTCTTCATAGATATGTGATTGCTCATTGATAAGTTTATCGAAGTTGCCTTCACCGGAGCCAAGTTGCTCATTGATGACATCCAGTCTTCGTTTAAGAGCACCCATTTCTGGATGAAACTCAAAGAAGTAGTTTTCAATTGTCCAGTCAGACAGATTGGTCAATTCCTGAGGCACATAGAAAAAAGTAAAGTCCTTACTCTTGTCATAGATGAAAGGAGGAACTGTAGTATCAGGAGTCACTAAACCGGCGATAACCTTAAATAGAGAGGATTTTCCATGCCCGTTTAAACCCAGTACACCAATCTTATCCCCCTGATTGAGAGTAAAAGTGACATCCTTAAAGATTTCTTTATGAGGATAGTGGAGATTTAAATTTTGCAATGTGAGTAGTGTTGACATAGAGGCATTCTACTCAAGAATACACTTAAGTTCACTGTAAAAATGTTTTAATTTCGGGTAGTATTTTCATATGAAAAACCTTTTGTTTCGACCCCTCACTATTAAAGATATCACTTTCCGTAACCGAGTTTTTGTTTCTCCCATGTGCCAGTACTCGGCGGTAGAGGGCCTCCCAAATGATTGGCATTTAGTGCACTTAGGCTCCCGGGCAGTAGGTGGTGCCGGCCTGGTGATGGCCGAAGCGACTGCGATTAATCCTGTGGGGAGGATTTCTTATGCAGACCTAGGGTTGTGGAATGACCTTCAGCTTAAAGAATTCAAACGAATCACTCAATTCATTAAATCTCAGGGTGCAGTTCCTGCCATTCAGCTGGCCCATGCTGGAAGAAAATCATCTACGGATGTGACATGGAAGGGTGGAAATATTCTGACAATAGACCAGGGAGGCTGGGATGTTATCGCCCCAAGTGCCATCGCCTACTCAGATCGTTACTTGACTCCCAGGGCCCTAAATCACAAAGAAATAAAATCGCTGATACTGGATTTTGCACATGCCACGACACGATCCCTGGCCGCTGGTTTTGAAGTGCTGGAAATTCACATGGCCCACGGCTACCTATTGCATGAATTTCTCTCTCCCTTATCCAATCAACGAACTGACGAGTATGGCGGGAGTTTAGAAAATAGGATGAGATTTCCTCTGGAAGTCATGCAGGCAGTTCGGGCAGCCTGGCCGATCAACCTACCGCTATTTGTCCGCATCTCTGCTACTGACTGGAGTCCAGGTGGTTGGGATATAGAAGAAAGTGTTACCCTCACGCAAAAACTAAAAGACATCGGAGTAGACTTAATTGATGTCTCCAGTGGGGGAAATGTTCCGGCACAAAACATACCAGTAGGTCCTCACTATCAAGTGCCCTTTGCACAGGAAATAAAAGAAAGGACCAAAATGATGACTGGTGCCGTGGGGCTTATCACCGATCCCCATAAAGCGAATGGAATTCTTGAAAAAAATGAAGCCGATGTAGTTTTTCTGGCGAGAGAACTTTTAAGAGATCCCTACTGGCCACTTCATGCGGCCAAATCCTTAGGTGAAGTCCCCCCTGTTCCCAATCAATACTTAAGGGCCTTTTAACCAAATAGCTCTTTCAAAGTATCAAACATCTTAGCTTTGGACAGATAGTTCTTAATGAAATTCTTGTTTTCCGGTTTGTACCAGAAAAAGAAAGTACGTTGCTTGGTTTTATCATCCAGGTCGATGGCAGTATTTACTTTCTTCAAGGTATAGGGATGGTAACCAGAATAATAAATTTCGGTGGCAACAGTCATAGGTGTAGGTGTGAAATCCTGAATCTGCTCCAGCTTATAGCCAAGGGCCTTGGTTTTTGCCGCAAGTTTTGCCATATCTTCAGGTGTGCAACCGGGGTGTGAAGATATAAAATATGGAATGATTTCCTGTTTGATTCCTTTCTTTCTAGAAACTTCTTCAAAACGCGTCTTGAATTTATAGAAGAATTCAAAACTCGGCTTTCGCATAAGCTTTAAAACATCATCTTCAGTATGTTCCGGGGCCACTTTAAGACGTCCGGATACGTGATGGGTAATTAATTGCTCCACATAGGTTTCATCTTCTTTAGGATGAGAACTTCTTGGATCAAACATTAAATCATAACGAAGTCCTGAACTAATAAAAGCTTTTTTAATACCCCTATGGGCAGCTATCTCTTTATAAAGTTCAGTCATCTTTTGAGGGTTGGTATCAAGATTTTTACAAATTTGAGGAAAGACACAAGAGGGAGCGGCGCATCTGTCACAAACTGCTTGATCAATACCTTTCATCTGATACATGTTGGCCGAAGGTCCACCAATGTCGGAGATATACCCCTTAAAGTCGGCCATCTGAGCTACATGGTCTACTTCTTTCATAATAGATCGCTTAGAACGACTCGCAATCATTTTCCCCTGATGAGCAGAAATGGTGCAAAAACTGCATCCACCAAAACAGCCTCTATGAGTATTAATCGAGAACTTAATCATATCAAAAGCAGAAATTGGGCCACGGTCTTTATACTTAGGATGAGGCAATCGGGTATAAGGTAAATCAAAAGAGGCATCAATTTCTTTTTCAGTCATTGTCGGATAAGGCGGATTTATGACCAGAATCTTCTCGTCCACTCTTTGAATCAACCTTTTGGCAAACTGCTTATTACTTTCCACTTCAACGTGCATGAAATTCTTCGAATAGGCCTTTTTATCCAGCATACACTCTTCATGGGAGGTTAGTTCAAAAGTGTCCCACTGTTTATTTTTTGGAAGCTCTTGAGTGCTGTCCTGAAGAAATGCCGTTTGAGGAATGGTTTTAAGTGAAGAAAAAGGTGTTCCACGGGTGAGATACTTGATCACATCTCGTATCGGCTGCTCCCCCATTCCATAGACCAACAGATCGGCCCCGGAGGTCGTAAGAATATTCGGCATCAAACGGTCTTCCCAAAAGTCATAATGAGTGACTCTACGAAGGGAAGCTTCTATACCTCCTAAAATAACCGGAACATCAGGAAAAAGTTTTTTTAGAATTTGAGTGTATACAATAGAGGCATAATCAGGACGAAAATCTGTTCCGCCACCAGGAGTATAAGCATCTTTCGAGCGTAGTCTTTTACCAGCTGTATATTTGTTAACCATCGAGTCCATGTTCCCCGCGGTCACTCCAAAAAAGTATTTTGGTTTTCCGAACTTTTTGAAGTCCCTCAGATCGTCCCGCCAATTAGGTTGAGCTATAATGGCCACTTTCAATCCGAGAGATTCAAATATTCTTCCCATCACCGAGGCGCCAAAGGCCGGATGATCAACATAGGCATCACCGGTAATTAATACGACATCGAGTTCATCCCAGCCGCGTTTCTTTGCTTCTTTAACAGTAGTTGGCAGCCAGGCCGTAATCGGTAAATCATTGGGGTTCATTTTTTCCATAAGGAGGGAATCTACAGTTTCGGATGAGGGATGACAAATACCGTGAAGAGATTACAGACCGATTTTTTTAGGCAAGCTTTAAGAGATGACCTTCAAGTGCCGAAAGAATGTCCTGAAGGCCGGGATAACGGTTCTTTTGAACAAATTTTTGCAAAGTGATGAAGGCGGGAGTCTTTTCATCAGACAAAATGGCCATAGCAATATCCTGTGAGATAACCAGTATTTTCGACAAAGGCAAGAGCTGTCGGGATTTATCAGCAGGGAAACCAATGCCTGATAGACTGCCGTGGTGCTGACGAATGATGAGGGCGGCTTCTTTAGGAGCATTTCGATAAGTACTAATCAGTTCAGATGCCCTTAAGGCATGAAAGTTAATTTCATTCTGTTCTTCGAGTCCAAGAGTCTGGCTACCATCATCAGATTTTCGATGAAATATATGATTTGGATTCTTCAAGGTCATGTCGCAAAAAAAAGATGAAAAGATTAGTTTTCTTACCTGCTCTTCTGCCTGTGGCAGGCCCATATTGAAAATGAGCTGTGCACCAAGATAATTAGTCAGGATGATAAAACGGTACTGGAATGCCAGATTCTTTTGACGTTTAAGCTCCAGAAGATAACGGCCAAATTCAGCAGGTGCTTTATGTACATCCTGGCACATTTTATCAATTGTTGTTTCACAAACTTCAATCACCCGGCCTGAAAGACCCAGCCCATGGATGATTTGCTGAGTGGTTTGAAACACTTGATTTTGAGCAAAGAGTTCCTCTTCCACAGAGGAGTAATCATTATCTATTTTATTGATCATGTTATTGATGAGCATCATTGAAAAATCCCGCCCAAACTTCTTCTCACAGTGCAGATCCGTTATACCTTTTGATTCAAGGTTATTAACCAACTCATCTTCAATTTGTTCAAAGGCCGGTATTCGCTTGATGTAACGATTTTCGGAAATTTTAATGAATAGATCAAAAGGCAGTGTTGTAAAATGAACCAAAGTGCATAATGGCACAGACGTCCATCCTACTTTTGGGAGTTCATCTGGTACGAAGAAAGATTTAAGTTCTTTAAAAAGGTCGGCAATTTCAAGTCGGGAGAAGATGTGAATATTGCCGGAAGACAGACTCTCATTCCCCAGTACCATGATTTTTTTAACCCGGTCTGAGAAAGATAAAATAAACTCCTTCACTTCTACTAACAAAGATAAGTCTTCTGGCTGATCAATGATCAGAACATCAATGCACTTGAAGATGGCCAGCATACTTTTGAGCTCATCTAACGAGCTGTGAATGACGGGTTTAAGCCCTGTATTTTCCTTGCATTCAACCTCTAAAAGAGCAATAAAATTAGGATTTTGCGTATAAGCAAAGATTTGCATATTCATGAAGTCTAGTTCGGAGCAAAATCATCTAAAGTTTAGCTAAAGTTTGCACTTCTAAATCATTAAAATAACTGACTAAAGTCACTATTGAAGATAATGATGGTCCAGGAGAAAATTTTCTGGGATGCGGCCCTTAATCTCCTTATAGAATTCCATAATGGTGTGGATGTCCTTTTGAAAATCTCGGGGATAAATAACAGGTCCCACTCCCAGAACTTTTTTGGAAAAATCAGCATATCCTAAAACGATGGGAACATTCGCTTTTTGAGCAATGTAAAAGAATCCAGTTTTCCAATGGGAATTGGGGCTTCTGGTTCCTTCCGGAGATATCATCAAGACTAAATCTTTGTAATCCTTAAATAACCTTGCCATTAAGTCTGTGTTGCTGGCATTACCCATTGCCTTCAACTTCTCCCGGTCTATTCCAACCGCACCTGCCGGTTTCATCATGAGATTCATGGGAAACTTCATCCAGTCACTTTTAATAACGAATTTTGCGTTCCGTTTTAGTAACTGCGCCAGGGCCATAGCAGGTATAAAATCATGATTAGATGTATGAGGCGCTCCTAATAGGATGAAGGAGCGAAGCTCATCTGGAAGATCCATCTTAAATGTCCAGCCTGTGGCCTTCAAATAAAGAGTACAGAGTTTTTTTAACATGCCGGCATTCTTTTGTTTGTAATGAGTAAAATTTTTTCCTGGCGAGATAGTTTTTTTACAGAACATTCAAATTTGGAGGCCTGAGAACGATTGGGAAATTTTTTTGTGAAAACCATGGCAACTGGTGCGCCTGAACGAAAAAACTTCGCTCCTTTTTTTTTATTTCCTGAGTGCTCCTGAAAACGTCGTTCTACATCGGTGGTAATACCAGTGTAGTAATGGCCTTTTTCATTCTGGATGATATAGACAAACCAGGGAGTCACTTTCATGTTATTATCATAACAAGTATGGATAAGATTAATATACCTTTTTCCGAATTCAGTTTTTCCTACGCACGAAGCAGCGGGGCCGGAGGGCAGCATATTAACAAGGTGAATTCCAAAGTTATTATGTACTGGAAGATAGATGAGACCACATGTTGTCCGGCATCAGTCCTTGAGCGCTTCCGTGCGAAATATGCCCAATTTATTATAGATACTGGTGAAGTTCAGATCATTAGCCAGAAAAGCCGTTCACAAAAAGCAAACATTGATGATTGTATCGAGAAGCTTCACATCATGTTAAATGATGTGCAGAGGCCGCCCAAAATCCGAAAGGCCACCAAGCCTAAGCGAAGCGCAGTATTAAACCGCCTCCAAACCAAGAAGAAAGATTCTGACAAGAAACGTTTAAGGCGAAAAGATTACTAGTAAACCAATCCGCAATCCGGACATTCCTGTGATGTGGGCGCAAACTTAGTTCCACAGGCCTGACAAGTAACTTCACTTGCCGTTGGATCAAAAACAGCTGAAAGATGTTCAAAATTTGGTTCATGCCCCTTAACATGTTTCAGATAATCAGACTGAAAATGTCTCTGTAAAAGCTCTTGATCACTCTCTTTACCCCAGACCTCAACAGTAACTTTACATCCAGTGGTACAAGTCTGAGGGTTGCTTTTTAAATTTAACTCAACTCCCTGACTTTTTAACTGGTATTGATGATTTTTCGCTTCCTGAAGTTCCATAACTCCTAAAAATAATTCTTCCATACTAATCCTCAAACTTCTCAGAGAGATAAGAAAGGTAGTCTTTTACATCCAGCTCACCAATCAGATCTTTGGCATTAACAGATCGACCTTTTGAGTGGATGTTTTCTTTTAAATACTGACTAATTCTGTTTAATTTGCCTTTTTCAATGTCTTTACTAAAACCCGGAAGCTCATTTTTCATCTGGTGATAAAGACTACCAGAAATAAGATTCCCTAAAGTATAGGTGGGAAAATAGCCAAAGGCACCGCCGGCCCAATGAGAGTCTTGAAGGGGCCCTACCGAATAATTTTTAGGTGTTAATCCCAGATATTCTTTATACTTTTCATTCCAAACCTCAGGAAGATCCTCACTATTCATTCCCTGATTAAAAATCATCTCTTCAATTTCATAACGAATGATAATGTGAAGATTATAATAAAGTTCGGATGATTCAACCCGGATCAGTCCTGGTACAGATTTATTAAACACCTGATAGAGCTCTTCAGCTGAAACACCTTTCATGGCCTTGGGAAAAAGATCTTTCATCTTTGGATGAATGAACTTACAAAATTCTCTTGAACGCCCAATAGCATTTTCCCAGAATCTGGATTGAGATTCATGAACTGAAAGCGAAATAGCTTCCTGAAAAGGTGTCCCCTCCCATTCTCTTGGAAGGTTATGCTCATAAAGAGCATGTCCCACTTCATGCATAGTACTTGAAAGAGAATCCAGATTGTCTTTGACATATCTGGTAGTAATTCTTTGATCCAACGGTGAAATATTAATGCTGAAAGGATGAGTAGAAATATCCAGGCGAGAATGCTCTGGTGGAAGACCGCACAAAGCTGCGGCATAGGCACTCAGTTTTTTCTGGGCCTTGATATCAAAGGGTCCCTTCAGATCTTTGACTTTAACAAAGGTTTTATCTTTCTTTACTTTTTTGGTTAACTCAAGCAATCCGGTCTTCAAGTCTCCAAATAATTTATTTATTTCATCTGAAGAATATTCTTTATCATGAAGCATAATGAGAGCATCGTAAGGTTTTTTCGCCTTATAAAAGCCAGTCTCTTTTCTTTTTAAATCAATTAATTTCTGAAGGTGAGGCCTAAAGCTCTTCCAGTCATTATCTTTACGAGCACTGGCCCAGGCGTGGGTGGCAATCGTTTGAGCATGGGAGAGATCCTTCACGTGTTGCTCCGGAAGGGCTTCATAAAGATCAAAATCCCAGCGAAGTTCCTTGGCCAGCTTTTTTTCTAGTGGCCTTAATTTTTTAGATTCAAGCTCCTTAATAAGATTTTTATATTCCTTGGCAGTAATGTGAGAGTGAATTTTACCCTGGATATAAGAAAGTCTGGCGGCCCGGTCTTCAATCGCACCTGAGGGCATCATGGTTTCCATATCCCAATGTAAAAGCGACTGAATACTTTTTAAGTAAGAATACTCTTGAAGATAATTTTTTATTTTTTTAACAGTCATCGGATTCCCTCATATTTTTCCTGGTCAAAGCCAAATGCCAGAACCTTCCCGTTTTTTTCAAGTATTGGACGCTTTATCATGGAGGTATTTTTTATTATAAATCCTACTTTTGCTTTTTCAGACAATGCTTCAAACTCATCTTTTAATTTTTTGTAAGTAACTCCCTTGGTATTAACAGGAAGACCTCCAAAAGATTTGCTCCATCGTTCAATATCTTCACTTGATGGGCCGGCCTTCTTAAAGTCTATAAATTCATAGGTAAGTTTATGCTCATCCATAAAAGTGCGTGCTTTTTTTACTGTATCACAATTTGGTATACCAAAAATTTTATACATATGTGTTCCTGGTTGAGAATGAGTAAGGAAATTAAGAATAGCGGGCGACAGTTTTCAGGATGGTATCAAGTTCAACTGGCTTACTTAAAAAGGCAGTAATACTGAAGTTCTTCATCTTCTCTTTGGCATTGGCCTCGGCCGACATGACAACTGTTGGAATTTGGGCCCATGAGGGGTTTTTTAACTGCTCTGTTCGAAAGGAGTATCCATCCATCACAGGCATCATCAAATCAATTAAAATGAGATCAGGATTTCCTTCCTGCTGAAGATACTTCAATCCTTCCAGTCCATTTATGGCCGATGCTACTTTATAGCCTTCACTTTCCAGGAGTTCCACTAGGAGCTCCCGGATAGAGGTATCATCTTCAACTACTAGAATTCGCTTGGCCATTTTTGAGGGGAACTTCCCATACCTTTAAAAAAGTCAATAACAGTTGTTCCATAGAACAATTGAGTAACCCATGGAATTATTGCATAAATTTTGATTGATGTTGAGAATTAAATCACAGAAAAGGAGCTTTGACGCATCTCAAACCTTAAGATTTATTTGCGGTTCTTATGCTAACTCCCTGTAAGCAACCTTGCTCTATAATTTTCAAGAATAAATTCATAATTAGACTCCTCACTATTTCGATTCCTCCATTCCAGATAGTCGGCCCGTTTGGCCAAAGAGCGCACACTTTGACCTGAAGGAGAGATGAGGGTGATTTTTTCTATTTCAGTTGATGCGGGAAAAAGTTTATTAAACCACTGTTCAACTTTTTTAGAAGTAAAGAGTACTTTTTTTATACGATTATTTCTGATGGACTCCAGGAGCTCTTCATTCCATTCAATATCATATAAATCTGAGTCAGAGGCCCCTCCTGATTTTCTTCGGCATGATTTAATGACATCGCCCATAGCAATACCTTGTGACTCCAATAGGGCCACAATGTCTTTGTGATTTTTAACCGGTTGATTAAAGACATCGCCCAGAAGCCTCCACAGCAAGTTCTTTTCTCCTCCAAAGAAAAAATCAATCTCGTGCTCTTTTATCTCGCAACGTCTCTTCGGATCAGAAAATTTACCTATGGGAAAGGAGCCAATAATCATCATCAGTGGATGTGCTGGTAGAAATGTTCCATAGGGATGTTTTTCCCGTCTACTCATACTATCAACATGACATAGCTGGTTTAAACTTTCACCCTCAAAAGATCTTTCCAAGATGTGGTGTAATGCTGAGTTTTATAGTCAGCGATCGTTCTCCATTCATTATGAATGCCACATGCAGCACTTTTAATTGTGTGCTCGCCATATTTCTTATTAATCAAGTCCATGATTTGGTTTAGCTTTTCATTATCATTTGGATCGGGAGTAAAGAGATCCAGCTGATTTTGATTTCTGGGGACAATATGATTAAGTAAGACGCCTGCTTTTTTATAAGCAAAGCCTGGTCGATAAATTTCGTCCAGGATTTTATGGGCAGCATTGATAAGTTTTAAAGTATCTGATGTTCCAGTATGGAAAGTGACCCGCTCCTCTCCAAAATACTGAGGCACTTCCTGAAAAGGATTGGTGTGAATAAAGGCCTGCATGCTGTAACACACACTGTTTTGTCTGCGCAGCTTTAAAGAAGCATGAGTGGCAAAGTGGGCCAGAGCCTCTTTAAGCTGACTTTTATCGAAGACATTTGTGCCAAAGCTGCGGGAGGTCCCGGTATTTTTTTTATCCTCGGCTTCCTCCATGGCCAGACAACTGACACCGCGAAGTTCCTCCTGAATCTGTCTGCCGGTTTTGGTTAATAGTTTTTGAATAAGAGCTTCATCCTGATACATCTTAAATTCATAAGCGGTTTTAATTCCAAGCATATTGAGCTTAATGGCCGATTTTGAACCAATTCCCCAAATATCTTTCACAGGAAAATTTCTGAGGACACTATCAATTTCCTCAGGAGTTATCATGACCCAAACACCTTTATTCTTCTTGGCCAACTTGTTTGCTATTTTAGAGAGTACTTTGGTAGTAGAAATGCCTACTCCGACTGGAATTCCTGTACTGTTTAAAACTTCTCTTCGAATCTTTTGTCCATACTCAATAAAATCATAATCATTAAAACCATCAAAGAGGAGGAAGGCTTCATCTACAGAATAAATTTCCATGTCCGGTGAGAAGCCGCGAAGAACATCCATCACTCGTTTCGACATATTGTCATAGAGAGTGTAATTGGAGGAAAAAACTGCGACATTATGTTTTTTGATGCGGGCTTTGAGCTGAAAGAATGGTTCGCACATCTGGCCAAAGCCTACTGCCTTGGCCTCTTTAGTAAAAGCAATGGCACAGCCATCATTATTAGAAAGGACAATCACAGGACGATTTCGAACTTCGGGCCGGAATACCCTCTCGCAAGAACAGTAAAAGGAATTACAGTCCACCAAACAGAAGTACTTCATCATTTGTACTCACGTAAAAGAGTGGTGATCACTCCCCACACGAAGTCCCCACTCTCCGGATCCTGACCTTCAAGCATCTTCCAGGAGAATTTTCGTACAGTGAATTCGTTGTTCAATACCAATAAGACAAGCTGGCCCTCATGAGGCTTAAGGGAGCGGTCAATAAGGAGTTTATCGCCTTTACTAATCCCCAGCGCCTTGGAGTCTCCTGCAGCCTCGATGATAAAAAGAGAGGGTTTATTAGTAAGGTACCTTTCATCCAATGAAAGTGGCCTTTGGGCGAATTCAGCACAAGGAGATTGAAAACCAGTCATTTCGTAAGAAGAGTTCATGATTGGATATTACGTAACTTTTCCGTAATATTCAAGACCGGCCATTTATTCCTTAAGGAATTCAATCAGTTATAGGCAAGTCCCCGAAAGCATACGATTTCCCGCTTCCAGTTCAGCTTGAATATCAATTTTAGATTCAATCATAACCATTAGCTGCATATCAGACGCCTTAAAGACTAAAGGCACAGGTCCTTCTTCAACCTCCATATGAAAGGCCGTCTTCACGCGTGAGTTATTTAAGAAATAAGTGCCTCTAATACAACGAAGGGCAATCCGAGTTTGGTTAAAACGACAATCCAATTTCTGGGGACTATCTGAAATCCCATAAACCTGACAATCCTTGGCCCATGCTTGATGAGAAAAAATGATGACGAATAAGAGGGTCAGCGTTTTCATGATTGTTTACCAATTAAACTGAAAAATTCAGAACGAAGTTTTGAATCCTCTTTAAATTTTCCATCAAGTGCTGATGTCATCATTGAAGCATTGGCCTTCTTTGCTCCCCGACAAGTCAGGCATCCATGAGAGCCTTCAATGACAACCATAACTCCAGCTGGCTTTAACTCTTCACGAATGGCATCCATGATGGCGTAACACATTCGCTCCTGGAGCTGAGGTCTTTGAGCATGCATATCCACAATGTGAGCAAGCTTGGAGAGACCTACAACACGAGAATCAAGACCATGGGTAGTATCAGGAAGATAACCAACATGCGCTTTACCGATAAAAGGAAAAAAGTGGTGACTGCATAAAGAGGTGTAATCAATATCTTTAAGAATAATCACTTCATTGTAATTCTCGGCCGGAAAGGTGGTTGAGAAGATCTCTTTTTGATTGGTGCCTAGTCCTGAACAAATTTCTAATAATGCCCGGGCCATGCGGTTAGGACTACCAATGAGATTCTTGTCTTCAAGATCAAGATCCGGGAAGGCCATTTTAAGACCTTTAAGTACATTGGCATAACCTTCGGCCATTACTTCCCGGGCCGAATTTAATTCCAGGGCACGTTTTTTATAGAGGAGAAGTTCATGATCCAGAAGTTTTTCGGCATCATCAGTAGTTGCCAGTTTCCGGGCCAGATCTTTATTAAAAGAAGATTCAAATGACATGGGTAACCCCTTAAATATGAGATGAGGTGACCTTACACCATTTTGGGTCTTTTTTGAACCTTCATGTCCATTCTTACTCATAATTACATGAATCTCTCTTTGTTTCGATAACTGAGGCATGCCTATTACTCTCAAGAGTGGCCTGTTTAACATCACTTACCTTCAGAATACCCTGCTCAAGCCACTTCAAGCGACCACACATGGGCACCTCATTTGCATCTTCTATAGTAACATCTGGCCCGGGGAACAAAAAATGGGTTTAACACTGACAATTCAAGGGTGGTTTTATCTGCTGACAGGTTTATGGCCTCTCATAAGCATTAAAACTTTTGAAATGGTGACTGGCCCCAAACAGGATAAATGGCTGGTAAAAACCGTTGGTCTTATGATCGCCTGTTCCGGAATTATTTTTATAGTAATGACTGATTCCAAAGCCGCTCTCACTTTGGCCATTCTCAATGCAATCACTCTGGCGGGTGTGGATATCTATTATGTCTGGAAAAAAGTTATATCAAGAATCTACTTATGGGATGCCCTGGTCGAATTGGTTTTCGTGCTGATTTATCTATGGTTCATTTAAAAAAAGACCGACTCAAATCACTGCTGAACCTTTGATAAATCGCCAGTCCTGTCTGTGATGGGAAACCGAGTGACAGTTTCCAGGTCGGTCTTAAAAAGAAGGCCATCTTTCGATAGCCTTCTCTATGCTGTTCGGTTTGTAATGAAACAATATTACCGTGTCCGTTTTGTTATTAAAAATCTACTCCTGTAAATCTTTGCTAACTTTTGTTGGACTGGTGATCCGAACATTTACCATTCTAACAGTTTGGTGATAGGCAGAGAAGTTCATCCTTCTAAAAGTTAAATGAAGAAAGAAGAGTTAACCTCTTTACTATATAATATGGTGCCCTCTGCAGAGGCCGTATGACCTGTTAATATTAATTCCATGAGTATCGTCGAAGTCGGAATTTCCGGGTGGACTTACAAAGGTTGGCGTGGAACATTTTATCCTCTCAAGTTGGCACATAAGCGTGAACTAGAATACGCCAGCAGGGAATTACCTACCATTGAAATCAATGGCACATTTTATTCATTACAACGTCCAACAAGTTATGAAGATTGGTACAATAAAACTCCAGCAGATTTCATTTTTAGTGTTAAGGCCAATCGCTATATATCACACATAAAAAGACTCAATGACGTAGAAATTCCGATGGCAAACTTTATTGCCAGTGGTCCCCTTTGCTTAAAAGAAAAATTAGGACCTATCCTCTGGCAGTTTCCACCTAGTATGCCATTTGATCCCGATAAGTTTGAAAAATTCTTAGATATTTTACCGCACGATTTTGCCAATGCGGCCAAGCTCGGTAGGAAGGCGACTTTGGCAAAAGAACGTATCTATTTACAGGTGAAACGCAATTACAAAATCAGGCACGCAGTTGAAGTAAGACATATGAGTTTTTTAAATCCCTGGTTTATAGAACTTCTTCGTAAATATAATGTGGCCATTGTCTTTGCTGACACTGCAGGCAAATGGCCTTATCTGGAAGATGTAACCGCGGATTTCATTTACCTGCGCTTGCACGGGGATTCAGAACTGTATGTGAGTGGTTATGACGATTCAACCCTTGATTTTTGGTCTGAAAGAATAAAGGCATGGAAGAAAGGCCTTGAGCCGAAAGACCGATTGACCATTACCAGCGACCGCCCCATCAAAATGGAAAGAGATGTTTATGTCTACTTTGATAATGATGCTAAAGTCAGGGCCCCGGTCGATGCCAGAAACTTAATGAAGAGATTAAATATCCCTCGATTCTGAAGGAGGACTTATGTGGTTTATTAAAATTTTATTACTTTTTTTCATCATCACTTCGGTGGCCCCCTCCATGATGCTTCAAATTGACATCGAATCACATGATATTGTGATTAATGAAGAAGGTACCGAAGAGGAAGAAGAAGAAAATGAAGAACTAGCGGCTTAGAAGACCTTAAAAATTCCCAGGGGCACATTGAAGGACCACTAAACCCTCGCCGCGCCACATATCTACGACTTTTTGCCGATCATCGACAACAAATACCACGTTAAATTTGTTTTTTATATGCTCCTCATAAATTTGAAGTTTTATTTCATTATCAGGTCGAGAATCTTGAGCATGTCTCATAAAGAGATGGTGATAAGTCACATGGTACTTTTCAAGCCAGTTAATGGTTTCTTGTTTCAATTCTTCTGTTCTTCCGGAAACAATAATAATGTCATGATCAGAAGCAAATCGATTTATTAACTCCCGGCACCAATCATGTATCTGATCGGTTTCCAGTGTTTTATTGAAACTCTTCCAATCCTTCTTTTTCCCTTGAAGGTGCTTCAAGCGAACTCGGATATCGGCCAGAGTGCCATCGAGGTCGATGATAAGTGCTTTTCTTTTCATGATCTCAGACTACGAAACTTTCTTAAAAAAAGAAATCCTAATCCTCCTGCAACAGCACTCACTTTTAGCCAACTTTTCCTCTCTGCAGCTTCTGTCAAAAGACTTGATTGCATGACGTGGCCTTCGTAGCGTCCATCTGTTTCCCCCTCCACATGAGGCGGAGTGAATAAATTCCCAGGATCTTTTGACGGCCTATCTGAAGAACCGTTCTTTCTTTGGTTATTTTCCATATAGCCCTTCGACATAACAAAGTCTTGAATACGTGGAAAGAAACGATCCATGATCGGAAATAAAAAAGAAGAAGATCCGACCCCTAACTCTCTGGTAGGTTTCATGGCACACTTTAAAATGGCCTGGGCAACAACATCTGCCGCATACACAGGTGGAGTATGCATAGGCTCCCCAATATGTGAAGCCGCATGCTCAGGATAAGGAGTATCTATTGCGGAAGGCATAATTAGTGTAACCTGAATTGGTATCTTTTCTGCCATTAACTCCCTTCTTAGGGCATCTGTATAGCCTTTGACTGCATGCTTTGAAGCAGAATATAAACCTTGAATGGGAAGGGCAACATTGGAAAGAACACTACCAATATTCATGATCACTCCACCGCTATCCTTCATAAGCGATACTGCAACTTTACAGCCATTGACCACTCCCCAAAAGTTGGTATCAAATAATCTTTTAGCTTCCTCAATCGAAGTGTCCATCAGTTTAGAGTAAATTGATATTCCGGCGTTATTTACGAATGTATCGATGCGTCCGAAAGTCGCAATACATTTATCCGCAGCACTTTGAATCTGATCTATCTCCGCAACGTCAACGACAGCAAAAGCAGTGTCATAACCTTTATGCCGCATTTCATCCTGAATTTTCTGCAGTTCATCCTCATTTCTCGCAACCATAAAAACTTTTGCCCCCTGCTCGACAGCTCGATGAACAGTGGCAAGTCCAATTCCGCTGGTAGCTCCTGAAATAAACAGTACCTGTTCGTGTAAGGGCTTAAGCTTAATGGCCATGAGTAACCTCCTATTCGAACGTTATTCTCTTGATCCTAAATGAAGAAGGAAACAAAAATTGAAATTGAGTCAAGTTTTACGCAACTCCACTTTTTACTCTGTATCAATGCGATCTAACTTCTAAGAAGAGGAGAAATCTATGTTTGAACATAAAGTAAGAAAGTCGGACGAAGAATGGAAGATTGAAAGACAAGATTTTAGTCATCGATTTAACCAATCCTTCAAAGACCCCTATTTTAATAAACATCAAGAAAAAATTTCTGAACTTGAAGAGCTTGCTTGGAAAATTTATATAGAAAGTCGAAAATCCCCCTTTAAGGCAAAGGCGGATAATGAATTTAAGGATCCCAGTTTTGAAGTTAGCACGGACTGGTTAAATGCCCGTAAGGCAGTAATGGAAGCACAAAATATTCATAATGATAAAACATTACCATCAAAAGTACTTCTCATTTGTGCTTCTGATAGAAATGATCATACTTGTCCGGGAGAGATATCAAAATCTTATCGTCTTACTAAAATCGCGGAAGAAACACTGAGGTCTAAAGACCTGGAGGTTCATGTACTGAACTTATCAAAGATCATTTCTGAATACGGCAAGATGATTTACCCCTGCAAAGGTTGCGTTTCAACAGCAATGCCTTTATGTCACTGGCCATGCTCTTGCTATCCTAATCATGCTTTAGGACAAGTTAATGACTGGATGAACGATATATATCCCATGTGGGTGCAGGCCCATGGAATCATGATCATTACACCTGTCTACTGGCATCAGGCGCCTAGTGTACTAAAGCTAATGATTGACCGCTTAGTCTGCGCCGACGGGGGAAATCCAGATCCTACTACCACTCAGGGAAAGGATCCTCAACTTGCAAAAGAAATAGAACTACGAGGCTGGGACTATCCCCGACATCTTCAAGGCCGGGTTTTCTCAGTCATTGTTCATGGGGACACTCAAGGAGTTGATGATCTTAAAAATTCTTTAACGGCATGGTTAAGTGAGATGATGCTCATCCCCGCGAGTATCTACAGTCAGGTTGGAAGATATATTGGTTACTATGGTACATACGCCGAGTCCCACAGAGAACTGGATAAGGATAAGGCAATCATAAATGAAGTTCGAAATGCTTCTGAGTCCCTATATTTAGCGATCCAAGCGGAAAGAGAAAAAAAATTGATTTCCCAGTTACCCCAACTCAATGATCCAAGGCCAAAATGAAACTCATAGAATCCTTAGGCTGGTTATTAGGTTTTCCACTAGGTCTTTTGACCGGCTCAGTGAGCTTTCTGCGTGGGGCGAGAATGTTTCACCCTAGGGGAATTATTGTCTCAGCTGAAGTTCACAGCTTAACCAATGAGGTTCAATTTCCCAAAAAAGCACTTGTACGATTATCTACCGCCTGGTGGAAAAATAAAGAATGGATGGATGTATTAGGAGTCAGTATTCGTTTTGGAGCAAATGGTGAGAGCGTCCTGGCCCAACCAGATGAGCAGGATCTGTTATTTGCCAGCTTCGAGCGACCATGGCAGATCGTGCTTGCACCATTTTTCACAGATTTTCATGATTTTTTTCACAACGATTACTTTAGTGTTTCCCCATTTTCATTTAAAGAAGCGTTAGTTGAATTTAAGTTAACTCCAACATTTTATCACTCAGTAATAGGTACCCGCAAGGAGAGGCTTCTTCAGGATATAGTAGATAATGCCGAACTCAGTCTTTGGATGAGAAAAATACCTGAGCAGGAATGGCTTGCCATTGCTGTGATTAAGCTCTCCCAAGAACTTCTTTTGAATCAGGAAGAATTGAAATTTAATCCTTTCCAAAATGGTCTGAAGATTTATCCCCGGGGTTTCATTCAACATCTCCGAATAGGCAGTTATCATTTAAGTCAGTTGGGAAGAACTTACCGCCGTCATATTGCCGGGGTCCTTGAATTACAAAAGCGGGAGAGAAAGAATGGAGCAAGTGATAACAAGGAGGAAACGATGCAAGTTTCAGAAATCATGCATAAAGGTGTTACCAGTGTAAATCTAAATGACTCTGTCAGAAGAGTTGCGGAATTAATGAGACAAGAAGATGTTGGTGCCGTTCCAATTATGGAGAATAACAAACCAATCGGCATTGTAACCGATCGGGACATTGTAGTAAGCTGCGTAGCTGAAGGTTATTCCCTTGATAAGCCAATCTCTCATGCAATGAATGAGGATGTTATCTGTATAAAAGAAAATCAAGATGTGGAAGACGCTTCCCGGCTAATGAAAGATAATCAAGTATCGCGGGTGCTGGTAGTAGACTCTTCTGAAAGACCTATTGGTATGGTGAGTTTACAAGATCTCACCAAAGTTCAGGATCAACGTAAACAAGGTGAAGTACTGAATCAAATCAAGCAGTAGGAAGGTTATTATGAGAGACAAGACCAGTATTTTAATAAAAAATAACTTGGTTCGATTGAATACAGGGGCTCAAAGGATGGTCAAAAACCTAAAACCAAAATGGTTAACTGAAAAGATGGTAAGGGTATATTTAAAGAGTCCCCCTAAAATTCAATTTGCTCTCGCTAAATTTGGAATAAAGCACGTTCTCGTAAAGCAAAAAGAAGAAATCGAAGAACCCATTCGCCACTAATCTTCAATTTTTTTTTATTTTTTTTCAGGGAGTTTTAGCAGACTAAAACTCCCTGATATCTTAAATCTCTCCCCCTAGAAAATTAAAATTACATTCAGCAACTGACACTCTCCTACTGTTATACTTAGCATACTTTTGCCTATCACTCAGTCATAACTTCAGTTTTACTAAAACTACTCCTTGCAAGGGGTTGATGATGCAATTTCTTTATGGTTATTATGTGATCACATCTTAAGAATGTCTCAAGGATTAACCCGAAAGTTAATCTGACAAAAACAAACTAAGGAAGGTTATTAATGACTCGTACTTTTTCAATTTTATTCTTGTTCTTATTTCTAGCTTCATGTGGAAAAGGTGGAGGCGGTGGAAGCAGCTCTGGATCGATGGCCGAAATCTCTGATACCGATGTTTCAGGAATAGCACCTGTCCAGGCCCAGACTTTTGACATTAATGCTGAGTTAACTGGTTTTGACCGTGATCAAGAAGAAAAAATTTATGCAGCTTTTGATTTGATTAAAAAAGTGGTTGCTTCCGATGAATTCAAAAAAAGAGTTCTATCAAAAACCTATAAGGGCAAAAAGCAATACGTAGATAATGGTGGTTACACTAATGCTCAAATTTATAAAAAGCTTCTTGAAGGTTCTGAAAAACTGACTCCAGGTAAGAATAATACGATGGATCTTCAACTAGAGACGTACTATGTCAGTGAACGGGTTATAGGATACACCATGCCGAGTATTCGTAAGATCTTTATGAACAGAAAGTATCTAAATACTTTCGCACCTAATGAAGTAGCTATGAACCTGACTCATGAATGGCTTCACAAACTTGGATTTAAGCATTCTGCAAAAATGAATGCAGCAAGACCTCACTCAGTTCCCTATGCAATTGGATACATCATGCGCGAGCTTGCTAAAAAACATGGCTAATAATTCAAAAGTTCATCAGCAGGAAGCTGGTGAACTTTTTTCCCATCTAGCGGGAAATATTAAATCGTGAAAATGTGTCGATGAATGCCAAGGAAGGTAATGACATGAACGGGTCTTTTTCATTTCTAATAATTTTAATCACTGCTATCTCCTGCAATTCGATTCAAATAACCCAGAAGTCCCAAGCTGCTGAAACATCGGCGCCTGGACCACAACTACAAACTCAGCCCATAGAACTTGATAGAAATACTGCTTCGATCGTTGATGCAGAGATTCCCGTTGAGGCAGTTACCTGGGATGCAGATCTTTACCTGGTTAACTTCACCCCACCCCAAGAAGAAAAAGTTAGAAAAGCTGTAACCATTATTAAAAAAGTCATTGCCTCGAAAGAATTCAGGGAAAAAGTGCTGAATTATTCATATAAAGGCGTCACAGGGTTTGTAGATAATGGTGGACTAAGTAATGAAGAGATTTACAAAAAGATCCTGGAAGGCGCTGAGCAGATGGGAAATCGGAACAAGAACAACACTATGGATGTGGAACTAGAACTCTATCATCAAACAACTAAAACTATCGGCTATACTTATCCAAATACTGTACGTATCTGGATGAATAAGAAATATTTCAATCGGTATACTCCCATAAAAGTGGCGGATAATCTCATGCATGAGTGGATGCATAAATTAGGTTTCACTCATGCAACGACCTGGTCGACCGACAGGGACCATACAGTACCTTATGCTATCGGTTACTTAATTGAAGATATAGCCGCAAATTACCAATAGCAAAAGTAAATACTGCACTCTTGCTCAGTATCTTTAGAGAAATTATATTTCTCACTCCTCCCCACAGTGACAAAATCATTTCGTGTGTACAAGGAGGTCACGATGCAAGTTTCAGAAGTCATGCACAAAGGTGTCAACACGGTTCAAATTCATGACTCAATCAAAAAGGTCGCGGCCTTGATGAAAAGAGAAGATATTGGTTCTGTACCAGTTTACAAAAATGAAAGACCAGTGGGATTTGTAACTGATAGAGATATCGTTATATCATGTGTCGCAAGCGGACACCCGGTAGATGATCCTATTTCTCATGCGATGAACCGGAATATTTTATTTGTCCACGAAAATGATGATTTAACTTTGGCCTCAAAACTCATGAAAGAGAATCAAGTCTCAAGGTTACTTGTAGTAGATGAAGGAGAGCGACCAGTCGGCATGCTTACTCTTCAGGATATCACCAGAAATTCACCAGATAATAATTTAACGATTGAGGTACTGACTGAAATCAAGAGATAAAACTTGGAGGTTTTATGAAAAGATTCATCACGTTTTCTCTATTTTCGATGTTAATCCTACCGGCCATGGCCGGGACGACAAGAACGACGACTACCAGGTCTTATGAGTCAACCAGTTCATCACCAGTAATGGGAACCGATATGGAGATGAATTCAGAACTTGATTCAGATGCTGATATGATTGAAGCTCAGGAAGAATATGAAGGTTTCGACGAACAGGAACGCATGGAAGAGCAGGAACGAATGCAAGATACATCAACGATGGAAACAGAAGATAGAATGGATTATCATGATAGAACTCGAACTGAAAGAGCAAGAAAGGCAATCAATACAGGAAGTGATGCTTCAGATGATCAATAACTAAACCCAGGCGGGAATGAAACACTTCCCGCCTGTTTTAATATGTAACCGGCCAGTTTAATAGTAATCTCTTGGCAAGGTACAGACGTACATCATGAACTGCCGGTCCGACTATCCTGATAATTTCTCTTAAATCTTCGGCTTTTAAATTTAGTTCTTCACACCAATAACTTATATCCATTGACTCCAGTATTTCACTCTTGTGATTTTCAGGTTTAGGTTGCGATCTTAATTCATTCGTCATCTCCCCTCCTTTATATAGACTACTTTTTAGCTTTATGCGGATACTGAAGTAAATTAAAGCTGAACTAAATTCAGAAGAACTTATATGTAGGTTGCGCCATAGCGATGTCAAAATTTAAGAAGCAAGGAGGCAATTATGAAAATTATGCCAATGCTAAGTGTAATCGCACTTATAATGACTTTTGAACTATCGGCCAACGGAGGTGCTAAGAGCACAGATTTGGAGCGAGGTGCTGCAGCAGTTGATGAAATGTATACAGATGAGTTAAAAACTAAAAAAGCTGCACCAGAGCGAACTGACAAGACCAGACAGAGGATGATGGAAAATCCCAGGAATCTCAGTTTCCCCGGTAGTTTCGGTGAAGTTAATTCCAAAGAGGATCAACAAGAACGTCAGGAAGAGAGCTTAAAAAGATTGAATGAATTTAAAAATGATCCCTACTGGGATAATGGCAATGGCGCGACTACAAATCGAAAAATTAATAATCGCGATCCCCGGGATTAGCTTAGATAACTTTGACCTGTTGGCCTTTATACTCAACTATTTGCCCTGAACGGATTTTACAACGTTTGCGAAGTTCTATTTGCCCATCGACTTTAACTTTTCCTTCAGCAATTATATGCTTTGCTTCAGCTCCTGAATCAGTCATATCAGTAATTTTCATCAAATCACACAGAGGAATGAACTCTGAACCATCTAAATTGAATTCTTTCATTGTTGTCCTTTTAAACCAGTAACCAGCTCATTAATTTTATAATGAGAATCTTCTACACCAAAATAACCCCATCCGCCATGGCCCGGAAGTATCCATTCGAATTTTTCTTGGGCCAATTTTTCAAGGGATTTCACCTGCTCGACCCAGGAATACCAACAATAGGATTTTGATGCCCTCAATTGCCCTA
Source organism: Bacteriovoracaceae bacterium UBA4096 (assembly GCA_002381945.1). Taxonomy (GTDB): domain Bacteria; phylum Bdellovibrionota; class Bacteriovoracia; order Bacteriovoracales; family Bacteriovoracaceae; genus Peredibacter. Next base: position 22,093 of record DFXY01000026.1, read on the forward strand.
AATCCGGATCGACGAAAAGATGATCTCCAGTAAAAAGAAACTTCCCTCTATATATGAGATTCATATGTCCTTTGGTATGACCTGGAGTCATAATAATTTTAAGATCAGAGGCGAAGTGGACTGTTTCTGACCCTATTAACTGGATTTCACAATCCTGAGTATCTGAATTGACCTCATCACTATGAATGATTCTTTTACAGTTAAAAAACGAATGAAACTTTTTATGGTCTGCGACATCATCTTGATGGGTTAAAAACATGTATCTTATACCACCTAAAGCCTCGATCTTTTGGGCCAGCTGAGAATTAAAACGAGGAGAATCTACCAATACATTTCCACTGGAGCGCACAATTAAGTAGGAAGAAGCACCGAACGAGTGAGGAGAAGTATAACCGCAATAAAAAACACCCTCGCTTATCTCAAAGGGAAGCCCGCTGCCCAGATTATTAAACTCCTGTGGCGCCACCGAAACTCCAATGGAACTTGTGGGACAAGAGAGAATGGCCCTTTTGGCCAGCAACCACTCCTTAGGGCCATGAGGTTGGCCTTTAACAACAGATTTCCCATCTAACTCTTGAAATATTTCTGGTGCCAAATGAAAACAAGTAGCGCAATCAATACAGGTCGTATCAACAAATAATGGGCCCTGGACGTTTTGTGGATGTGCTTTCTGTATATTGGCCATAGAGAAATTCTACTGGAGCAGCCTTCAAATTAAAAGCAGCTCCAGTAGAAAGATTAAAAAGCTTCCCAATAAGCGTGATTAATTTCTCTATTAAAGAATTGTGTCTTCTCAGCACCTGTCCTATCACGTCTTTCAATATCCCGTGGTTGCCAAAAATACATAGATACTGGAATCAAGTAACAATCCTCAGATTCCTGATTATTTCGATAATCATAGTATTTATAAACGACAGGACATTTCCTGCCAGAATGAACGAAGTTTCTAGTCCAGGTTGAAACATATCTAGGTCCACCTGTGTAACGTCGATCCAGAACTCTTTCAACAACGGAACTTCCCTGTTTAACCAGTGCCATGGGAGAAACATGAAACCACCATTTATAGCGATAGTTTCTGATATAACGGCGGGTAAAGAAAAGAAAAAGCTTACTGGATTTTAAACCAGTATTTAGAAATTCTTCGTAGGCCCAGACATGGGCCCGATTATAACATTGGGAATCGTTCTGATAATCCCTTCGCATTCGACGAAAGATAGAGGAAACGGCGGAATAACTGGTAACGACAGTAGGATCATAAGACATTCGTTTAATATTAGATGTCGCAACTGGAGGCACTTTAGCAGCTTCGACCGTTTCAGCACTAAGGAAATTGTTCTTACTATCAACTTCCACTTCCAACATGTCTTGCAACCTGAGACTTTCTTTAAAACTATCCAATAATTCTGCTTGATCAAATCTCACAAAAACAACTCGTCCATTTTCCATGAGTATAAGATGAGATTGTGATGAACTTTTGGCCAGATCAATAGAATGAATCCTGGTTTTAAAGCTATCAGCATGGGCCCTGAACCCGAGAGTGAGAAGGATTAAAAGAAATACAATTTTCATAGACCCTCCTTGGTCTTGGAATAATAAAAAATATAAGGATTTTTAAGAACAGAAGAAAGGTGCACTTCTCTATTTAAAACAGCTTTGATTGGGTTTAACCCCAATCAAAGAGTTGGAGTTGCTTTAGCGGGAGATGGTTAACTTAATCGGCATTTTGACTCCAGAGACTTTTTTAGAAAGATCTCGAGAGACATCTTTATAAGTGCGTTTGATAACAGATTTAATTTCTTTAACGTTCTTTCTTAGTGCTCTTTTAGCAGCATACTTTTTTAAAGAAAACATAATGCCCTCCTATGGTTATTTTCAAGGCCTTATATTAGCCACGAGTTTTGGAGCTGGCCCTGGAAAAATATAATTACTCGGCCAGCCTTTGGATGAACTTTAGTTACTAATTTGATGAAGTAGCGCTTCAATTTATACATAGCGAGGAAATAATGAAATTAGCAAACATTATTATAAGCTTAGTCTTTGCACAAACAGTACCCTCTTTTGCTCTAGGTGACAGGAGCGTGCTTCCATCGAATCCCGATGCAATGACTGGTACAGTCAGGGCCTTAAATCAAGTGCAACCCGAAGAAATAGAAGAAGATTTAAAAGAGGAAAAGGCAGAGCAAGAGCAAGAACAAGAGGTTTTGGGAACCCAGGATATACAGGAGAAGCAATATCAGATAGACCAGAGCCGAGAAAAGAGACAGGAAGAAGTTGAGCGATATCGCTTCGATGAACCTGAATAAAAATTGAGGTAACCGTCACATCCGGTTACCCATTGACCCTTATTTTTTTCTTTTTACGCTTTTGATAATAATGGCATCCATTGGTACGTTTGCATGAGGTCCAATAGTGCCGGTTTTTACCAGCTTCATTCTATCTATTACATGCATTCCTGAAATAACTTTTCCAAAGACGGCATACCCGTACCCCGCTGTCGTGGTATTCTGGTGATCAAGATAGGCATTGTCGTTCACGTTGATGAAAAACTGGGCAGTCGCAGAATGAGGATTTCCCGTTCGTGCCATAGCAATGGTTCCGGTAGTATTTTTTAAACCATTGGCCGCCTCATTCTTTATAGGTGCCTTAGTGTTTTTCTCACTCATTTTTTCATCAAAGCCACCACCTTGAACCATAAAGTTATTAATCACCCGGTGGAAGATAGTTCCTGTATAAAAATTGCTATCTACATAACTTAGAAAATTTTTAACCGTATTTGGGGCCTTAACCTCATCTAATTCAACTTCAAAAGATCCCATAGAGGTATCAAAAATAACCACAGGATTCTTCGCAAAAACAGAAAGGGATAAGAAAAGAGCAAGGATAGAAATAAATAGTTTCATATGGCCTCATATTATAGTTTTTTACTATTTTAAATGAAAAGTTAAAGATTTACTAGAGTATCGGTGCCATCAGGTTTGCCCCTCTGGATATAATTGTATGAGGGAGAGATATATGGTCAAAATGGGCCAGAGTCATTTCTTCTGAAACGGAAAAATCCGTCTCAAGCATCCGCGCAACGTCATTAGCGAAGTTTTTGTCTACTGCGATTGCAGAGACTTCAAAGTTGATAAACATAGACCTGCAATCGAAGTTGACTGATCCCACGACACCAAAGTCCTCATCGATCACCATAACTTTTTGATGCAAGAACCCCCTAGTATATCTGAAAAGTCTCACTCCATGTTTTAATAAAACCTTTTGATATATTTCGGAAGCAAATAAGATTGTTCTTGAATCTGAGTACGAAGGTACCAGGATTCTTACATCCACTCCTCTTAAACTTGCCAGAAGTATGGCGTCCATCAAACTTTCTGGAGGCACGTAATAGGGATTAGCAATCCATAGACGTTTTTCGGCAGCATTAATGAGTGCCACAAAGCTCAAAAGGCATGAATGTTTATCATCAGCAGGTCCTGTATTTAGGACCATCACATTTACATCTTTCTCACTTTGAACAATATCCCAATCAGCGTTTAGTTCTTTTTCTTGAATACAATACCAGTCTTTTGCTGTACCTAATTGAGCAGCAATTACTGATGGCCCTTCAAGTCTGACATTCGTATCCCTCCAGGGGCCATACTTTTTAGATAATCCCCGGTATTCATCCCCGACATTGAGTCCTCCTAAGAATGCCACTTTCCCGTCCACAATCAGTATTTTACGATGGTTTCTGAAATTGATCTGAAATTTTCCACGAGTAGTTGATTCATTAAAAGTCCCAACCTGGATGCCGGCCTCTTTCATTTTTCCTAACAGATCTCTTGGGATGTTAACTCCGATAGCATCATTCATTAAAGTGATTCTAACACCCATTTGTGCTTTTTTAATCAACAGATCGATAAACATTCTTCCGGTTGAATCACCTCTAACAATATAAAATTGAAAGATTATATAGTTTCGGGCATTTTCTATTGCCTGAAGCATTTCCGGAAATGCTTCCTCAGCATTGATTAATAGTTTAATGTTATTCTTTCGGGTAAACCCTGGTTGATTATCTGATGCAACCGTTTGAGTGATTAGCTTAATCTCATCTGCACTTGAATACATTGAGGAGTGAATAGTTTCCAGTTGATCAAATTTTTTTTGAACTTTTGAATCAAGCACTCTTCTTTTAATATTATAGCCCTCAAATTTATTGCGTCCAAAAAGGATATATAGTGGAACGCTTAAAAATGGGAAACTTAAGAGCGACATCACCCAGGCAGTAGCACCTTGAGGAGTTCTCGATCTTAACAATGCCATGCCGGAACAAATGATTCCTAAAAAATAACTCAAAAGAATAAGAATTTCAGTTATTGTCAATCATCACTTCCATTTTAGATGAAAGGCCGTCATTGATTCTGGATAAAGTTCATTGATCCAGTTATATACATCCGCTCCAAGCCTGACAGAAAGAAGTATAAGAACCACACCTGCACTTCCCATAATGAATCGCATACGTTTGGCGTTCTGGAAGAAAGGCATTAATACACTCGCTCCAATGGATAGTCCAAGAAACCATAATAGAGAAAAAAATGCAGCTCCAAGACCAAGTGCTAGACGACTTTCAAGCGCCGGAAATTTAGAAGAATAGCCGCCTATCAAGACAATTCCATCAAGATAGGCGTGAGGATTTACAATACTGAAGGTGACAGCGCTTAAGATTGCTGTTTTCAAAGTGAATTTCAATGCATTATCAGCACTAAAAACAAAGTTTCGCTCACTAAATCTAATTTTTTCAAATCCATACAGAATAAGAAAACCAACTCCTGCAACACCAACAATCACTTTGACTTCCGGAAACTGATTAAAAAGTGTCGCAGCTCCTGCAACACCCATCATAATCAGAGTGAGATCACACAGAAAACAAACAAAGCTAACAGTAATATGATGTCGCTTCCGTAAACCTGATTCTAAGATAAAAATATTTTGAGGACCTAAAGCAAAAATAAGACTTGCCTGTAAAAGCATACCTTCCAGAAAAACACTTCCCATAAATCCTCCAATGATTGATGAGTTCTAGATCCAATTTCACAAAAAGCTATTACTGTCTGATCAAAACACCGCAAGCGATTGGCAGAGATTGTTCCTTGGTAAGGTAGCTAATAGACTTTACAGAATCAGGTATATTTGAATTTGACTTCACTCCGTGAATCATAACCACTCGGCCCCCAAGCATAAGATCCTTGCCTTCTGGCAGTTTCACAATAGAGTCATGTAAATCAGGATCAGGAGATCTAAGGTCTGCTAATATCCTGCTAAGAGTAGAACTCCTGCGATAAATATATGAGCCAGCAGTGTTGGCTATTGGGCCATACTCAATACCATCCAACTGCTCTGAAAGGTCTGAATCAAGGGGAATTAAAATCAGGCCAGTCTGAGTCATGGCCTCCATTAAATCAATGACATTATCTTTATTTGTATCAGCTTTGATTTCAGGGCAACGCGAAGAAACAAATATATTCTGAAGATGTTTGACACCTGCAGGTGCTCCTCGGATTGAACTTTCAACAACGACGTCATCGCCTTCAATCCGGAATTCAATCGTTCCTGATGTTTCTCCGCTTATCTCAGAATTGATGGGCCTTAAAATTGCCTTATAAATTCCCTGATCATCTTGTTGTTCTTCCTCAACATGAGGTGAAACGCTTACCACTGGCACAGCAGCACGAGAGGAATTTTTGTCACTTTTACCGCAGGAGACCAGAGTTAATAAACTTCCGCTTAACAATAATATCGTAAGAAAAGTAATCTTATTTTGAACAACCATGACTCACTCCTTAACATAAGATAGAACAACAATCTTCTACGATGAGCAAAAGCCGGGCCAAATGATAAGTCATTGAATAGGTTTCTCATGGCGTTCTATATCCAAATAAATGGGGTATTTTTTCTAACTCAATTGAGGCAGATTAAGACTTGTCCTAACAGACCATGCAGTGATTTTAGTTTTAAATTTTGATAATATGAGAAAAGGGAGAAATATCATGAATAAAAATGATTCTTACTGTCATTCCATTCTTATTGTCGAAGATGATGATGACATAAGAAATGCTCTCGCGGATCTGCTGGAAGATGAAGGCTACCACACTGAAGCAGCTATTAATGGTAAAGATGCACTAGAAAAATTAGAAGAAATTCCTAAACCCTGTCTGGTACTTCTCGATATGATGATGCCTATTATGAATGGAAGGCAATTCTTAGATGAAGTCATGAAAGATGCCTACCTGGCCCCCATCCCAATATTAATTGTTTCAGCAGTGGCCGATAAAACAAACACTGAAGGTTCAGTTGGATTCTTAAAGAAACCTATTGATATTGATGTTGTTCTTCATGTTGTCGCTCAATACTGCCATTAATTTAAGAGGTAAAAGGAAGGGATAAATAAATTTATCCCTCAGAATTTAAGGTCGATTCTCCCCAATACTGCGAATTTTGTCTGCCAACCTTGGAGGCATCATATTTATAATCATATCTGCAGTATTTTTCATGAAACCTTCTTCCAATACTTTAGGTTTTAACTGCTCAAAAGCATCACACATAGACTCTGCTTCATCTTTCGTGAATGCTGCTCTGGCTTCAGCAAAAATTTCTGTTTCTTCATCTTCGATATGGTGAAGAAGAGCATTCCTCAACTTTTCTGCGGTCGCTTTCCAGCTGAAATTCATTTTATCCATCACCTGTAGTGAACGCAGTAATGCCTCTGCTTCCATGTGCTCTTGAAATCCATGATAAACAACCTTTCTATCAGCGTTTACAGCACGCAAGGAATTATAAAAAACAGATTCTTCGGCCCGAGCATGGGGAATTAAAAGGTCTCTAATCTGCTCAATTAAAATGAAACGAAAATCATCGTCTTCTCGAATCGTCACCAATTCATCCAAAAGACTTTTAATCTCATCGTGATCTTTTTTTAATGCTTGATAGATATCCATAAGTTTCTCCTTTGCCCTTTATTTATGAAATGCAATTCCCAGACCAATTCTTAACTGATTCCATTGCTTCTATGAAGTTTACTTTGTCTTAACTATCCTCGCTCAAAAAGTCGTGGTGAACTAACAAGTAACAGGGAGGAAAAACATGACTAATGCTAAAATTCTTACGCTTATTGGTGGAATCAGTAGGGACTCACTCAATAAAAAACTTTTTAATTCCATTCAGGAGCTCTCATTAAAAGACTTACAATTTGAAAGTTTTGATATCTCGAAACTGCCTTTTTTCTCACAGGATCTTGAAATGGACCCTCCAGATTCAGTCACAAGCTTTAAAGAAAGAATCAGGGAAACTGACGCTTTATTACTCATTACTCCAGAGTACAATCGATCATTTCCAGGTGTATTAAAGAATGCAATCGATTGGGGCTCTCGACCATATGGGCACAACTTATGGGAAAAGAAACCTGCTGCAATACTTGGGGCATCTCCCGGAAACATTGGAACATTTGGGGCCCAGCACCACTTAAGGCAGGTCCTCGCTTATCTAAATATGTATGTTCTCGGCCAGCCTGAATTCTACTTCAATGCCAAAGATGCATTCGATGTAGAAGGCAAACTCATCAATTCGAAAACAAAGGAACTATTATTGCAATTCTTTGAAGAATTTTACGAACATATCTCTAAATTCAATAGACCTGACCATAACATAAAGGAATACATATCTCATGGGTTGGAGGATTCTCCATTTATATAACTTCGACACACCATCTCTTCCCAAGACCAAGTGCAAGGCCATAGACTCCATCAGAATAAAGGAGATCACTATGAAATCTTTCCTGCTCTTTTCTTTAATACTATTAATAATCACAACGCCTGCATTTTCACAAAACGATGAAACAGAATTTGCAGAACAAGAAATGATGCAGGATCCATCAAATGAAGTTCCGATGCATTATGATGAACAACCTAATGCTTACTCCCCTGGTGAAATTGAAAGACAAGAAGATATGCAATACCCTGAAGGTGAAGAAAGGGACTGGAGTATTGGTAGCGAAGATTACCCAATTGAAGAATATCAGGATTGATCAATCGCGGATTGATTCACCTCCATAAATTTCAGCACAAGCTAGTGGCAATAATGGATCCGTAGTCGAACCATAAATAATTACAACTCTCCTATTAAGGGCCAACTCTTCATTCAAGTTCAACTTCAAAAGATGATCATTGGGGTCTTCATCTTTAGCGCGCAAATCTTCCATAAACCACTTTAGGTTTGCTGCTCGGGAATAATAATAAGCTCCATTTCGATCGGATTCAGGAAACCAGTTAAGTCCGGAGGACTGAGTTCGTAATTTTCCATCTAGCGGAACCAGAATGCCCCCTGAACTTATAATGGCTTCAAAAAAATCAATTTTCCCATCCTTATTAGAATCATCTCTTTGAGTAGGGCAATGTATCCCTGAGTGTATATATTGTTGAATCCGAGTTTTTTTAGGACCTCTGAAAATAACTATTCTGGCATAAAATTGTAAATCCCTTATCCATAACACAACATGCCCTTTAACCTTTCCTGTATGGGAAGGGTTAAGAGTTTTGAAATAAGTCCTATGAGCTTCCTCCTCCTCATCTCTTAACACTAATTCCTGAGAACCATAGTCTGGAAAACTTTGTTTTCCACAGGAAAAGTTAAGCAGGAGAAAATAGATGCAAAATATAAATCGCACCATAGGTTTAAGGAAGCAAGTCAGTTGCCAAAATTAAAGGGTTGTTATGAGATAATTTTTTAACCCGGCCGAGGCAAAAATGGACGTTACTCAGTAGCGGTCATGTTTGACTTGCGGGTGTGCTATCGTACTAATTCATTCCGGTAATATTATTCATCAATCCCTTCTCCCCTAACGGAACATCTGTTTCAACATCACGAATTCTTAATTCATTATAAACATCCTCGACTCCTGCTAAATGTTCCACTGTTGCCTCAGCATCTTTCTTCTGAGGTCTGGAAGTAACGAAACCTTTCAAAGTTACATTGCCTGCATCAACAAAAACTTCTATTTCTGATGCATCTACTTCCGAGCTGCGATAAAGAGCTTCGCTGACATCATCTTTAATTAAGCTATCAGAACGTCGATAGCCTTTGGGACCACGCCCCCGGAAATTAGATAATTCTTGGTTAGGTGAGGTTCTTTCCTCTCTAACTCTAACTCTTTCTTTACCACGATTTGAATGATCGCCTAAATTGTAATGCCGAACAGATAACACCTCATCTTGGTCAAAAGGGATGGTACTTTCACGGGAAAATTCAGATTCACCAGTGACGGAGTATTTATCATCATTATTAAAGTTTTCAAGCGTATCTTTATCTTTAGAGTAGTTAGTTCCCATTTTAAGTCCTTTGTTTTTCTCCCCTTAAGAAATTTGCAAGTCTGATACCAAAAGAAAAGCTTCACTACCAAACTCGACTATACTCAAGTCTATATAAAGTTCATTTCCAAGAAAAATACTGCTTCCATTAACAAGAAGCTTAACCAAGGAGCGGTTATGAAAACCATTTTTACATTTATTGCCAGTATCATGTTATTTGGAATTATAGGTTGTGACAGAGCTCAGGAAAGAGGAGAAATTGAAAATCAGGATGAAGTTGGAATCGAACGTCAGGAAGAATATGAAGGTGAACAGATAAATGAAGTTGATCGTGATGTATTAGGTGATGATGAAGTTGAGCTTAATGACTAAAAACGGCACTACTTAGTTTATATATGAGAGGTAGTTTAGAGGGAATAAATAAGGTGGGCGGCATCTAACAGGGAATTTTTCTGATAATCGGGCCGGATGGTTTTGGGTTCGTCACCCTCACCAATCAGAATCGTCCGGCAACCTGCTTTATTGCCAGCTTCAATGTCACTGTATCTGTCTCCCAAAATATAAGATTCCGGAAGTTTGATGTTCCATTCCCTTGCCGCTTCCAAAATCATTCCAGGATTAGGCTTTCGACAAACACATTGGTCAAATTCTGTATGAAAGCAAACTTTAATCTCATCAATCGGTAATATTTCTTTTAGATGTTGATTAATCATTTCCACAGCTTCTTTAGTAACCCAACCTCTTGCTACATCTGGTTGATTCGTAACAACAATTAATAAATAATTCTTTTCCTTGAGAAGTTGCAATCCCTCGTAAACTCCTGGTATGAGGATAAATTCATCAAGAGTATAAGGGGCCCTGGGTTTTCCCATCTTAAAGACCGTATGATTAAGGACCCCATCTCTGTCTAAAAAGACCGCTTTCTTCAATGCATATCCTCTGAAGAAGTTTTGAGGGTTAACATATTCTGTACATCTCTGACACCAGAGACGTTTTCAATTTCAATCTCGGCCATACGTTTGGACTGACGATTTTCAACTGTTCCATTTAAATAAACGCAACCATTTTTTACAGAAACCTCTATTTCTGAAGCATCCACATCACGACTTCGTTCAAGCGCAATACAAACATCTTCATAAACAGATTCATCGGCCCTTTTATATCCTCTAGGCCCTTTACCTCTTTGACTTATGTCATGATCCATTTGTGCTCCACCATGGTTTCTTGATCCATGGTTGTTATCTTTATAGTAATACTGATCCCAACCTTGTCGGTGATTCCAATTATAAACCCGTCCATTCTCAAAAGGGCTATTGTCCCATCGGTCGTTTATATCATCAGCACTCCTTCTTCCGCGGTTCTCATCATATCTTCCACCCAAAGTGTTACTAGTTTTAGAACTCACCCAATTAAACCTTGGTCTTTCCTGGGATCTATCGTACTCAAACCTTGAATTCCTGAATTTATCTTGCTTAACTCCTGTTCTGTCTCCATCATTCACTCTTCGCCCCATATAAACTCCTTAGTTAATACCAAGATCTTTTTTGGTGGCAGACTCTGGTCCAACTGAAATCTTTTCTTTATGAATAATCGTTAATTCATTCCGAACATCCTGAACGCCCGGTAAATCTTCGACCACTAACTCTGCAAGTTTTTTAATACGACGCTCACTCACCTTTCCTGATAAGTAAACTACTCCACTTTCAACTTTAACCCCGATATTCGAGGCATCAATTTTTGGATGACTCATTAAAGTCTCGCAAACCTCTTCATAAATTCTGTCATCAGACCTCTTATAATCCTTTGGACCAAATCCTCTAAAATCAATTTGCTCACGATATTCTTTTTGATTGAGCCAGGCCTCGTCATCTGTCTTTCCACTAACTCCTGGATGGTGCCAGGAACCTTTTGGGCGCTGTGAGATTTCTGATTTCCCTTGATGAGAAGATCTTTCAAACTCATTTACGCCAATTTCAAAAGGACTATCGGAGTAATCAGGTCCAGAAAATCTGGAATAATCATCATTATCATACTTCTCTACAAGTTTTAAATTTCTTCTCTTCTGATGCAGTTTATCTTCCTTGTTCATATTTTCCCCTTGGTTAAGATAAATCTTTATTGACGTTACCTAAACTTGGGATCCAGCCTTCGATCTTTTTTTGTATTGCCAATTGGTTTTGAATATCATTTATGCCGGAAATATCTTCAACCAACTCCTCTGCCAGTCGTTTATCTTTCCGGCTATGAACCTCACCCTTTAAGTAGAGGCAACGATCTTTAACCTCCACTTCAATGTCACTGGCGTCAAGATCATGATCTCTGGTTAAAATTTCAGAAGCTTCTTCTTTTATGCTTTGATCAGATCTTTGGTATCCTTTAGGTCCTTTTCCAAAATGATTTTCATGTGAAGAAGTAGAACGGATATCATCCGACCAGCGGTTTGATCCACCGTGCTCGTAAGGATGTCTCATTCCATACTCATCCTCATATGTTGGATCATAGTCATTTCTATATTGGTCATCCTGAAATGAGTCATGTCGAATTCTCTCCTCTCCAAAACGATTCCGGCCTCTCAAACGTCCAATATTTCTTTCAGGAAAACGTTTTTGCTGTTCCCTATCCCTACCATAATATTGATCATCAAAACGAAAATCGGAATTAGTAAAAGATCCATCAGTTTCAAACTCATCTTCCCATCTACTTCCCCTATCAGGTGAGTCAGACTCCCTAAAGCGTATAAAGTCGCGTTGATCCCTACCAAATTGATTTCGGTTCATGGCCCCCTCCTGGAAGAGTTAATACGATTTCTTGTTTGCAAAGAACCTGCCGCCCCTATCTTCAAAAAACAAAGGGAACAGGCAAAGCTAACTACATGAAAGGGGCAATAATCTACAGCTGCTGCCAAGAATTAGACGCAAAATGCTCAATATATGGCCTATTTGAATTGAACCTTAAAAGACAAATCATGGTAAACACATCAAGAAAATTAAAAACCTAATTCTGTCATATAATCATTTTCTACCAGAACGATACAACTTGGATAAGGAGGCACGTTTATGACAGAGTTATCCATTCACCTTGAAGTTCATCACCTGGAACGTAGAAAGCAAAATTTCAGTCCAGGTTAATTAAATAATAGATTTCAACAGACATTGAAGATTACCGGCCACCTTAACAGGTGGCCTTTTTTTTGCAGACATTTCTCATCAACTTCAACCAGTAGCACGGTTAGATATGTGACATGACTCATGAATGACATTCATGTTTAGTTATCTTGTGGATGGAATTCATAAGAATTCTAATTTAAAGGGAGCTAAAAATGAAAACACTCTTGATGACCGTGATTCTATTGGTATCAACCAGTTCATTCAGTGCTGAGAATACCAGTAAGTCCAAAAATGCTATGAATGCCAATCAACCAACCCAATTAGATGATCTTATTAGAGGAGAGATGGCGGCAGTAAAAAGTTATGACACCGTACTAAAAAAGGTAAAAGATCCAAAAGAGCTGGAAAAACTGAAGGCCATTCGTCAGGATCATGTTACAGCAGTGGAGAAGCTTAAAACTTATGCAAATAAGGACGTTAAAGAAGATACAGATAGTGCTGGTCCTTGGGGAACTTTTGCGAAGGCCTATACAGGTGGAGCAAAGCTTTTCGGAGATGAAACCGCTTTGAAAGCGCTAAAACAAGGTGAAGAACATGGGATAAATGAATATCAGGAAGCCTTGGAAGATGAAAATATAAAACCAGAACTTAAACAAACTATCAGAACCCAATTTCTTCCTAAGCAAAAAGAACACATAAATACCTTAAAAACATTCATGTAATGCATTTCAGGACCACTTAAGCCAAGTGGTCCTATTTCATTTCCTTATCCTACTCTTCTATTAATAGCTTCCAAAAGTTCCTCTTGATCAAATGGTTTAAGAAAACATGTTTCGCCTTCGACATAACCTTGTCCCGTCATAAACAGGACAGGAATCTTATTAATCTCGTCCAATTGTAACTGTTCTCTTCGGAATTCTAGCCCGCTCTTCACGGGCATTATCAAGTCAACTAAGATAATATCTGGTAGATCTTGCTGGTGGATTAAGTTATTAAGGCCAACTTCACCATCTTTGGCAGTCGTAACACAAAAGCCATGATCAACTAAGAGTTCACTGATTGCCAGCCGAAAATCCTGATCGTCATCGATGATCATAATTTTTTTTCTTCGCCTAGGAAAAAGAGTTGCTTCCAGATCGCTAAAAGATGGATTTTTCCAGCTTTCATTATTGCATTCGTGACTCTCTAACATAAGCCCTCCTCGTTATAGCCTCGATATTCATCCAGACACCAAAGGGAGTACAGAAAAAATACAATTAAGTCATGAAATAAAGCAGCTAAAGCACAGTGGATCAAGCACTTCAGTGCATAATATCAATATTAACTTTAATGCTTTGTTTTATTAAATTTTTAATTTTATTTAGAATAATTCATGTTCAAGGACTTTGGTTTTATTTTTAATCTCATTTCAGAATTATAACTTTTACCAGGTTCATCTAAATGGAAAAACAAGAGCAAGAAAAACCATCATTTCCACCTCAACATCAGAAAAAGCAACCAGGCGATGAATACAGGATGACTCCTGAGCCAGATTTTCTGCCTTTCTACCGAGGAGTAAATAAATTCAAAGATCAAGTGGTTCTTATATCAGGTGGAGACAGCGGTATCGGTCGTGCGATATCACTCGCCTTTGCTAATGAAGGTGCCAATATAGCAATCATCTACAAAAGTGAAGATACTGACGCCCGAAAGACTTTCCAAATGGTAGAATCATTTGGAGCAAAGTGTTTATTAATACCGGGAGACATCAGCAATAAATCTTTCTGTGAGGAAGCTGTAGAGAAAACTCTTCAAACATTTAAACGCCTGGATATTCTTATCAACAATGCAGCAGAACAACATGTCGAAGAAGATTTCGAAAAAATCACTGAAGAACAGTTGGATCAGACTTTCAGAGTAAATATTTATTCCCAATTTTTCCTTACACAGGCAGCTTTGAAGCATATCCCTTCTAAAACTGGTTCAATTATTAACAATGCATCTGTTAATGCATATAAAGGTAATCCAAAGTTAATGGACTACACAGCAACCAAAGGTGCTATCGTTGCATTGACTCGTTCTCTTGCCCAAAACTTAATTGAAAAAGAGATACGTGTGAATGCTGTAGCTCCTGGTCCCATATGGACGCCACTTATTCCTGCCTCTTTTGAGGCCGAAAAAGTAAAAGAATTTGGAAAACAGTCACCAATGAAGCGTGCAGGCCAGCCAAACGAAGTTGCCGGAGCTTTTACTTGGCTTGCGAGTAAAGAAGCGTCCTATATAACAGGTCAAGTCATCCATCCTAATGGTGGCTATATTGTGAACAGCTGAAACATTTTTAATTTCCACCTTGGGTCTTTGACATGATGCCCTCCTATGAAAGATCCAAATTTATTTATTTTTGTAGTATGTGCAAGATTCCCTTTGGCTAGGCTTTAGGTGACAAGCCCGCTTTGATTCAGACAATATTGATCAACTTTAAAGCACGGGAGGTTTTATGCGTCTTCTTCTCGTTATGGCATTTACTTTATTCATGACTCCTCTTTGGGCGGACACTCAAGTTGAAACTCAAATTCATGATATCGACATGGGCCAGGCAAATGAGGAGCCCTTAATATTTTTTTCAACCGGTCAGGTCGTTTCGTTTCCAACAGGTGATGCAAAGAATTTTTTTTTACTCCGAGAAGCGATTCAAAAAAAATATTGGTTCCGAATTACTATTAATGACGAAAGAGAAATTATCAACATCACAAAAATTGCTCCTCCAGTCGAATTACACCCTCCAATAAAGAATCTAATAAGGACAGGTCCATTCACACCTTCTATTTTAAAAAACATGGATCAAGCAAGAGCATTCTTTAACGAAGCCAGGAATAATGCTCGTCAAGAATCACAATGCTACAATCGTGCTCATATCTGGTCTTATGAATGGAGGATAAAGAACAATCTTTACTCTTCAAAGGCGTGGTTATTCTTTACCAGGAAATTCATTCGTAAATATAAATTTGAATGGTGGTTTCATGTAGCTCCAATGATTCATGTAGTAACTGATGGTGAAGTAAAAGAAAGAATTATGGACATAAAATATGCCAAGGGACCAACTAAACTTAAAGACTGGACTGATATTTTCTTAAGAGATAATGCTGACTGTCCGGTTGTTGAAAAATACTCGGATCAGGCCAACTTTCCAGAATCAGGATCCTGCTTCGTAATGAAATCCAGTATGTACTACTACCAGCCGGTTGATCTTGAAAAAAAAGAGATAACTGGCGAAGAAAAATCAAGATGGCTAAGATCTGAAGTAGAGCATGCATACCTCGATGCATTCGAATACAATCTTTAAGGAGAAAGGATGAAATATCTTTTTTTGCTCTTTTTAATTTACGGTTGCTCAAAGAGCGGAGGTGGAGGCACTAGCAATAAGTTTCCACCCACCATCCCTACCAAGGACCCCCTTGAAACCGAAATGTATGGTACATATCAGGCCCTCCTCGCCCCAATCAATAAGACCGTCTCAGGACACATCAATGGTGCCTTGACTCTGGCAAGGGACAAAAATGAATTCATTGCAGATGTACGATTTTCGGGAGGCCCGGCCTCGATTCTTCACACTCAAAATGTGCACATAGGGAATAGATGTCCTTCGGAAACAGATGATCTCAATAAAGATGGATACATTGATGCTGAGGAAGGAAATAATGTTTATAAAGGAATCGTCATTCCATTAGATGATGATATTAGTTCATGGAGAATGGGTGGTGGAATTTATCCTGCTGCAGATGAATTTGGGTATTACTACTATTCAAAGGCGACTGACTTTAACCTACTCATGGAGGATCTTAACGAAGAAGACATAAATCCTGATGATGATTTTATAAAACTTCCTTCAGATAAAACTTTTAATGTCACTCAAATGGTTGTTGTAATCTCAGGCGTCTCTGAAAGTATCATCCTGCCTGATAGTGTTAGTGGCCGTGGGCGTATGACAAAACATCAGGCCTTACCCATAGCCTGTGGTGTGATTCGCAAACTAACATCAACTCCCGGAGTCATTGATAATGATCATACTGGTATCCCGTTACCAGAAGGAGATACCATAGGTGGATCCAGTGGCGTCGATGATGGAGCAGATTTCAACTCAGATCCCGCAACTGGAAGCACCGGCAATTACGGTGAAGATGAAATGGAAGAAGAAGAAGATAATTTAGGGAGCATATAAGAATGCTCCCTAAACGTAATTACCAATTATAAGTAGATAGTTTGACTTCGGCCGGAACTTTTAGTTGATGATTAATCTCATCACGAATAGAATTCAAAGAGTTACACTTCTCTTTATTGTTTTCCCAAATAAGTTGAACGCTCCCATACATCTTTGTCCCATCACTTTTAATCCCGGATAGTCGTAGGCTTAAGTTACAAGAACTAAAACGATTCGTAAGCTTAGTTGTTTTAATTTTCATCCCTTTGCTAGAGATTTTAATAAGATTCGCGCTTTGATCCAATTTAAAATCTACCTTCACTGACTCTTCTTCACTCGGGCCGCCAGCACAAGTTGTGCCCCAAAAATTACAGAACTGTGTTCGCCCATCAGCTGTAATAGAGGTGATTTTCACATCAGTAGGAACGACTTTCAATTCCCCTTTGAAAGCTGGCACTTGGAAATTTACACTGTCGGCAAGTGCAATTGAACTAAAAATCAACATCGTAAAAGTCATGATTTTTTTCATAATTATCCTTATAAGTTATTTTGGGGCAAGCGCCCCAACCATTGCTACACCAATAAAAACTAAAGTCATACCTATACCTTGCCACTGATTGAAAGGTTCTTTATCAATCAAAACACCAATGACAGTGCCCCAGACAAAAGTCAGAGCATAGACAGGGAAAGTCACGGAAATTCTGCCACCTAATCTGAAAGCAATCATAAACAGCGCCATTACCAGGCAAAAACAAAACATGCCACCTAGAAAAGGAATATTCTTATAAATTGGAATCTCCTTCAGATCTTTTGCTCCAAGCTTATAGAACCATTGTCCGATAGCACCCAATAAGGAAGCGACAAGATTAAGGATAATGGGCCAAAACTGACTTTTCATTATGATCTCAACTGTAAAACTTCATTTTGAATAAAAGTCGTAAGTTCCATCACAGGTTTGCTGCGAATAGACTCATCAATACTTGATTTTCCAATACGAATTTCACATTCAGTTGGGATTAACAGTCCATCCCCTTTTGGCATGGCCTTTCCCATCCCAATCATGAATACAGGAACTAATTTCACATGCGGATTTCTCTGAAGCAGTACAGCTGCACCACATTTAAAATCAACAATTTGTTCAGGCAATCCTCTGGTTCCTTCCGGAAAGAGAATAAGTGATTTGCCATCTTTAATGTGCATATCCAATTCATCCAATGGCTTCAGGACTGCACCACCTTCACCTTTTCGACGGACAAATACAGTATTTAAAAAGAACTCGCATAAAGTTGCCATAACTTTATTTCGGGCAAAATAATCTGCCGCTGCAGCTGGGTGAACATCTCTAAGACGATTCACAGGCAAAGAACATAATAATGAAACAGTATCCAAATGAGAGTTATGATTTGATACGAGGATAAACTGACCTTCCGGAAAATCAGAGGCTTTGGGAAATTTAACTCCTATGATAAGAGATAAAAATGGCCTTAAAATCAAACGGTAAAGAACAAAGCGTGCTGGCAGTCTCATAGGTAACTCCAATATCTAATTAGATGAAAACAAACTAAAGAATTGAATGCTAAAGAGTCAATTCGGTCCATTACGCCACCATGGCCAGGAATGCTTGACCCCATATCCTTGATTCCTAAATCCCTTTTGATAGCAGAAATAGTTACGTCCCCCATAAAACCTGTAAAGGCCAGGAAGCCACCCAAGATGGCAGCTTTAATCGGGTCAACCGGTAAGAGGAAAGACAAAAAATATCCAAGGAAAGTTGTGCAGATGAATCCGCCAATGAATCCTTCCACTGTTTTATTAGGGCTGACGCTAGGGATAATTTTATGTTTGCCGAATAATTTCCCCCAAGTGAACTGAAAGATATCATTTAATTCGGTAATTAAAACCAACCATAAAATCATTCCACCA
Organism: Bacteriovoracaceae bacterium UBA4096; assembly: GCA_002381945.1. Lineage (GTDB taxonomy): Bacteria > Bdellovibrionota > Bacteriovoracia > Bacteriovoracales > Bacteriovoracaceae > Peredibacter. The sequence continues at coordinate 40,638 of DFXY01000026.1, forward strand.
TTGCCGGCTTCATAACCTGGTAGTTCCGGTAAGGCCAACATATAGGCCATATGAGAAAGTGAGAAGATAGTCAGAATTGATGACCAATGAATAATTCCAAGAGAAGCAGTAATGCCTTTAACATCACCCTGCGCGACACTTCTCATACTAAGTCCCAGAAACATGATAATCGGGATAAAAATAATGAACATCCCATACCACTCAATATAGGCCACTGCGAATTGGAATGGAATTGCCAGATAACAAAGGAGAAGAGTTCTTCTATCAGACAACCTTAAATTCAATCTACTGGTAAGTTCACGGAAAGCTACAAAGGATAAAAACGCCAAAGCAATCGTGGCAAAAAATCTTGAAAAGAAAATAGTAACAGAAAAACCCACGAGGATCATCCACCAGGATAAAGTTCTTTCAATTAGTTCATTTATAAGTTTAGTTGGACCTTTTAAGCTTCTGGCAAAATAAAAAATAAGGGTCACAATAATCAGTAATGCAAAGATCCCTCCCAAAACTAACTGTACTGGCGGAGTGAGAAATTCAGCGAAAGAAAGAATGTCTTGTATCATTTATTCTCCAGATCATTTGAGATTTTGCGTAATCGTCGAAAGCAGGTAAATATTTGTCCTACAAGCATAATCACTAACGAATAGTAAATAATGAATCCAGTTGGATAAATGGCCTCAGCAATAAATGCGATAGTGAGTATTGCCATCCTCTGAGGTTTGGCCATTGGGCCAATATAATAATGGGGTGATTTAAGTGAAGCTCCCAAAACACGTAAATAAGCTGTCATAACCGCCATGGCACCATTGGCCCAGGCAAGTTCCAGAGCAAAAGGATGTCCTGATGAAAAATATCCTGCACCTAAAATAATGGCGACATCTGCAAAACGATCTGGAACGTCATTCCACAAATCACCGGTTTTGGATTTCTTTCCATATTCTACTGCAACCATTCCATCCATGAGATTACATATGAGCCGCATCTGGATGAAAAGGGCAGCAAAGATTGGTTTGTTAAACATGGCACTAGTTAAAGAAAGTGCGGCGAAAACCATACTTAAAAAGGAAATCATATTTGGAGATAGCCCTGCCTCTGCCATAAATTTAGCTAGAGTTCTGGCCCACGCCGTTTGACGTGACTTTAGTGGTCTGCGAGCAGTTTGATTATTCATGCCCTGATTATAGGCAGAGTTTTGAAAGGTAGGTGTTTACCTTTACTTTTTTTCAAGCACTGTATAAAAAATTAGCAATTCCCTCTGAAAATCACCTCTGGACCTATAAATTGAAGACCTGAACTGGAACTAAGACCACAAATGATGCTTTTTATTGCCACTTTTTCAGCACTAACTGGTCTCATGCTGGATTTGACTAGAATACGAGGCATTAACTCAAGAAGTTTAACTGAAATGACTTCACTTAATCGATTCTTGTTCCTCAATCCTTTTAAGGGTCCAGGCCTTAGAATTGAAATGGATTTAAAATTTAATACTCTGACGGCCTCTTCAAGTTCTCCCTTCATTTTAAGATAAAAGAAAGCCGATTTTGCATCTGCGTTCACACTTGAGATGAGTACATACCTCGTTACACCATTTTTTTCGGCAGCCTGTGCTACTTGAAGTTGATACTCATAATCGACCCTATATTGTGCCGCTTTGGAACCAGCGGCCTTTAGCGTTGTTCCAAGTGCAGAAAAAAGGACGTCCCCTCTTATATCAACTTGCCAATTATCAATTCTTTCAAAATCAACCACTCTCTCTACTAATTTAGGATGAAGAATTCCAGATGAGCGGCGTACAAAAATCAGAACTTGCTCAATTTCCTCCCTATCTAGAAGTCTTAGTAATATATGATTTCCGACCAGACCTGTGGCACCTATTATAATTGCTTTCATACTCAATACTCTATCTAAGTCACCCTCAGAATGAAAGACACTATGTGTGTCCAAACTTTGGACGGTCCTGGAAGAAAATTCACGGTCTCTGGGAGCGATCAATAAAATCCCACATAATTGGCCTATGAAAAAAACAACTATTGCCCTTACTCTCAGTACCCTTATCACTCTATCCCAGGCCGCCCAGGCATTGGAGTTGATTGTAGTAAATAACTACGAAGTCGCTTCTTCTCCTGATATCTGGAAAAAGGCAAAAACCGATCAGGTTCCAAGTGCACTCCTATCAAATGAGAATGTTTCAAGACCGACTTCGGCATATGGAAGTCTTTTTCCGAAAACTTTCATGCAGGAATCACTATTCGCGGTCTGTTATCAGGACTGTAAGCAAAATGATGTTTTTCGAATACGTGATGGAGAAATTCATGACCGTGATCTTGCGAAGTGGGATGTCGTCGAACAATCAAATGTTTACTTTTGGTTAAACAGTTATTTTACCTTTCTCGAATCAAAACTTAATTATAGGCCAAGTAAATTCTTAAAGGTTATGACTAACCGAGAACTTAGGGATGAAACTGCCGGTAAAATCATGAAGAACAACGCTTTCTTCAATCCTGGAGACATCTCTCTTAGTTTCCTTCCGGCCAGCAAAAACCTATTGTTCAAACTCATGGGAGGAAAAATTAACAGAAGTGGTTTTGATCCTTCTGTTATTGTCCATGAAGCCTCACACTATCTCTTCCATCATCTGTTCCCGAATTCAGTAAATGCTGAGATAGGAGGCTTGAATGAGGGATTTGCTGATTACATGGCAAATATTTTCTTGAACAATTCCAAAGTAGGATTGGTCATGCTTCACGGTCAGGTGTTAAGAGATTCCAGTCAAGAAGTCGATAAATCCGGTCGTTTGAAGACCTATGCAGCGAATATGGAAGTTCACGATTTAGGTGAGAGGGTTTCCCTTGCTCTGTGGAAGACAAGAGAGTTGAGTGAGAATAAAAGTGAATTAGACAGACTGGTAATTGATGCCATCATCGACATGCGAAGCAATCCTTATAGCAGTGTCCACGATTTTAAGCAGAAAATGTTGCAACGAATCCCGTCAGTTGTAGCTGAACGTCACATGAGATCAGTTAAAATGATCTGGGAAACTATTTTCGCTGGAGAGGTCAACACCATCAAGGATCTCGACTTCCTCAACTCTGAAAACAAGGCGAAAGATATTATTGGATTCAAGACGAAACAAATCATCCCCGAAGATATGGCGGCCCAATATGGAGTGAATCCAATTGAAGAAAACAATTATGTCATTCGCCATCAGGTAGACATTGCTCAGAATCAAAGAGCTTCATTAATTGGTACAGAAAATAAAGATGGCCTCGTTTCCTATTGGGTCGTTCATGATAGGGAAAGAAACAATATCATGGGAATATACAATCAACAGAAACAACTCATAACGGACGAAAATGAATTAACTAAAGTAAAGAGCATCGCTGATGAAAGCAAAAATTTAGATGCTACAGTGAAAGACTTTATGGCCAAAGTTAAGGCCTTCACTGAGCTTTCAAATGGGAAAGGTGAATTCAGCCTTGCCTATAAAGTGAAAGGTATTGAGAGTTCTGAATATGCAGCAAGATTTAATGGTAATATTCTTGCCGGCCAGAAAATTGATGTAAAAATTAAAAGAAAGGCAATATTAGGTCGACTTTTCGGTCTACCCGAAATTGTAGGTATCACTCTTTATACGGCCCCTGTTAAACTTCCAGGAGTTCCTGAAGTCAATGGCCAAAGAGTTATCGGTTATAAACTTAGTATGAAGACTGGTACAGCAGTCGAAGTAATTCTGGATAAAATTGCTCTTTAAATAATATTTTCGACCGCTTCAGAAGTTTCAGACTTTTTGAAGCGGTTTATTTTCATTCGCCCAATTCTGCCTCTCACGCGCCAAACTTCACAAAAGCATCATACAAACTTCAGATGACTTACCTATGGCCCTGAACTTGCTTTCTAATGATCCGTCGTTTTGTGCTCTGGCACAGTCATTAAAAAAGGAGTTCTTGATGAAAAAGAAATACAAACTAGAAAAGCTTACACCCTTAGTTCTGGGCACTTGCTTATTAACACTTGTTGCTTGCGGAAGTGATGATGACGACGATGGTGGAGGAGCCCCCGCTCCTCAACAAGAAGAGCGACAGGCAGGAAATTTCAGGGCCATTCTCAGCCCGGTCAATGCCAATGTATCAGGCCTTATAAGTGGGAATGCTGACATAACACTTGAGGGAGATACTTTTGAAGTAAAGGCAAATTTGAATAATGCCCCTAATGCCCCACATTCACAACACATCCATATTGGAACTGCTTGCCCTGAACCAACAGCTGACACCAATGGAGATGGATTTGTAGATGCCCGTGAAGCAGAAGCGGCAACCGGTAAAATCATTATACCACTGGATAATGACCTCAGGGCACAGACTGCAGGTGGGGATTTTCCAAGTGGAACCAGTTACAGTTATTCAGAATCAACTTCTTTTCTCGCCATGCTAGCTGATTTGAAATTACCTGATGATGATGCAACTGATTCTATGATTAAACTTGGATTAAGCGATGAATTGGATCTTGAAGGCAAGGTTGTGGAGATTCATGGAGTGCCCTCTTCTGTTGCACTTCCAGCAACAGTTCAGTCAACCGACGGCAAGGATCCTCATGAAACACTGCCAATCGCATGTGGTGTAATCACTCGTGTACAAACAGAAGAAACCGGTTCTACAACCGGTGAAACTGGAACTGCCTCTGCGACGACTACAGATGATGCTTCAACTACTGGTCCTTCTGGGATATAACGATGTGAGGGGCGGTCATCATCCGCCCCTCACATCACATCACACTCCAAGAATGATATTAGTTTCTTTCCTATGCTCCAAATGACCTTCTACTTTTTCTAAAAGTCCCATTTTCAAAAATCGTTTCAGCACCAGGAAACTTCTAGTGTCTTTTTCATGAACTAATCCCCATTGTGCTTGCTCTATCAACAAACTGGCAGCAAAAATTTTGGAAAGAGAAAGGGCCAGGACCCTGGCACTAGTGTTGAGTTCTTCTTCTTCTGATGTCGTCATCAATCGCTTGGCCAAATCCTCAGAAGCTGAAAGAATCTCTTCTTTCATTTTTATCAATTCAGGATGTTTAATTGTCACCATCCTCCGAGCAATATCCTCCATGAAGGCTTCCCCTGCCTTATCTTTTTTTATTGCACGTAAAGCATCGAGTGAGAGTACATTAGTTGTCCCTTCCCAAATTGAGAGAACCTGGGCATTTCTCAGAAGCTGTGGAAGTCCTGTGTCCTCCAAATAACCTGCGCCTCCAAATGATTCAATAACCTCTGATGCAATAGCAACACCTTCCTTAGCAGTGAACAATTTCGCTAGTGGTATAAGTAAACGAAGTGTTCCTGATTCGATTGAATCGGCCTTACCGGTTTCTTCTTTACCTAAAAGTAAGGCAGCATGAAAAGTCAGGATAAAGGATGCCTCAAATCGGACCTGCATTTCAGAAAGGGTTTCTGCATGCAACCCATGACTTAGGATTGTCTTCCCAAAAGCTACTCGTTTTTTCGAGTAATCAAGGGCCAGAGAGATCCCTCTTTGCATGTACCCAACTGCACAGCAAGCATTGTAGAGCCTGGTAATATTAAAAAGGTTGGAGATAAGCTTAACTCCTTTTCCTCTTTCACCAACTAATGTGGCAGGAGTTCCATTCAATGTGATTTCAGCAGTAGGAAGGGCCTTGGTTCCCATTTTATCTTTCAAACGGTTAATTTGAATATTTTGCAAATCACCTTGTTCGTCCCTTAACTCTAAATAGAAGAGACTTAATTTTTCATCACCTTCAATCCTTGCCAGAGTCATGGCCATCTGTGAAGTCGTGGCGGAAGTAAACCACTTCTCACCATAAAGTCGATAATGATCTCCTTCAATTTTAGCAGTTGTCTCAGAGCCGCTAACATCAGAACCACCACTTTTTTCAGTCATCCATTGGCCTGAGGTCCAAAAAACTTTTGGATCTCTGGAAGTTAAAAAACGGTAAGCTCTCTTTTTCATCTCATCAGTGCCAAAGAGTTCTATTACCCTGGCGGCCCCATCGGTCATGGCCAATGGACAGGAGTAGATGGCCGATGACGGATGGTAAAGATAGAGCTTAGCAAACTGATATACGCGAGAATATTCATCAAGCTTTCTTTCATAACCGGTGGCCACGATCCCCTCTTCAGCAGCTATTTCATGCAATCGCGTCCAGGCCTGGGATACTTTGATATGATCAACTCTTTTCCCCCAAGCATCAAAAGGAATATGTACTGGATGGCAGTTTTCCGCATCCTGGGCCAAAGGCTCAAGTTCAGTAATGATTCTCTCTCCGAAACGAATAAGGTCGTGCTCTACATTCGGATGATATTTGTCAGGAATAATCCTTAGAAGATAGGATTTTAATAACTTATCATTCAAAAAAGGATGCTCCAATTTTGGTGGGACCTGAAGAAAGTTCATATGATTAACCTCACTGTTATTTTCTATTATCTGGTCAAACCCTTAATATCTCTAGTTCGAAATAGATGATTAAAATTAATTTTTTAGTCCAGCTACCTTAAGAAACCTTCAGCTTGTGCCGATAAAAGATCGAGGAAAAAAACATGAAAATAAAGCGTTATTTAATCTGTCTTGTGGTCACCTATACAACCAATGTCATGGCCATGCCTTTTACCTGGATATTTTCAGAAATAAATCCTGATACAACATGTAGCAAAGTAATAGAAGCGGCCGAAAAACCAAATTCCTCACCCAATGATTGTGGTGAATTTTTTCCTGTCACTCACGTACATAGACAAAAATTTGAAGAGACTTGTAAAAAAATAATGTGGGAACACATCCAGAAAAAAAGCCCTGACTCACTTGAAAATTGTAAAACCCAAATTTCAATGATTCAGGAGATAAAAAAAAGTGAGGATGATAAAGCACTAGAACAAATTATCACTACTACTAGCGCTCCCATCTTACCTGTGGCCATACCTAACCTGGTTTCTTCTGCCATGGTAGAATGTAACGATCCCAAAGAAGATTTTGCCTGCACCATTTACGATGCGGACCTTCAGCATTCATTGAGTGTTTTCCAGCAGGTCGCTGGGCAGCTCCCCATGAATAATTTTTCCGTTGATACTTTTGAAAATCCTAAATATTCACCATCTTCCTGTAAATGCCTGGAAAAAAAATTGGCGGCCGACTATGAGTCTCAACATAAAAATTTATCCCACCGGGTTCTTGGTCTTGAGATAGATAAAGAGAAGAAAAAACTAAATGACATTATATTCAACGCTGCTGGGAAAAAGTTTATTAATGATTTCTCTTCAAACATGGAAGATGTTCGTTACTACCTAACTAATAATGTAAAAGCGCTTCACCAAGATCCCAAACGAGCTACTGCATTACAATGTACAAATGTGAATGACTATAAAGAGGCCATGAAATCGGAATGTGCTTTAAATGACATTGATCCGGCAAAAAGAGACCAGAGGATTGAAAGCTTTATGGGAGTCTTCGGAGACTTCATAGATAAACCAACATTGGAAGGAAAATTTAAAAGTTTAGAGGAAGATATTCTCAATACGACGACAGAAGTGTCTAAGACCAGAAGGTCATATGATATTCTTCGATTGGGTATTGTAAAAAGTAATCCTCAGGTAAAATTCATTGATGAAATCACGGATTTCATCCTGGAAGATCCGGAATTGGCCCGTGAACTTAATCTTAAAATTTCATTCGGCGAGCAACCAGGTCACGCCATTTATGAACTCATCCGGGATGAAAAATCTCCTGCCACACAAAGACTCATAAAAAAAATCACAGATAAAAATCTGGGGTTAAATCTCTTTGCTAAGAACCGGACTTTTTACAATAACTTAAATATTACATCAAAAACAGGTATTGAAAATGACTTTGCAGACATGGTTCGGGATGCTTATAAAATTGCAGTGGAGCAATATCCTGGATTCAAGGCAGTATTTAAAGATCCGGTTCTGTTTCGCAAAATTACCGATATGAAAGGATCCCGTTCGTTAATTGAAAAGCTTGAAGGAAACCCTTCACTTCTGGGAAGCTACTACGAAAATAATTGTGAAAAAATAAAAGAACAATTTGTTCAGTCAGTCTGTGCACCGGAAAATGGTCTGATTCAGAAAATTAGTCCTGACGATTTAAACAAATACCTCACTTTCACCAAGAAAGATGTGGATTCAACCTTAAAAGACACAATCCTTTGCCGAATGATAAATAGCCGGGCCAAAGGCGATCAGTTCATTAAATTAATTGATCCAAACACCAATATTAACCTATCAGACTATCTGGATCGTAAATCAAAACCTGATCAAAAAAGAACCAGCGGTTACGCCAATTTTATTAAGTCTATCGACAATGGAAACTCAGCAGTTACAAAATATATCGAGCGGATAAGTAGCATTGGCGAAAAAGAACGAATTTCATCGCCTGAGATGGCATCCTTGGCCAATATTCCGAAAGGAGCGATTACGCCATCCTTAGCACCTGGCAAGCAATCTACTGTACTGTCTGACAAAAATGAAGAAAACATTTTAAATAAGTCACAATCGTCCAATGTAAATGCTATGGCCGCCAATGCTTACATCAGCCCTTCGGTTGCCTCGCCAGAAGCTTCTCCGAGTAAAAAGACGACGAAAAACAATAAGGCCTTACTAAGAGATTTTTTAGCGGATGAGAGCAATAAGGCCGAAGTTGAAAAACTTCTATCAAATACCAGCGACGAGGATCTAAAAGAGCTATTAAGATTAAAAGATGAAATTGCCAGAGATAAAGAAAGGATGAATGAGCTCGTTCGGGAAACAGAAAGAATGAAAGTGAAAAACCTGGAGCAAAACCTGGAAAGCCTTGAGAAAGAGATAAATACTCCTGCAAAGGTGGCCACTCGATCTGAGGATAATAGCTATGAAGCACCAGTCTTTCAGGGTGGAAGCTTGTCAGGTTCGATGGTTTCAAAAAGTGGATCAATGGACAACCGTGAAGCTTCATACTTTTCCGAATCTTCTTCAGGTCAGGCCTCCACCTCTAAAGGTAGTAGTTCCTCTGCGGCTCAGATAACGAGAAGTCCAGCATCCCGTACTGATGTCGCTTCGGTCAAAGAAGCATCCCGTGGGGCGATTATCATCGAATCGAAGATGGTTCGTGTTAATGACAGAGAATTCGGACAAGAAGATTTAAGTAAAGAAGTAATATCATACGTAACTCAAACTGATCTAGATGTACAAACTTTGAAACGCTTAAAAGAAACAGGTGTAGTGCTTAAGTTTAAAGTCTTAAAAGATGGCGTCGAGATTCAGCAAGAAATGAAAGTTCAGTACTCCTCATTAACAGCTGAGGCCAAGTCGATTCTGGACAAGAAAATTGCCAATCAGGAGAAGTCTCAGGAGTATCAACGCGTAAAACGTGCCCACTCCTTTGCGGCCTTAAAATTGATCCTGGGACTAAAAACCCAGGAACAGATTAATTAAGGACAGCACTTTTACCTGATACTTTATTTGTGCTAGCATCCTGTATGGACAAAAAATGTTGCCATTCACCGTTGAGCGAAGCGGCCGCCAAAGATATTTTAACTGAGAATGGGCTTAACCGCACTAAGGGTAAGATTAAAATCCTCCAGGAAATATCCCGGTCTCATAAACCCCTTTCGGTAGTGGAAATTCACTCAAGGATGAAGGAAAGCTGTGATGTTTCAACCATTTTTCGAACACTGACGCAGTTTAAGGAAAAGCATTTAATTCAGGAAGTTAATCTGGATGAAGGCTTCTTTCGCTATGAAATGAATCATGCATCAGACGGTCATCACAACCCTCATCATCATCATCACGTTCGTTGTCGAAGTTGCGGTGATATTAAAAATATTGAACACTGTGATCTGGCGCCTTTTGAAAAGGCCATCGCCAAGCTTGGCTTTAAAGACATGGAGCATCGCCTGGAATTCTCCGGCATATGCTCCAAATGTCGTTAATCTTTAAAATTGAAACTGGGCCCCGACAATTAAGTTTCTGCCAGGAAGAGGTGAAATCTCTTTTAAGGTTGAAACGTGACTTCTGGCTTCGACATCAAAAATATTTCTCACTCGGGCAAACAAATCCAAAGAAGAGATATTTCCCACCATGTGGTACGTGTAACCAATATTAGTTAATGTATAATCTTCCGTTCTCGATTCAAAATCTGCAGTTTTTGTCTGATGTGCCACATACTGAGCTTCGATGTCCCCTGTCCAACGGTCACTGGCATACTCAACTCCGACAGAGAATCTTGGAGGAGAAAGCCTTGGAAGATCTTTCCCGGAATCAGTATCTTTTCCTCGAACAAGATCAAATTTATTCAATAGATAAAGCGCCCCTCGGGATAACTTTCCAATTTCTAACCGATTATCCAGATCAATCCCATAAAAGAGAGCATCCACTTGCTGATAATCATACACAGCAAAACCTTCACCCGGAGAAACACCACCTGTGGGGTTTAGAGAGATATAGTCCTTGAACACTTGAGTATAAATACTGCCGGTGAATTCATTCTTGTCAGAAACATTTTTATAGGTCACTTCAAAGGCAGTGGCCTTTTCTTTAATTAATGTCGAATCCCCTTGTTCAAAAGTGCTGGTAGCAAGGTGATCGCCGTTAGCATAAAGTTCCTGAAAGTTAGGGGCCCTTTCAGAATAAGAAAGACTTGTTTCAAGGGTATTTTTTTTAGAAAAGTCATAACAATGCCCGATGGAAGCATTCATCCCCAGATAACTTTTCTCGTCAGAAGCTCCAAAGTTATCAGATGATTTTTTTTCAATCTCTAAATTTTCCAGACGGCCTCCAAAGCGAAGAGCATGCTTACCAAGTGAAAGCTGTTGAAAAGTGAAGAGTGCAATTTTTGTGTTTTGTGATTTTGGTAAAAAGGCTTCTTCACCTTTGGCACTAAAGTTAAAAAATTGTGTTTGAACCCCTGTTACACCATTGAGATCTCCCGACTTATTGAGTCCCTCAATCCTTGTTTCATTACCATTATTTTTAAAGGTTGTGCCGGTCTGACCACCTTCGATTTCACGATGAAAATAATCACTTTGGGCCGACTTCAATTTGATTTTTCTAAATAGACCATTTTCCGGACGATATTCTCCATGAAATTCAAAACGATTCTGAGTCATATCAATGGAGACTTCTTCGTCAGCTACAGACCCATAGAGAGTATTATAATGGTTGAAAGAAACTCCGTAATAACCACGATCAAGAATTCGCGAGACAGCAACGGCCACATTGTCTTGCTTGTTGAAACTATTTGGAAGCTTATCCTTGGCCTCATCAGCTAATGGGTCGGTTTTTCTTTTTTTTGAACTACGGGCATAACCAGGTATGCGTTGCTCACCTAAATTTCGGGTAGAACCATCCACATGAAACATCCACTTATTTTTTCCATAGTTCAAGTGAAGGGCGGAACTCATTCCATTATTAACTGTCTCGCCTTGAGTTAAAAATTTCGTAAAAAAACCCTCTTCATAAGAATAATGAATACGATTCGTCACCAGATTCACTACTCCACCAACGGCAGAAGATCCATACAGAAGACTCATCGGTCCTCTAACAATATCCATTTGATCAATTGTTAATGTATCAACTGGTATAGCATGATCCAAACTCTGGGTTGATGCATCTAAAGTTCCAAGACTGTTTTGCAGAACCCGGATTCTGTCCCCATCCAGGCCTCTTATTACCGGACGACCGGAATTAGGCCCAAAGCTGGTACTTTGAACACCTGCCTCTGAACTGAGAGTGTCACCAATACTGGTCTGACGTCTTTTAGTTAATTCACGACCTTTTAATTTTTTTACACTCGGAACGAAATCTACCAACCCCTGGGTCTCTTCGTGTTCGATTACCTCAATGTCTTGAAGTTTCTCTTCATGTGCATGAATGGTTGAACTTAATAATAGTGCGGCAATAAATAGTGCTTTCATGATTTCCTTATTTGCAAGTCAGTTGCAGTTATTTTAATGTTTATTTATGCCTTGTAAAGTCAAGAACTTGAAAATGCTTTGCACAATTTTTTTTCGAATACTACAATTAGAGTATGAAAAAATATAACTGGGCCTATCTTAAAAAAGGTGACGTTGTCGATGTCATCGCTCCTGCTTCAAACTCTCCACTTCACCGCCTGGAGGATGGAATCCACTGGATTAAAAGAGTGGGACTCGTTCCCAATGTGCCTGAAGATATAATCAAAACGGATGTATTTTTTGCGGCTCCCTTAGAGGTTCAATTAAGACACCTCACAGAAGCACTCTATTCAGATTCCAAGGCCATCTGGTGCCTCAGGGGCGGTTACGGTAGTATGAGGCTTATCCCCTTTCTCCTTAAAATGAAGCCTCCTAAAAAATCAAAGCTATTCATCGGTTTTAGTGACATCACGGCCCTCCACATTTTTTTTAACCAGCACTGGAAATGGCCTACTATCCATGGCCGTACTGTCAGCCAAATGCATCCAGATCTGGCAAATACACCTGACAGGAAATTTTTAAAAGATGTCATCTTTGGCAAAACCGATCAGAAAACCTTCAAAAGATTAAAACCTCTCAACGACAAGGCCAGGGCAGAAAATACAATTGAAGGAACGATTACGGGAGGTAACTTAAGAATCGTGCAATCCTCTTTAGGTACTTCATGGGAAGTTAATCCTAAAGGCAAGATCCTGTTTATAGAGGATGTGGCCGAAAGAGGATATAGCGTTGATAGGATGCTTGAACAAATGTACCAGGCAAAGCTCATTAATAAAGGAGTAAAGGCCATCGTCTTTGGTGACTTTACCGAAGGCTTTGAAAAAGATGGGAAAGATCTCACACATGTGGCCCTGCAAAGATTTGCAGAGCGGGTACCCTACCCGGTTTTTTCAGGTCTTAAGGCAGGCCACGATCCGGTTACTCATTACCCAATTCCATTCAATACTCATTGTTGGCTCAAAACCGGAAAATCTGGAGAACTGACTTGTCACTATGGAGGGGGAAAATAAATAATTTATTTGAAACGTTTTCTAGAGGCAATGGATTTAAGAAATGACCAATCAAGTTCAACTGGAATGTTTTTCTCCGAACGCAGAATAACTTCTTTCCTTGGAGTTTCTTTCTCTTCGCGTTCAAAGTCTCTCCCACCGATAACGAAGGTCATGCCTGAATAATATTCATTCATGTCAAATGTATGTGGATTTTTAAAAAGTTCTTTCATCACGATTCTCCAATCTAAGCTTTCATCGCCAAGATAAAGGGAGAATAGAAATTTAGCAAAGGTAAAATCCGTCAGTATGTAATTCTTTAGGTTATCTATACTTATGCTCACCAAGAAATTTATGAGGCCTGATTTTCAGCTCGAAACGATCTGTAGCAATCGACTGGATAAATAATGCCGCTTCTCTGGGAGAATCAGTGAAATATAGGGTCTGAGTGTCCGCTGGATTGATGGTTTTGGCATCAACTAGCCGCTCCTCTATTAAGACCCTTAAAGGCTCCCAAAACTCTTTACCCACTAATACCACAGGAAAATTCTTAATCTTTTTTGTTTGAATTAAGGTTAAAATGCCAAATAATTCGTCCAAAGTTCCAAACCCACCAGGCAGCGCCACAAAACCATATGAATATTTAGCGAGCATGAACTTTCTGACCATGAAGTATTTAAACTCCATCCAGACATCCAGATAAGGATTAGGCTTTTGCTCATGGGGAAGCGTAATGTTGCACCCTAAAGAGCATCCACCCAAGGATTTTGCACCTTTATTGGCAGCTTCCATAATGCCAGGACCGCCACCGGTCATGACAGCAAACCCCTTTAAAGCAAGCTCCCTGCCTACTTCATGTCCGAGTTTGTAGAATTCGTGATTTGATTCAAAGCGGGCCGAGCCAAAAACAGTTACGCAAGGACCAACAAAATGGAAAGTCCTAAGGCCTTTGATAATTTCGAAAAAAACATTGAAAGCGTGATGAATTTCGAATGAGCGTGATTTAGGTCCTTCCAAAAAAACTCTTTCTTCCTGGTCTCTTGAACGGGTTCCCCAGTCACTCTGGTTTGAAGCACAAATATCTTCTTTCATTTAGTTAAACCTTATAATAATTTACCGTTCACAAGGAGTGAAGTACACTCTCATTATCCTAACATTTTAGGTGTTTACCTTCGATGGAAATTTTATGAAAAAAAGTATTGCCCTGATAGCACATGATAATTTCAAAAAGAATCTGGTTAGTTGGGTCAAGCTTCACTCTCAAACGCTCTCCCATTTCAATCTTTTTGCTACTGGCACCACTGGTAAAAGAATAGAAGATGAAGTGGGATTACCCCTCACTAAATTCAAAAGTGGCCCTTTGGGAGGAGACCAACAAATTGGGGCGGGCATAGCCGAAGGCAAAATTGACGCTGTCATTTTTTTCTGGGATCCACTGGCCCCTCATCCTCATGATGTTGACGTCAAAGCTCTGCTTCGCATAGCTGTCGTCTATGACATTCCTATGGCGTGTAATGAACAGACAGCAAATTACATCATTAAGGGTCTAGCTACAAACTAGTTCGATAGGCCTATTTCTATAAAAAACGGGCCCATGTTACTTTCAAATGGGATGACAATGACAGGCCCCTTAGTCTGGGCCGACAACGAATGATTTTTTCCGGTTACGACTGAAGGGATCGCACTTCTGATTCCATAGCCTAGCTCATTTAGTGAAATTTTTGCTTGTCCAAAAATAATGTTGATGATCTCCCCGGCACCATCACAAACATCTTTATCCAGGGTCTGAACCTCTTCACCAATCATTTGCGAGATAATTTTAAGAAACGATTTTTCAGGGAAACTAATGACGACTGAGCCGGTAAAAGTATCACTGACAATTCCAATGATGCCTGAAATATCTCCTACAAACTGCTCAGTTGACTTCTTCAAATAAGTCTTGCCATGGGTGGCATCAGTACCGGCCTGAACTTTGAGAACATTTAAGGCGGCCGATATGAAAGGATTAATAAACTCCATGTTCAACTTTCTTTTGACCAAAAGACCGAATTCTTTTAATGCGGAATTTGCATCTTTGGCAACCTTGAATAGTTTATCGATTCCTTCTGCGTGCATTAAAGACAGTACTGCTTGATTAACATGAATAAGCTTTAATTCCTTATCCATTTTCTTAAGTCTTTGTTGAAGATTAATTAAAATTCTAACCCAGTCTTTGGGGAAAGTGACTATTTGCTCACAGTCTATCAGGACATGATTCGCCTGTTCAGCAATGGAATCGATATCTTCAGAAAATTTCTTGCAGTTATAGTAATCAAGGATGGTATCCAGTTTCACAACAGTGTAACCTTCATGGTGTTCAATTTGATAATTTTTTTCTGCCATCTCTTTTCTCCTGATGGGATTTTAATCCTCCCGACAAGGGTAAAGTATGAGAATAATCATACTTTTTTCAAATATTCGAATTCGTTCAAAGATAAAGGGGGACAAAATTCTCCCAACAATTCTCTTTTCCAGATATTTCCTGTCGAATGAAATTCTTCTTTTGAAGTGAACTGATAATGATAAAACTTCGCCCTTACCCAAACCGGCGGCGATTCTTTAAATGGAACAGTTCGAAAAAGTTTCAAGAGAGCAGTATCGTTCATCAGCAGTTTAAGCATGAGACGAATAAAGTAGAGTCGATGTCCCCGAAGATAAATGCTTTTTCCACTCACCAGAACAGTAAAAGGTAAAAACCATATCATCCAGTCCAATCTTAAATGATAAGGGGCCACAATGGGTGGAGTTCTGTTAAGTTCACCCGGTTTGCCCTTAAATCCATATTCCCTCCAGGAAGTTTCATCAAACTGGTCTTGAGAAGCACTCCCCTCGATGACAATCTCATATCTTTCTTTAGTCACACTTCCAAATGCACCATAGGCCCCCACCAAATGCCAACGATTCCAGCAATAATTCATAAATTGTCTGGGAGAAAATAAATTCAAACATGGCCTATAACTTAAAATTACTGCCAGAATGAACGCAACATATTGGGCCAACTCAAACCATAGTGGTCTGGGTGCGAAAGTTATTTCAGGTGGATTGATATTAGAGAAGGCAAGAAAACCTAAAACAATAGTAAGCCAGTTTAACCAGGAATAGTTTCCACTTATGACCAAAATGAGTTGATGAAGTATTAGAAAAAATCCTGAAATCCCGGCCATCGGTTGCGGAAGAAAAAGACCTATAGGCACCACCAATTGGCAGAAGTGACTAAAGACAACACCCATTCTATGGAAAATTTTTGGCCGTAGATGAAAAAAACGGCTTAGAGGATTGGGCAGTGGCTGAGTTTCATGATGATAATACAAGCAGGTAAGATCTCTCCAACAAGGATCTCCTCTCATTTTAATGAGTCCCGCTCCCATCTCTGTTCTAAAGAGCATCCATCGTAGAATAAGAATCGGAATCCAGGATGGTGTGACCCAGGAAGGTCCCATGAAAGCAGCGAAAAAGCCCGCCTCTAAAAGCATGGTTTCCCAACCGAAGCCATAAAAATCCTGCCCCACATTTACGATAGATAAATATAAAACATACAGCGTAAGCCATGAGGCCATATGCAAACTAATAGGTCCCTGGCCTATTAGTCCAGAAGCCATCAAAAGGGAGATGCCCATACCGATCAGACAAACTGTTTTTAGTAGTTGATCTGCATATTTCCAGTGGAAAAGACTTGGGGAATCTTTAAACGAGGTCACTTTTAAATAATCCGGTGTAGGCAAAAGCCCTTTCTCGCCCAGGAGTGCTGGAAATTGATTATAAGCACTCAAAAATGCCACTAAATAGATAAGTCCCAGAGAACGTTCAAAAAACAAGCGTGCCAAAAAGTAATGATGGGCGGATAGAAAATCACTCATAGGCCATGATGATCAATAAGCACTGGATTTTCAATGAATGCCGCAAAACAAGGGGTTACCAGACTCGATTGACCAGTGGCCTGCCAGTGCCTAATTTACCGGCAAAAATGCCATAGGTAATCAAGAGTTTATCTCTCAATTATTGGCATCTGCCTTGCTCCCTACCTATGTATGAAAACACTATTTATAATTCTCTTATTGATGACAACTCATGCTTTTGGGAACTCGCGAAGTCTCGCCAGTATCCGGGCCGAACATGCCCGTGAACTTATGGGAAATAGCTATAATAAAAGCATTGTATCCCGATTGGAAGATAAGCACGATTTAGTTAAAAACATCTTTCGTATCGTAAAGGATCGTCTACCCAAGGTCTATAAATCCCAGGCAACAAGCATCGCTAAGGCCATTATCAATGAATCTAAAAAGAACTCACTCGATCCCTATTTTGTGATGGCCGTTATTTCAGGTGAATCAAGTTTTAATCCAGTGGCAGTGGGACCAGTAGGTGAAATTGGAATGATGCAAATAAGGCCCAGTACAGGAAAGTGGATGTCACAGATCGTGAAATCAAAATGGCATGGTGATAAAACACTTAGAGATCCCGTGGCAAACATTAAACTAGGCGTGGCCTACCTTTCTTGGCTTAGAAATAAATTTGAAGGTCATGGTCAACTGTATCTAGCCGCTTACAATATGGGTCCTAGAGCGGTTAGAAACGCAGTTTCCAGAGATGTTTATCCTAAGGATTATCCCATTCATGTTATGAAACGATACATTTCTTTTTATAAAGAGATTGGAAGAAGAACTAGTACGTTATAATATCCAGCTATGAAACTTACCCAAACAGTAAAAAAGGGCGGCTGCGCTGCCAAGGTCCCGGCCGTTCTCCTGAAAGAAATTCTAAACGGATTGAATTTCCCACCCAATATTCCAGGAGTGGAAATTGATGGTTCGCATTTCGACGATGCAGCTATCTTCAAAATAAATGACGAAGTGGCGCTGGTTCAAACCTTAGATTTTTTTACTCCTATTGTGGATACACCAAAAGACTTTGGAGCTATCGCTGCTGCCAATGCATTAAGTGATGTTTATGCCATGGGAGGGAAACCTAAAACCTGCATGGCAATTCTTGCGGCCCCCCTGGCCACAATGGAATCTTCTATCATTCAGGAAGTGTTACAAGGCGCCTGTGATGTCATTGCTCAGTCGGGTTCATCCTTGGTCGGTGGACACTCAATTGATGACGATACTTTAAAATTTGGTCTCTCTGTCACGGGAATTGTCCATCCTCAAAAAGCCTGGACAAATCAGGGTGGAAAGATTGGCGATCTGCTCATTCTAACTAAACCTTTAGGCACCGGGACTATCTGCGCTGGAATCAAACGCCAGGAGATCACTGAAGAAGAAGCCTTGGAAGCGGTAAACTCCATGAAACGCCTGAACAATATTATTGATCATCTCTCAAGCGATGATGTTCTACATATCCATGGAGCAACAGATGTGACAGGTTTTGGACTCATGGGACACTCCTATCAACTGGCCCTGGCTTCAAACGTCAGCTTAAAAATCAAGGTTAAGGATCTTCCAGTTTTTAGTAATAGTTATGAATGTCTTGGAAAAGGATTCTTAACCAAGGCCCACAGAAGTAATGATGAATATACCCAAGGCAAAGTTCATTTTTCTGAAACAATAAGTGAAATACAAAAACTGCTAACCTTAGATCCTCAGACCAGCGGGGGACTTCTTTTGTCTGTTGGGATAGAAGCAGCAGAAAAAATCAAAGATATCTTAAAAGAAGTTTTCCCAGGAACTGCCATCATTGGTTCAGTTACCCCAAAAAATGATTATAGTGTTTATGTGGAATGACCCTGAACTCATAAAACTCTTTTTAGATAAAACTCCTCTTATCGATGTCAGAGCACCTATTGAATTTCAAGACGGTGCCATCCCCCATTCCATTAATCTTCCCCTCATGAATGATGAAGAACGAAGACAAGTTGGCATATGCTACAAACAGTCAGGCCAGGGGGCCGCCATAGAGCTTGGACACCAATTAGTATGTGGAGAATTAAAAGAGGCCAGAGTAGAAAGCTGGAGAAATTATATTCAGCAATATCCAGAGGCAGAAGTTTTTTGTTTCAGGGGTGGACTACGCTCTCAAATATCATGTCAGTGGCTTAAGGAAACAGGCATCTCTAAAAATCCTATTCCTGGCGGTTATAAACGCCTGAGGCATTTTTTCCTTTCCATATTAAATGACGCCCCTTTGCCGAAGATGATTAGGCTGGGCGGATTAACCGGAAGTGGAAAGACTCTCCTACTGGAAAAAATTCCTTATCACCTGGATCTGGAGAAGCTTGCGAATCATAGGGGTTCTGCTTTTGGGCCCAGAGGGAATCAACCATCCCAAATTACCTTTGAGAATAAATTGGCCTTAGAGCTACTCAAGTTGACTGGGAAAAAGGTCCTGATTGAGGATGAAAGTGCTACCATTGGCCAATTGACTGTACCTCAAAGACTTTTTTCTACCTTGCGGGAAACTCCCATGATTATCCTGGAAACAGGCCATGAAGAAAGATTACAAAACATCTTTAATGAATACGTCAGACACTCCTCTAGGGATTTTTTCCTGTCAGGTCTAGGCAAGATTCAAAAAAGATTGGGTGGAGTGAAGTTCAAACTTTTATCAGATGAAATTGGCAAAGCGTTTGAATCCCCAATGGAGTTAGCTTTCCATGAGGCCTGGATTTCAATCCTTTTAAAGGAGTATTACGATCCTCTTTATCAAAAAGGTATCCGCTATAATCAAGATAAAATTCTTTTCCAAGGGAACCAAGCAGAAGTTCTTACCTATTTAAGTCAAATCTAACTCCGGCATACGTTTTGCACCTAAACCAAGGGCCCGGAGGTTATTATGAAAAAAATATTTCTTTTACTCGTAGTTTTTAGTTTTGTCACAGAAGAATCCATTTCCCAATCTGGTGGGTTAGGTGGCAGTTCAACGAGTACAACCGATTCCTCAAATAATCCTGGAGGAGTGGGATTTGGGGGGGCCTTGGGAGGTACAACTGCGCCTTCAACAACTCCTTCAAATACACCGACTACGTCTAGTCCCGGCGCCATCGTTCCAGGAAATGACTCCAGCATTGGTAGAGGAAATGATTTTGGCACAATTCAACAGCAAGAAGAGCGATCCAATTTTCTCGGAGGTAGTGGTGATGGATCACTTAATGAAGAAGAAATACCTTCAAGTACTATTCCTAACACAAATCTTCCAGCAGTTCCGCCAACACAACCTTCCACAACTCCCCTTCAACCTAATACTGACACTGGAGTGGGCACAGGATCACCTTAATGATCCTGTTGTTCCCGGCATATTTGGTTAACTTTTAATTCTTTTTCCTTTTCATCATTCTTACCGAGATGACAAACCTTGTTAATGATATCTTCCTCAGCTTTAACAACTTCCTTAGTCACTTCCACTGATTTAAGTTTCGTTGGTAGACGATCTCCTTCACGCATAATTTGTAGAGAAACTTCCTGACTATTTTCATTAAACAATCTGATTAACTCATAGACTTTCTCAATTCTCTTTCCATTCGCCTTGAGAATAATGTCGCCCAATTCTAAAGTCGTTTTATTAGGCGAATTATCCAGAACTTTTTCAACTTGAATCGCCCCTTTGACATCTTTCACTAAATGTTTCATTTGACTGGAAGATAACTCCTTGAGATGGATTTGCGGCCTGAAAATTCGCTGGCCGCAGGTATAATAAATCTCAATATAAGGATAACTCAATGTTTCATTCCAGCTATTGGTGGAAACAGTACTATAATCAACTCCAACGCCAAAGGATGAATAGCGACTATAGTAAGGATACATACCTCCGTAAAAAGATGGCCCCCAGGCACCACCAGAACTACGGGTAATTTCTTTTTCAATCGTTTTATCGAAAACATCAATAATATTGGCATGCAGATTATCAGCACTTCGACAATTTTCTATCGCTCTGAATTCAGCAAGAAGTCGTGCCCGATCTTTTTTGGTATAAGTATTACCTTTAAAGCTCGAAACTTTAAGCTCTTCAAACACTTTATCTCTGTACCCCTGTTTCTTTTTTTCTTTTTGATAAGGAGTAGGTTTGGTGCTGGAGCAACTTGCAATAAATATGAGTATTAAAAGGCGGGAGAACATATTTGCCTCCTAAAATAAAATGGCCATCCGAAGATGGCCATTTTCATCCAGTGTATCGCTACGAAGTGTTTTTCAAATGATGCTTTTTCAACTTCTCTTGTCAAACACCGCTGGACTTACATAAAGATTACTCTCCCCCACACCAATAGGAAAATGAGTTTTTTCCAAATTTGCTCTCAAGAAAACTGACTAAATTGCAGCTTCAGAATCAACTTCCACTATTACTGGGTAGAATATGCATGTGATGCTAATAAGGAGATAAGGATGAAAACATACTTCACAGTTTTTCTTAGTCTTATGATCAATGGGATCGCCTTAGGTGAGGTCTGGAAAAAACCCAGATATCAACCCGATGAGAATCATTTGAAAGAAGAAATTCAAAAAGAAGAAGAAAATCTTCAGCGAAGAAATGCCAAACAAGGATTTCGCGAAAACCAGGAAGAAGTATCAACTCCTCGGGATTATACTTCCGGAAAAGATTCGCAAACTCCCGCCAAGGTCAGAAAACCAAAGGTCAAATAGTTTTCTGTGGTAGGGCCACTTTATAAATTTTAAACGTCATCCCATCCACTGGACTTCCTGCCGGTGCATCTTGTAGTAAAGAGTCCGTAAAGATTAAATTATTCTCATTATCGATTGTAAAAGTATCGGGCCACTTAATTCTCTCATCCTGAATAAGAATCTTCATGTCCCCATCCGGAGTACGATAAGAAACTGCATTCCTTTCAAGATCGGCCATATAGAGATTACCTTCTTTATCGAATATCATCCCATCTGGGGCCGGAGTAACCCCCAGATTTTCTACTTTCTTGACAAGCTTAGTTTCATCTTTTCTTCCTGTCGTTAATTCTGAAGTAGGCACTCTATAGAGTGTATATCCAGTCAGTGCATGATAATAGAGCTTATCATCCACCGGAGAGAGGGCTATTCCATCAGAATGTATTTGAGGTTTATCACCATTTGCCAGCTTAAACTCTTCTTTCTCAACTGTCAGAGTGACATTTTCAGATTTTGTAGAAGGATGCTTATCTAAAAGTCTTTTTGCATCACCTGTTTTCATATCGAGAACAACCAGCCCCCCCAGACCAGAATCAGTTATATAGACCTGATTTGATTCATCATCAATTCTGAGATCATTTAAATATGATTTCTTAGGTGCCACTGTTTCATCAAACTCCCAGCTACGTTTTAGCTTATTCGTTGTTAAATCAAATTCAAATAGTTTTGCTTGACCGACGACTTCTTTCATTTCCGGAGAACTAGGGTCGAGTACAAAGAGAGAATTTCCATGGGCAAATACCGACTGAACACAAGTAAACTTATTCTTCTCCGGTTTTCCTTTCCAGCTATTCCATGCTTCATCCGGATAGGGTCTGTAAGTTCCATCCTTTTGAATTTCGACTACCGAAAATGGCAGATTGTCTCGCCATCTTGGAAAGTTTGCAAATAATCTTCCATCTTGGGTGATAGTCACACCAGTAACTTGCGCTTCTTTGAATTGAGCAACTTCTATTAAATCAGGCTGCTTCTCAGTTGGAAGTAATCCAATCGTTTTTTTATCTACAACGGTTTCATTTTGAGATTTCTGGACTGAAGAACAGGCCCCAAGTAAGAAGCTTGAAATTATGAGTATTAAAAGATTTTTCATGAGACCCTCCCTCAAAAGAAAGTCTCATATTAGGAGAGATATGGTCTGCTTAAAAGTGACCTGTTGTTAAGGTTGATGCAGCCAGCGTTTAAAATAAAGTATGGGATGATGCCAATCAAAGTGTTGAACTGAATACCTCTTGTAACTATCCACTTTTTCGGGTTCGGAGTAATGCTTTAACTTATCCAGTTGAATCACTTGATCCGTATTCTTATCAACATGACTCACTGATAAGAACATTCCTATAGGGAACAGTATCCAAAAACTCAAACCTATTATTGTAAGAACCATCTCAACTGTGCTGCCCATAAACATCCTCCTGATATGTGAATTTTAACATTGCTTATGAGGATTGAACCTAAAATGAGTCTGAGTTTTGAAAACCTGATTATATAGGTCATCAAAAGTTAAGAAAGGAAAAAGTTTAATAACAAAAAGCACAGCCATTAGATTAATGGCTGAAGAAAACAAGGAGTCTTTATGAAAAAAATTTTATTTCTACTTTCGGCGCTTACTCTATTAAGTTACGGATGTAATCGAAACGAAGATGCAGGAACGGATGCAGGAATGCAACAGGAAGAAACTCGTGACCTGGGAACGGCCCCAGAAGCAGTTGATTCGCCTGAGGCCAGCCCAACTTCAGATACTATGGACTCTGATATTCAGCAACCAGAGATGCAGGAAGAAGAAATGCGGGATGATTACCAAACAGAAGAAGACCTTAATGCTGTACCAGTAGATGAGCAAAGTGGATCTCAACAATAAAAAAATTTAAACCGGGAAGGGTAATCTTCCCGGTTTTTTAAAACCAGGCACGGTCTCTATTATCAGAATAGGACGTTACAACTTCCAGATCATCTTCAAAATTACAGTTATAAATATACTTATGTTTTTCCATGAAAAATTTTTGACCCGTTTTAAATAACTCTACTGAGTGACCATAACAAAGTGGTAAGGCCCGAGAATTACCCTTAGAGTCGTAAATAAGGTCTGTATTGGCCCGAGGAATACTTTCTTCTTTAAACTTACAAATGTAACAACAGTTTTTCATGCTTGGGTATCGGTGAATTCTAAGGCATTCTTAATCTTTAAAGGAAAAATTAAGACACATCGCAATTTCAATAACTTAGAGCCATGCAAAATCCTTTCCCCTATCCATTCTCAGGACATTAGCGTGTAAGTTTTTCACTCACAGTCTTCTTGCTCCAAAATTTAGATATTATCGCCATGCTCAATCAAAAAAACATCGGAGTATGTGATGAAGAAGATCAAATCATCGGTTCTTGCTGTGGCCGCCCTATCTGTCCTGACTTCTGCCTGTGTGGATGTAAAATCTGAGAAGAAAACAAATCGAGTCACAAATGACCCCCAGACCAATAAAATCATTGGCGATGACAAGATCGAACTCCAAGTAATTTCTGAATCGGCCTTCAAGATGGCCGCTATCAATAAATCAATGCTTTCTATTTCAAATTCAAAGGTGATGAGTGTTCTCAGTAAATTACCTCAAGGTAATGGTCCTGCTGAAACCGTGAATAAATCAAAAGCTGAATTAAAGAATCAAGAAGAGTCACTATTGATCGGTTTTCCCATCGGGCTGGTTGGTGAACAAAATGTTTTTGGTGGAGTCATCACGAAAGTTTCAGATCAAATTAATGAAAGCTTAGGAACTCTCAAATTAACGGACTTAACTCCAATACATGTTCGCACTTTAATCAATACATTACCGGATGGAACTCCGGTTATGACATTAGTTGGTTGTTTTTCAAATTGTTCTGAAAGCTCAGACCAATCTGCACTTCTAAACTTCCCGATCGTTGGTTATAACCAAGACTCTGGAATGCTCGTGGTTGATATGTCGGCCATCGGTAAAGAGTTAGATTTAATCTCGATGCTGGACCCACAAGGCCAGTACACTCAGCTAAAGGCCGTATCAAGTGATACAACCTCAGTTGATTACGATATGAAGACTCTAATCTTTGATATCAAAACCAAGATGATTCCAGTAACAGCATCTCCTACAGATCCAGCAGCACCTATTACTGAGTTTACTGTTCGTTGGTATTTAAAACTTAATTCTGATGCAAATCCGGCATTTGAATCTCGGTCCGCTACTGAAGGTGTAGGCTTCTTTCAGACGGATCGTGGTGCTAAAAGCAAGATCACACGTTTCTCAACCACTGAAGCTTCTCCGGGAATGGCACCTGTTAAATACTACATCAAAAATGTCCCTGAAGAATTTAAGAATGTTTTTGCCCGCGCTCTAGACTCATGGAATGTGGAATTTAGAAAGACCATTGGCCATAATCTAATCAGTTACGAGTTTGTAGATGCGAGTGATGAACGCGCTGATTTATTAGTACCGGGAGATATCCGATTTAACATCATTGAATGGGATTTAATTAATAAGGCCGGTTATGGAGGTTTAGGTCCATCAATTGCAAATCAGCACACTGGTCAGACGATGTCTGCTAACGTTCTGGTTCAGGGACCAACTATTGTTAAACTTTATAAAGAATGGTTTGGCGTATCAGAAAAGGCACGAGAGTTAAAAGAACTTGGCCAAGTTGCCAAAGCAAACTCATTAATTAAATCTTTCAATGCTAAGATTTCAAGTGAACTAAATAAGCGCACTAGTACTCAGTATAAGTTAAAACTTGGTAAGCATCTGGACATGAACATCCACGCGCAAAAAGCTGAACTCATGGATCCAATCGCTAAGGGTGAATTTGAAATCATTCCGGCCAACATGACATATGAAACTTATATGGATGGGTACATGCTGGAGATCGTTGCTCACGAAGTTGGGCACAACTTAGGTCTACGACACAATTTTAAAGGTAATTTGGGTGCATATGAAAATGGAGAAGAAGGATCAGTTTCGCGATCAGTAATGGAATACCTTGGTCGTCCATATCGTCATCTGAATACTATCGGACCCTATGATCGTATGGCAATTGCTTACGGCTATACTGGTTCAGCACCTAAGCACCTTGACTGGTTCTGTACAGATGAAGACCAGGCATACGATGCTCAAGCGATGGCAGTAAAATCTCCGGAATGTTCTAAATCGGATGCAACCAGTGATCCATTCTCATTCTGGGAAGGCCGGATTGACCGCGTCCTTGATCTGGTACTTGAAAGAAAAACAGCGGCTGCACCGGTCTGGACTGTTAAAGAAGTGAAAACGCAGATTGAAGATGCCATTTCAGGACTATCTGCTTACGCTTTAAGCGCTGAGAAAACTGCCGATTCATGGACCAACTTTTTTGGAAAAAATGATCGTCCAGAAGATAAGTCTGAGATTAAGGACTACGTTCTTTACAGGATTAAGAAAAAACTTTGTAATCCTAAACTGCAGGACGTAATTGCAGGTAAAGAATCTACCGAAGCGCAAAAGTTAGCAGAAAGCAACTTGGTTGAGCTATCAAAGACAATTGCTACGAAAACGGACACATTGGGTCTTTATACTGCTGAGCAGTTGGACTGTAAAATCTAAGACAACTCTGTTTAAATTTCGCAAGGCCACCTTTAGGGTGGCCTTTTTTTTTGTTTAGAATGGCCTCGGACTTTTCAGCATGATAAATTCGGCCATGGACTCACTACTCGCGGCCAGGCTTCAAATGGCCTTTTCCCTAGGTTTTCATATCATTTTTGCTGTTATTGGCATGGTAATGCCCGTCTTCATGAGTGCTAGTTATTGGCACTATTTAAAGAAAAAAAATCCTGATGCACTTGAACTAACCAAGCTTTGGATGAAAGGTGTTGCTATCTTTTTTGCGGTTGGCGCCGTCTCTGGGACTCTCTTAAGCTTTGAACTGGGACTTCTCTGGCCTGAATTTATGAAACATGCGGGCCCAATTGTGGGAATGCCTTTCTCATGGGAAGGAACAGCTTTTTTCCTTGAGGCGATAGCTCTCGGTATATTCCTTTATGGCTTCGAACGTATTTCACCCTGGAAGCACTGGTTTGCCTCTTTCATGGTCGGAGTTGCAGGTGTCACATCAGGAATTTTTGTCATGGCAGTTAATTCCTGGATGAATGCTCCTCAGGGATTTGATTTTGAAAACGGAGTTTTTAAAAACATCGATCCTTTCGCTGCCATGTTTAATGATGCCTGGTTCTCTCAATCACACCACATGACAATTGCTGCATTCACGAGTGTTTCTGCCGGAGTATTGGGCATTCATTCCTTTTTGTACTTACTAGGTCGAAGGAAAAATCTCAATTTGCTCGCGATTAAAATTGCGGCCCCATTTTTTATTATATCAGCTTTATTACAACCTTTGAGTGGAGACCTTGCAGCCAAAGATGTGGCCAAACGTCAGCCCATCAAATTTGCGGCAATGGAATCCTTATTTGAAACAACTCGCTCCGCTCCTCTAGTGCTTGGTGGAATACCGAATGTTGAAAATGAAAGAGTTGATTATGCAATCCATATTCCTAAGATTTTAAGTTATCTTGCACATGGTGATCTTAATTCTGAGGTCAAAGGTTTAAACGATTTTCCAAAAGAACACTGGCCTCCAGTGGCCATCGTCCATGTGGCCTTTCAGATAATGGTTTTCTGTGGCAGCTTACTCGCCTTAGCTGCAGTATTGGCACTTCTCACCATTATCCGAAAAAAATCTTTGGCATCAAATCCGTGGTTATTAAAGCTCTTTGTACTGGTATCCCCGTTAGGAATAGTGGCGATAGAAGCAGGCTGGACAGTAACTGAAGTGGGCCGTCAGCCATGGATTATTTATGGATTCATGAAAACCAAAGACGCCCTTACTAATGCCCCTGCTTTGCAATTAACTTTTTATACCTACTTGTTTCTCTATCTTTTTTTAATGGTCGTTGTATGCTGGCTCTTTTATCGCCTCATCCTGGTACACTTTCTTAAAAAGGATGGGCCATGACTGAGTTCATTGTCTTTATTCTTGCAGTTGCCCTTTTCCTGTATGCTTTGTTAGCTGGCGCTGACTTTGGGGCCGGAATCATCGAAATATTACCGAGTAAAATTCCGACGAATGATAAGACCGTCCTAATTGGTAAGGCCATGGGGCCCGTATGGGAATCCAACCATATCTGGTTAATTCTTGCGCTGGTCATCTCATTTAATGCTTTTCCCGGTATTTTCTGGTTTATATCTGAATGGTTTCATTTTCCATTTGGCGCTCTTGCGTTTGGCATTATCTTTCGGGGAGCTAGCTTTACTTTTCTTCACTATGACCCAATCAAAGATGGCTCACAAAAGATCTACCACTGGATTTTTGGTCTATCCTCTGTTTGGTGTACTTTTTGGCTGGGGTTAATTGTAGGTTCCTTGATGTTAGGTAACTTCTCATTAAGCGATACTGGTATTTTTGAGCGCTATTTCAAACACTGGTTAAATCCTGTTGCTATATCAATGGGATTTTTTGTCACATTCCTTATGATGTTTAATGCAGCTCTTTTCTTAACGGCAGAGGCGAAGGTTCATCGCCCGCTCTGGAGAAGTTTGACCCTTAAGATCTTTATTGTATTAATCTTAAGTGGTTTGATTACACATGGGATTTTCCTCGCCTATGCTATTGATCGCTGGAAGTTCTTTTTCATGAATCCCGTAAGTATAGTGCTCATTGTATTTTCCTTCCTCTTTTTAATGCCTCAAATCTATACTATAGATAGATCGTTGAGAAATTCATCTCGTTTTATTGCAGGCCTGCAGCTTATTTGTATAATGGGAGCAGGTTTCTACCCATTATATCCAAATTTTATTCTTACTCAGGATGCAACATCAATCAGTTTTCTTGAGGCGAGCGCAGAGCCGGCAGTGTTAAGGGCATTAATCTATGCTCTTGTCGTAGGTTTATTGTTGATTTTACCAGGGTATTATTTCTTAATGAAAATATTCAAATCTAATATAGATGAGTAGTTATTAGAGTCGGCAATTTTTCGTTATCCTAAACTCATCAACTTCATCCAGACGAGGAAGATTTAAACCTTTTGCCTGGGCGTATTTTAAAAAAAGCTCAAGACCTTTAATTGAAGGCTCCTGAATATCATGTTGAAGTATCACACCTCCACCCAAAGGGTTCTGAATATAAACCGGTTTCTTCACATAGGTGTTCCCCTCTTTTCTAAAGTCTATGTACATGCCCCCTTCATTCCATGCCACAATATTCTGGGCAACTTCAGCAGGTGTCATTCCAGGAACCCAGTCACTTGTATCTACATCCCAAAACACCATATGAATGCAGTTCTCCCCCATAAGCTCATTGGATACTTCTTTTAGAGCATTGATATGATGATAGTCATCCCTGGTTCCGTAACTTCCATAAGGGAACCGATAGTAGTGCTTAGTAAACTCATGTCCTGCAAGTTTGTACCAGTGGGCCAGCACCTTAAAAGATTGATTAGTCTGGCGCTTCCATTCTTCTTTAGTCAGATCACCCGAACGATCATGACTAGGGCCATGAGAGGCCACAATATGTCCTTCATCTAACATACGCTTCAGGATAGGGAATGTTCTTTGATCCAAGAGCTTAGTTAATACGAAAAAAGTGGCCTTAACATCGTATTGTTTTAGTATATCCAAAATCTTAGGAGTTTTAACGAGATCTGGGCCATCGTCAAAAGTAAGAGTAAAAGTACCACTCTTATACAAGGAAAGGGAACGATAAGGCCTCATGCCACGATCAGCACTGGTGTAGTTTCTATCTTCCGGATATTGATCCCAAGATAAAAAAGAAGCATGTGATTTAACAGATACTAAAATGAGAATGAGTAGAATTTTCATTACAAAATCCTACTCTCGCAGACCTGGTAAGTTAAGATTCAAAGCGTCGTCAATGTGTCTTGCGGCCAATATCTGTAGGCAATATCCCCTCATTCCTTTTAACTATGATTTCCGATTCAATATTCCCTACTCCATGAACCAACTTGGCTACGCCCACAGCATAATCTCTTTCAAATTGGCTTCTGACTGTGCCACTTAGAGTAACATTCATTTGATCAACGGATACACTGATGTCACTGGCATCAATACGTTGACTATTATGCAGTAATTCCTTAACAACAATTTCAATTTCTTGATCGTTGGGCCCATAACTGTCATCATGAATATCAAACGTGGAATGCTCGTTAGAAGAATTCATAAGCACCTCTTTGTAGAGGTTATTGTCTAAAAGAAAAGAAGTTTTTGAAAGGCAAAGGAAGTCATAATTTCTCTAATGCCAATAATGCCGAATACCCTCGAATGATTTGCTTTGAAATACATTCGATTTACCGGGAGGTTTCCCAGGTCAAACAAACGTAATTGCTCATTATCCCAATTCAGATAAAGACGTTTCACATGTCTCGTTCCTGTTATTCCATTATAGAGGTAGTTAAGTTTAACAATCCCACCAGATTGGATAGAAAAATTTTCAACTTCCAACCTGACAGCTGCGTATCCATCGCGTTCAACAATGACTACCCCTTCAGCAATTACCCTTTCTGCCGGTACTGATACATCCTCAAAAATACTCCCATCAGGTCTGGTGGTAATATAACGAATAGAATCAATCTTATTTTGATCATCCGTTTCGACATAGAAATCCATGACATCTTTATCGAACTCAGAAGTAATTTCGGCCAGCTTAAATACCTCAGCATGAGCGCAAACAGTCATGATCAGGAACAAGAAAATAAAAGAAAATTTCAAGATTCATCCTCCCATCTTTTAAATATTTTAGCGTTGAACGTTCTGCAAAGAAAAATTGCAATGCATTATAGGTCACAGCATTTATTGAGATGAGACATTAATGTTTACTGCCACTTCTATCAATAGTGCATTCATTCCTCATCCAACAAGTCGGAATTTGCGCTCCCTCGTCTCAAAACTCAAGAGAGAGCTTTAGTAGACAAAAAAAGGATAATTTCATCATCATGATGGAGTTTGTTCGTTACGTAGAAAAACAATGGAGGGTTCTATGCGCGTTTTCGGACTTTTATTCTGTCTCATGAGCTTACCGGCCTTGGCCATGACAGAACTTACGACCCAGATACATGACATTGACTATGGCATGAAACCAAAAGATGAAGTCCTGATCCTACTGACCAGTGGACATGTCGCCAAGGTCCTTCCAGAAAACAAGGTCCTGCTTTCTAAATTTGCATTAGAGAAGACCAAGGGCAAATGGTTCAAGGTCACAATGGATGATAATAGATTCATTTCAGGACTAGAACCTACAACACCTTTTCTCCCCGCTGTTATAAAAACTCGTTCAGATCAGAAAGTGCGATCTGAATATGTTCCTACAACGATAGCCAGTATGGATATTGCAAAAAAATATTTTCGTGAGGCCCGATATAATCCAAAAGATTCTCAATGTTTTAATCGTGCCATGGTTTGGTCTTATGAATGGTGGCGTGATCACAGTTTAAAGTCCAACAAGCTTCTTATCTACTTTACCAGAAACTACATCCGTCGCTATAACTTCGAATGGTGGTTTCATATTGCTCCATATGTTCATATTATGGAGAATGGGAAAGTGGTTGAAAGAGTGATGGATGTAAAATACTCCAGAGGTCCCAGTGAATTTACCCGATGGACGAATCTCTTCATGCGAAACGATGCTCCTTGCCAGGTGATTACTAAATACTCTGACTACGCTGATCATCCATATTCCGGTGAGTGTTATATCCAAAGAACAAACATGTACACTTATCAGCCTGCTGATCTTCAGATGAATGAGGCCTGGGGCTACACCAAAGATAAATTCAATATGGATGAAGTACGTGGGGCTTATTTAGAAGCTTACGATGAACGTCTATAATCAGGAGACATATGAAAAAAGGTATCAAGATCATTTCGACCCTTGCAGTACTTTCTTTGGCGGCTTCCTGTGGAGATTCCGAAAAAAAGAAATCAGGTAGCAGCGGATCTGTGGAGCAAGATGTCCAGGAAGAGCAAGAAGTCATTCCTGTTGATGGTTCTAATATAGAAGGTTTGTATAAAGCAAAATTTATTACCATTAATTCCAATGTAAATGGAACTATTCCCGGGTCTGCAACATTCTTCAGGAAAGAGGATAAATGGTTTGCTTATCTTCGTCTCTTTGCAGGGATGCCGAAGGCATGGCATATGCAAAACGTTTATGAGGGCACACGTTGTCCTAATGCCAATGATGACTTAAATCTTGATGGATTTATTGATATTATTGAAGCTCAGGCGGTGTTAGGGAAGATCCTCATTCCTTTGGATGCTGATATCAGTTCACAGAATTCTGGACGAAATTTTTATCCGCTAGCAGATCTGTCAGGCAGTTATCACTATGAGAGGGTAACAAGCTTCCAGCGATTCTTTAAAGATCTAAAAAGTGAAGATAAAAATCCTGAAGATCAAATCATGAAACTAGCACCAGATGAAGGTCTAAAACTTGTCGGCAGGGCCGTCATGATTCAGGGGGTAACCGAAGATGTTGAGTTGCCAGAGACAGTTCAAACTCTTGAGAGACGAAGACCCTTTCAAACTCTGCCAATTGCCTGTGGTATTTATGAAAAAGTTGAAGCTCTTCCAGGAGATCCGTATATTGATGAAATACCAGGTCCGGTAGCAGATGTTATTGAAGGTCAGGATCAACCTGCTCCGGCCGAAGATCAACAGGAAGATGATCCGACTGGAGAATCAGGCGGATCAAGTGGTGGTACTAATGATTCAGACGATGGTGATGGGCCAGTTTCAGATGGCGAGGGCAGAACATCAGGAGGCACTTCAGGAGGCTCAACCGGCGGATCAACAACTGGAGATGATGAACCTCAAACGACTAGTGGCTCAACTTCAGGTGGCGCCTCAACGAGCAGTGATTCAACAACTGGTGGGGCGTCTAGCGGAAGCGACTCTGACAGTGGAGGTAACTCATCCACTGCATCTGAGACCAGCAGCTCCGACTCAAGCTCAACAACGACAACAGTTTCAAGCAGTGATTCCTCAAGTTCCAGCACCACCGGGACCACAACAGGTGGCTTCTTAGAAAACAGCTCAGGTCTCTAAACCGCATTAAGGCAAGGCTTCTTGGCCTTGCCTTTTTAAAATTTGGCAACGAGAGCGGTTGTCGTGGTGTAGTCGTAATTCTTAAATCCCGCGAATGCCGGACGGTTGTCATACATCCCCATATACGACACTTTCAATGAGAAGACCGAATTGAGAATAGTAGTTAGAGATGCTTCACCATTTATAAGATAATCATCATTCTCAGAGAAGTTAGGAATAATTTCTAACCAGAATTTATATTGAACAGTTTCGGAGATCTTATGATTGAGTTCGTTATAAAAACGGGCCTTATTATCATAAGTATTTTGAAGTGGCTCATAACGGTCTTCAATACTGTATCGATATCCAAGTTCAGTAAAGAGATTCTTCAAGTCCGTCTTGATAATATAATATCTAATGCCGAGATCAGAGTTATAGCGGGCCTTTATTCCGGTAAAGCGGTTTCCCTCTATGATTTCACCTGCCGTCAAAGAAAAGTGCGGAGAAATGGCCCTTTCATATTTACCATTAACATCCCAGTTTCTGGCCGAAACACCATTATTGGTTTCGCCATAAATATAATGCCCGCCAAATTTAAATTGATTGGCTTCCCACGTATAAAGATTGGTCGTTTTTAAATTGTTCGTTTCTACCTCAGAGTTACCACCCGTTTGTACAAGTGAGACTTCTGATTCATGTGTAAATTGCGCCCAGACATTTATCGAGAAGAGCGTCAGGATAAACAATAATAAATTCATTAAACCCCCAATATTCAAGCTGCTAATATCATGAAGGAATTTTATTCATCAAGTCCAAAACTTGACATTGGCACAAGTAACACCATCTTAAGTTTAAATACGAGGGCTTAAATGCATCTAAAACTTAATAAGACATTTCTTTCCAAACGGCCTTCTGTATCCAGCTTCTTCATCGCAGTATTAAGCCTTGCAACTCTTCTGCTTTTTTTTGGCCTTGACCAACGGGACTATTCAGCAAGTGGTGAGCTTGTTTTTGAACAGAAAGAATATTGGAGGGCCTTCACAACTACTCTTTTGCACGCCGATCTCAACCACCTTGCCCACAATGCTTTTTTTTTCACAGGTCTTGCAGCACTTTTACATAATTATTTTGGTTATTGGATTTTTCCTGTATTGAGCTTCTTCATAGGGGGAGTGATTAACCTGATGGCCTTATATTTCTATCCACCAGAAGTCCATCTTGTCGGGGTTTCCGGAGTTATTTACTTTATGGCAACTTTCTGGCTGACTCTTTATATTTTAATAGAAAAACGTCAGACGCTTTTTATACGTCTCATTCATGCCGTAGCGGTGTCACTGATTTTTCTTTTTCCACAAGTCTTTCAACCTGAAGTCAGTTATCTGGCCCATGGTCTGGGTGCTGTGATGGGAATACCCGTTGGCATCATCTACTATGTTATAAACAGACCTAGAATCAAGGCCTGTGAAGAATGGAGTGAATTAAAAATCGGCCAAAAAGAACGAGAAATGGAAGAAATTATTCTTTCAGATCCCAGCTTTTCCCATCTGGAGCAACCTGAAGAAGACGAGCTTTCTGGGCCCTCTTCGGACTCCTCTCAATGCCAACAGCATTAAGCCCGATAAAATTGGCCACTGCAAGAACACTACCTTCACCACAGAAAGGGTTTACTAAAGTTTTGGTTTGAGTTTGCTTCAAAACAAAAGTTGAGGCCACAAGTGATGCTTCCAGCCCCATCCCCCTCATCCAGGTCTTTTCACCCAAATCAGGAACGACGTCTGCAGTTGACTTTGAGAGATCAGGAATCACATTTTTTGAAAAGCACAGCATATGTGAATAGGCCGGTCGTCCAAAAGTAATTGTTCCCGCAGGAAACCGACAGAATATCTTGTGCCAAAGAAGTTTATGATTGAGTTTTTCTGCAACTTTTTGGATCAGGTAAGCCTTATCTATCCAGGTATTTTCATATTTAATATCAGATTGAAAGAAGATGGAGACTCCAACAGGAGAAGTTTTGGATAATATGAGTTCGGCCGTTGCCTGAAACCATTCTTTCCACTCATCCAGGGAGTAACCAGGAAATTCTGAAATATCAGGCAATGATCCTAAAAAAGAATAATCATCAGACATCTTAAATTCATTTAACCAGGAAATAGCATCCTGACAAAAAACTTCTCTTGAAACTTTTAACTCATCCATGAAACGATTATATGCTATCCTTTTGTCATGTGTCAGCTACTTGGAATGAACTGTAACGTACCGACCGATATCTGTTTCTCCTTCACTGGCTTTCAGGCCCGTGGGGGGCTCACTGATCATCACACCGATGGTTGGGGAATAACTTTCTTTGAAGGTAAAGGTGTCCGTCAATTCCTGGATCCTAATGCTTCTGCCCATTCAGCAGTTGCGGATTTTGTCAGAACTTATCCCATCAAATCAAAAAATGTGATCGCTCACATTCGAAAGGCCACACAAGGTGAGACGAAGTTAGAAAATACACATCCTTTTGTCAGAGAACTCTGGGGACAATACTGGTCGTTTGCCCACAATGGAGATCTTAAAAATTTATCCATTGACCTTAATGGAAGATTTTTACCGGTTGGGCATACAGACTCCGAACAGGCCTTCTGTTTCATTCTTCAAGAATTGGATCAAGGATTCTCAGCAGGTCCACCTCCTCTAGAAGCTCTTGGTAATAAACTGCATGAGCTAACCATGCAACTTGCCAGCTATGGTGTTTTTAATTTCTTACTATCTAATGGCGAATTTATGTTGGCCCACTGCTCAACTAAACTGGCAAGCATTGTAAGGAAGGCACCTTTCTCAACGGCCCATCTGAAAGATCAGGATGTCAAAGTAGATTTCAGTGCTGTTACGTCTGCCATCGATCGCGTGGCCGTGATTGCAACTAATCCATTGACTGAAAATGAAAGTTGGAAGGTTCATGAACCAGGGACACTTTTATTGTTCCACGATGGAGCAATTATTCAGGAATTTAAAACTATCGCTGGTGTTCCCACTATTTAATTAAGAATATCTTTAGCTCCTTTTTTTTGCCATTGAATATCGTTTGAATTATTTTTCCGGACGAACTTAATCCCGGAGATGATATGAGAACTTTTTTAATTCTAATGATCCTGACTTGCTTACAACAGGCCTATGCTCAAGAAGTAACTGCATTTGAGAAAGGGGATCTTCATTTCTCAGAGGCAAAAAGTGAATTGGTAAGTGTTCAGGAAATCTGTCCTGATCAACCAGATCGCATCACTTGCCGCGCTTTTGGCTCCATCGCAAAAGTTAGAGTGACTCTTAACGCTTGTTTAGATCGTTTCGGAGGACATTTTTCACGTTTTGAGATTATCGATGGCCGGGGAGTACTTTATTTCGGAGCAATTAATATATTTAATCAATCTTCAACAACAGCACGTTGTGTAAGGGCCCCAACAGAAATGATTACGCTTAACCTACCGTTTGAAGGAAGCGTAGAACTTGTTCCTTTAACTTTCAAAGGAATGACTCTTACCGTAAACCAATGAACAAGATTAAACCGGCATCACCAGAATATTTATCGACTCCAGCTCAAGCATTCTCAAGGTTTCTGATCCTAAGAGGAGTTTATTTAGTTTCTTGCCACGGTTTCTTTTCATCATAGCGAGACTTACCTTATCTTCTTCAATCAATTGCGCCAGTTGATGAGCGATTTGAAGATCATGAGTGGCCTCAACCCGTACAATTACCTTCTCTCCATCTCTTGTAAAATATTTTATATCATCCATGAGATTATCTTTAAAATCAGTCATGCTCTCGTCTTGATTAAAAAATTCCGGTCTGTCATGCCAAAGAGATATGAATTCAACTTCTTTAAAAGTAAGTGTCCTAAAAAAATCCAGTGTCGAAGTAATCATCCAATTTGAAGACCCTCTTTCATCAATCAGTCCTGCAATTTTATTAAATTCGATCGGTTTCTTTATTACTAAAGTAGGAATTGAGACGGAGGAAACCAGCTTTCTGGCCACGTTTCCTATAAGATGATGAAATAAAGTCGTCTTACTACTATGGCCTATGATCAAGAGATCATATTTTTCATCATTTTCCATAATGGTTTGGCAGATCTGATCAACAATAACACCTTGCCTAAGAAAGAGTTTGGCATTTGCACCAGTTCTTTGAATCTGGGCCTTCATCTTCTCAGTCAAATCATCAGCAATTGAACCAATAAAAGTCTTGTAGAAGGTTTCCTGTCGGGACTTATCTGAAGCCCATTCCAGGTGTAATCCGATGTCTGAAACATACAAAACGCTCAGCTCTCCATTTACTCTTTGCCTGACGGCCTCTGCACTTTTCAGAACTTCATCAGAATGATCACTGAGATCCGTGCATACCAGAATTTTCTTGATGGGAAATAACATTTAACTGACCCCTGCTATTTTTTGAAAGTTTTCATCAAACTTAATCTTTAACTCATTGGCATTCTTAAAATATTCTTCTTCGCTGCCCCATAGTTTGTGTGGTTTTAAGAGACGTCCATCGATATTGTCCAGCCCATCAGGAACAGATAAGGAAAATACCGGGTCCTGTGTGAAGCTAGTATCTTCTCGCAATCCTTTTTGAACACTCCTGATGCAGGCCCTGGTAAAAGAGAGATCATACCTCTTACCAATCCCATAATGACCACCATACCATCCGGTATTGACTAACCAGACTTTAATTTGGTGTTTACGCAGAATATCTTTTAAAAGATTTCCATAATCGGCGGGTTTTCTGAGCATAAAAGGTGCTCCAAAACAATGAGAGAAGGTAGCACTGACTCCCTTCATTCCCATTTCAGTTCCAGCAACCTTCGCTGTATATCCCAATAGAAAGTAATACATGGCCTGTTCATGACTAAGCTGGGCCATGGCAGGTAAAACTCCCATAGCATCTGCGGAAAGGAAAAAGAAATTGGAAGGAATCTCTCCACGACCATCATTAATGATCGTTTCTAAAAAATTAAGTGGATAAGTGGCGCGTCCATTTTCAGTAATGCTCTGATCATTAAAATCTGGCTCACGAGTATCTGCCCCTAAAACCACATTCTCCATCAAACTTCCAAAACGATTAACTGCATTGAAGATCTGTGGTTCCTCAGAAGATTTTAACCTGAAGGTTTTGGCGTAACAGCCGCCTTCAAAATTAAAAATACCTCGTTCTGAAATTCCATGCTCATCGTCACCGATGACATTCATTCCGACATCAGTTGAAAGCGTCGTTTTTCCAGTTCCAGATAGTCCAAAGAAAACAGAAACCTTTCCTTTTGAATCAGCACTTGCACCTGAATGCATCGGAAGAACCCCATAATCAGGCAAGATAGTATTCATAACGGAAAAAATTGCTTTTTTTATTTCACCACAATAGCTGGTGCCTGCAATCAGAATCTCTTTTGTTTTAAAATTTATCGCAATCACAGTAGAAGAATGAAGACCGAACCTTTTTGCGTCAAATTCCAAATCAGGATCATGAAAGATGGTATAGGTCCCTAAAGGATTATTCTCCTTTTTTTGGCGCATGATTTGACGACAAAATAAAGCATGGGGAGCGGATGTAGTAATAAGATTCACACCGAGAGAATAGACCGGATCAGCACCCGCACTGGCCTCAATGACATAGGTTTCAGGTTTTAGCAGGTGAAGCTTTTTTAATAGCTCTACTTTCAAGTCATTAAATTTATCATCATCCAGAGATCTTATTTTGCCATCCCAATCAACTGTGTGAAGAGAAGCTTCATTTTTTACCACATATTTATCATCAGCAGCTCGTCCGGTAAACTTTCCGGATTTAATAACAAGTGCTCCATCCTTGGTGAGCATACCGGAATGTTTTTGAATTGTTTTTTCAATTAAAAATGAAACAGCAGGATTAACTCTTATTTGAATTTCACCTGAAAGAATTCCATTCCACCATTCCCACATTTAATCCCCCAGTCATAGATGACTCACTAAAGTTATAATCATTAGCTCAAAGATTTAATATGAGAAGGAGCATGGCAAAAGGTGATGGAAATCACTATGACTTAGAGAGAAAGACAACAACACTGTCACTTTAACGCGAGTTTCAATAGTCTCTCTTTGTAAGCGTCAAAATGTTCATGATAGTCACCGAGATCTTTGACGATGGTGTGGGCATGAAATTTTGATGGTTCGACAAACTCATCATGCATGGGCTTAACCTGTTTTAAGAATTGGGCCTTAACACCCTCAGGGGTTCGTCCCCGCTCGTTGACATCTCTTTCAAGACGTCTCTCAAAACGAAGTGATTCTGGAGTATCAAAAAAGATCATCTCGTCAAATTGTTCCCGAAGATAATCCGGATGAAAAATTAAAATGCCATCAACAATCACAATCTTCGTAGGTTCAATATAAAGTTGTTCCTCACCGCGAGAATGGGTTTTAAAGTCATAAATTGGTATTTGGGTGGCCTGACCAGACTTAAGTTCACTCAGGCATCTGGCGAGAAGTTTCAAATCCAGACTTTCCGGATGATCAAAATTAACTGATCCTCCGTCATGGTCAAATCGATGCGACTGATCAATATAAAAATTATCCTGGTAAACAATCGTAGAATGTTCGCCTAATGCATTTTGAAGCTCTTTTGCAAAATAAGTTTTGCCGGAGCCTGAGCCCCCGGCAACACCTAAAATGAAACTTTTATTTGGTCTGGTAAAGCCTGTCACCGGCATCTCCTAATCCTGGAACAAGATAGCCGTTCTCAGTCATTTCCTTCTCGACATTCAGAGCATAAATCTTAACATCTGGATGAAAATGTTCGAGACGACTGAGGGCATGATCAGATACCAGGACTGAGAGGACTTTAATCGGTCCAACATGATAGCTTTTAAGGCGATCAATGGCGGCAATCATGGTATCGGCAGTCGCAATCAGAGGGTCACAAAGAAGAATCTGGCGGCCTTTTACGTCTTGAGGCAGCTTGAAGTAATACTCCACGGTATTTTGGATAAATTTATCCCGATAAATGCCAATATACCCGGCCGAAGCGATCGGAATCATCGAAAGGACACCATCGAGCATCCCATTACCGGCCCGTAAAATAGCTACCGCTACTGGAGGGTTAATAATCCGGTCAACTTTTGTTGGTGCCATAGGAGTTTCTACCCTTACGGCATCCAAATCAGTCCAATCCTTCATCGATTCATAGGCAAGCATTTTAGAAATTTCGGTCATGATGTTTCTAAAGTCGGCCGAGTTCGTATTTTTATCACGAAGGTGCCCCAGTTTATGAAGAAGCAGCGGGTGTTTAAGTTCAATCAAATTTTTATACATATATGTCCCCTAAAAAACGGTTCCATCACTTTTAATATTAAGCGGAGGTATTCCCCCTGCCCGGTACATTGCTGCCATTTTTCTCCCGGCCCACCAGGTTCCCCCTTCGAGTACCTTGGCCAGTGGAAAATCTATCGGTGATTTCCCTAGTCGCTTTTGGACCTCGCCACCGATAACATCCAGGAGAAAAACTGTCAGGGCCCGCCATTCAATAATAAGGTCACTTTCAGGTCCCCAAGTGCTTTC
Source organism: Bacteriovoracaceae bacterium UBA4096 (assembly GCA_002381945.1). Classification (GTDB taxonomy): domain Bacteria; phylum Bdellovibrionota; class Bacteriovoracia; order Bacteriovoracales; family Bacteriovoracaceae; genus Peredibacter. Next base: position 80,876 of record DFXY01000026.1, read on the forward strand.
ACTGTCTTTTTGGTTTTTAAATGTGAGCATGCCTGAATCAAGCAGAAGACCACCGTTTCGGTACTCAGGAAGCCCGGTTAAACCTTCAACTCCTGTCACCTTGATGCCCGCTTCCAGAAGCGGTTCAACCAGAGAATAGGTCATCCATTGAGAGAGTTTATGAAATGCAATTAGACCATACTTAGAATGTTTCCAGGCATCGCCTAAATTTACACCATCCAGAGACTCCCGCCCGGGCCAGATAGGACCCAGACCATCTAAGACTGCTCGTAGGAGTGCAGTGGCAGGAATAGTGTTACCATGCTTTTCTACCAAATAATCGATTAAATTACCGGGTCGACCATCTTTAAAAAACTTTTTATTCTCCAAAGCGCTTCCAAGATTTTTCAAGAGGCTTGTTCTTCCTTCAATTCCAACTAATGGATTATTAGGAGTTACTTGAAAGAATTCTTCAATCAGACCAGCAGTAACTTTTTTAAGTCCATCCGCGGTACTTTGCAAACTTTTCCCGTCATTTGAAAAAGCACCGGACATAAAAAGATGGAAGCTTGCCACTCCCAATCCTTCCGAACGTGAGTATTCACGGGAAGTTTCTTTTTCAAAAAATTTCCAACCAGGTCCAGCTCCTGCATCAAGTAGAACCGAAGGAATAACTAAATCCCATTTCACTCTTGCCTGCTCCAAAGAGTCCAGATCTCTTATTTTAGCTTTAAGCCATAGAGAACGGTCTACATTACCAGGACGAAAATGACCCCAGCGCGAATGAAAAGGAATATTCATGTCAGGGTAATTTTCCCGGATGGTTTGCATCACAAAATCAACAGTAGGCCCTAATTTTTCTTCGTGATAACGAAAATGCGTATTCCCACTTCTAGTTTCACTAAATATTTTTTTTGCTCCATCTCTCACACAGACCGGAGAGAAGATATAATCCAGGTCGCTCATGTTATTTCTCTGCCTTTTACTTTTTTAAGATCCTCGGCAGTTTTAGGTGCTTCGGTATTAAAATAGCCGGCCGCTTTTTTAGCTTCCATCTCAACTTGTGCATCCAGAGGAATCAGACCATCCGGAATAGAAACTCTGTTTATTACTTCTATTCCAGAATCAACAATCGCATTGTACTTCATGTTGGACATAGAATGAAGGTTATGGATTTTTTGAATACCGAATAAATGAAGAACATCAGGCATAAATTCCTGGAAGCGAGCATCCTCAACTCCTGCCACGCACTCAGTCCGCTTAAAATAAGTTGCAGCAGAATCTCCACCTTCCTGACGTTTACGGGCATTGTAGACAAGAAATTTTGTGACTTCTCCTAAAGCACGACCTTCCTTACGATAGTAGGCGATAATCCCTACTCCACCTCTTTGAGCTGTTTCTGCAGCATGTTCAATCCCGTACATAAGATAAGGTCGACAGGTACAGATATCTGAACCAAACACATCAGAGCCATTACATTCATCATGCACCCTGCAAGAGAGTTCAATATTTGGATTGGAAAGATCTTTAGGATCCCCAAAAATATAAACCGTGGTTGATCCAATAGGCGGTAACCAAACTTTTAAATCAGGACGAGTAATCAGTTCAGGGTACATGCCTCCCGATTCCTGAAAAAGAATTCGACGAAGAACTCCTTCTTCTACCTTTAAACGTTTTGCCATCCCGGGAAGAAACCAAACAGGTTCAATCGCCACTTTAGTGACTTTGATGTCCATGTTTTCTTTGATGATTTTCCCGTCTGGTTTAAGCCTTCCAGCACGAATAGCATCGTGAATTTCAGGGATTTGTAAATGGGCCTGAGTAACGGCAATGCTGGGACGAATGTCATATCCATTTGCATAGAGTTCTTTAAAATGGTTTTGTGGATCCAGTCCCCAAGGGTCAAGCGAGACAATTTTAGTGTCATCAAACCATGAAGGAAAAGGACCAAGTGGAATTGGTGAGTGAGTATTATTCAGATCAGGCCGATGAGCAGGTGGATATTGTCCACTGGCAATTGAGAGTGCCCGGTAAACAGTATAAGAACCTGAATGGGTTCCAATAGCGTTACGTGCCTTAGGGTTAGTCTGTGAGGCAACAACAGCTCCACGCTTAATTGGGTCTTTATTTCCCCAATCAAGTATCAAGGACTCCGGATACTTTAAGTTTGAATGGGTAGCGAGAACAACGTGTTCTTTGCGCTCATCTAGCTTCGTAGTCATATTGCTCCTTACGACATCCAATTGTTGTCGTTTTGTTTTTCCCATTTAGTGGTTACTTTTTTAATATCAGACCAGAAATTCAAACTGTGCTCACCGGTTATATCACCTGAACCAAATTTTGAAGCGGCCACTCCTCCAAAAGAAAACGGCTCACGTGGAACGGGAACACCCACATTAACTCCCACCATGCCGGCCTTGGCCTCACGAATCACTCTTTCGGCCAGGGCGCCAGAATTTGTAAACACAGAGCAGGCATTTCCATACTCACTACTGTTTTGAATGGTCATGGCCTCTGAAATATCCTTACAACGGATCACTGAAAGAATCGGGCCGAAGAGTTCAACCGTCTGAGCTTCTGACCCGGCCTTAACCTGATCTAAAATAGTAGGTCCAATCCAATGCCCATTTTCCATTCCAGCAGGAGCTTTGGCCTTTCTGCCATCCAAAAGAACTTTGGCCCCTTGTTTTTCAGCTTTATCAATCGCCTCAATTAAAAAATCCCGTTGTGTGCGCGTGATAATCGCTCCCATGTCTTTACCAAGCTCAAGTGATGAGGCCCGTTTCATAATTTTTTCTACATGCTGATCAACATCACCTACCGCCAGCAGAACAGAAGCGGCCATACACCGTTGTCCGGCACAACCCGTGAAGGAGTCCGATATACCTACACCTGCAATTTCCGGAGTAGCATCAGGCAACAGAACCAGATGGTTCTTAGCACCACCGAGACATAAGGCCCGCTTACCTAACGATGTGGCCTTGGTATAAACAAGCTTGGCAATTTTAGTCGACCCTACAAATCCCACAGCCTTAACTTCAGGCGCTTCGATGATAGCATCAACTGTTTGAGGGCCACCGTGAAGAACTGTGAAAAGTCCATCAGGCAGGCCCGCTTCTTTCAAGGCATTTGCAATATAGATAGAAGTCAGAGGAGTTTTTTCCGATGGCTTCCAGATATAAGCATTGCCTAAGCCTAGGGCAATGGGAATGGTCCACATGGGAACCATAGCGGGAAAATTAAAAGGGGTGATATTAGCGACTACTCCTAACGGGGCACGACGATATTCACAACTCACACCCCGGGAAACTTCCAGACGTCCGCCCACATCAATATTTTGAAGGGACAGAGCGTATTCAAGCACTTCAATGCCTTTCATTAAACCGGCCTTACCTTCATCAAAGGTCTTACCGGATTCAGAAGCTTTAATGTGTGAAATTTCATCCAGATCACGCATAAGAATATTTCTAAAATTAAACAACACTCGGGCCCGTTCTTTTAATGGAGTTTTTCCCCATTCCACTTGGGCCTGATTTGCAATACGGATGGCATCTTTAATCTGATTCAAAGAAGGAACGGAAACCTCACCAATTTTTTTTCCGTGATAAGGAGAAATAATATCTTGAGTGGCCGACTCTCCCTTGATCCATTGGCCATTAATAAAATTGGAGCAAGCAATAACATGCTCGGGCAATCGAATAGACATATTGTTTTCCTCGTGAAAAATCCAAAATTTAACGCTATTACATTGTTCAGAAATTGCCTACATATCCTAGCTAAATTGTGACTGACTAAAGTTATCAGACTTAAATAATCCAATGCGTGGCAATACTTGAATCACTGGACAAAGGTAGAGCACCTTCTCCATGATAGCTTTTGTTTGACTGCCGACTGGAGGTTTTATGCAAGTTTTCGGAGTTCTTCTCTTACTTGTCCTGGCCTTGTCCTGTGGAAAAACCGGATCTAATGCCGGACTACCAAAAGTTAATCAAGAGCAGCAGAGAAAAATTATTCCGCTCGATGGCTCTAACATTGCAGGCCTCTATATGGCCAAATTCATCACTCTAAATCCGCATGTCAATGGAACCTTGGCCGGGTCAGCAACCATTCAAAGACAAGATGATAAACTTTTTGCTTATGTGCGCTTATTTGGCGGAGCACCCCGGGCATGGCATCAGCAAAACCTTTATGAAGGAACTCGCTGCCCAGATTTGAAAGATGATTTAAATGGCGATGGTTATCTGGATATTTCAGAGACTGAACAAGTCCTGGGTAAGATTCTAATTCCTCTTGATGCAAATCTACGTACTCAGAAGGCCGGCCGAAACATCTATCCCATGGCAGATGAATCAGGAGGATATTTCTATGAGCGAGTCACCAGCTTTAAACGCCTTTTTAACGATTTAAAAAGTGATGATAAAAATCTATCAGACAATGTAATGAAACTCCTGCCAGATGAAGGTCTGGATCTTGAAGGGAAGGTTGTTATTGTCCAGGGAGCTCCAGAGGGGGAATTTCCAGAAAGCGTGGCCAGTACCCATAGAAGGCCCCCCCACCAGAGTCTGCCTATTGCCTGTGGAACTTTTTCCAAAGTAACAAAAATTCCCGGAGAGGTTTACGAAGAAGGAAATATTCCAGGACCGATTGGTGAAGTTGAAGAACCGATTCCATCTGAAGGACCAGAATTTCCGGAACCTATTCCACATGAAGATTCATGGGATACGTCTCCTTCACGAGAAGAAGCCCCCGAAGAAGAACCTTGGTATGATCGTGTTTTTGATTGGTGGAGATCCCGCTGGGAAACCGCCCGTGGCAATCGCCTGCAGGAATGGGGAGAAGGCTAGGCCACAACTTTCATCAAGGCATCTATTGCTTTTTCAAACATCTTAGCGTGTCCATATTTGTTATGGATGCGCTTAATGATTTCATTTCGTTTTTCATAATCATAAGAAGCGTCATGCAAATTCTCAGTAAATTGCTGACTAATAATAAAAATGGCCGACAGCTGGTTAAAACGATTGGAGGTAATGCCCATTGGAAACCCCTTACCATCAGGGGTCTCATGATGTTGTTCAATGATAGTGATCGTTTCTATCGGAATCAAGAGCCGATTCTTTTTTAAACTCTCCGCAATCTCGGCAGGATGACGTAAAAGATGTTCCGGCAAATCCCCACCATTTTTCTGCCAATCTCTTAGTACTTTAAAATCATCTTTAGTCAGGGTCATGTCACACATCATTGAGGCCAGCGCCCCTTTCTCTTTGACTTGATCGGACTTCCAGGGAAATTTATCTATTACTAAAGACATTATATAGTTGGTCAGTATTGAGAGAAGAAACTCTTCAGAGCAATTTTTCTTAAAATCTTTTATAAAAGCAAAGATAGATGGTGACTCACCCAAAAGGGTCATGGCCCTGTTATTAATAGTTTTAAGCAGTTTCACAGTCTCAGCTTCCACCCCCAGTTGATTGATAATTCCTTTAACCGTTTCCATTGCAGCATTTACCGCTTCAACTCTTTGTTCCTGAATGGTCTTAGGATCATAAAAACTTGCAGAGGACATTGATTGGCTGACTTGTTCCAACACTTTTTTGCAATCGGCTTCCTTGATGTAGACTTCTGTCACATCCTTCTGCTGAAGCTTCCTTAAAATCCCCACAAAATGATCTTGTGAATAGTTTAGTTTTAAAAATTTTCCATTAACCGGAAGATGAACTTCAATGCCTGCAAACTTCTCTGCAAACTTTATGAGATGAACGATCTCCATCTTTACCAATAATCCGGAATCAGCTGTATCCATTAGGGGTCCTGCAAGTTAGTTAAGCTATTTTAAAGTAATAAAGGGTTATCGGTTAACTCTCTGAAATATTGTAAGGTTATTTTAAGATATCGGCCTGAATGACTCGGATAATCTGAGCTCTGCCAACCTTTGCAGTCTCTTCCAGTGCACAAGCGTAACTCGTCACAAATGACGGATATAGCGAGCTTTAATATAACCGTTCTACCAAAGGAGTACTTATGAAGGTGACAGAAATTAAGAGTGAACTGGAAAAGGTTTCTAAGGTTATTCCTGAACTAAGAAAGGATCTCAATGAGGTTTACGCCTCGGGCCCTGGAAAGAAGAGCCGGATTAAGCTTTTATGGAAAGAGTATGAAAGCAGATACAACGATATCAAAAACAGTAAGCTATATAAAACTCTTCAATAGCAAAAGACCTGGTTATCAATCCTGATAACCAGGTCTTCAAAGTTCATTATATTTTTTTGAATTTCCTTTGGCCTTTTCTACAGGGTACTTTTCCCCATTCTTCTGCATTTTATTCCTGACAATTTGTTCAAGATCAATCCCGGTCTTATTGATAATTCTCATCAGGTAAACGAAAACGTCGGCCACTTCATCATTAATTTTTGCCATAACCTGGTGATTTTCACTTATCCGATTGGAATTTTCCTCAGACATCCACTGAAAAATTTCAAGCAGCTCAGCACTTTCGACTGCCAAGGCCATGCTTAGGTTTTTCACTGAATGAAACTGATCCCAATCCCGTTCGCTAACAAATTGGCAGATATCTTGGTCGAGCTTTAATAGGTCAATGTTTTTCATAGTCTTCATTATGGCCAAATGGAAACGTCACGCCTACCCTAGAATTACATGCATCCAAAAAATCGTCATCATGATCGGTATCAGTTAAAACAACTGTCCCTGGCATCGCCTGGTCTGTTGCCATTTATTACAATTAATAAGTATGGTGATGAAACAATCGATTTTGCGAATCCTCAAGCAGTAAAGTCCCTTAATCAGGCCCTGCTTAAATTTTTCTATGATATTAATTATTGGGATATTCCGGATCACAACCTTTGTCCCCCTATTCCTGGGCGGGCAGATTATATCCACTCGGCTGCCGATCTCTTTGATCAAAAAGAGCATTTGAGAGTTTTAGATATCGGAACTGGGGCCAATTGTATTTATCCCCTATTAGGTTATAAAGAATATCATTGGAAGTTTGTAGGGACTGATATCGATAAACAATCACTGGTCAATGCCAATAATATCATCAATAAAAATGAGCTGACTTCCTTTATAGAACTACGTCATCAACCTGATGCTAAATCGACTTTAAGAAATGTCATCCTGCCTAATGAATTTTTTGATTTAGTCATTTGCAACCCTCCTTTCCATGAATCTCTGGAAGAGGCAGCTTCTGGAAGTAGACGTAAATGGAAAAACCTGGGAAAATCTTCCACTAAAAATGTGCTTAACTTTGGCGGCAAAGGAGCTGAATTGTGGTGTCCCGGTGGGGAAAAGGCCTTTATTCTTAATCTGATCCATGAAAGCTCCGAGTATTGCAGTCAAGTTAACTGGTTTACTTGTTTAGTTTCTAAAGAGGAAAGTCTTTTCACTCTTAAAAAGGCACTGACAAAGTTAAATAGAGTCCAAATCAAAATCATCGAAATGTCACAAGGACAGAAAAAAAGCCGTCTAATCGCTTGGAAGTTTGATCAACCGACGAAGTAACTTGGCAAAAAATGCCAAGAATTGCTTACCACACAAAAATTCAAAATTATGAGATAATGAAGCCGTGGATGACTAACAAATCTTACCACAGGAGTTTTTATGAAATTATTGCTGCTTGCCTTGCTTTCTTTATCTGTGATCTCTTGTGCATCAAGAACACCTTCGTCTTCAACTGATGTTGAAAACCAAGAAGTGGAAAGAGGAATTAATGCTGAATACTACGGTAGCCCTAGTCTTAACTAAAAGGCTACCGCGGTAGCTTTATTCCTGAAGAGCTTCTCTTACCAACGATCTCAATTGTTCATATCCAAAGCTTTCCAGTGGTTTCCCATTTACAAAAAAGCTAGGAGTTCCGCGCACACCCAGGGCCTCGACATCCCTTAACTCCTGTTCAATCATCTCATCGATAGCAGGATCTTTCATATCCTCTTGTATTTTAGCAATATCAACTCCAGCTTCAGGTAAGTACTTCCAAACCAATTGAGGTTGTGGATTGTGGTGACTGCCCCAATAAGGCTGATAACGAAACAATACTTCTAAAGCTTCCCAATACCTGTTTTGTTTTCTGGCAGCTTCAAGAATTTTAATGATGAACTTTGAGTTGCCATGAAAAGGAGCATACCGAACGACTAATTGTACTTTTCCTGCATTCTCTTCAAGTATCGATTTTACATAAGGATAAAATTCCCGGCAGCTTTCACACTCCGGATCGAGAAATTCAACCAAATAGACCTGTGCATCTTTTGCTCCCAAGCGTGGGGCATAGTCCGGTACGAATTTTGAGAAATTATCTTTAGCTATAAAGCCTAATCTCTGGGCTTCCTGCTTCTGGTAAATTCTCATTCCAGCAAAAAAGATTCCAATAAGCAATAGAACAGTTCCAGCAATTAAGCCGATTTTATTTTTCACGTTTGATCATCCTGAAGCTAATGGTTAATAAAATAAGTATTAAGGTAAAAGCTGTAAGCGACATTAAAGGGATCGTGATAAATCCAAACCATTGAACCTGAATAGTGGTGCAGGAAACACCACTCACACAAGGAGCGGCACTGGCAGGAAGAACTTTATAGTATAGGAGATTATGATAAACAGCGGTTACCCATCCTAGTCCTACGACAGGAGCTGCAAACTTGATGACACTCCTATCAAAGGGAAAAAGCCCCATCAGAAAGATCACCACCAAAGGGTACATGAAAATTCTCTGATACCAGCAAAGAACACAGGGAGGAAATCGCATGACTTCACTAAAGAAGAGGCTTCCGGCAGTTGCAAACGAGGCCAGGAGCCAGCAAATAAAGATTAAATACCATTTTTTATCATTCATCCCATGATTTTAGGGCCCCAGTTTTGAGAATTCAAGGTAAGTATGATACAAAACGGCCTATGCAGTCGAAAAGGCCATCATTTTATCAATTCACTTTGAAAGAACTTCAGGATTTATTTGCTGCCAACTCACTGCCCCCCTCAGGCCCGGCACTACTGTTTAACTGGCATTATAAGAAAAGAATGAGTGAAGCCTGTGAAACAGATCTTGCCAAAATCAGTCGTGCCTTTATTTTAGATCATCTGGATTTTCAATTACCGGAAATAGATACTATTCAAGAGTCCCCTGATAAAACAGTGAAATTTCTCATTAGACTTCATGATCAGCTTAAAGTTGAATGCGTACTTATACCCTTTAATCAAAAATATACTATTTGCCTTTCATCTCAAGTTGGTTGTGCCATGAATTGCAGTTTCTGTTTTACTGGCACTCAGGGATTAAAGCGCCACCTCACAACAGAAGAAATCATAGGCCAGTTCTTAGTGGCACAAAAGTGGCTGACTAAAAATCGTCCGCAGGATGACAAGATTTTGAACATTGTTTTTATGGGACAAGGTGAACCGCTTCATAATTTCGATGCAGTCAAAAAGGCCTGTGAAATTTTTCTCTCAAAAAATGGCCTATGCCTGGCGCCACATAAAATCACAATTTCTACAGCAGGATACTTGCCAGGTCTTGAGCGCTGGAAAAATGAAATGCCCAAGGTCAACATCGCAGTCTCTCTTCATTCAACGATTAAAGAAAAAAGGGATAAACTTATTCCAATTAATAAGCGCTATCCAATTGAAGATGTCGTGGCATTTGCCGAGACCATACCTGAAGGTCGCACGCGCTTTGTGACTTATGAGTACCTGTTGATAAAAGGCTTTAATGACACTCCTGAAGATGCTCATGCCACTGGTAAATTTCTGAAAGATAAAAATGCCTATGTGAGTCTTATTCCATTTAATCCTTTCCCAGGTACTGAATTCCAAAGACCACTCATTCAGGAAGTCGAAAGCTTCAAATCCATCATGGATAGCTACAAAGTTCCAACTCTTATCAGAAAGACCAAGGGGGACGAAATCCTTGCAGCATGCGGTCAATTAAATACAAAATAACTGATAAAAATCACCTCCTCTTTCATTTTAAATCAGATACCTTGCACTTCGAGAATGTTTTAATAAACACAATCAAGGAGCAATTATGTCAAAACCTATTCCTCACATTGAAAAGTACATGACTACCAATCCAAAGTTTGTCGAAAAGGATCAATCCCTTTACGAAGCTGGCACCTACATGCAAAAAGAAGGATTCCGCCACCTGCCGGTTCTTTACCAGGGAAAGATCGAAGGAGTCTTATCAATGACTGATGTTACTTTGGTAACAGCGATGAAGGATGCCGACATTTCAAAGATGAAAGTCTATGATGCTTTTACTCCCAACCCAAGAATCGTAAAACCGGATACTCTGGTAGATGAAGTGTGCCGAATTATGGCAGCTGATAAAATTGGTTCAGTCGTCGTTGAAGACAACGGCCACTTAGTGGGTATTTTCACCTGGATTGATGCTCTACATGCCATGGATGAACTTCTTCATACCAGAATGAAATAAAAAAAGTACTGAGGACTTAAAACTCCTCAGTATTTCTTCTTTTCTTATTGATGAGTTTATAAACTTCTACAAAAGTCACAGGAATTAAGCTGATTCCAATTAAGATTCCATTTTCTTCTAATGTCACGGCCCTTACCTTAAATAAACTCTGAAATAATCCTGAATACTGCAAAGTGGCCTGTAAAACGACAGGTGCTAAAACGGCCCCTAGATGGATAGGGTTAAAGGAGAGCTCAAAAAAAGTTTTTGTCTCACTCCGGCAGGAGAATGATCTGAACAAACACAAGTACACCATGAAATTAAACATGTAGCTTCTGGAGGTCAGGAGATCATAATGCTGAATACTGTAATCATAAATGATTAGACCCAGGATCGTGCTTAAGATTCCAACAAAAAAAAGCTCCAAGTAAAAAGGACGATCAAAGAAACTGGAAGGAGAAGGTCTAGTGCTGGTTTTAAGGTAATCTTTCCCCACTGGTTCAGCGGCCAGAGCAAGGGAAGGCAATCCATCTGTTACCAGATTGATCCATAATAAATTCAAGGGATGAAGTGGCACTGGTAGCCCAATCAATACCGCTCCAACCATAATCAAAAGTTCTGCCAGATTGGTTGATAAGAGATATTGAATTGTTCGCTTAATGTTTCCATAAAGTGCCCGCCCCTCTTCAACTGCAGAAACGATGGTGGAGAAATTATCATCCGTCAGAATCATGGAAGAGGCCTGTCTGGCCACTTCCGTACCGGCTTTCCCCATTGCTACGCCAATAGCGGCCGACTTTAGGGCCGGAGCATCGTTAACCCCATCACCGGTCATGGAAACCACATGTCCATTGGATTCGAGGGCCTTAATAATTTGTAATTTGTGTTCTGGACTGACCCTTGCATACACGGCCGTTTTTTCGGCGCGGATCTTCAGTTCATCCTGACTCATTTTTTCAAGATCTGCCCCTGAAAGGACTTCATCAAATATACCTTCTTCAGTAATCCCAAGTTCATGAGCAATTGCACTGGCCGTTAGAGGGTGATCTCCGGTAATCATGACAACTTTTATCCCAGCGGCCTTACAGCTTTTTATAGCAGGAATTGTTTCCTCTTTAGGTGGATCCGCTATGGCCACCACTCCTTTAAAGGTGAGTTCTCTCTCAATCAAAGCGGGATTTTGTTTTTCCTCAGAGCTTAGGTCATCTATTTTTTTATAGGCCAGAGCAAGTATTCTATGCCCTTTCATTGAAAGAGTGTTGATTCTTTCGTTAATTCTGCTTCTTTCATCGTCAGAGAGAAGACAAAGTGGGAGAAGTGTTTCCGGAGCACCTTTGGTAAGAATTAGAAATTCATTATGAGTTTTAATGGCCACACTCATGCGTTTGCGATCGCTCTCAAAGCTCCACTCATGAATTCGATTTGAACCTGCCTTGACCGCATCGAGCTCACCTGCTTCATCGGCCAGGTACAATAGCGCTAACTCTGTAGGGTCCCCTGAACCTCCATGATCAAGACTGGCATTATTGCAATTGACTAAAATTTGATAAAAGATGTCATCCTGCTGATTATCTAGCGTGTAAGTTTCCCTCACGCGCATTTTACCGGTGGTTAGAGTTCCCGTTTTATCAGTACAAATAACATCCGTAGATCCTAAAGTTTCAACGGCGGGCATTTTCCTGACAATGGCATTACGCTTACTCATTCTTCGAACGGCCAGGGCCAGGGCCAGAGTGACAACAGTTGGAAGACCTTCCGGAATAGTGGCCACTGCCAAACTAATGGCATTCATGAAGATCTCACTCCAGGCAGTGCCCTTTGAGAATCCAATCAGAACCACTATGGCAATAACCCCTGCACCCATCATAATCAAAAGATTACTGAGTTTACCCATTCTTTCCTGCAGAGGGGTCTCTTTCACTTTTGCCTGACCCAGAAGTCCTGCAATATGCCCAATTTGAGTATCCATACCGGTAGCAGTAACAATCATTTCCCCAGACCCCTTGCTGATAGCAGTGCTGGCAAAAAGCATATTACTGCGTTCGGCGAGAGGAGTTTCCGAAGCAATCCGAACTTGCTTCTTTTCTACTGGCATGGACTCACCGGTCAAAATGGCTTCATCTGCGGCCAATTGAAAACCTTGAATGATTCTTCCATCAGCAACTACATAATCACCTGCTTCAAGTACGATAAGATCGCCAGGCACCACGTCCTGAGAATCGATGATTTTAACCATACCGTCTCGTTTGACCCGGGCCTTGGGAACCGACAGACTTTTAAGTGCTTCAATCGACTCTTCGGCCCGAGCTTCCTGTCCAAAACCTATGATGGCATTGAGAATCACAATTGCCAGGATGGCCAAAGCATCAATACTATCGCCAAGGAATGCCGAAACGATAGTAGCAACTAGTAGCGTGTAGACCATCGGGCTCTTGAACTGCTTTAATAGCAACGTAAGCTTACTGATTTTTTTTTCAGATTTAAGATTATTTTTACCAAATTTCTGTGAAGCTAAAAGTAATTGCTCCTCAGTTAACCCCAACTGAGTATTAGTTCCATAAGCTGACAAAACATCTGATGCCTCTTGGGCCCAAGGGTTGGAATCCATCTATTGATGTTTTTTTAGGATAATTATATCGGCATCTAAGTGTTTCATGACGTACTGTGCAAATGAACTTTCAAAAAAATCTCGCTTCTTACGAGTGGCCACAATCACAGTATCCGCCTTTATTTCCTCTGCGTAAGCGCAGAAAGTTTCTTTCACATTTTCACCAAATAAACAGCGGACATGGGCACGATTTTCTATACCAACTGGAAGGATCTCAGAACGAACTTGCGTTAATTTATTAATAATGGATGTTTCAATTGCCTTCCTGTCTTCAACCACGGGATAAACCAAGGGGAATTCGCCTAGCCCAACCGCATAATTGATAGTGTTAAAGACGGATACCAAATGGACTTCACTGTCTTTTAAAAAATCCATTGCTTTAACTTCAAGTAACATTCCCGTCATATTTTCAATTAGTGGAACCGCAATAATAACCTTCTTCGCAAATTTCATAAAATCTCCCTGATTCCATTTTAATGAAGAATCCTGGCTAAATCTAACTTAACTTTGGTCAAGTTATTATTAAAAAATACAGCGTCATAACTGATAAAAGTCATATTCCAGACAACTCTTTATGAACTAAACTATTCCCATGAAAACCTTTATTGCCTGTCTGTTCTTTCTTTTTTCCCTCTCAACCTTTAGTGAAACTGAAACGGAACGCGTAAAAATCCTTGTTAGAATAGAACAACAAAATGGAGAACTCCGTATTTTCCGATCAACCAACGGGGACGTCATTCCTGGGGCCTTTGCTAATAAAGATTTGGCCGATGAACTAAAAAATCTGGAAGAAGGTGATGAAGTTTTGATGGAAGGTCACATCAATTATCGACCAACTTTTTCAATGGAGAGGACATCATTTAAACCTTATTTTATGATTGAATCTATCCGACCGGTTTCTTTAAAACGCTTAGGGCAGATTAACTTAAAATTACCCGAAAGTTCCTTGCAGCTTGATCAAGTGCCTGGAGAATTCAGACCTTTAACCCTACCCGTTTCCACTGAGGTGGCCTCTGCGCTTACGATGACAACCACTTTGTTATTGATGGACTCTTTAACTTCTGGTCCCGGTGATCCATCAGGAAGACAAGATCTCAGAAGAGGCTTGATAATATCTGCGGGAACTATGGCGACTGTATTATTCATCTATGAGCAAATGAAAGGTAAATAAACTTATGAGAAATAAAAAGATCAGTCTGCTTCTATTGGCCGGAATCACTTTACCTTTGTTGGCAGCAACTATACTCCCTATGAATCGGGCCTTCCTGGCCGTCACTGATCTCCTCCCCTTCATTCATGATCAGGCCAGCTTCATGGATAAAAAAAATGAAACCACGATCAAGCAAAAACTAAAAGAACTTAATACAGCAATGAAAAGTGCCAAGCATGAAACGATGCTACAGCATGACCTTTTCGCTCCTTCCTACTCATTAATCACAGAGAATGTGAATGAAGTAGTCAATGCCTTCAATGCTGGAAAAAAAAGCTATGCTCATTGGACACTTGGAGAACTAACCTCCCTTTGCCTTGACTGCCATACTCGCCTTCCAGAATCCCATTCCTCAAGCTTTCAGAATGGAGAATTAAGAGTTGATGAAGCTAAACTTAAAGACCCCTTCACTCTAGGCATGGCACACTTAATTGTTCGTCGGTATGTGGATGCTAAAAGTAGCTTTACTCGTGACATTCAGGATAAGTTAATTAAAAAGGACTTCAGTGAACTAAAGGCCCCTTTCCAACAGATCCTACTGATTGAAACCAAAATTTTAAAAGACCCTGCATCCATGGAACTGATCATTGATAGTTATATGAAAAAAGAGTTGATGCCTGCATCAATGAAAAACATTCTGTCTCAATGGAAGGAGCGTCTTACTTATTGGAAAAACGCTCCCATTTTGCAAAAAGGTTTACAGTCTGAAAATGATTTAAAACAATTCTTTAAAACCCGCTTAATCCCGCTTAAACAAATCAATGTTTTTGAAGAAGGACACAAAGTGGACTTACTTTTAACTTCGGGTATCCTTTCCAATTATTTCTTTTTTAATCAGGACACTTCACATGCAGCTGAGATCAGCTATTGGATGGGATGGCTTGAAAAAAGGCTAAAAAGGGAAGAGTTTTTTGGGGCTGGAGATTACTTTTTAAAACAATGCATCAGGAAATATCCGAAGCACCCTATCGCAAAAGAGTGCCTGAAAGAGTATAAAGAAAGTATTGAATTTGACTTTTCTGGTTCAAGTGGCACCAATATCCCCACTGAGGTTGAAGAAGAGATTGATGAACTTGATAGATTATTAGGTCCTAAGACTAAGCCTTTAAAATAGTAACAAGGTATTTCATAAGATTCTTAAAAACATGACTTAGATCACGTTTTTCCGGCGTTTTTGTGTTATCCTAGAAAAAAAACTAGGATCTATTTAATGCAAAAGCCTTTCAAATCTGTAGATTGCGAACACTGTGAATCCCGAGATAAAGGGATATTTTGTGACTTGGCCGATGGTGATCTCGCCAGTGTCAGTCACCATAAAGTGATGAATCATTACAAGAAGGGTCAAACGATCTTTTTTCAGGGAAACCCTCCCTTTGGTCTTTACTGTATTAACAGTGGTAAGATTAAAGTTTCTAAAATTGGCAATGACGGCAAAGAATCTATTATTCGCATAGCTGGTGCTGGAGATGTACTTGGGCATCGAAGTCTTTTCAGCAAAGAAAACTATTCAGCTTCTGCTACTGTCATTGAAGATTCTGCCATTTGTTTTCTCGATAAAAATTATATCTATTCTGCTCTTAAAGAAAATCCAAGTATTGCTCTTAATCTCATTCATAAACTCAGCCGTGATATGGGTGCTGCTGAAAATCGTAATGCATCCATGTCACAGAAAAATGCCCGTGAAAGACTGGCAGAGTTGTTCCTAACCTTCAAGAAGAACTATGGAGTTGAGGAAAATGGACGTTGTCGTCTAGAAATTAAGCTTAACCGTGATGAGATTGCTTCATTAGTAGGGACGGCCAACGAAACCATCATACGTCTTATTTCAGAATTTAGAGAAGAAGGCATTCTGGAGCAGGATGGTAAGGTCATTTATATTGTAGATGAAGAAAAACTTTTGGAATTTGCTAATCTGGATTATTAAAACTCATTAAAAAAGATGATCTAGAACATATTCCTTTGCCAGGTCTTGCATTAGATTTTACGGATGAAGGAAAAACTAAATATTCTTAATTCAGAAGAAGTCGAGAGCTTAAAAGAAGATTACGAAGTTCTTACCTTCCCTAACGACTTCGATCTGGTTTATGAAAACCAGATCCCAAGTACGGGTGTGGCCCTCATTAAAGGCCAAATCGAACTTATTAAAAAGTCACGCCCAACCCAGTTGATTGAAGACAACTGCCTTATGGGTATTAAGCAGCTCCTCGAGGAGCAACCGGTTCGTTTAGGCTGCCGAATCAAGAGTAACTCTCAAATAGTACTCTTGGGGAAATCTGAAATCTTCTCCCTGCTTAAAAATAAAGATTCTAAGCTGTTTAATGTCTTAAAAAGCCTTAAACTAGAGAAATGAGAAATAAGCATCACCATGATTTTCGGATAGTAAAATCCAGCGGCCAACCAGAAAGTTTTTCTAAAAAAAAGCTTATACAATCCATAAAAAGAACCAGTCTCCCCAAACGTCAATGCGAGCACATTGCAAATGAAGTGACTCATGACATTGGCGAAGGGGTTAAAACCAGTGACATTTATCGTAAAACACTTCGTCTTGTTCGTCAGACTTCTTCTCTGGCCGGAGCCCAATACTCCCTAAAGCGGGCCATCTTCGAGTTAGGTCCGACAGGCCATCATTTTGAAACATTTGTGGCCAGATACTTTGAAGAGTTGTGTTTTAAAACAAAAACCTGTCAAACTTTTAAAGGAAGATGGGTTTCTCACGAAATCGATGTGGTCGCTTTAAGTAGAGGCGAAAAATATTTTGTTGAATGCAAGTTTCATAACCGCATAGGTATTAAGAATGATATTAAAACTGCCCTCTACGTTAAGGCCCGCTGGGATGATTTGAAGGCCGGCCCCGTGGGCCATGATCTAACAGGATTTTATCTGGCAAGCAATACAGCTTTCAGTCTGGATGCGATTAAATATGCTGCGGGCACAGGACTTAGACTTTTAGGCATAAATGCCCCTTCAGAGATGTCTTTCTTGGATCATATTAAACAGCTAAACCTCTATCCCATTACCAGTCTCAAATCTCTTGATCGGACGACTAAAAGAATCCTGATAGAGGAAGGAATCATTCTGGTGAAGGATTTAAACCGCAAAGTCGATATGCTTTATAAGCTTGGCTTTTCTTCTACTGATATTAAATTAATTCAAGGTGAATTAAATATTTTAAGCAAGGGAATCCTATGAAAATTACTTTCTGGGGCGCTACCGATGAAGTGACTGGATCAATGACCTTTCTGGATTTTGAACAAACAAGAATCATGGTTGATTCGGGTCTTGCTCAGGGAACTGATGAAGTTGAAAAAATTAATCTTCTTCAATTACCTTTCGAAGCCTCCACTATTCATGCCGTTTTCATCACCCATGCCCATCTGGACCATTCCGGCTATTTACCAAGGCTCATTAAGAAAGGTTTTAGAGGTCAAATTTTCTGTACTCCTGCCACCGCTAAGCTGATGAGAATTATTCTCACAGATAGTGCTTCGTTGATGGATGAGAGCTTTTACTCAAGTAAAGATGTCGTCACTACTTTGCAACTTGTTAAGACGGTTGAGTGGGAAGAAAAGATAAATATCAATGATTCAACTTTTCATTTTCAACCGGCAGGCCACATATTAGGGGCTTCTTCTTTAATCATTAAGCATTCAAACAAGAAAATTGTATTCTCGGGGGATCTAGGTAGACATGATGACCCGCTTTTTCTAACTCCCGTTGAGTGTCCAGAAGCCGACTTGATAATCATGGAATCAACTTACGGAGGTAAGTGCAGACAAGGAAACATTGATAAAGAATTGGCAAGTTTCCTGATAAAAATTTCCCGTGAAGAACGGGTGGGAATAGTTGCAAGTTTTGCAGTTGCCCGAGCTCAAATGTTACTGACCCTCATACATGATTTCTTTCAACGACATCCGGAAGAGAAAGTTAAAGTGTACATCGACAGTCCAATGATGAAAGAGGCCAATCAGGTTTATAAGCAATACGCTCATCTCACAACCAGGCCTCATGACCTGTATAATGCTTTGGATGAAATCGAACCGATCGATTATCTCAGACAATGGGACAGTATTAAAAAGAAAAAGGGTCCCTTAATTATAATAAGCTCTAGTGGCATGCTGACCGGGGGCCGCATTTTCCGCCATCTCCAAAATTGGCAGCACGACGCAGGGGCCATTCTTTTCCTCCCTGGCTACCAAGGTGTCGGGACTCCTGGCAGGGCGATGATAGAAGGCAACAGGACTCTCAAAAACCAGGACAAAGACAGTGCCACATGGTCAGGCGAAGTCCTGACTTCGGAAGCCTTCTCCTCACATGCGGATCAATCCGAACTCATAAAATGGCTTACGAGTAAAAACCAGGCAACCCGAGTATTTTTACTTCACGGTGAAACAGCTTCCAAGTTGGCCCTTAAAGAGAAACTTCAGGAGAGAAAATTTTCAGTTGAAATACCAGAACGAGGAAAAACACTGGAACTTTAATCAGGAATATACCTGATTCATTCCAAGTATTGACTCTCGTGGGTATTGAGAATGATGATATAGAACTATGCGCATTCTAATTTCTGGTTTTGAGGCTTTTGGGGGCAGGGAAATCAATCCTACCGCCCTTTTAATAGAAGCTCTGGAAAATAATAAAATACCTTACTCTGACACACTCATTGTGGACCAGGTTTTATTGCCTGTTACTTTCGAGTCCGCATTTGATGTACTTCAGGAAAAGATTGAAACTTTTAATCCTGACGTGGTGATCTGTTTTGGAATGGCAAAAAGAGATTCAATTGAAATCGAAACAGTGGCGATTAATCACATCAATGCCACGATTGCAGATAATTCAGGTGTCATGCCTCAAAATCAACTCATTATTCCAGATGGTCCACCCACCTACCTATCAACTTTACCCATACAGGGATTTGAGAAAACTTTGAAAGAAGCAGGTCTTCCAGTTAAGCTTTCAAATGATGCTGGAGCTTTTGTTTGTAATTATTTATTTTACCGATTAATGGAGACGAATCAGGAATCATTCCGACTCTGTGGCTTCATCCATGTCCCTCTTCTGGCGGAACAAGCAGGGCCAGATGAATTTGGCCTTCCCATACACCATCTGTATCGGACAATAACTCTCATCCTGAATTATCTTGAATATTAGTCAGTTATTATGCAGCTTTATTTTTTAACTTATCATAGGCCTTATTTATTTCTTTGGTGTTTTTTTCAGCGAGCTTCTTAAAGTCCGCTCCCATAGATGCCACTCGGTCTGGATGATTTTGTTTGATCAATTCAAAATATCTTTTTTTAAGTTCGACTTTTGATATCACTTCATTCGGCCTTAAACTAAAGATCTCCTCAGGAGTCTGTCCCCTGGACGGATTTGATCTTTTAGGTTCTTCTTCTTTTTTTTCCGATCTCTTCTGCTCAGTTCTCTGCTGTTCAGTTTTCCTCTGTTCGGTTTTGCGGTCTTCTTTTTTTGACTCTTCTTTTGGCTTTTCTCCATTTATCAGTTTCATTGTTTTCTGAAACTCTCTGTAATCATCTACGGTATAGGCTTTTTTGTCTTGACCAAGAATTGATTTATTTTCATCTTCCAGCTTCTTCTTTTGACTATCCATACTTTTCCTAAAAAAAAGAAAAGGTAATCTAATGAAAACAAAATAGCCTCCTACCAAAAAAATAAAATAAGGTAGAAGTTTAGTGAATGCTGTACTGAGAGTGGTTATATAATAATTAGCAGAGTCCATAAGGCACCTATCGGCTAAAAAACCTCACATGATTAGCTGACAATTTTCTAAACAGTTGCACTTAACATGTGTCAAATATTTTAACAATTCCGGACCGCTTGAAGCACTCGGTTGAATTATCCTTCTGGAAGCAGCAAAATACACTTATGAGCAAGATTATAAAGGCACGGGTAATGAATGGCCGCTATGCCGGCAGCTTGGTTCGAATTACTAATATTAGTGTGGATGATTCAGGTCGAAAGAATGCTGCCTGTTTTTTAGATAATGGTAACCGGGCCAATATTCCTGTTACAGATTTAAACATTATTGAAGAGGCCCCAAATGAGGCTCCCCTCGCTCCAAGGGCCAAAACTGCATCCATGCCTTTTATCAGCGGATCAAGCTCGAGCCGGACACTGACTCATACAAAAAACATGAACCGGACGAGATTTGAAAACAAAAGTACCCGGCCAGTATCCAGGATTCAAATGAGAAATTGTGAATCCTGCGGCATTGAATATAATGCCGAAGAAAGAAGAGGTTTACCGGGAAAAGTCACACAATGTGAAAGTTGTGCCACTGAGACTCAAAACAAAATGGAAGGAAAGATGATTTTCAGTCACAAAACCGGTGCAACGATTGAGATCAAAAAAGATGGAGAGCTCCGACATGAAGCCGAAACCTTTGATCCTAAAGGAAAAGTCTAAAGTTCTTAAGAAAAATTAAGTGTTTAAAAAAAATCTTAAGTCCCACAAGAGTAGTTTTTCTATTAAACTGACTTAATGATCAATACATTTAAAGAGTTTGTGCAGAAATCTGCTTTCAGAAAATCGTGGATTCATCATCATGACGGACATCGGATAGAAATTATAAACTGGTGGTCATTATTGGGAATGAATGGAGAAAGCTTTCACCTCAATAATCAAATCGTTGGCAAAAATTTTTATTGGTTCATGTCAGTCAAAACCCAATTCATATTTCCAATTGAAAATGTGGGTGAATGCAAAGTGATTATTGGAACTAAATGGTATGGAACAGCAGGATGCCATATCTACATCAATGATGAGTTAGTTGGCGGAGATATTGATCATGAACTGACACCTTAACTGATCAGGTCCTGAAGCAAAAACTTGAAATCATCCACTCCACCAGAAAATCTTGTCGATTTATTCTTATAAAGCTTCCAAACTTTTTCAAACTCTTTGTCATCGGCCAGCATACGAGCAGTTAGGGTCGATAGTTGTGATTCAGAAAGTTTAAATTCTTCCTTAACCATTTTTATAAATAAATTAAAATGTCCCATATCCATCCCTATTCATTACCAGATGCTTGAATGACTCGCAATGTTCCAATTATCCTAAATAAAAAGGATGCTTGTTATGATTGATTTATATTATTGGACTACGCCGAACGGACATAAAATCACCATTTTCTTAGAAGAGGCCAATCTTCCCTACGAAATTCATCCTATTAACATAGGTAAAGGTGAACAGTTTAATCCTGAGTTCCTTAAAATTGCCCCTAATAACCGTATTCCGGCCATTGTAGATAGAACTCCAGCTGATCAGCAGGGTCCCCTTTCTCTCTTCGAATCTGGGGCCATTTTATGGTATTTGGCAGAAAAGGTCGGAAAGTTTGTGCCAAAAGACCTAAGGGGTATGGCCCAAGTTTCAGAGTGGCTCTTCTGGCAAATGGGGGGTCTCGGACCTATGGCGGGACAAAATCACCACTTTAATATCTATGCACCTGAAAAGATTCCTTATGCCATGGAGAGGTACATTAAGGAAACCAACAGACTTTATGGGGTTTTAAATAAACAATTGGAGGGTAAAGATTGGGTGGCCGGAGCTTATTCTATCGCTGATATGGCCATCTATCCCTGGATCGTTCCTTACGAAAAACAAGGTCAAAATTTAAGTGAGTTCCCTCACATTAAAAAGTGGTTTGAAAAGATGTCTCAAAGACCTGCCATTGTGAAGGCCTATGCATTGGCGGACACCATAAATAAAGAGACGACATTATCCGAGGAAGCTAAAAAAATACTCTTTGGACAAAAGTCATGAAATTTATCCTGCTCTCATTCTTTCTCTCTCTGCCAACCTTAGCTGGTTTTAATGGTCGCTACTCCGGCAAGGGCCTGGCCGTTTTTCATAGTGGTAATCGTTATGAATGCTCGGAAATATTTCTGAGACTGGAAACCAGTACAACAGAATTCCAGTTGCAAGAAGGTGGTTACAATTGTGGATTTTTGAAAGCTTCTTTCGATGCCTTTAAACTTTCTATCAGAAATGGAAAGCTTTATCACAAGGAGCAAGAGTTGGGATCGATTTCTCAAAATGAAATCAAATATTCAGTCTATGATCCAGAAGATGGCTCGACTTATTTTTTAACCCTCAAGCAGAATGACACCCATGAAATTTTTTATGATGAACGCTGGTATGATGGCCAGAAATGGGCCCTGACACTCAAGGGAAATCTCCTTCCATTAAGTGAGTAACTTAAGTATCAAAGCTTTAGATTACTTTAAGTGGTTCATCCCCTTCTGCAGGACTATCTTTACCCATCGCTCCAAAAGGATGAGGTATCAAATGAAACATTTTCTCTTAATTGCATTTTCTCTATTACTGCTTAACTTTCAGGTACAAGCGGCCCCGACTGAGGGATCCACTCTGAAAATAGAAGGCACTTGCTCTGGTACTTTAAAAGATGGATCAACCGTTAATCTTACCTATTATTCAAATTTTGATGGAATAAAAGATGTCAGTCAAAGTGCAGTCACCTTTACTGGGGCACTAGAAGGTCTCTTCACTGGAACCAGGCAGTTTAAACAGGGAAAAGATATATATACCTTTCCTGGCGCAAAACTTATTTTTCTGGATTCAACTGGTAATACATCCGGAACGCTTCAATACTCTCAGGAAGAGATTCAGCAGTCAGTAGATATACAATGTGAAATTAGAGATTATGAATATGCTGAAGCTTATTAATGAACAGAGTTAACTGAGGATAAATCTCCTCAGTTAACTCATGAACTTGTTATTTTTTCTCGATATCCTTAAGACTAACCTTGCCCACTCCAAATCTTTTTAAAAGCACTCCAGATGTATCCAGTAAATTTAGACCAGCTTTCTGAACCAGGACATCTCCATTATTGAAGATCGCTTCGATTTTCACAGTAGTTCCAGATTCTAAATCACCAACCTGCTTTCTTAAGGTCACTCTTTCATTTTTTCTAAAACCTTCCGACGCCTTTACTTCAGCAATGACGATTTCAGTATCAACGTTATAACTGCCAAGTAGATGACGGTCGACTCCAATATTCGCTGAGATTCGACCAGTCTGGCAGCCTATCCGGGCGACACCATTTTCGAACAGATAATAGACCTGGCATGGTTTGAGTTCTTTATCCCATTTAACCAAGATCATTTCCCCCGCCTTTACCCCATTTATTTGTTTATCAGTCTCTTTACTCAAAAGACTCAAAGAAACCGTTTTTTTCTTACTTTCCTGATAGTCATAATAAACACCGGTACCTTCGGCTTCATTTTTCTTAATGAGATCGATCATCTCACCAGTTTGAATATTCATATAATTATAGTGCCGTTGAAATAATTGCGCCGAAGCTGATTGAGTAAAAAATGAAAACACAAAGGCGATAGCAAGGAATGATTTCATAGGGACTCCTGGTTTTTGACATTATCTCTTAAGACCAGGTTGAAATGTAACAGTCAGTACAAAATTACAAGAGTGTTAAATCTTTAGACACTAGTTCTCCATGATAAAGAGTCCATATTTAAAGCAGCCTTTCCTATAACCCGCAAGTATCCTTAGGACACTCAAAACAAATCGTCTCTCACTGTTTTTATTATTCAAGAAATACCTAACCCCCCGAATGTTCAATAGTTTCATGAGTTGCCTGGAACTGATAAGCCAGGTTCTCCAGACTTTACTTCCTAAATCGATATGTTCTTTAAAGGTTAGTCCACTCTCTTCAATATAAACTAATACTTCTTTTTCACTTAAGAGAGAGGGTAATCTTCCTTCTTTGCAAATAGGTCCTAGAATAAGCTTCTTATCAAACGTGGATGGATCCTCATCGCAAAGCCAAGCTGTCATTACAAATTTACCACCTGGCCGAAGGGTCCTTTTTATCTCTTCAAAAAAATGTTTTTTATCCTTTATATGGGAAAAACACTCAATTGAAAAAGCTCCGTCAAAAGTGTTATCAGCGAAATTATTTTTAAGCCAGTCTCCTAGTACATAATTCAAGGCAAGTTGATCAGAATGCAGACGAGCAAAATGGAACTGTTTTTGAGACAAGGTGATACCTGTTACACTCCCTGCCCCTTGCAATAATGCAAGTTTGGAAGTCTCACCATAACCGCAGCCAATATCAATCAAGTGCTTCCGACTTATATCTCCTAAATGCGAAAGCACTTTGCGGGAAAGGTTAATCACGGCCTCTTCTTTACTATCAAATGGAGATTCCCAGAGACCATGATGTAGATGGACCCCCCAGAGCTCCCGGTAAAAATCATCTAACTCATCATAGTGGTGAGAGATTTCATCAATCGTGGTTTCAGTGCTTTGAATCATTCTGACCATCCTTAAATGAAGAGATTAATTTCATGATGCTTTCAGTACAAGACATTCAGTGTCTAGAGAATTGACAGGACCTCCATTTTTTTCATTTTGGCCTCCTCATTAGAGGCAAGACCCTTAAGCTATCATCATGAAAAACTTCAATCATAAAATACTTTATATATTACTTGCTCTCTCTAGCTTCAGTGCAATGGCCACAGCCTATATACCTCTGAATCACTGTGCACCTCAAATTCAATCCAAACGTTATATTGAAAGTGATTTCAGTTCAAAATATCCGCGCTCAGTTAAATTTGAATGTAACTATGATTGTCATGTGAATGGAAAAATTGAGGTTGTGCCTTCCATCAGAGATGTACGTGTTCATAATATGGATGAAGATGCCAAATTGACTGGTTGCCAGGGAGTCCAGGTCAAAAAGGTGGCATGGGGATATGACTTTGATAAGATTGTTCCATTTTATGCTTATGCAACCGACATGAAGGAAATGAAAAGGTTTGCTTTTGAATTTATAGACCCTAAAAATAGTACTGAAGTTGAATTCCTTAAACATTTAAAGGAAAATCTTCAAACAGTCTCTTCTGCTTATCGCGTAACAGGAGTTCCAAATTTTATTAATGCTGCCTTCGTCTTAGAGAAAATAACTGCTGAACTACCAGACACGACCAAGACCTTGGACAAATACATTTCCGAAATTGTGCAATTGAAGGGAAAAATCCCCCCTGTCTTTGAAACCCATGGATTAATCCTCACCAATATCAATGCACATGCTGCCTGGAGAATTCCAAGTCATTTATTCGTGAGATAAGTATTGCTCAGAAATTCCGGTCCCCACTTCTTTCCCATTAAGAATCACTCTCCAATGAATTGGTACGGAATGAGCAAGCATGGCACTGACGCCACAATACTTAGTATGGGCGAGTCTTGCTGCCTCAACAACCATATCTTCATTTATTTCTCCATCAATACTCAAGAGAAGCTCAACCTCATCAAACACAATCGGATACCCACCAGTGCTCTGATTAATTTTAGTCTCAATTACAAACTTATAAATACTTTGCCGGTATTTCTTTAATAGTCCCACCACATCCATACCAATACACCCGGCGAGAGAAGCAGCAAGAAGTTCCTTGGGATTAGTCCCCTTATCGTTTCCTAAGGGAGGCTGTGAATCCATAGTTATAACGTGTTTTCCAATCTTGGATTTAAAAATCATGCCTTCTTTCCAAACTGTTTTGAACTCCATAAGAACTCCTTTATTTCGTCCTCGTCGGATTGACCAAGTATCCTCCCTCTCTCAGTATCAATCCAACTTAATATTTTCCAAGGGGGCAATATGATCAGGAACCTTAAAGGAATCGTAAAGGCCAATGAAGAATTTAATCACGTAATTAATGTAATGATGAAGTCGAAGGTTTTTTCTGATGAGCATAAGGCCTTCGTAATCTTAAAGGCCTGCCTTAAAACTTTAAGAGATAGGATTGGTAAAAGTGAAGCAATTCATTTGGGCTCTCAACTTTCACCAATCTTACGCGGTTATTACTACGAAGGTTGGGAGTTAAATAACACTATTTCACGTGCAAAAAGCACGAATGATTTTTTAAATGACGTTCGTCGACATTTTAGAGGACATGATGAAATTGACTTAGATAAAGCGGTGCCAATCACTTTAGGAATTATCCTTGACATGATTGATCAGGGTGAAGCACGTCAAGTACTTCAGAATCTACCGGCGGAAATTCAAGAAATGTGTCTTGAGTAAGTAAGTTCGAATTGAACAACTGCACGAGTGTACTTTGTATTAATCACTGTTAACATGGGATTGAATGGAAGCTGAAAAAGATAAAAAATTCGTATTCAGTTATTATCACATATTTCTTGGTCTAATGACTATCCTCATTCTTAGGAGCTGTCTGGAAGGAGCTTCAATCGACAGAATGCCATACAGCGAGTTTAAGTATCATCTTGAAAAGGGCGACATTAAAAGTGTCTCCATACGAGGAGAGCTTGCATCAGGCGAATTTAAAAATCCCATTGAAGGAAAATCCAGTTTCCAAACGACCATTGTACCTCCTGATATTTCTGACGAATTGGATAAACATAATGTGATCTATGAAAGTCATGGGCAATCATCCTTTCTGGGGAATTTCATTTTGTTTCTTCTCCCTACAATCCTATTTATTGGTTTCTGGTATTTCATTTTGAGACGTGGGCTTAAAGGTTTAAATTCTGGAGGCGGATCTTTCATGTCGATTGGAAAGAGCAAGGCAAAAATTTATGTTGAAACTGATACCAAGACGACTTTCAAAGATGTGGCAGGCGCTGATGAAGCGTTAGAGGAACTAAAAGAAGTCATTGATTTCTTAAAAAATACCGATAATGTAAAATCCTTGGGTGGAAAAATGCCTAAAGGTATTCTCCTGGTAGGTTCCCCAGGCACTGGTAAAACATTAATTGCTAAGGCCATCGCTGGTGAGGCCAATGTACCCTTCTTTTCTACTAGTGGTGCTGAATTCGTAGAAATGTTTGTTGGTGTTGGTGCCGCGAGAGTAAGAGATCTATTTGAGCAGGCCAAAAAGACAGCTCCTTGTATCATCTTTATTGATGAGTTGGATGCTATGGGTAAGACACGCCATTCTAATATGATTTCCGGCAATGATGAAAAAGAACAAACTTTAAACCAGCTATTAGTTGAAATGGACGGCTTTGATACTCAGGGAGGAATCATTATTCTGGCGGCCACGAACCGTCCTGAGATGATAGATCCGGCCCTCTTGCGTGCCGGACGATTCGACCGTCAGGTTGTCGTTGATAAGCCAGACCGAAAAGGCAGGAAAGATATTCTGGCCATCCATACAAAGAATGTAAAACTCGGACCCAATGTAGATCTGGACGCTATTGCAAGTCTTACTCCCGGTTTTACTGGTGCCGATATTGCTAATCTGGTTAATGAAGCTGCCATCATCGCAATGAGAGATAAAGCTGAATTTGTTTTTATCGACCATTTCACTCGGGCCATGGAACGAATTGTCGCCGGTATTGAGAAAAAAAGTAAAATTCTAAATCCTAAAGAGAAAGAAATTGTTTCTTATCATGAAATGGGTCATGCCCTGGTGGGTTACTCTATGAATAAAGACGATAAAATTCACAAGGTTTCAATCATCCCTCATGGAATAGGCTCCATGGGCTACACTATTCAAAGACCAACTGAAGATCGTTACTTAATGACCAAGGAAGATCTAGAAAATAAAATGGCCGTACTGATGGCAGGTAGAGCGGCAGAAATGCTTATTTTTGGGAAACTCAGCACTGGGGCCGCCGATGATATGGTTAAAGTCACCAATATCGCACGTGAGATGGTCATGCGGTTTGGGATGACTCAAGAATTAGGCTTTGTTTCTTATGAAGATCAAGGCTCACCTTTTCTGGAAGCTAAGGATGGTTTCTCACGTGCTCCTATATCAGATAATACCGCCAAAGAAATTGATCAATGTGTGAAAGAAATAGTCATGGGTTCATATGATCGGGCCTATTCTTTTCTGAATGATCATCGAGACCTATTAGGATCTGCCGCCAAACAGCTCATGACTAAAGAAACCTTGAATGAAGAGCAGCTGATGCATATTTTTCGTGAACTCGATAATGATGATATCCCAAGATCTAGTGAATTAGATGAATCATTTATCCATTAGAAACTAAGCTGCGCTTTTCTGATTCCTCGATGCTCAGCTCATTACGCACACTCCATACACCTGGTAAGTCTTTGATAACCCTCTCTGCTTCTCGCCTTTCCAGTAAGGATTTAACGGTGCCAAAGAGACAAATAATTCCATTTAATACAATGATCTTAATTTTAGAAGCATCGATTTGTGGATGGTGATAAAGGGCCTCAGTTGCTTCTTCCATTAAACTAGTATCAGATCGCTTGCCCAGGGCCTCTTCATCATCTTTTTCAAAAGGTGAATCATGACGGGTATAACTCCAGCTGGAATAAGGAAAAGGGCTTTCTTCTCCGGCCGTATGAGGCATATTTCGGCGGATATAATTTATCCAACTGTCTTCTTCTTTATCTTCCTCATCATATAAATCAGCGTCGCTGGTGTACCAGGGAATATAAAGTTTATGATGTTTTTTCCTCTTCTTTTCGTTGCTCACAATATGATTATCCTAAGGTCTGGACTACAGGTCCATAATATGGCCTTTAATTTGGCTAAAATTTGGACAAATTCAACAATAATTTCTATACCTTACGCCCTTAATGAGTCTTCCTTGGACACCATGAAAAGATTTCAACATCTGACGCAGAAGATCCTTCGTTTCGTTACAATTAAGTCAAAAAATGTGAAGGAAATTTATATGATTAAGGCCTTAAGTCTACTTTCAACAATTCTTCTTATCAGCTGTGGTTCTCCTCAAGAAAAAACTGAAAAATTGAATATCTCTGAGGCCCACGATAAAAATGTTTCTGTTTTACTTGTTGGAGCGAGCATAACGGAAGCTTTTAAACAGGAATTACAAGCGGCAGGTGTAACCTCTGAAGGTAAAACGATTATTCGTTTAACTGGTCAAGCGTCAGATTTAAATCGATTAAATATTCCTGTAAATGAAAACTTTGAATATGTGCTGGATTCGGTCATTGAAATACAAAAACCTCAATTTGGCGACATTGATAAAGACGCTCTTTATTTAGCGAAGAAAGATTTTGGCATCCTTGATTTCTGGAAAAAATATCCGAAAGCCGATGGACGAGACGTGATTGTTGGTGTGATTGATGACGGTATTTCACCTCATCAAATTGGATTCTCCAGAACAACAACTGGTGCACGCAAGTTTCTTTCTAAGGCTTCACAATCTACTTTTAGTACTTATCCCCTTCAAGTTTCCGAAGCTGGTTACACTGCTTTGATTAAAGAAGGTTCCGGCTTCTCAGGAAAAATGGACTTAAACCAGGATGGAACCATTGGTTCATTCAAGGCATCTATATCTGAAGACGGTCAAAAAGTGTGTCTTGATCTGGATGTAAATGATGCTTTCTCCGATGATGAATGCAAAGGAACTTTCAAACGTACTGGCGATTATTTTATTCTGCCAAATAAGAAAACATTGGTCACGATGGCAGAAGTTAATCTGGAGAAAAAACAAATTCAAATATTCCAGCCTGAAACTGGTGATGACTCTCATGGTGAAGGGGTGGCCAGTGTCATGGCATCCTATCAACAAGGAAACCTTGCTGGTTTTAATGGAGTCGCACCCGGGGCCCAGATAGCCGACTATGACCTCTCTGAAAATACTGATAAACCCAATGAAAATGAATATACGCTTGGAACCTTTCTTCTAGCGCTCGACTGGCTGGCCAGTGAAGGGGCCGAAGTGGCCAACATCAGCTACTCCCTATTCTTCACAAATGCTAAGACACAGAGCTTTATGGCAAAGGCCCTCGCCACAATTATTGAAAAGCACAATATCGTTGTCTCTTTTTCAGCAGGAAATAATGGTCCTGGATTAGGTTCACTTAACCGACGCCTCATCTATCCATCTTCTGCTATGGTAGCTGGTGCCTATATCTCAAAAGAACTTGATGAAAGAGTTTGGGGAACAACTGGTATCCCCGATGACGGACGAGTTGTATATTATTCAAGCAGAGGTCCAGGAGTCAGCGGTGTTGGTCCAATGATGATTTCTCCTCTCTCAAGCTTAACCCACTCCTCGCCTGACTCCGGATATCGCGCATTCAATGGCACCAGTTCAGCTTCTCCTGCCCTGGCAGGAGCAGCAGCGGTTTTAATCTCGGCCATTAAGCAGGAGAACTTGAAAGTACATGCTGCGACAGTGGTTCAGGCACTAAGACTTTCATCTCGTCAGATACAAAATGAACCATTTGTTTCCCAGGGTTACGGTCTTCCCCAAATGGAGAAAGCTCTACATCTTTATCATGAACTCATTCAAGGGAAAAAATTCTCACATGTGGTCCACACTGTGAACAGAGGCGGAATTGACGGAACTAGCGCTCAGGGAATTATCATTAAAAGCTCTGAAGCTCAGGGTCTTGAAAGCTATAGAATCAGCATGAAAGGTCATATATCTGATATTGCTCCGGTTGATTCCACTACCAACCTGCTCATTCCTATAGATCTGGAATACACCAAAGGTATTAAAGGGCCAAAAGAACTATGGATAAGTAGCTCTTCCAGCAGATTCTCCGTTGATATCGACGTAGAAGATTTTTTAGGGAAGAAAAAAGAAGCATTCGGGGAAATAAGAGTCATATCAAAATTAGATAAGTCACTTATGGCAGTTATACCGGTTACTGCAATTAATGATCTCAGGGCGAAAACTTTTATCCGAAAAACTTTAAAAGTATCTTCCCAAGAAGGAGCGCGACTACATCTCAATATCCCAGAGGGTATCAAAGGTTTAAAAGTCAGAGCTCGCTTAATTGAAGGAGAAGGACGTTTTCTGAATATTTCAGTCTACGATCCGGACTATATACGATTTTTAAATTTTGGCATGCCTCAAGAGTTTATTATTCCTGCCCGTAAAGCAGGACATCATCAACTGACTTTATCCATGATACAGGGAACTGGCCGTGAAGCCGCAGTAGAATTTGAAATAGAAGAAGTTCAAATCAACCTCTTAACAGAAGTCACGCTCAGTGGTGGCAAGATTGAACTCTTTAATGAAGGAAACGCTATTCTTCAAGGTGACATTATCCTGACTCCAATTGATACAGTTATCAAAACGGTTGTCTTCAACAATAAAACAATTCCGGAAGAAACGATGGTGCTCCCCAAAGGATCTTATCAGTTAGATCTAAAGGCAACTACCAAGTATGATCTGTCATATATGAATACAAGTTGCAGCATCATGCAAAAAAAAGATGACGTTTTTGTGCCGACTGAAAGCACAAGCTTTCATAATAATACTGATGAAAATGTGACCTTGAAATTTCGGTGTGTCCCTTTTGATTACGGAATTGAAATTAAAGAAGACCTTTATTGGAAGATGATCATCACTTCATTTAAACCGGAAGCGAGCATCAGAATGGATGTTTTTGGTAAATCGATGAAGGCCCTTAAACTTCCTCAGTTGGAAAGTGGACTATATAAAGTCGAATTCGGCCATGGCCTATCGGATAATAAAATATTTTTAGGAAATATAGAAATTCATTAAAGTAAAAGGCCCCGAGGGGCCTTTTACTTTAAATTATTTTTTATAAGGCATTTCGCCCAGGTAATCTTTTTTNNCCTGTTAAGTATTTTCCTTCCCAGCGCGGCTGAGTAATATGTCTTGTTTCTGCACCTTCAAAATCATTTTCATTAAATGATTCCAAATAAGCAATTGTTTGGTGGATTCGATTCTTTAGCTCCGGCAATGTTTTTTCTGAGTCGTCGTTCACGGGGGCTTCTTTACCTGATAAACGTGAGGTGCAGAGCTTGGCCGTATCGCAAGCAATCTGAATCTGACGTATGAGACTGAACATATTAGGAGTAAGATGAGTGTTCAGGAGAACATTCATTTCATATTTTTTCTCTTTAGAATGTGTCTCTGCCTTATCCAGAATATGGCCTAAATTATGAAGCATTTTTATGAATTGAGGAACGGTAATATGATAAAGCATGTCGACTCCTGGTTATATTTGTTTTGTTGCTTTTTTGAGCTTAATGTCAGAACATTTTAACATGAAAAACTTATTCTTAATCTTTTTATTGATTAGTTGCTCTGCTGTTCCCAAAAAGCCTAATCAGACCATTGTTCTGATTCAAGGTGTTCATGTTGACGGCGGAGTTTGGACAGAGCTTAAAAAGTCATTCAAAGAATCTGGTTTTAATATTATGGATTTAAATCGTATTGGCCGCGATTCTGAAGATCCCGCTTCTCTTGGTAAAATTGCCGGCATGAGCTGTCAGCAGATACCTCAAAAGTCCATCTTAGTAGCTCATAGTTATGGTGGTGCGATAGCAAATCAAATGACAGGATTGTGTCCCGAGAAAGTTAGTCGAATCATTTATGTCAGTGCCATTGTTCCACTTAAGAATGAAAAGCCTTTTGATCTAATGAATAAAACTGATCAACGAAATTACTCACGCGTGGTGACATTTGGAAAGTTCAAGATCGTTCCCAAAGATGCTCTGACCTATTTTAAAGGCACTGATCCACTCATTAAAAGTGACCATAAACTTCCCGATCTTCATAGTGAGTGGATCAGCCTGATCTCCGAAGATCTGAATTATGATGAAAACCTATTTCAGGGGATACCTAAAAGTTATATCTATACAAAAAACGATCCTGTTTTAAGTTTAACCACTCAATTTCAATATACTTCCAGGACGAAGATAAAAGATGTTACTGGTATTGCTACCGGACATTACCCAATGGTTTCAAATCCTAAGAAGTTAAGCGAAATTATCTTCAAAATTGTTAACAAGAACTAAATCTTTTTCAGTAAAAACTTTAACTTTTCCAGATGATCATCAAAATCTTTTGGAGAAAGACCGGCCTTTTGAAATAAGGTGGTAGCATCATGTTGCCCGGCATTCATTGCCTGATAAACTTTTTGCACTTTCAGCGATTGGTCCAAGAGTATCTTATCCATAGCTCCCCTCTTTTCACCATGGCCGATTCGCTCAATTTCTTTGTAAACATCACGGACTAAAAAATCAATTGGCTCAACAGGTGCAGCACTGCTAGCTTCAGCAACTTTAGGCTTATGCCCAGGTATAAGAGAATCTATGTCTCTAAACTTGTTTAAGTTTTCTATATAAGCTGCCTTGAACTGCAACTCCTGTACACCACCCTGATCGATCAAAACCTCACTAAAATGAGAAAGTAGCTGCTTTAAATAATTAACCTGAAAAGGATTACTTTCTAAATAGGGAAGGTTTTCAATAGCAAGCGAACTACGGCAAGTCAGGAAAAATTTCCGTTGTTTATCAGATAATGATGGATCAGGGTAAAAATCATCAAAACTTAGTTCACTTAAAATTGGTTGAACGTAAACTGCCGCGATTGAATCTAGCATCTTTTCGAAGACCAGAATTTCATCCTCATTAAATACATCACCAATCATAGCATCAAATTCTATCTGGTGGGCCTCAACGACTTGTTCAAGCTCCGCAATGGACAATGGAAAATAGAAATAGTGAGATCTAGACATGTAGAAATTTTAGCATAATCATTGAATGATGATAACGGCAAAATCTTTGACTAAGAATTTTGGTAACTTTACAGCAGTAGACCATATTGACCTTAACGTCCATCAGGGTGAATGCTTTGGATTATTAGGCCCTAATGGTGCTGGAAAATCCACTTTTATAAGCATGACGTATGGAACTGTCCAGCGTAGTGGTGGTGAACTTCTGGTTTTTGGACATGATCCCAAGACCCATTCTCGGGACATCAAAAAACGTTTAGGTGTTGTAACTCAAGACAACGCTCTAGATGAAAGTCTTACAGTTCTGGAGAACATGTTAATCTATTCTTCTTTCATTGGAATCCCACGGCATGAAAGAAAGAAAAGAGTGCTGGATCTTTTGGATTACATGAATCTGACCCATAAAAAAGATACTAAAATTATCACTTTATCCGGTGGTATGAAAAGAAGGCTTGTTTTTGTCCGTGCTCTTTTAGGTCAACCAGAGTTACTCATCCTGGATGAACCAACCACGGGGCTTGATCCTGCTATCCGCCATCTACTTTGGGGGAAAGTTAAGGAACTGCACCAGCAAGGAACTTCGATCGTTCTTACAACTCACTACATGCATGAAGCAGAAGTTCTATGTGATCGTTTAGTTATTATGAATAATGGTAAAATTTCTGCAGAAGGATCACCTAGAGATATGATTCATAAGCATACTCCTGGTTATATCGGAATTTTTCCGCTGGAAGATCGGGAAAAGATACATAAGCTCACATCACAGATCAATTCCTTTAAAGTCCACGAGGATTCTTCAGGCATTTATCTACGAGCTGCGACTCTTGAGGAATTGACCTCTTTACACTCTCAACATGGTATGAACCCACTACAAATACGACCATCAAATCTCGAAGATGTTTTTTTGAAATTAACAGGTCAGGAGTTATCTGACGATGCTTGAATCATTTAAACTTTGTTTTCAGATCACTCTTAGAAACTGGACCGTTTACAAAAAAGACTTGATCTCAAATATCTCTCCAACTGTGGCAGATCCAGCACTCATTATGGTCTCTCTGGGTCTTGGTTTGGGTGCCTATGTTACAAACGTAGAAGGTATGAGCTATATGCAATACCTGGCACCGGGATTAACGGTTGCTACAGCTCTTTTTACGTCATTTTTTGAAAGTAGTTACGGCTTTTTTGTTCGTATGACTTATGAAAACGTCTTCAAAGCAATGTTAACGACACCTATTGGAGTTGGTGAAGTTGTCTTTGGAGAGATGTTATGGGTGGGTCTTAAAGGTGCCATCATGTCTTTATGCGTAGGAATAGTTCTTTCATTTTTTGGATTAATGGCAAATCCTTTTTTAATCCCCTTCTTAGCAATAGTCGGCTTCCTAGTGGCATTACCTTGCGGTGCCATGGGATTACTTGCCACGGCATTGGTTAACAACATCAATCAGTTTCAAACTGTCTATTCGTTCATCATTGCACCTTTATATTTTCTTTCAGGCATTTTCTTTCCGATTGAGCAAATGCCTACTGCTCTGAGAGTTCTTGCAGAATTTTTCCCGCTTATTCACGGTGTTCGGCTGGCCCAGGCCATTTTCTGGAATCGTGAAGTTTTATCCACTTTTATCATGCATGGAGGTATACTCGTTATTCAGAGTCTTTTCTTCTGCGCCTTAGGTTTCTGGAAAATCAGAAAAAAACTCATCACTTAAATCGCGGCAATTCAACCGTAAAAGTTGAACCTTGATTAGGAATACTCTCAACTCTGATCTCACCGCCATGGGCAGTTATGATTTCTCTAGAGATATAAAGACCTAGACCCAGGCCACTTATGTTAGAGCTAGAGATGGCCCTTTCAAAGCGATTAAAAATTTTAGAGAGCTGCTCATTTGGTATTCCCATGCCATGATCCTGAACTTTAAATAAAAGAATACCTTCCCTCTCTTCCAGTCGTACTTTGATCGGTTTATTCAGTCCATATTTCATAGCATTTGTCATGAGGTTGGTCATTACTTGCTCAAGTCTAAACTTATCACCAATAATATGAGGTGAAGTAACCCTACTTTTAAAATCCAATTCAATCCCATGAACTTCCAGCTGCGGTTTTAAACTCTCAATTACTGAAAGAGCAACTTCTGCCAGATCCAGCTCCTCTTTATTCAAATCCAACCGATGTGATGAAAAACGTGCGGTTTCAAGCATATCACTTACTAGTTTACTCATCCGATCTAACTGTGAATTTGCCAGTTGAACCCTTTTGCGTATTTGATCATGATCAAATACTCGCTGATCTTTTTTATCGAGCAGCTTCTGTGCCAGCTGGAACTGTAATTTCATCGAAGTAATAGGCGTTTTTAACTCATGGGAAGCTATACTTAAAAATTCATCTCTAGCGGCCACTGCTTCCATCGTTTTCTTATGAAGTTTTGCATTATCAATGGCAATGGCCGCCTGAGAAGCTATCCCCTCAATGAGAATTTGCTCCCGGGGTCCAAAAATTGATTTTTCAGAATGCCCATAAAATAGGCCACCAATAAATTCACCTGTTCTGGAAATGATAGGAACTGCGAGGAAACTCTTAAATGGTAATCGTATTTTTCCATAACGAGTATCTTGGGTAATGTCATCGCTTCTAATTGTTCCTTTGTCTGAGAAGGTAAAATCAAAGATGGGTGAATGTTGTAACTCTTTAAAAGCATCTTTGCTCGCTCCCGACCATGTATACAAATTAAAACTAGAGCGAGTATCTTCCTGGGTATGGTAAAAAAAAGCTCCCAAAGAAGCCTTGGATAATTTCAGGCCCGCATCTGTTATCGATTTTACTAATTTATCCAGATCTAATTCAGCTGAAAGAACTTTGCCAATTTGATTAAGAATTTCATAGTTCTTTGCCCTATCTCTTTCAGCAATTGAATATTTCTGATGTTTCCAGATAAACCAAAATATTAAGGATGAAAGAAATAGACCCAATATAAGCAGAAGCAGAGGGGCCAAATCTATGCTATTTACAAAGCCAGGCAAAGAATAGGTATTAATCAACCACTTCTTGCTGGCAACTTCAATTTCGTACTGCTGAGAAAATAATGCTTTTTTTAGAACAGATTCATGATGAGAGTTAAAAATCAGATTTTTCTTATCTTCTGAAGTAATAAAAACTTCAATTCCAATTTCTGCTTTATTATAGGGCGTGAGTATATCCTTAAATAAATCTTTAGCGCGGAAAGGGCTATAAATAAAACCCCGCAACATATCTCTTCTCTCGTTTACCGTTTCAGGAAAAGCCACCTCAGCATAAAAGGGAACATATATGAGAAACCCATGCTGTATATCCTGCTCAGTTTCCTGGACCAGAGTAACTCTATTTGTAATAATAGGCCTTCCAGTATCTCGGGCCTTATCCATGGCCTCTCGCCGGGTCCCATCAGTAAACATATCATAACCGAAAGCTTTTTTATTCCTCCAGTTAAAAGGTTCCAGATAAATTATGGAGTGATATTCCGATCGATCAAATTCCGGCCAAATTTTATAATTAGGAAATCCCTCTTTTCTAATCGCCCTGATGTGAGAAACCAAATCTTTTTTAAGAACCCTTTTAGTAAAGCCTATCCCCTGGATTCCGGGGTATTCTTGCAATAGATTCAAATTCTCGATGTAATGGCGGAATTCTCCTCTATCCACTTCTTTAGTCACATAAAACATGCTTTTAGTCTGAACCAAAGCATTTATATATGTCTGCATTCTTGAGATTATGCTCTGTCTAACCTGTATCGATAAACTATTGAAGGCCAGCGCTTCTCTTTCACTGATACTTTTTGTGGTAAGAAAAAATGCAAGTAAAGTAATAGTGAACGCACAAAAAGCGGCAAATAAAGGAAGCGATAATTTGGCAATGTCTCGTTTCATCACGTTTTATCCTCAATTGAAATAATACACATTGGAAGCCCCTTTGGTCTACGACTTGCAACTCTCCTGAAGTGAGATCCTCAACTAGGAGTAAATTATGGCAACTGCAACATGGGATCAAAGGGGAAGAGACGCTAGGTCTCCTAAAGATATTCCGGCCAAAGGTTGGAAAGATACAATGGTAAGAGTTAAAAAAGAGATTAAAGATGATCGAATTTCTTTGGTCTCAGCAGCTATGGCCTATTATGCTCTATTCTCATTAGTTCCTGCACTGACATCAGTCGTCCTAATATATGCCTGGGTAAGTGACCCCAGCGATATCACGCAACACATTTCAAGAATCTCCCAGTTTATCCCAAGTGAACTGCAAGAAATCTTAAAGACTCAATTAAGTACCCTCGCAAGTACAGCATCTTCTTCCCTGGGAATAGGGGCCATTTTCTCACTGCTTCTTTCACTTTGGGCAGCATCTAAAATGAGCAAGGCCGTCATTCAGGCCATGAATATTATTTATGATGAGGAAGATGGTCGGGGCTTTTTTAAGTTAAATGGTTTAGCGTTATCTCTCACCCTGTTAGGTGCAGTTTTAAGTATCATCGCAATTGGTGTCATTATCGGTATTCCCGCTGTTACTAGTCTCTTCAATTTTCCTCAAGTCATAGAAACAGCAGTAAGTATTGGGAGCTGGGTAATTCTTCTGGCACTTTTCTCTTTCTTTTTATCCATCATTTATCGTTTTGGACCTAATCGTAGTAAGGCCAAGTGGAAATGGGTTTCCTGGGGTGCTGTCATAGCGGCCGTTTTATGGGCGATAACTTCCTTGCTCTTTTCCTGGTATGCTAAAGAATTTGGAAACTTCAATAAAACCTATGGTTCGTTAGGCGCCGTGATTGTCTTAATGACCTGGTTCTACCTTTCAAGTTTTGTCATCCTCCTGGGAGGAGAAATCAATGCTGAGCTGGAACATCAGACAAG
Organism: Bacteriovoracaceae bacterium UBA4096; assembly: GCA_002381945.1. Classification (GTDB taxonomy): domain Bacteria; phylum Bdellovibrionota; class Bacteriovoracia; order Bacteriovoracales; family Bacteriovoracaceae; genus Peredibacter. The sequence continues at coordinate 119,422 of DFXY01000026.1, forward strand.
CATAGACTCTACCAGAGGTAAGCCAAAACCCATGGGAAAAAGAAACGCCGTAATGGCGGACACTTTAGGAGATACTTTTGATAAAAAAAGTGAGGCCTAAATTATCATGTTCGTACAAATCTTAAATACTTGTACGACCAAACGAGGATAGCGAGACTCAAAACAAAAGAAGAATAACCCAAGTGTCGAAGATATCCATCAGGCATAAGAAAAGCAGTGACTCTGGTGGCAGTGGCCAATACAACCAGCGAACTAACAATATAGAGTCCTCGCCAATTTTCAAGCTTTTCATCCTTGGGTCCATGGGATTGGATTACTCTCGTAGCTATAAGTAGTGAGAGGAGGACAATTCCACTTAGAAAAAGCGAATGACTGGCGTGGATCAAACCATCCTGCCAGAATGATTTTAATAAGAAACTAAACAGGATAAACCAGCCACACAACCATATGTTCCAGGTTAGGGCAGATTTTTTTTTAGGTAATACCAGCAATTTCCAGTAAAGGATCCCAACAATTCCTACTACCAGAGAACGAATAATACTTCCCGAAAGATCATTCAAGAAATAGCTGAGGACAAAACTTAGAATAATTAAATAAAAGTACCAGGGGATTGTACGAAAAAGTGATTCTGGACTCTCATCATGTTCTTTTTGAGACATTACAATTTCAACATGCCCCAAGATGCCAGGAATCAATCGACTTCCAACTCCAAGTATAATAGCCACTATTGAACCTTCATAATGGAGATGCTTAAAAGCTTCAACTTCAAAAAAAATCCCTCCTATCGCGGAGATTACCCATAATAACAGACCTACAAAAATAAAAATGAAAGTATAGGGAGGATTCGCTTTTCTTTTTGAAATCCTTCTCATTAGGAAGACGATTAAATTTAATGCCTGCAAGGAAGAAATGGCGAAAACCAGCCTTTCTTGTTCCGAAGCTGCGAATAAAACTCCCAAGACAGTTAAAAGGAAGAAGAAAATGATTTCCCATTTTTCTGCTGTCTTGGTTTTTGAAAATCTTGGAACGGCAGTCATAAGAAAACCGCCCATGAAAGAAGCTACGAAACCATTGAGCATGAGATAACGATGAACTAAAACCGGATAATCTCCCGGATTCCAGATTTGAGGCAACCACAACAAAATGCCGTAAAGCAAGCAGAGAATACCTAACGGAAAAAATATGCGATATGGTTCCGTTTCACAACGATTTGAAAAAACTGTTATCATAATTTATTTTCATACAATCAAAAAAGGCCCCTAAGGGCCCTTTAGATAAACAATTTCGAGAGAAATTAGCTTAAATGCTTACCAAGAAGACCAGTAAGTTCAAACATCGTAACTTCTTCTTTTCCAAAAACTTTGCTTAGCTTTGAATCAGCAAGAATGTTTCTCTTGTTAGCTGGATTTTGAAGGTTATTGGCCTTGATATAATCCCACATAAGTTTAACAGCTTCAGTTCTTGCAACTGGATTTGCACCAATTACATCTGCCAGTTCAGCAGACGGTGTAAGAGCTTTCATAAAAGCAGCATTTGGTTTACGAGCTGGTTTTGTAGCTTTAGCAGTGTTCATGTTTTCCATATATCCTCCATGTGTGTACTTAGTAGTGTTAAAAATAATTTACACTAAATCAACATCTTTAATCATACGTGTCACTTTGTTGACAGTTTTAGGGTTTTGATTATCTTTCCCTTCCAATAAGTCCTCTTTTTATTTAGACTTATCAAATGAAAAATCCGAATAAATCCCGAATTCTACTTGTTGAAAATATCCATCCAATTGCTAAAGAATTTTTAGAAAATGATGGCTATCAAGTGGATCTATTAACTCATTCACCTTCAGAAGAAGAACTTATAGAACTTCTTCCAAAGTATTGTGCTCTCGGAATACGTTCAAAAACTGAAATAACGCCAAAAATTTTAGAACACTCGCAACATCTTTTCACCATTGGTTGCTTTTGTATTGGCACCAATCAAGTTGACCTCCTTCGTGCACGTCATAAAGGAGTCGCAGTATTTAATGCTCCTCATTCTAATACGCGGAGTGTAGCTGAACTCGTTATTGCAGAAATGATTTCACTTTCCCGTCAATTAGGAGACCGCAATACGAAGGCCCACCAAGGCGAATGGGTTAAGTCAGCTGAAGGTTCAAAGGAAGTCCGTGGAAAAGTTCTGGGAATTGTAGGTTATGGACATATTGGTAGCCAGGTAAGTGTTCTGGCCGAAAGCATGGGTCTTAAAGTGGTTTTTTATGACACCAAAAAGATGCTTCCGTTGGGAAATGCCCGATCCGTGGCTTCTTTAGATGAATTATTGAAAATATCAGATTTTGTAACTCTTCATGTTCCAGAAATTCCTGAAACGATGAATATGATTGGCCAACGCGAACTATCTATTATGAAGAAAGGCAGTTATTTAATAAATGCTAGCCGGGGCACAGTGGTAGTTATTGAAGATTTGGCGGCCGCGATTGAATCCAAGCATATTGCGGGCTGTGCTGTTGACGTCTTTCCTGTAGAGCCTTCTTCAAATAAAGAAAAATTTGTCTCTCCCCTACAAGGTTTACCTAACGTCATTCTTACTCCTCATATTGGTGGGAGCACCGAAGAAGCACAAAAAGCAATTGGGATTGAAGTGGCCGAAAGTTTTCATCGCTTTTTAAAGATTGGTTCGTCTTCCGGGGCTGTCAATTTTCCAAATGTTGATTTACCTGTTAAAAAAGGAACTTCTCGAATTCTTAATGTACACAGAAATGAACCGGGAGTTCTGGGCGAAATCAATACGATCATATCTAATGCCGGTGCCAATATCGAAGGCCAGTATCTATCAACAGATGATGAAATTGGTTACCTCGTTATGGATGTACATTCTACTCATGCTGAGCAGTTGGCAAACGAAATTGAAAAACTTAAACGTTCAATTAGAACCCGGGTGGTTTTTTAATCATTCCTATCTAATGAAAGGGAGTAACGACAGGTATTATTGGTTAATTCATCAATGATTGAATAGACACCAGTAAAGTGCCGGGTCACATCCTCAGTAGTAAATCTTCCTATGAGATGGAGTCTCTTGCAATTATCTCCGGGGAAAGTCGTTCCCGGCAAAGGCCTACAACTCCGACCAAGAACATCAATGGCAGTGGTTTCAGGATTAGATGGTATACGACTTATGTTATGAACAGGAACCGAGACAACTTCATTCACCTCTCCTAAGTATAATGTCAGATCTCCCATCGAGTTTAGTTCCAGTCTTATAGCATCTGCGAAAAGTAAATTGCATTGATTCCCCCTATCAACTTCTTCTGTGATAAGACCTTGATAGATACCGCAATGACCGGCCAGTGCGCCAAGGCCTTCACGGCAAAGGTCCTCTTCCTGTTTCTGGGCCATTCTTTGTGAAACTTCTACAAATTGAGAGTTTGCTTCAGCATTTGTCAGCGGATTTCCTCGTAGATCACGAGTGATAATACTCACAGGGATTGTGGTGCCTGATAAAGTTGTTCCGACTTGGGAACTTAGAAGAGTTAAAGAGGTAACTCCTTTTTTATTTTCCGGTAAAATAATCGTAAAGGTTCTTCCAGCGTTACTTTTTATACCGCTAACCTTCCCCTTTTTAGTGAAGTAATCATCCTGATAAGTCCCTTTCAGAAAGTTATTTTTCTCTTCCCACTTCATTGTAAACGCAATTGGCCGTTTATCAGAAGTATCCAGTTTAAAGGAACCTTTTAACTGAAACTCTTTGGCAAGAGTTAAAGAGCTACAAAATAAAAGAAGAACTGGAAGAATATAGAGCTTAAGTCTCATGGTTTTATGATGAGACTGATAAGACATAAATTCAAATGCCATGTGAGAAATTGCTTATTAATTGTGTTTCAATAAGCAATGGCAAATTGTCAGGTAGTTTTTTTTTAAAAAAAAGAGTAAAAAATATTTCTCACGCTGCAAGATCTTTAATCTTCTCTTCTTTAAACATGCCGTGTGATTTTTTTATTACATTAATGACCTTGGCCATTCTCATGCTTTGGGCCAATGTATTAAAATTAAATTTCACCCCATAACCAGTTTGGTTCTGGACAGTATGCTTGTGAATAATTTCTACAGGCAAGATGATAGTCTGCCCTAGAAAATTAAATTCCATTTGCAACTGGTCTCCGGCCTTCATGTATTTTGAATCTAAAAGAAAGGCACCAGTTTGGGAGATATTGATAATCTCAGTAGGAAAAGCAAAGTTATTGCTATGAAGTTTGCAATGGATCCTTACATTGTAACGAGTTTTCGGCTCCCACCAACGAACTCTACGATCAAAGAATGGCTCTCGAACCTTAGGCGATAGAAAATAGGCAAAGACCGCAACCGATAAAATGGCCACTACGTAGTTATACATAAATGGAGAATCGCTGTTATAAGGCCAGGTGTACTTCTCATAGGTGAATATGTTGTAGTTAATATAGGCCAGCACTCCCATAAAGGCGAAGTAAGTCCATTTTCTTAACTTTAAAATCAACATTCCCGCGATAGGGAATATCAACCAGAAGTCCACGACCTCCATGAAAGAATTTCTTGCTTGCAAGTTGGCAAAAATCACCATGAAATCAAAATGAGTAATGGCCTTAAAATAGAGTACTTTTATGGCAGGTTCAATCAGACAGAGGATTGAAAGGACTGTGAAGATTAATGGCTTGTTTTTCATGCCACCTATCTTAGCACTTATAAAAAACTTCTCAATGGCCTTGATATGCGAGAAGTATATGATTTCATTCAGTGCCAAAATGATTTTGCATCATTTGAAAGTGCCTTGCCAAGTGAATGAGGCAGATATTATAAAACCATTTCTCTGGACATCCAGAACGTTGCAGATCAATATGTGAGAAAATTCTAAAGTTTCTAAAAGTGAACCCATTATGAGTAATGTTTGTAAATCATGCAGAAAGCCTAAGGCCAATTATCACTGCGGGCTTTGCCAGGACCCTGTGTGCAAATCTTGTGGTCATTTTGTGGGAGAAGAGAGCTTCTCTTACCTGAAAGTTATTCCTAAAGATCTGACCCATCCAACCTATTGTACAAATTGTTTCGATGATAAGGTCAGTGGACCTTTAGAGGAATATAATCAGACATTGGAGAGGGCCCGGGAAATTATTATCTTTACTAAAGAGCAATCAAAACAAACCAGCTATTTAAAAAGAAAAGAAGATCCCTATCTTGTTGAAGATTGCGCCGATGAACAGGAAGCTATTATGAAAATGGCCTTCTATGCGGCCCAGGCCAATTTCAATGCTATTATTGATATCAAACTTAATTCAAAAAAAATCATCGTAGGATCTCATAAGAAATCCATTTGGTCAGGGACTTCTATCCCGATTAATATTGATCCGGATAAAATCAGAAGTTCTAACTAAGAAGTTTTAAGGCGGCCTGCCCGGACATATTCGCCTGGGCAAGAACGGCAGTTCCCGCAGAACTGACTATGGAATTCTTGGCCTGCTTTGCCGTCTCATCAGCATAATCCACATCACGAATCCGACTGTTGGTCGAACTCATATTTTCAGAATAAACCATCAAATTGTTTGAACTACTGGTTAGTCGATTTTGCAAGGAGCCTAGTACAGACCTTTGACCGGAAACTTTATTTAAGGCCGAATCAATCTTGGCCAAACTCTCCTGAGCACCACGTTTTGAATTGATCGTGGCAGAAGAGACTCCTAACGAGTCAACTCCGGAATTCAGACCACTGGTATTATAACTAATCTGATCCTCTGTATTATTTGAGCCAACTCCCACTTGAAAATCAAGTTTGGGGCCCTGACCGTTGAGAAGTTTTCGACCATTAAACTCAGTGGTTTGCGAGATACGATCCAACTCACTCTTTAATTGCTGATACTCCATGCTTGTTTTCGAACGATCGGAATCCCCCAAAGTATCAGATGCTGCTTGAATCGCAAGCTCTCTCATTCGGGTTAAAATGCTGGAAGTTTCATTAAGTCCACCTTCAGCGGTCTGAACCAGGGATATACCGTCATTAGCGTTTCTATTGGCCTGATGAGAGGATCTGATTTCGGCCTTAAGCTTCTCGGATATCGCCAACCCGGCCGCATCGTCGGCCGCTTTAGTAATCCTCTGCCCACTACTTAATTTGGCATAACTCTCCTCCATCTCTCGAGAGACCTTATTCAAGGGAGTTTGCGCCATGAGGGAGCTTATATTGGTATTAATACGAAAGCTCATACGCTCTTATCGGATATTGCCGGAAATCCTTAAAAAATTAGAAATTTCCGACTTAAACAGGCGCTATTTAAATCTTTCCCTTAAAAACAGCAGTTTTGGTAAGATTCCTCCATGAAACTTTTAAATGAGATCAGGTCCTGTACTCTGTGCCAAGAAGAACTTCCTCTCATCCCCAAACCCATTCTCCAATTTTCCAGATCATCCAAGATCATGCTGATTGGGCAGGCCCCTGGTATACTCGCACATGAAACCAATAGACCTTGGAATGATGCCAGCGGGATTAGATTAAGAGCTTGGCTCCAAATTTCAAAACAGGATTTTTATCAGGCGAATAACCTCGCCATCGTTCCGATGGGATTTTGTTATCCCGGCAGGGGAAAAAGTGGAGATAATCCTCCCCGGCCAGAATGCCAGGTACGATGGATGGACACCATTCTCTGTCACTTAAATGAGGTTAAATTAAAAATTTTGGTTGGCTCTTACGCTACCGAATATTTTTTAGGTCCTGGTAAATTAAGTGAGAAGATAAAAGAGCACGCGATAGTTGATTCCTCTTTCGTGGTACTTCCTCATCCATCCCCTCGAAACAATATCTGGTTGGCAAAAAATAAATGGTTTGAACAAGAGTACTTAAACTTGATAAGACTTAAAATCTCAAGAACTGAGTTATTTTTCCTTAATCCAGATAAATCCCCGGAACTCATTTAACTTAAAGTCTGTCGCCTGGTCATTGGGATAAAACTTATTCAATTCCATTTTTACTGATTTGTTTAGATTTTCCCCATGGCAGGTCAGACATTGTGCCTGAACATAAAGAGGCTCCAAATAAACACGTTTTCCATTCTCTAGTTTATGGATAATAAAATCTTTTTTGATATCACCTTTAAACTTTCCTTGAAAGTCTTTCAGGTATGAGTTGGCCCAAGGCATGGCCTGATTCTTTTCATTCCTGAGTTTATGAGAAGTTCGACCAAATTCAAACTTACTCATCCTCTCATCAGCGGCCGATTTTGCTATTGGCCCAACATTTGTATGACAAAATGGAATGGCCTTTACTGCCCCTTCTGAGGCAATCTTTTGAGATAAGTTTTTCATCAAAGATGATTTAAGATCAGTTGCTAGCTTTTTTGCCTCGATTTCAAAGTTCTGAGCTTTGGCATCAAACATCATTACAACATAAATCATCATCATAAATACAAATTTCATATTTAGGCTTCCGGTTGAATAAAATTAACAGGACCAGTCTTTATAATTTGATCATTTACCAGGATTCGAAAACTTATCCGGCATGTTTTTGAAATCATATAATTGACTCCACAATACTTAGTAAGTGAGGAATCCACCGCTTTAATTACTTTTTCAGGGTCAAGATCACCTTTTAAAAGGAAAATCAACACAGCAGACTCAAAATGAATTGGATGGACAGTCGTTTTCTCCGCCTCAATTTCCATCTTGAACTCTGCGATGTTCTGTCGCATTTTCTTCAGGATGGCGACAACATCCATTGCAGTACACCCCATCATTGCATTAAGGACTAATTCCTTAGGATTAGGACCTGAATCATCTCCACCGTGTTCCTTGGCCGCATCCATCACAGATATCAGGCCATGGTTATCACTGGTAAACTTCATGTTTCCATTCCATACTAATTTAGCATTCATCGATTTCCTTAAGTACAAAATATCTTTTGCATTGACTGAACAAGTTTAATTAAATTCTTATCCGCGATACTATAATATGAAAACTGACTTTCTTTTCTGACTTTTAATAATTTTTCCCTCTGCATTCTATTCAAAAATTGAGACAACTGAGACTGTGAAATCTCGCACAGTTCCTGAATTTCTCCAACATTCTTTTCACCTTCGGCCAGATAGCACATAATCATTAGTCGCTGAGGATGTGCAATTGCTTTCATTATAGTAGAGACTTCTACGCACTTATCTTTCATCTTTTCCGGATTCATAAATATCTCCCCATATATTCATATTCTCAGTCTTGTGGGTTAATTCTGCAAATCGTTTTTTCCCAATCATCCAATAGTAAAACAGAGGTACTGCAAAACGACTTAAAAGAGTGGCAGCAATTTCCCCAAAGATCAAACTCACGGCAAGCCCCTGAAAAATTGGATCAAAAAGCATAACTGCGCTTCCAACTACCACCGCTGCTGCCGTCAATAGCATGGGTCTGAATCGTAAAACTCCTGCACTTATAACGGCCTGTTTAAGTTCCATTCCATTCTGGATTTGATGTTCAATAAAATCTACCAGGATTATGGAATTACGGACAATCACACCTGCTCCAGCAATAAACCCAATCATGGAAGTGGCCGTAAAATAGGCACCGGTCAGATAATGGCCAGGCACAATACCAATCAAGGAGATAGGAATAGGTGCCATGATGACTAGTGGTACGAGAAAACTTCTAAACCACCCAACAACCAGGATATAGATCAGGATCATAACTGCAGCAAAAGCTGCACCCAGATCACGAAAGACTTCATATGTGATAAACCATTCTCCATCCCATTTAACAGTAACTTGATTCGTATCCCAAGGAACTTCCGCAGTCTGGGTTTTAAAAGGAATTTTCGGTTCTAATTTCAAAATACCATATACGGGAGCTTCTTCCTCTCCGGCCAACTCCGATAAAACATATTCAACCGGTCGAAGATTCTTTCGGTGTAGAATCTCAGTTTTCGTTTGAAACGTGTTTTTCAGGATGTTATCTGCTTTCACAATACCTGCTTCAAAGCTTGGAATATTTTGACCTTGAAAAGGATTCATACCGGATCTGGTTACCTGATCTAAAGATAGATCGATGGCAACCTCTTCTGGACTCGAAAAATCATTTAAAGTAGCAACCTTGGTTTCATTAAAAATCAGTTGCCCTAAATTCCATATTTGGGCAGATTTAGTTCCGTAGAGACCTGCTTTGGTATAATCATATGGAAAGATCAGCCGAGGTCGAATTTCTTTCCAGGTCCAATCAAGATCAACCACGCTAGGCTCAGCTTCAAATAACTCCTTAACAATCAATCCAGCTTTTCTTCTTTCTTCTAAATTCTTACCGTAAATTTCTGCAACCATCGTCGCCATCACAGGTGGGCCAGGAGGGATTTCTAAAACCTTGGTAGAAGCTGAGCGAGAGTCTGCAAAAGCCTTAATCGATGGTCGTAAATCGTTAATAATATCATGTCCGGTTTTTTTCCTGTCATGCTTATCAGAAAGAACAACATGCAAGTCGCTCATATACTCAGATTTTCTTAAGAAAGTATGTTTAACCATGCCTGAGAAAGAAAAAGGCGCGGCTTCCCCGGAGAAAATCTGAACCTTCTTTACATCAGCATGTTTAAGAATGATGCTTGCCAGTTCCTTAGACCATTCGTTGGAAAGCTTAAGAGGCGTTGTAACAGGATAATCAACAGTAATTTGGAATTCACTCTTATTGTCAAAAGGAAGCATTTTAACTTTGACGGCTTTAGTTGCAAACATAGATGTTGCCGCCAGGAAAAGCACTGTCACTCCTAAAGTGAAACCAAGGGCCCATATTTTTTTTGAAAGCAAGTGATCAGTCAGCCAAATATATATTTTGTCCAGTTTCGAAGGTTCATCCTGAATATCTTGATGTTCATCTTCTACAGAATGTTCATGTTTCAACAACAATACTGATGCCCAAGGCGTCACAATAAAAGCGACAAAGAGAGAGAGAATCATGGCAAGACTGGCACCCACTGGAATGGGTTTCATATAAGGGCCCATAAGACCTCTCACAAATGCCATCGGCAAGATGGCACCGATGACCGTGAAGGTAGCAAGAATGGTAGGGTTTCCTACTTCACTCACCGCCCTTAAAGTTGCCTGAAGAATACTGAGATTCTTATATGTCTTTAAATATCTCTCAATATTTTCCACTACGACAATGGCATCATCTACAAGAATACCGATAGAAAAGATTAAGGCAAAGAGGGTTACTCGGTTGAGTGTGTAGCCCATGAAATAATAGATTGCCAGGGTCAGCGCCAGGGTAACAGGTATGGCAATGGCCACAACCAGAGCTGCCCTCCATCCCATGGCCAGAGCAATCAGGAGTGCTACAGACACAGTTGCGATAATCAGATGTTCAATCAGTTCATTCGATTTTTCACCCGCAGTTGCTCCATAATCTCGAATAACAGTTAATTCCACATCTTGTGGGAGATCTTTTTTGAAAGTATTAACCCTATTGAGTAATGTTTCGGCCAGACTAACAACATTGGTTCCCTTACGTTTGGAAAAGCTGATGGTAACCGCATTCTCTCCATGAATTCTTTTATCCTTATCAAACAATGTTGAAATCCGAGTACGTTCTTCGGGTCCATCAAGAACTTTTGCAACATCTTTTACTTTAACTATTTTACCGGCACGTCCACCGATTGCTAGTTGCTGGATGTCTGTTACCGTTGATAGTTTACCGCCCACTTCGACATCAAAAACCTGGGATTCTGACCAGTTTTTACCTGCTGGTAAAAGAGCATGATTCATTTTAAGTGCTTGGAATAAGTCATCCATAGTAACAGAGTATTGGGCCAGTTTTTTTGCATCCGCTACAACACGGATACTACGTTTAAGTCCTCCCAATATTTCAACCTTACCTAAGTCCGGTGTACTCGAGAGTTCTCGTGCTAAAGGTGCAATGAGCTTTCTTAATTCAAAATCATTCTTTGATTGGGAGGTAAAAGTAAGCGCCATGAAAGGAACATCATCAATACTATAAGATTTCACTTCCGGTTTCATGACATTAGAAGGAAGCTCATTTGTCATGGTCATGAGTTTATGATGAACTTTAACTAAAGATGGCTCAATTGGTTCGTTGACTTTAAAACGTACAGTGATCAGGACGCCGTGTGGTTGGCTGGCAGAATAAATATACTCAACTCCATCCAATCCCCATAGTCCCCTTTCAACAGGCTCAGTAATATTCCTTTCTATCTCCCTCGCTTCCATGCCAGGAGCAGGGATCATCACATCAATCATGGGAACAGTGATTTGAGGTTCTTCTTCCTTCGGAGTAAGGTAAACCGAGGCTAATCCCAGGAGTAAACTGACAAAGATGATTACAGGAGTAAGCTTGGAACTGACAAAGGTCTCGGCCAATCGTCCTGCAAATCCTTTATGTACTATTGGCAACTTCATAACGTCCTCATTAATTATTTATTTGGTAAATTCTGGAGTACACTTCAAGGTACTGATTCTCGGCTTTGTTTTTGTTCTCAATCAGATCCACTCTTCGATTAATGACTTCTGAAAGTTGTAAGGCGGAAAGCATCCCTGAACGAAATAATTTTGTAGCATTTTGAGTTTGCTCTTCTAACAATCGGTCTGAATCTATTAAAAGAACCAAATTTTTCTCAAGCGTGGTCTTTGAATCCAGGAGCTGATCAAGCATAATTTTTTCATCCTGCTTGTAGGCCTCAATTTTTGCTTTTCCTGCCATGGCCTTGGCATTGGCCTCACCTAAACGTCCATAAGAATCGCTGTTAAACAAATCCCACATAAGATAAATTCCATAAGTCTGGGAATTTTCAGAATCTCTGTTCCCATCATAAAGACTATTCTGAGCAAAAAGACCTACCCGAGGAAGGAAACGTGCTTTCTCCATATCTTTTTGGTTATCTAAAGTATCAACTTTAAACTTCTGGGCAAGAATATTAGATGAGTAAGCTGAACTTGATGTATGGGTAAAATTTGAACTTAAAAAATCCTTCAGATTCACCTTCATATCCGGGGCCCAGTTCTCATCAGTTTGAGTTTTTTTTGCAATCCATTTCTTAGCATTCATGGACTTTAGTTCATACTCTGACAACAATCCTTCAATACGATTACCTACACCCTTAAGACCTAGTAGCCCTGAATATCCCACAGGATTACTTTGCGACCCAACCTGATAATTGGCGATTATTGACTCTAATTTCTTTTTCAAGTTATTTAAAAGCACTCCGTTTTTGGAGTACAACAAGGCCGTTCCAAACTGGCGACCTAGCTCTGAGTACTCCTCGGTTTTTTTGGCCTTCATTTCCATCGCAGATGCCTTGACCAACGATTCAAACATAGAGGTTTGCGATGACTTCATCCCTCCCTCATATAAAGGAAGATCAACACCTAAAGAGGCTGCCAAAAAGTTTTTTCTTCCAGGACGATTTAGATCTGAAGGTATAAAGTCGGCTTGCTCAATCGAGCGTTGACCTAAATGATTGAAAAAAACTTGAGTAGGGTCATTAGTACTGAACCATTGTCCAGTGACATAGACCCTCGGAAGCCAATGTCTCCTCGATCTCTCTAAAGAAAGCTCACTTGCCACTTTCTCTTGTCCAATAGATTTCTGCTGAAGAGACTTATGAAAAAATTCCTGCCATAATTCCTCAAAAGACTTATTCACTGTCTGCGAAAATGCGGATATGGAATAGAATGTTAATGTCAGACTCAAAAAGATCTTCATATTAATACCTTTAGCCGCAACAGCCCTTATTACTTGATGTGCAACTGATAGATTTTTTATTGTTCCACGGCATTTTCTGTAATAAAAACACCATAGGACAAAATCCTGTATATCCTGCGAGCGCTAATCCGAAACCAACAAAAAGACTTAAATAAATAAATTCAGGTGCTATAAAATGTGATCCAACAAAGGCAAGAAATATCATGGTAGAAGCAACTATCTGAACTTGACGCATTACTGGAAAAACTGACCCTTTACCGTTAATTGGTAATCCTTCATTTCTCCATTTAATAATGCCACCCTCATAACAAGAAAACTGATGTTGACTAAGATCATGTTTTTTTAATTCATTCAATGCCATTTTAGCTCTTGAACCAGTACGGCACATGATTGTGATTTCACTATCTTTAATATTTTTTAATAGTCCTGGGGCCAAAGAGTCAAACTGGGATAAAGGACAACAAATAGACTCAGGGATATGTTCTGCCTCATACTCTTCTCTTTCTCTGACATCTAAAATAACCATAGGGAACTCCTTATTCATAATTAACTTGTCACCAGACCAATATTACAATACCATTATATGACAATTTAATAATATATCAAGGAGAAAAAGGTGTACATATTAAATAACTATTGGCCAATTGGGCTACTAAGTCTCTGGTTAGTATACAAATGGTGGAATTCTAAAAAAATCCTTGCAATGCTACCTAAACTTAAGGAAGAGGGAGCTGTCTTTATTGATGTAAGAACAAAAGATGAATTTTCTTCAGGGAATGCCCCTGGAAGCATTAATATACCTATACAGGAATTAAATGGACGATTGGAGGAAATACCTAAAAATAGGCCTGTAGTACTTTGTTGTGCTAGTGGCACCCGCAGTGGAATGGCCAGAATGCTATTGAAGAAAAACGGCCATGCCAAAGTATATAATATCGGGACATGGACTAAACTTTTGACACAATTATAGGAGGATAGAATGAAACTTTTCTTAGTACTGGTAACTGTCTTGTTTTCTTTTCAAGTCGCTATGGCAAATGAATCACATCATCATCACCATGAGGAAAAAAAAGCACTTAGTTTAAATCATGGGAAGAAATGGGAAGTGGATGCAGTGATGAAAAAGAATATGGACACAATCCATGATAAATTCAAAGTTGTCCATAATCTGGTTAAAACCAACAAAGTAACAGATAAAGACTACAGTAGTCTGGCGTCAGTAATCTCTAAATCGGCCCAGGATATTGCCAGCAATTGTAAAATGGAGCCAAAAGCTGATGAAACATTTCACGTCATTCTTAATGATCTTTTTGCAATATCTGATGATTTAAATAAAAGTGGTAAAGCAGATTCTGCTTTAAAAAAGCTGCATCACGCTTTATCTACTTATTCAAAATATTTCTCACATTCCTTTAAAGATTAGAAGCTACCCTACTTGATTAAACATAATGAAGTAGGGTCTTTCACACCCTATTCTTTAAAACGGTACCTGTTTTTCTGAATTCATCTATATTTTCCAGGGTTGTTTTAGCTATGTTCCCCAAAGCTTCATGTGTTAAAAAAGCCTGATGGGAAGAGATCAGAACATTTGGGAAAGTCAGAAGTCGGGCAAGGACATCATCAGGGATCCCTGTTCCTGACAGGTCTTTGAAAAAGAACTCTTCCTCTTCTTCATAAACATCCAGAGCAACTCCACCAATTTTTTGCTTTTTGAGACCTCTGATCAAGGCTTTTGTGTCAATCAGCCCTCCCCGACTGGTATTCAGTATGTAAACATTGTCTTTCATCAAACTGATGTTTTCATCATTTATCATATAATGAGTTTCTGGAGTCAGTGGAATATGTAAGGAGATAACATCGGATTTTCTCAACAACTCAGGGAGTTCAACATAAGTAAATTCCTTTGAAGGAAATTTATCATAGGCCAGGACTTTACACCCTAGGGCCTCAACACTTTTAGCGAACAATAAACCAATTCTCCCCGTTCCAATAACACCAACAGTTTTACCATGGAGATCAAACCCAACCAAACCATCAAGTGAAAAATTCAAATCCCTGACCCGATTATAAGACTTATGAATTTTCCTGTTTAAACTTAATAGGAGACCGAGGGCAAACTCCGAAATGGCATGAGGTGAATAACCTGGCACACGTGCCACCTGCATACCCAATTCTGTGGCGACTTTAAGATCGACATGATTAAACCCCGCTGACCGTAGAGCTATCATTTTAATACCTATATCATTCAGGACCCGAAGGCACTGAGCATCTAATTTATCATTAACAAACGCACAGACAACATCTGAACCTTTGGCAAAAGGAGCTGAAGAAGAATTCAACTTTGTTTCCAAGAACTGAAGTTCTAACCCAAAACTTGTATTTTCTTTCTCGAAAGCAGTGCGCTCAAAACTATGAGTGTCGAAAAAACAGACCTTCATTTTACTTCCTTCAAATATATTTGGGGACGATACTTTAGAATTGATTTCTTTGAACCTAAAACCATACCTTCCTCGGTTAAAGTGGCACAGGAAGCTGCCAAACCAGATTGCAGCAGATCTTTAATTGATGTATTTCGATTCTGTTCAATTGCAGCTGCTATCGCTCCAACCATAGAATCCCCTGCTCCCACCGAGGATAGCACTTTAACTTTTGGAATACGCCCGTACCAGGCCTCATCCTTTGTGACAAGTATTGCTCCACCCTCTACCGAAGAGACACAAACTAGCGGTACTGAATTATTCAACTTTCTCACTAACGGGAGGATTGATTTTATTGATTTCACATTTCGTCCGAGCAACTCCTGGAATTCCACCAAATTCGGCTTAATGAATAAAGGTTTGGAAGAAACAACTTGAGCTAGAATTTTTCCAGGCATATCAACCATACATGATATCCCTTTCTTATTAATCAGACGAACTAACTGGGACACATCACTTGCTTCAATACCAGGAGGCAAGCTGCCTCCAATGATAACCAGATCAGTTTTTTTAAAACCAGACACTAACTTTATAAGGGATTTTAATTCATTGCTTTTTATTCTTGGACCGGGAAAGCTCAATCTGGTCTGACGATGAGTTCGGGAATTGGTAACAGTAAGATTCATCCTGGTATTTCCTGAAATAGAAATAAAACGATGAGGTACATGTTCTTCATTTAAAAGCCGTTTAATTTCATCACCATTGGCACCACCCAGAAACCCGGTAGCAGATACAGGAGCTCCTAGTCTATGCGCGATGATGGCAGCATTGATACCATTTCCCCCCGGAGTCTGGATTTCATCATAGACATAGCTTTTCTCATCAGGAACGAGCTTATCCACGGTACCACTAATGTCTAATGCAGGATTCAAAGTTATGGTGTGTATCATTTCTATACACTATATCAACTTAACAAAAAATGGCAGTCCCTATCCGGAGAGAAAAGGAACTGCCACAAAACTTTAATGCAAATAGCCTTAATGTAAAAAACTATATCAATATTTAACCTCCACATCCTCCACAACATGAGCCATTCTCATGCGGGTCTTTTTTATCATCATTTTTTTCCGATTTTTTTTCATCGGCCTTGATCTTTTGCTCCGAATTTAACTTTTCATTCTCTTCGACTTTTTTTTGATCTTTAGTTTCCATTTTTTTTCCTTTTATTAATTATCCCAACTTAGAAGTCTTTGCTCGCCTTCCAGTTTCTGGATATCAGTTATGTCTTGCGACATTTCAATAACACCTTTATAGATGCCATCCTTATTCCTTAAGGCAAAGTATCTGATATGAATGACTCGACCTTTAAAACGAATCCAAAATTCAGCGTCATCTTTCGTACCTTTTTTAAACTCTTCTAAAATTCTAAGGACTGTTCCAACGCTTTTGGGAGGATGACAAAAACGAACTTCACGGCCGATAATACCAGCACTTCTAGGGAATACTCGGTCTTCACCCCGGTTATAAAATAGAACGCGGTCATTTTCATCCACATAGGTTAAATCCACGGGCATAAACTTAAGGAGTAAATTGATCTGCTCCTGATTAAGATAGCCTTCTTCCAGATGAAGAGCGCCCATTGGATTGTTCTGTTTCGGAGTTTTGGCCTCAGTTACTGACGCCTGAATTTTTTCAAAGGGAGAAGGTCTTTCTTTAAGCATCCAACCAATTTCTTCATCACCCTCTTTCATTTCATACCAGTCTTCTTCTGAAAGAAGTTCAAGAGAGTACGGGAACAGCCGCATCTCTTCCACCATAGCTAGTCTTTGCATTTCACCAATAATGATTCTGATATCCTGATCAATACCTTCTAGTTGATTAGATTCAATTTTTTTACGAACTGCTCGAAGGAGATCTCTATTCGCGTCGTGGAACGACCACATCCCCTGACTTGGTCCAGTCCACCCGTATTTTTCCAGATAAGGAAAGAGCTGGTTTTCTTTTCTGGCGTATCTCTTTTCAACTTCACACAATTGATTAAACAAATTGAAAAACTTCTGAAAATCGGACTCTACGTTAGTTCCATCCAGCTCTCGGAGAATGTTTTGTAAATAGAAGTTCTCATCAAAATAAACTTTAACCGGATGGCCTTCAGGAAGAACATTTACGTATTCAGGATAACGTTTTTCAATAGTCTCAAAATTTTTCATAATTTAAATTACACCCTTGAATTAAAACATGAATGACATAGGTCATACTAAAGCTAAATATAGGTCATGCTTTTTTCCTCAACACTTGATTTAAATCCATCAAGACAACAATTATAAGGAAATAACCTGATCCAGAACATTTTTCTATTCCTCAAAGTATTTCAGAATAAGAGGATGAAAATACAAATCCAAATGATAGAGACACTTGATCTAGACACTTTAAAGTCCCATTTCGAAACTATCACTTTCAGTTCGGAATTCGATTTAGTCTATGAAAAGCAAATCCCCAACATTGGCATCATATTAGTCGATGGAGAGATCAATCTTCTCAATAAAAGAAATCACATCGAACTTAAATCCCCTGGCTCAATAATTGGTCTTCAAAACCTGCTAAACAACATACCTTTCAAGTTCAAATGCAGAGTCAAAAAAAATTCTCAACTCATTCTTTTACCAAAGTCGGAGATCATTAAAATCCTCGATGAGAAATCATCAGAACTTTATAAAATCATCTTCCCGACTGATGATAAGAAACTTGCAGGATAAAAACTTCTTCCGCCATTCTTAAGAGCAATCACGATGCCAACACAATGTGAGTGTAGTATTAAGTACTTAGGAAAACCTGATGTATCATAGACATCATTTACTAGATGTAATAATCACATCCAGATGTAACATCAACATCTAGTTACTGGACTAAAGTAAATTATAAATAACTGTAAAGTGTAGAGCAGCGCCGACAATAACTAGAATATGAAAGAGCTCGTGATAACCAAATATGTGGGGAAAAAAATCTGGTTTCTTAAATGCATAGGCCAGAGCGCCTAGAACATAAACTATACCTCCACTGATGATGAGACCAAGATTAACAGGACCCAAGTTCGCTGCCATTTCAGGCAAGAAAGGAACCACCATTAAACCAGCGATAATGTACAATAAGGCATTTAACCATTTAGGTGTTTGAGTAAAAACAGTGGATAGAAGCATACCGGCCACGGCCACTACCCAGCCGATAATAAGTAGATTACGTCCAGATGTTGCAGGAAGGGTTAAAAGACATATGGGAGTCATCGTTCCGGCAATTAAAAAGTAAATGGCGGCATGATCAAGCCTTCTCATAACCATTCTAAAGCGAGGACCCCAATTGATACGATGATAGAGAGCACTGATGCCTAGAAGGCTGACTAGGCTTAATGAGTAAATCAAAGTTGCCCAAAAAGCGGATGTTTCAAAACTTTTGATGACCAGAAGCGTACAAGCGCCAAGGGCCATAAAAAAAGCGGCCTGATGAAAGTGCCCTCTTAGAAATGGTTTTATCGATTTTGTCATGGCACCCTTCCTGCATTCAAGCTTCATTATAATAATTCATCATAACTTACAAAACCGTGATTTAGGTCATAGTTTTAGATACTGAACTTTCTTATGATGAGTTCATTACCAAAAGGAATACCTGATGAAAAAATATGAGTCTTTAAACTTTATTGATTTTGAATCCTTACTTACTTCAGAGCAAAAAGAAATACGGGACTCTGTTCGTAAATTTGTGGATGATGAAGTCTTACCACTCATGCAAAACTCTTTTAGACAGGAAACTTTTCCAAAAGAATTGATTAAACGCTTTGCAGATCTGGGACTTTTAGGTGCCAACCTAAAGGGTTATGAATGCTCAGGTATTGATACCGTTTCGTACGGGTTAGTGATGCAGGAAATAGAACGGGCCGATTCCGGCATTCGTTCATTTGTCTCCGTGCAAGGAGCTCTGTGCATGTACCCAATTTATGCTTATGGCAATGAAGAACAAAAACAAAAATTTCTTCCTGCTATGGCCCGCGGTGAAGTCATCGGATGTTTCGGCCTGACTGAACCTGATTTTGGTTCTAACCCAGGTGGCATGATAACCACCGCAACAGAAACTTCCGATGGTTATGTTCTTAACGGAAATAAAATGTGGATTACAAATGGGTCAATTGCTGATGTCGCTATCGTGTGGGCAAAGCTCAATGGAGTGATAAGAGGATTTTTGGTTGAAAAAGGTACACCTGGATTTAGCACCAGTTTAATGAAAGGGAAATTTTCTCTTCGAGCTTCCATCACCTCTGAACTCCATTTTGAAAACTGCAAGGTTCCTAAGAAAAATATACTCCCAGGAGTTGAAGGTCTTAAGGGACCTCTGGGCTGTTTATCTCAGGCCCGCTTTGGTATTGCATGGGGAGCAATAGGTGCTGCCAATGCTTGTTATCATGAAGCTTTAAACTATGTGATGAACAGGCCAATGTTTGATAAACCACTGGCAGGTTATCAGTTAATTCAAGCGAAACTGGCGAAAATGGTTCAGGAAATTTCCAAGGCCCAACTACTCTCCTGGCACTTAAGTCAGGTCAAAGAGAGAGGACAGCTTAAGCCTGCACAAATTAGTTTAGTGAAAATGAATAATGTAAGAATGGCACTCGACATAGCTCGAGAGGCACGCGACATGTTAGGGGCCAATGGAATCATTGATGAATATCCAGTGATTCGTCACTTGTTGAATCTGGAAACAGTAAATACGTATGAA
The DNA here is from genome assembly GCA_002381945.1 of Bacteriovoracaceae bacterium UBA4096. GTDB lineage: Bacteria > Bdellovibrionota > Bacteriovoracia > Bacteriovoracales > Bacteriovoracaceae > Peredibacter. Next base: position 139,298 of record DFXY01000026.1, read on the forward strand.
GGAACTGAAGATATTCATCGTTTAATCATTGGACGCGAGGTTACAGGCATAGCTGCCTTTAACTAATACTATGTTTGACCGGGCCAAAATCATTGATACAAGTTTCAGAAATTTTCTTTCTGAAAAGACACCATTTAATGATTTTTCAGATGCTTTTGGATATGACCCATTAATTATAATCGATATCTTCGAATCACAGCTTATTTCACGATTAATGGACATCAAGGCCCGAAAGCTTCGCTCCCAAGGTAAAAGTTTTTACACAATAGGTTCGAGTGGACATGAAGGCATGGCAGTGGTGGGAGAAATCTCACGTCTGACAGACATGGCCTTCTTGCATTACCGTGATGCCGCTTTTCAAGTTCAAAGAAGTAAAAAACATCACGGGCATACTCCATTACATGATCTCCTGCTTTCATTTTGTGCCTCCAGTGATGACCCTATCAGTGGAGGAAGACACAAGGTTTTAGGACATAAAGAGCTCTTTATACCACCTCAGACATCAACCATAGCGTCCCATCTGCCCAAGGCAATTGGTGCCGCACTTTCAATTAATAAGAATAAAAAACTAGGTTTAAAGGGAAATCTTCCTGAAGATGCAGTCATTCTCTGTACCTTTGGAGATGCCTCGTTGAATCATGCTTCGGCACAGACAGCGCTCAACTGCGCGGACTGGATTAGTTATCAGAACCTGCCGCTGCCCTTAGTATTTATTTGCGAAGACAATGGAATAGGTATTTCAGTCAGAACCCCGTCCGATTGGGTAAAGAATTCGAGGATGAATTCACCGGCCATTAAGTATTTTGAATGCGATGGTTTAGATGTCATCGAAAGCTTAAAAGTTGTTAATGAAGTATTTGAGTATTCCCGACAATCCCGGCGACCTTCTTTTCTAAGAATGAAGACCGTGAGACTTATGGGTCATGCAGGGAGTGACATTGAAAATGTTTATAGAAGTCATAAGGAAATTGAAATATCTGAGCTCGAAGACCCACTTTTAAAAACGACCAAAACATTAATTGGCAATCAGATTCTATCTCATGAAGAGATTCTAAACTTATATCTGGATCTGGAAAAAAGGATTGATCGCATTGCCAATGAAGTAATTCTTAAGGCCCGTTTGACATGTCCAGAAGCAATTGTATCTTCTGTTGTTCCAATAAAAGAAATCCGCTCCCTCCCCCCCATTCCTTCCGAAGAATCAAGAAAGAAGATCTTTGGCAATGAATGGGATCAAATGAAAGTGGGTCAACCACTTGCCAAAATGATCAATTGGGGTCTGAACGATATCCTTTTGCAGTATAGAGACTCCGTTATATTTGGCGAGGACGTTGCAAGAAAAGGTGGGGTCTATAATATTACTGCCAACTTGGAATCACGTTTTGGTAAAAACAAAGTTTTCAACTCTCTATTAGATGAAACAAGCATTTTAGGAACGGCCATCGGACTTGCCCATAACGGGCTTCTTCCAATCCCTGAAATTCAGTTTCTCGCCTACTTCCATAATGCAGAAGATCAGTTGCGGGGAGAAGCTGCAACTTTAAGTTACTTCTCCAATGGGCAATACACTAACGGCATGGTGATCAGAATCGCAGGACTTGGTTATCAAAAAGGTTTTGGAGGACATTTTCACAATGACAACTCTCTGACAATTTTCCGGGATATACCGGGAATAATTGTGGCCTGTCCCTCTAATGGCCGGGATGCCGTTTTAATGATGAGGACTTGCGTCGAAGAAGCTTACCGGTATGGTCGCATTTGTGTATTTATTGAACCAATAGCTTTATATCCGATTCGTGACCTGAATGTTCCGGGTGATGGACTTTGGAATACAGAATATCCAAGAGATCTGAAGGAAAAAATCCCCTTAGGAACTTTTCATATTGAAGCTGGGGATAAAGAACTTTGCCTATTAACTTATGGTAATGGATACTACCTAAGTCGTCAGGCACGAGAAATATTATCCAGTAAGGGAATTGTACCTACTGTAATTGATCTCAGATGGCTCGCCCCGCTGGATGAAAAAAGTCTTTCTGACTCTCTCTCTCAATATACCAACATATTAATCGTGGATGAATGCAGAAAGACTGGTTCCTTAAGTGAAGGTTTAATTACTTTGATGATGGAAAACTGTTCTCCTCTTCCAAAGATCAAAAGGATCTGCTCACTTGATACATTTATTCCATTAGCGGATGCGGCCAATCTGGTTTTAGTACAAGCTCAGGATATTGTAGACGCCTCTTTAAGCTTGCTAGGTAGAAAATTATGAGTAAAAAAACTGCCGTAGTCATTTGCCCCGGGCGTGGAACCTATAACAAAACTGAGTTGGGATACCTTCATCAACTTCATAGCAACAAGAAAAAATTCATTGAATCAATTGATAAATATCGCAGCAAAATTGATCAACCTTCAATATGGGATCTTGATGGAAGAAGTGAGTACTCCACTAAAGAGCACATTCCTGGAGAAAACTCAGCAGCACTCATTTATGCCTGCTCCTATTCAGATTACCTCGATATTGATCAGAACCAGATTGAAATCCTGGCCGTAACAGGAAACAGTATGGGTTGGTACCTGGCCTGCGTCTGTGCCGGTGCTCTCTCCCCGGATAACGGCACCCATGTCATTAATACCATGGGCTCTCAAATGCGAGATCACATCATAGGAGGCCAGGTAATTTATCCGGAAGTAGATGAGAATTGGATCTATTCCGATGAAATCTCAAAATTAATTGATGAAAAAATGGCACAAATAAACTCTGAGGGTGAAGAAGTTTTCAATTCAATCTTTTTGGGTGGCCTTAGAATTATTGGAGGCACGGACAAAGGGTTGCGCCAACTTTTAAAAGAGCTGCCTCCACGAGAAGGAAGATATCCCTTTAAACTCATGGGAAACGCGGCCTTTCACACACCTCTGCTCACTGAAACATCACTCAAAGCAAAACAGACTTTAAAAGCAGATCTGTTTCAGACGCCCAGTATTCCACTCATTGATGGAAGAGGGAAAATCTGGATGCCCTATTCAACAAATGTTGAATCGCTCTGGGACTATACCTTGGGTCATCAGGTTGATCAGACTTATAATTTTACCAAAGCTATTGAGGTTGCTGTTAAGGAGTTTGCTCCCGACTATCTTATTATCACGGGTCCAGGCATGACATTGGGTGGGGCCGTGGCCCAGGCTTTAATCAACCAAAAGCTCAAGCCGATTAGTTGTAAAGAGGATTTTAAGCAACTACAAGCACGCTCACCTTACATTATATCGATGGCCGAGCCTGAGCAACGAAAACTGGTCCTTTAAAAAACTTCTACCTTACAGTTTTCAGTTTCATATAAAACCAAGCGGGAAACTACTACACCGGTATCTTTAAGCAATTCAGGAATAATCTCTTTAAACAGGAAACCTGCCATGTTTTCAGCGGTTGGATTAAAAGGGCATACAAACCAAGGCTTATTCTTTTGGATAAGAGGCTCGAGGGCCAGAAGCTCGAGATCATTCTTATAGGCAAGAAAGGTATGATCCCAATTTGTTTGAATCCAGGTATCCACTTTTTCTTTTAAGACTGAAAAATCAATAATCCGGCCTAGGTCATCCAGGCCATTGGCCGAAGCATGAACCCACAAAACATAGTTATGTCCATGAAGATTGGAACATTTAGATTCGTGCCCATAGACTCGATGGCCGGCACAGAAATGTATTTTACGTACGGCTTCGGTTTTCATGGTAAAATTCCAGACTCTTGGTTTTTATTCTTTTTAAAAAATCACTTAAATAATCCAAACCATTCCCACTAGGCAAATGCGACCAGCGGTTTAATAAAACAACCCTTAATAACTGTAAACCATCTGTATCCACATCAAGGTCAGAAAATATTTTTGATTTTTCAGAGTCTGTTATTTTATCAACTTTCAGCTTTGTCTTAGATATAAAATAACTAAAGTCTTGAATGTGATCAGTCGGATGAGGAAAATAATTCTGAAGCAGTTTCAAATTAAAGTTATTAATTGCAGTGAGACTTTTCATGCTTTTAGGTTTCACATAAAAGCACAAAAGATTTGACTGAGGTGGGCTAACAGGAATTATTTCCATTTCTTCTGAGAATTCACTGGCCTCGGTATTCGATCTGACTAATAACCCATAAAAGTCTTTCGTTTTTGATATCAAGTCCTGTAAAAGCCCGCCATACCCATCTGAATTAAGCGGAATCATTTTATTGGAAAAATAGACTGAAGTGGCACTGGCACCAGATTTAGAACCTTCGAGGATATATTTCCCCAAGGGAAAATCCTCATCATTTGCTTCTTCTGAAGTCAGACAATAGTCTGCTTCTTCTGCAATGAATTCTTTAGTGAATCCATGCTTAGTTAAAAATAGTCCCGCACCATAGGGCGTATGCCCTAATTTATGCGGATCAACAGTAATGGAGTCGGTATCTTTCACACAAGCAAATATCTCCTGCAGCCTGCGATTGTTGACTCCGGCATCCTGGGCGAATTCAGCATAGTCTGGCCCTGGGACAAACATCGCCTTAAAATAACCACCATAAGCGGCATCAATATGTACAGGTGAATAAATGCTCTCTTCCTTCTCTTTGAGAATATTCAGAATTTCATCCAAAGGATCAAAACTACCAAATTCAGTTGATCCTAAAACGCATACTGTTTGAATGATTGGTTTTCTTTCTTTATGGCAGTGATTCAGGACTTGTTTAAATTCTGAAGAAGACATAGTGAGATTACTATCAATCTTTACCTGGAGACAGTTAACTTTTCCCATACCAAATAGATGTGAGGCCTTAGACCATGAATAGTGTGCAGTGGCCGGTACAATGAGCACTGGCTGACCTATGCTGGTTTTAAACACTGACTGCAACTGATACCAATATTCCCTATCCCCTAAGTTGGCGGGAGAATTTTGTTGAATTGATTTCTCCAGATCTAAATCTAGATTTTTAAATTCTTTAAGGAGAGAAGGGATATCACTTAATTTAAAATTCAGAAGTTTCCAAAGATCCTCAGGTAAAAAAGAAGGCCATGGAAGATTCTTTTGCTTCAGAATCATTCCTAAGGTTGCGGGAATAAAACGGGCCGCTTTGTGATAAAACACTGATTCAAAATTGGCCACTGTCCCACCACTGGTGATGTGACCGAAGGATTCCTTGTCATTATATTCAAACAAACGGGCAAACTGTTTCCCAACTTCTAGTTCATATTTTAGCGTAACGGGAGAAGCCTCGCCGGAGACGTTATTGGCATTATAAAGTAATCCTGCATAATACCCTAAAAGACCAGGCAAAGAGACATCTGCGGTCATATGGGCAAGATAGCGGGGAGAGAAAAATGGAATATCCATTTTCAATTCGGCCAATAATTGAACCAAAGATTGGATGAAATTCTCCTGATAATCCTGACCGACTGGAGAAGTTAAATTTCGGTAAGGAATCACAGGAGGATCTTTAGGATGAAAATTTCTTCGCCAAAAAATCATGTCGTTATTGATTAACTCGATCATTTCTTGAAAAAATTTTCGCTGCTCACCTTTAGGACCTAAAAAGAATAGATTCTGAAGATTCTCTAATTCCGCTTTTTTCATTTTACTTCTTTGAAATCGCTTTTTGCATTGGCCTGTGGTGATACCATTTCCACCAGAGCATTTAAAGCATCGGTAGTTGTAAAGATGCCGTAGAGGGAGTCATCCATTCCTAGAACGATGGCAGAACCTTTCTTTTCATTGGATAATCTATAGGCCACTTCACCCAGACTATCATTTACATATACCGACAAAATAGATGTATTCATTACATCCTTAACTCTTAGCTGCTCACTCCACGGTTTCCCAAAATTGGCCAGTAAGTCTCGTTCAGAAACAATACCAACTACATTTCGGTCTTCTAGCACTGGCAAGTGGCGAATATCGTTTTCCTGCATCAGCTTAAGCGCCTCATTTAGTCCAATATTTAAATCAACTGTAATAGGTGAAAGACTAGTGAATTCTTCGACAGAAACGTCCATGGTAACCTCCATTTTGTTAGAAGATTACCATAGGGCCGTTACGAAAAGTGTGATCCAGGTCATATTCTAAAAATAATCGAATTAGCACTTAATTCCGCTGTTTTTCCGATCATAGTAGTACCAGTTTAAGGCAAGACAAATGAGGTAATAAATCGTGAATCCATAAAGGGCGTACTCAGGAGTCTTATTAGCGATCTGCTCGCCAAACATTTTAGGAATAATGAAAGACCCATAGGCGCCGATTGCAGCAGTCCAACCCAGAATTGCCGGAGCTATTTCTTTATCAAAGATGTACGGGATACTGCGAAAGGTTGATCCATTCCCTAAACCAGATCCTAAAAAGAGGAGCATAAAACAGAAGAAGAATGGCCACCAATAACTATCCGGCGACACAGCTTCTCTTGCCTCTATGACAAAATAGGCCGCACCTAATGCTCCCACAACCTGAATCATGGTTGACCATGCCGTCACCTTTGAACCGCTATTAACCTTATCTGAAAGCCATCCACCAATTGGACGAATAAGGGCGCCAAGGAATGGACCTAACCATGCCCAGGCCATTGGATTAGGTGCCAAAGGGTTTTTTGAGCCATCCGGAAGATAACCAAAAACATCCTGAATCAGTTTTGGAAAAGAAGCTGCATAACCAATGAAAGATCCAAAAGTCATAACGTAAATAATAGTCATGATCCAGTTATGCTTATTCTTTAAAATGAGAAATTGTTTATTCAATCGATCTTTAATCGCAACAGGAGCAGAAATCTTCATCAAGAACAGAGTTACTAATACAATAACTGGAAGGATCAAAAAGACATTCAATTTGAGTCCAACCAACATCCAGGCACCCAAAAGTGAAGTGACCAGACCAATACCTACCATGAGTCCGATATTGAGAAATGCTTTGCCATTAGTTGTTAATCCCGGAGAAATACTTTTTAAATTATGCATTCCAAACCAGATGGCCGTAATTGACATAAGAATAAGAGGCGCCCAAAACAAACCTGCGTTTTGAACATAAATCTCCTGCCCTTCAGCTGTCATATGACCAGCGCCCGACAATGGACCGAATAACTGGAACCCCATGACTACTGGCAAAATGAACTGCATCCCACTAACACCAAGATTACCAAGTCCTGCATTAAGTCCCAAGGCAGTTCCTTGCATTTTCTTAGGAAAGAATGTTGTGATATTGGCCATGGATGAAGAAAAGTTTCCTCCACCAAAACCAGACACCACAGCTAACAATGCGAAAACGATATAAGGAGTTTCACGGGACATTAAAGCGACACCAGTTCCAACTGCCGATATAAGCAGGCATGAGGTCGTGAAAAAATTCACATTACGTCCGCCACCGATGGGAATCAAAAAAGAGTTTGGAATACGAAGAGTCGCTCCAGCTAGTCCCGCAATTGCCGGTAAGGAATAGAGTAAGCCTTTCACTTTATCGGGATCGCTCTCTCCCAGGGTAAATCCTAAATCCTGCATTTTTACAATGATAATTGACCACATCATCCATGTGGCGAAGGCCAAAAAAAGTGATGGAATAGATATCCACAAATTTCTATTGGCAATTTTGCTGCCGGTTTCGGCCCAAAATTTGTCATCATCAACTTTCCACTCTTTAATAGTGCTCATGATTTCCTCTTTTGCTCATCAGTTTCAGAGTTAAGTTCGGTTCCAGCATTTTTAAATTCACGAATTGCCTGACCAATTCCCTTACCTAGTTGTGGTAATTTTTTTGGCCCAAAAAAAAGGACAACAATCAAAACGACAATTGCGATTTCCCCTACACCTAATCCGAACATATGGTCTCCTTTAATAATTTTGATATTACAGGAGGATTTAATGAGAAAACCTAATATAAATCAGGATTGGAAAATAAAAAGAGGCCCTCAATTAATGAGGGCCTCTTCTAAAGAATTTAATGATTTAGTGGATTAAGAACAACCGGTGGTTGTTCCGCATGAATCACATTTTAAACAGGAACCATTTCTAACCATCGTAAAACTCTGACATTCTGGACAAGGATCCCCTTCGTAACCTTTAACTTTTGCCATCTGACGTTTTCGGGCAACTTCAGTCATTTTATAATCGGCTTCAGGGGTAAACACTTTTTGAGTTTGAAGTGTTGTTTGTCCATCAGCATACTGAACTTGTTGCTTTTCCATGATGGCCAGAAGTGGCTCTTCAGTTGCTTCATCCTCATCTTGAATGGATCCTGGTTTTAAGTCACTTGGTTTAACATGAACCAGATCATGACGACCTAAATAGCGACATGCCAGATCCCGGAAGATGTAATCGATTACAGAAGTGGCCATCTTAATATTATCATGACCAGTAACGACCCCATTTGGTTCAAAACGTGTGAAAGTAAAGGCATCAACGAACTCTTCCAAAGGAACTCCATATTGAAGTCCCAATGAAATCGCAATTGAGAAGCAGTTCATAAGCGAGCGATAAGCTGCCCCTTCCTTATGCATATCAATGAAAATTTCACCCAGTGATCCATCATCATACTGGCCGGTCCGTAAATAGACTTTATGACCGGCAATATTGGCCTTTTGGGTATAACCTATTCGTCGATTAGGCAGACTCTTTCTCGAAGAGATTTCTTTATAAACAATCTTCTCAACGATTTTTTCCGCCATCATCATGATCTTCTCATTTTGAGGAGTATCAGAATCCATCAAGGCAAGATCTTCAAAGGCCGCAGCATTTAGAGGCTGAGAAAGTTTTGACCCATCCCTGTAGATGGCGTTGGCCTTTACCATCAGTTGCCAAGAAAGGATATAAGCGTCGGCAATATCCTGTACTGAGCAATCATTTGGCATGTTAATTGTCTTTGAAATAGCGCCTGAAAGATATGGTTGGGCAGCTGCCATCATTCGAATATGACCAGAAGCTGAAATGATTCGTGTGCCGTAACGTCCGCATTTGTTGGCACAATCAAAAACCGGAAGATGCTCCTCTTTCAATAAGGGTGCTCCTTCTAAGGTCATCGTCCCACAGACGAAATCAGTCGCTTGACGAATTTCTTCATCACTAAAGCCAATCGCCTTAAGCACATTAAGCTCTGGGTGATTAATCTGCTCCTCAGATAATTTCAAAGTGCTGGCCAGAAATTCGTCTCCGAGGATGTAACGAGTGAAGGCAAATGTGATGTCGAAGGCGGTTGCTAAATGGGCTTCAATCAATGAAATTTTCTCATCGCTGAAACCTTTTTGTCGTAATTGCTCATGTGTCAGAGTCGGTGAACCCACAAGAGTTCCTCTTCCCACAGCATGATTAATAATGTCTTCAATTTCTTTTTCTTTATACCCGAGACTTCTTAAAGCTCTTGGAACAGATTGGTTAATAATTTTGAAATATCCACCGCCGGCAAGCTTTTTAAACTTAACCAAAGAAAAATCTGGTTCAATTCCGGTAGTGTCACAATCCATTACTAAACCGATGGTGCCGGTAGGTGCAAGTACTGTGGTCTGCGCATTTCTAAAACCGTGCTTTTCACCAAGAGCTAAGGCATCATCCCAGGCAGCTTTGGCCGCATCAACCAGGAAGCTATCAACAAACTTTGGATTTAGTCCTTGAGGAGTGACAGTCAGTCCCTCATATTCAGAAGCTGTGGATGCATAAACAGCACGCCGATGGTTACGAATAACTTTAAGCATATGTTCTTTGTTATTTTCATAACCTTTAAATGGTCCATGCTCTTTTGCCATCAAAGCCGAGACTTTATAGGCGGTTCCACCCATGACTGCTGCCAGAGCTCCAGCGACATTTCGACCTTTTTCAGAATCATAAGGAATTCCCATGATCATCAAAAGTGCTCCAATGTTGGCGTAACCAAGCCCCAGTGTTCTGTATTTAAAAGATCTTTCTGCAATTTCTTTTGACGGAAATTGGGCCATGAGCACAGAGATCTCCAGCACCATGGTCCACAATTCACATGTATGAATATATTTATCGACATCAAACATATTCGTAACGGGATCTATGAAAGTGACAAGATTTAATGAAGCCAGATTACAGGCAGTATCATCCAGGAACATATATTCAGAACAAGGATTAGAAGCATTGATACGTCCATCTTCCGGACAAGTATGCCACTCGTTGATTGTGTCATCGAATTGAACACCTGGATCAGCACACTGCCAGGCGGCTTCATTAATCTTATTCCAAAGATCTCGGGCCTTTAATTTCTTGACCACTTTTTTGTCATTGCGGCCAATAAGATCCCAATCGGAATCNNACAGTGTTATAAGCTTCAGAATTCCAATCTGTATCGTAAACCTCAAATTCAATAGACTCGAATCCTTGTCTTGCCAGATCTATGGTACGGGAAACATAGTTCATAGGAACCATATCCCGATGAGCTTCCTTCAGTGCCGTCTTCAGAGCATGATTTGCTTTAGGAGTAAATTTTTCCTCTCCAGCAAGAGCGGAATGAACAATCGCCTTAAAGATATTATCAATGTGCTTTTTACAAATTTTTGATCCTGTGACCAGGGAAGCTACTTTTCTTTCTTCTTTCACTTTCCATGTAACAAACTCCTCAATGTCAGGATGATCAAGATCCAGACAAATCATTTTTGCGGCCCTACGGGTAGTTCCACCTGATTTGATGGCACCAGCAGCACGGTCACCAATTTTTAAGAATGACATAAGCCCGGATGAATATCCACCGCCAGAAAGTCTCTCACCATCTCCACGAATATTTGAAAAGTTTGTTCCGGTTCCTGACCCATATTTGAACAAGCGGGCCTCACGGCTCCACAGGTCCATAATGCCGCCCTCATTAACCAAGTCATCTTTGATAGACTGGATAAAACAAGCATGGGGTTGAGGCCGCTCGTAGGCAGAAGTCGACTTCATTAATTTTTCTGTTTTAGGATCTACATAGTAATGACCTTGTGGATTTCCTGAAAGCCCATAAGAAGTGAATAGACCAGTATTAAACCACTGTGGAGAATTTGGGGCGGCCATTTGGTGTGACAGGGTGTAGGCAATCTCGTCCCTGAATGCTTCAGCATCTTCTTTGGTGTTGAAATAATTATAACGAGTCCCCCATGAAGTCCAACAATCAGCAAGGCGATTAAACACCTGACGTGCATCGGTTTCACTGCCTAGTAACGGCTGTCCATTCTCGTCATGCAAAACTTTCCCTGCATCATCCAATTGTGGAACACCTTGCTTTCGAAAATACTTTTGCGCAAGAATGTCTGCTGCCACTTGTGACCAGGCCTCTGGAACAGTTACTTCCATGGCCATTTTCTTAGAGCCATCGACGTTTCTGACTTCACTTATTTTTTTTACGTATGTTTGATCTGCGTAGGGACCTTTACCTTTCTTGGTAAAAACTCTTTTGATCTTCACTGATACCCTCCCGGAATGTTTTGCTTAGATTTTATGATTGAGTGATTAAGAAATTACGTCAATACAATATCTAGTAAAAAATGGCGTCACTTCTTTGACAATACCCCATATATTGTACTTATCATAAATTTCCCTGAGTAATATCAGGTTTTATTCCGCTTCACTATGAGACAGTGCTGTGATGTTAGGAACACTCAATTTAGATCAACATGTTTATATTTATGGAGCAGGTTTTGCCGGCCTTTCTCTGGCCTACCGACTAAAGAAGTTAGGTACTCCTTTCACGCTTTATGAAAAAGAGAAAGTGGGTGGTAAAATATCTACCAAATTAACCGAATATGGCCCGGTGGAAAGTGCTGCCAGTACTCTCTATATGAATGCAAAAGCAGAGAATTTCATTCAAGAGCTTGGATTACCTTATCTGGATGCCCAAAAAAAATTAAAACGTTGGATCTATAAAGAAGATGGAATGATTTCTCCGTTTTCACTGGCATTATTAACAAAGCTTTTCTTTAAAATGGGTAAACACTTTCCTTCAGTAACGGAAAGCTCCTCAGTCGAAGATATCTTCTTACCTCTGTTAGGCAGAAAATATGTTGAAGAACTACTTTCACCTGCTCTGCAAGGCATCTATGGGGCCCAAGCTCAGGAATTACATTTTTTGAGTCTTTTTCCATTTGCCCAAGAACGTAAATTTTCAAGCTACTATTCTTTCATTAAATTTTTCAAATCAGAGATAAAAAAAGAAGCTGCCCAAAAAATCAAAGGCTCAATTAGTTTTAAAGGTGGAATGCAAACTTTAATTAATCGCTTACATGAGGAAGTTAAGGATCACATTCAACCTTTGCCAGACAATTTTATTCTAAAACCTAACACCGCCATATGCACCAACGCTTCTGATGCCGCCCAATTACTTGAAGCATTTGAACCAGAGATTGCCAGATTACTCAATAATATTGAGTACAGACCCATGACGACTATGTCTTTTTTTATGGAAGAAGAAATACCGGAACTGAATAAAAGTTTTGGTATGCTCATTCCTCAAAAGTATGGAGGGCCAATCCTTGGAATTATTCATCAGTCGGAAGTATTTCCTTCAAACTATTCAGCTCATTGCTATTCTGTTGTTTGCAAAGGGATAGTTACAGAAGAAGCAATATTTAAGGAGCTTAAACAGAAATTTCCTCATTTAGAAATCTCTAATATACTGGAGCATTCCTTAAAAGCATGGGAAACAGGACTTCCGCTCTACAATGAAAAAAGATTTAAGGCCATCAATCAAATCAAACATGTTCTGGAAGAAAAACCTGGTATAGTTTTATTTGGGAATTATACTGATGGTATAAGCTTACGATCTATGATCGAAAAAACTTCTTCATTAAAGTAGAATATGATTAAAGTTCACAATCTTTTCAAAGGAAGGCCATCATCCCTTCCCCGAAATCCTGCCATTACCTCGTCCATCAACCGGACCGCCACTCAGGACTTAAATATCTTTGCTGATCATATTGAAGGTGATGAAGTTTTTAACAAACTTCATCACGGCGGCCTTAAGCGAGTTATACATTATTATCCACTAGAGCATTATGAGTACTGGAGAAATCAGTTTCCAGAGGCGTCATTTTTAGCTGGTTCAATGGGTGAAAATGTCAGCTCCTTTGGCCTCACTGAGCAAAATGTGTGTATCGGTGATGTCTACCAGATCGGAGAAGTTCTCTGCTCAGTGACGGAGCCTCGGAAGCCTTGTGCTACAATCAATCATCAGTATCAAATAAACTCTCTTGCAAGATTAGTGCAAGAAACCACCAGAACGGGCTGGTTTTTTAAGATCATTACTCCAGGAATTATTCGAGTTGGGGATGAGATTTTGCTGAAGGATAGACCTTATCCTGAGCTTAACCTTGAAAGTTGCGTAATGGCCCTTCTGGTGAACTTAGATCGAAGGGTCTTGGAATCAATGGTCCAAAACGAGGCCCTCTCCGATAATTGGAGAAGGCCAGCGCAGGAATTCTTAAATACAGGTCTGCGTCCTGATGATCGGAAGCGCCTGGGAGAAATATAAATTTAACCAGGTCTTCCATCAGCTCGAGGTGACATGAGGATCGAGAAATAGAATAAAATAAAAACCAGAAAACTTAAGGCCCAGAAGATACCAGAGAGTAAAATTCCTTCTCCATAATATTCAGGCAAAAAACCCGACGCTACCCTAATGATTCCAGAAACTGTCACAAAGATATACGAAAGCACAAAACCTCTGGCAAGCTTAAGAGGACGACCGGTGTGTCCGAGAGAAACCCTGGACATCATCCCAATGATGAAAGTACTCATGGCCCCTGCAGTGAAAGCATGAATTGCTACTGAGCGTGGTAATAAGGCCAGGATATCGCTTAGAAAAATTAAAAGAAAGCCGACAACAATCCACAAGTAACCGACATGGAGGATCCATAGAATCGGAAATCTCATCGTCTTCCAGGGCTTCCAACCTAGCAAGCGGACTAAACTGAAGACAGCAGCAAAGAGTGCCATCCAGCCGGCATATCCTACATCCTTTTCAACAAAATCAAGAAAGACATAACTACAAACACTGATCAGGACTGCTTTTTCAATCACATCAATTTTACTTACTTTTAGTCCAGCAATGGCATTAGCAGTAAAAAAAGGAACGACTCTCCCCCCAATGATTACCAGAATCAGAAGAATAAGATTTACTCCCAGGTAGATTCCTTTATTTGCGTAATTGAATTCAATGACTTCAAGTGAGGCAAGATGAATAATCAGGTTTCCTATTGCAAGCAGCGCAAAGACAAACAGAAACTGAATATTTCTCCACTGCCCGGACTTAACAAGCGGGGAAGCCAGAGCAAAAATTAAACCCGGGATAAAAAGCATATCAACTAAAAGATAAATAACAGGTGGAATGGCCGGTTCAAAAAGAGAAAGAGCAAAGACTAAACGACCCGCAAGCCAAAATGAAAATAGAATGATCAGTTTACTTCCTGAAATCCCCTTGGTTCCAGTCCAATTGGCACCTGCAGTAAGTATGAAACCTGCCACTATCGCCATAGAAAAACCATAGATCATTTCATGAGCATGCCAAATAATGGGATCAAAAAAACTTGTCGGAAGCTCACCTTCAAAAAAAGACAGGGCCCAAAAAGTAATCAGAAGTACACCCGAGAATGAACCCATCAAAAAGAAAGGTCGGAAGGCCAGGCCCCAAACCGGATGCTTGTTCATTTTTCGCCTTCTTTATTTTCCAGATATTTTTGATCAAGATAATCTAAAGCTTCACGCATAAGCTTCATCGGTGATTCAGAAACATAGTCCTGATCAATCATGGCATGACAGGTTTTTCTTAGATCATATAAAAGCTTATCCATTGTGGCCTTATAGTTCAATTTTTGATCATTCATACATTCTCCATGTTTAAAATATGTTGAGTTCCCCCTCTGAGGGAGTAAACTTCCAGACCTTGAGATCTGAGGAAATGACATGCCTTGAGAGATCTAAGTCCCCGTGCACACACCGTAAGATATTTTTGATTCTTCGTTAGAACAAAATCATCCATCTTTTCTAAAGGGATCTGTAAAACGGTATATTGTTCTTTGAGCTTAGTAATAAAGCTGCACTGGTCAGATTCTTCAAGCGAACGGACATCTACGATAACAAATTCATCGAGCTTAAGCGGTAAATCAACCTGTAATATTTCTCTATGTCTTTGCTCCTGCTTCACACAACAAGAACAGTCTTTGAGTTGTTGAAAGCGGCGTACATCAAATTCTCTGGACATGAGGTCCACGAATAAGGTTTCCCCATTATTGATGTGTTCCTTACCAATAATGAGCTTGAGGGCCTCCATTGCCTGCATACTTCCTATAACACCCAACAATGGTCCCATCACACCTGCTTCAGCACATGTAGCAGTACATCCATCGAGTGGTTCAAGGGGCCACAGACAGCGTAAACAAGGGCCCAGTCGATGACGAAAATCGAATAGCTGAAGCTGACCTTCAAACTGATATACAGATGCTTGAATTAATACTTTAGCGTTCTTAAAACAAGTGTCGTGAATCAGAAATTTAGTATAAAAGTTATCAGTACAATCCAAAATGACATCAAATTGCGAGATGACTTCATTAGCATTTATCTCATCGAGCCTGCCTGGATAAATTCGATATTCACAAAATGGAGCAAGTTTCTTTAGTTTCTCCGCTGCAACTTCTACCTTCTTCCGGCCAATATCATCAATCTCAAACAGAATCTGCCTTTGAAGATTAGAAGCACTCACATTATCAAAGTCCAGGATTCCTATTTCCCCCACCCCAGACGAAGCGAGATACTGCAAAGCTGGACAACCCAGTCCTCCTGCTCCAATAACCAGAATCCGTGAGTTGCGAATTTTTTCAAAGGCCTCTTCACCAATTAAGGTGATCTGCCTTTGATAGAGATCACTTAATGTGATGGAAGTGGTCATGATGAGGAATTCCTTTGGCCGCACAAGCAAGGCATTTAACCCAATCTGTTTGCCCATCCACATAATATTCTTTTTTCCAGATGGGGACGCGGGTTTTTACCTGGTCAATGATATACTCGGAAGCTCGATAGGCCGCTTCCCGGTGTTTAGCATAAACAACTATCCAGATCGCGATGTCACGAATATTAAGAACTCCTGTGCGGTGAACGCAATAAGCACTTTCTATCGCAAATTTAGACTTCGCTTCCTGGATAATCTTCATGCCTTCAGCTTCGGCCATTTCTGGGAAAGCCTCATATTCAAGTTTTTCGACTCTCCTGCCATGATTGTCATTTCTGACTCGGCCTTCAAATGTGACAATACCACCAACTTGATCAAGTGTCGTATCAAACAGATCATGGACCTTAATCGCTGTCTCGGTCATTTGAAACATAGCTAGCCTCCTGCCACTGGCGGGATGAAAACAATCACATCGCTTTCATTGATAGGGATATTAGGTTCCACATATTCATTATTCACTGAATACTTAATTTCATTTGCGGCAAGCGGAAAATCATACTTTTTCGATAAATCAAGATAGAGGTCTCTCAGATCCATACCTGGCCCAATTGTCATCTCCTCCTGAGATATGCCGGCCTTTTCGCGTAGACTTGCAAAGTAACGAACTTTTATTTTCATAGCGATAGTCCTCCCATCGTTCTTAATATCTTAGTTCTCTCATCCGGAGTATTAGCATTTTCCAGAAATCCCTGAGTCTCAAGCCGGAGTTTTTTAATAGATGAGTTAAAAAGGACTTTTTGCGGACATTGAACTCCCTCTCCCAGGAAATGGAGCATTCTGGAATAGATACCCGGCTCATAGATCGCAAATAATGGCTCAAATTGTTTTCTTTCTTCATTAAAAAAAGCAGTGGCCTGTTTTAAAGCGTCACGTTCAGAAATTAAGTCAGCTATCTTGCCAGCAGTAACAAAAGGTAAATCACATGCAATCACAATCCAGGCCTTGTTAGGATATCTGGACATGGCCGATAAAATTCCACCTAAAGGGCCAAAGTCAATAAAACGGTCAGTAATAACAGGAAGCTCTTCAAGACCTTCCCGGGTCAACTGATCATCACGGCAAGAGATAAAACTTTTAATATTCAGAGTTTCAAGAGTCTCATGAAGATACTTGGCCTGAGGAATACCGTGATAATTTAAAAGGGCCTTATCTTCTCCCATCCTAGAACTTCTACCTCCAGCAAGGATCAGGCCTTGCAGGAGAGTTTCTTCTTTTGAGTCCTTCATTTTCTCCAGGATAAAGGAGATGAGGCACTTCACATCATCCCGGTGAAATGCAGGGAGATTATCAATTTTCCTGATGGGTTCTTTAAGTGATATAGTACCAATCACCCCGGTTATCTTGCCGGCATGAAATTCTTTTTCTGCCATCCCTTCATCATCCAGGAATAAAAATTTTGGATGATCCGAATATTTATGACCTTCTACCAAGACAACATCACAATCTTTGAAAAATTCTTTTTCTAGGGTAAAACTCTCCCCTCTTACTTGTAAGGCATAGTGTTCTGGATCATTGATAAAAACGGCCTGAGCACCGGCCTGATACTGACGATATGTATCTTTACCTTCATGGTCCAGACTGAATCGATGAGCATCGTGCTTAATATAACCAATCCGATATTCTGACATCTCGATGATAATTTTTTCAATTAATGTGGTTTTCCCTGAACCGGAGAATCCGGCAAATCCCAACATCCTAGGATGAAAGTCTTTTTTAAGTTTCATAATCTACTCTTTTAAATAATCTTTTTTCCCGCCAGTTTTTTTCAATAAGCGGATATTTTCAACAGTTATTTCAGGACTCATGGCCTTACACATGTCGTGAATGGTTAAAGCTGCCACGTGAACACCTGTTAAGGCCTCCATCTCAACTCCGGTTTTACCGGTGCAGGTGACCTGACAGTGAATTCCCAAACGTTCATCATCTAGTGGTTTAATTTCCACATTTATTTTTTCCAGTATCAGTGGATGACAAAAAGGGATGAGTTCATGTGCCTTCTTAACGGCCATTGTTGCAGCAATGATAGCGGTGGTAAAGACCGGTCCCTTCTTGGATTGAATGTCACCGGATTTTAACTCCTGCATGATTGCTTTTCCAATCCAAACTGTACCCGCAGCAACAGCATCTCTTTTGGTAACTGCTTTATCTGATACATCCACCATCTGTGGACGATTATCCTGACTGATATGAGTAAGCATCCCTAGCCTCCAATCTGATACATAGGTTGATTGACCTTTTCAATCCGGTCATTAGGTTTCCATTTGATGACTTGGGAAACCACTGCTGGATATTGATCAAAGGCAAGGCCTCGAAGATTTAGTTTATTTTCCTGCATGAGACATGAACGAAGGGCACCTTTAGTGTCCAGGCGAAGACGCGAGCAACTTCCACAAAAGGGCATGGATTCTGATGCTATGAATCCGACCTGCACTCCATTATCAAGCTGGTATTTAAAGGCAGTCGAATCCGCTTCCACGCTGACTTGTTTCATCTTATATTGTTTGCGAAGTTGGTGAATAACGTATGCTGCTGGGAGGAATGTATCTTCGTACGTGTCTACAGCAACGCCGATCTTCATTAATTCCAAAAATCTGATCTCAACGTTACGGCTGCGGGCATACTCTAGAAATTGATCCATTTCCCCCACATTTTGTTTCATTAATACGGTGTTGATTTTCACTTTAAATCCCATCTCAACAGCAGTGTCGATGGCATCAGTGACTTGTTTGAGACCATCAAAACGCGCCAGTGAAGTGAAAGTTTCCCTATCCAAGGAATCCAGACTAACATTTATGCTCGTGAGCCTTGTTTTCTTAAGTCCAGGAAGTACACGCTTCAAAAGAAGACCATTCGTTGTAATTCCTAAACGCCGTAATGGAAGCTCTGAGAGGCGCTCTGCGATCTCCACTAACTCTGAACGAAGGGTTGGCTCTCCTCCTGTGAGTCGAACTTCTTCCATGCCCAACTTCGTTAGGTTAGAAACAATCATTCCAATTTCATCTGGGGTCAGGAGGTCATGAATTTTTGCGAATGTGGCCGAAGCCGGCATACAATAAGTGCATCGAAAGTTACACGCATCGAGGAGTGAAACCCGAAGCTTTCGCATCGTTCTTCCATATTGATCAGTCATCAAATTATTCATTATTTTTTTCCCAGAGATAAATTTCGCCTAAAAAGTTTTTATCAAAAGGACCGTCTTCCGGTCTTAATTCCATAAAGCCGTCGGAATCTCTCAATTGATAAAAATCACCTGAACCATTGCCTGATAAAGGAGTCGCGATTAATTTACCTTCACTATTTTTCATTTTGATCTGACAATAATATGTCAGAGATTTATTAAATTTAACTTCTTCAGATAAATAGGCTTTCTGCACCGATGGTTGATTGCCAGGATAAGATCTTACTAAAAACGGAATAATAAATTTTCGTAAATTTACCAGACAAGATACAGGATTACCCGGCAATCCAAAGACGAAAACATTTGTCTCAGTTTTACCAAACCATAGTGGCTTACCCGGACGCTGAGCGACCTTATGAAATATCTCCTGAACCTGACACTCTTTAAGTAGCTTAGGGACAAAATCAAATTTGCCGGCCGAAACTCCCCCGGTAAGAAGAAGCACGTCCTTCGTCTGGAGAAGTTCCAGCATCAGTTTTTTCATAGCAGCTTCATCATCTCCTACCTTATGAAGAGAAACCTTGGAGAAATTAAATGAAGCCAATTGCTGCTTTAAACTGATTCCATTTGACCACCGGATCTGGTGCGGTTGCGGGACATCTCCAATATCTACCAGCTCATCACCAGTACTTAAGATTGCCACGTTTGGGTAGTCAAAGACTTGAACTTTTGATTTTCCGACTGATGCCAGTATCGCTGTCGTGGTTGATTTAATCTTTGTACCGGTTATGAGAACCTTATCTCCCTTACGGTAATCACTACCTTGGGGATGATAGTTGGCCGAAAGTTTTTCCAGGTTACAACAGACTTCCGCCTCATCTTGAAAAATTTTTAAATCTTCATAACGAATGACAAAATCAGCATTAAGCGGAAGTACAGCACCTGTCATGATCTCAAAACAAACATTACCTTCGGGTAATGTTGCGATCGCACTTCCGGCAGAAATAGTTCCTAGTATTCGAAATTTCTTAGAAGAAAGAAGCTGCTCTTTTTTAACAGCAATGCCATCCATTGCTACCCGGTGAAAAGGCGGCTGGTCGATATCGGCCAGAACATCTTCTGCTAAAATACGAGATAGAGAATCTTCAAGTGGAATCGTTACAACTCTGGGTTGTAGTTGATAAGACAAGACAGTTGTCTGTGCCTGAAGTGAACTAATCATTTTTCCCCTTCAAAGTGGAAGAACAATCCCGTTTCCAGGAATGCCGTAATCGTCTCAGACTCATGTCCCGCCGTGGAGATTTAGAGTTTTGAGATAAGGAAACCTATTAAAAATATAGAGGACTGGGCCTAAAGTAAATATGACTCAAATCATGAATCAGTAATAATATCTAGATTCGTGTCAAAAAGTTCTGTTCGCAGGACTTTTTTAATGAAATCCATTGTCGTGGTTAATGACATACCGCATGTTCCGCAACTACCGTGGAAAATTAAAACGACCAGATTTTCCATAACATGGATGCATTCCACATCTCCCCCATCTCTTTGTAGCAAAGGACGGACATGGGCCGTGAGAACATCACTTACTATTTCAACTTTGAGTTCAGTCTCTAACAGAACAAACTCACCCATTTTTTCGCGATTAAATAAAAGTGTCGAATGAGGACGGTATTCTTCAATCGAGGGTGATTTTTTATCATTATCAGGCGAACCTTGGATCGAATATCCCACTTTCTTAGAGATAGAACTTTTAAGAGCGTGAATAAGCTCATAGTAACGAAGAAGCTGAATGCCATCATTTGGAAACGACGGTTCAGAATTCCTCGATCTGAGATAGGCCTCAATTTCTTTCAAACGTAAAAGAGGCAGTGAATGGGAATCCCGCTTATGGGCCAATTCTATCATAGCGTCCAGAAAGGCCAATGGAGCACCCTGTACGTTAGTGAAGAACTTGGCCTCGCCTATAACTTGGGATTGCCCCTCAGTCGTTAGCTGACCATAGACAGTTATTTCTCCATTAGAATTTGGGAAATGAAAATGACACAAGAAGTGATCTTTTTTCTTCAAGTAATCATCACACTCATGTTCACTGCCAATAAACTTAGGCGCCAGGGCCCGTTCTTTAACTTTCTGTGAACAAGTATCCAATTCCATAAATTCCTCTATTGTTCCAGTGCCAAACCTTCTTCAAGGAAAGGAGAATTTGTTGCAACCAGCGAAGACTGACTAAGTCTTTTGAAGAAAATAAAAAGAAACATGCCAGTATACCCTAGGGCAATAAAGAGCTCAATCCAGGTAATGGTCGGATCCATCACTCCATGGTGCTCCATTACTTTTGGAGCAATCATAACATAGAGGTTAAGCCATTGACCCAGAAGAATAATCAGACAGGTTCTTTGCAATACCGTTTTATTTCTTTTAGTCCAACGAGGTAGGAGCACCAGAAAAGGGATCACCCAGTTTAAAACAATATTGATCCAGAATAACCAGGACCATCCAAAATGCTCCCTCAGTACATAGTATTCACTTTCTTCTGGAATATTCGCATACCAAATTAATAGATACTGAGAAAACCAGATATAGGCCCAAAAAGTTGTGAATCCCAGTAAGAGTTTACCTAAATCATGATAGTGATTTAGGTTCATATTTTTCAGGTATCCATGATGCTGAAGATGAATCAGTACCAAGATCAAGGTGGCCAGACCTGAGACGACCAGTCCGGAGAATGTAAAGACACCAAAGATAGTACTAAACCAATGGGGTTCAAGTGACATGATCCAATCAAAGCTTGCCATGCTGTAAGTGACGGCAAAAATAATCATGAAGGCAGCAGATAGGCCACTTAAAGACTCCTGTATACGCTCTGCCCGTTCCGGGAAATTTTCCTGCTCTCTGTACTTTCTTACCAGAACAAACGACATCAAAGACCACAGTCCGATGCAGATAACCATGCGGATAGAAAAGAATGGAAGGTTGAGGTAAGAAGCCTTCTCCATAAGTATTTTATCATTCATAACCACATCGGCATGAGTCCATTCATAAAGAGAATGAGACCCCAGTAAGATTACCAACATGGATAAACCGAGATAAGGAACAGTTCCGGTCATCGCCTCGAGGACTTTTCGATAAGGTGCCACAAAGGCAGCTCCGACAATATTGGTTACGGCCAGCATGAAGAAACCGAACAAACCAATTGAAAGAAACATGAAATTGGCGGTAAGAATGTTTATCCACACCTTAATTGGCAGATAATAAAAAGCACCTGCAATTCCCACTATCCCCAAACACATCAGTAAGATAAAAATTTTATTCAGTTTGCAGTTATCTTTATAGATCGTCATAAAACCTTCTTATTTTTGAAATTTCTTCACATACTGAGCTAGATACCAACGGTCCTGTATGGTTAATTGTGAACCGTGGGCCGGCATATCGCCAAAGCCTGCAGTGATAACATGATAAATCCTGGCCTTGTTAAAACTTCTGACTCTTGAAGATTTAAATGATGGTGGTGCAGGAAATTTTTTAGAAGTAATCGGTCCATCACCTTCACCGGTATCACCATGACATGAAAGACAGAAACTATTATAGAGGTACTCCCCTCGGGACAAAGTGGCAGCTGTTTCCACAAAGGGATCCTGCAACTCTTCCGCCGCTCTCAGAGCATCAGCTTCAGATTCACTATAGGGATGAGGCATTTTTCCTCTGGCGATACTGCCTTTAACCGGCATCATCATAGTTTTACCGTCAGGAGTAAGACTATTTTCTGAAAAAGCTTCATAGGCCGGAGAATGGACCATATCATCGATAATGGTATATCCTCTGACATCAGAACTTTTTGAACAAGATTGAATAAATGGTATGAGTAGAATTAAAATTACAATTTTCATATTCATACCTCTTTTATGCTCACTTCGGATGCACCGAATGCACCAAGTGTTTTTGAAATACTCTGAAGATCAAAAGAAGCGTCTTTTACCGCCAATGCTATAACGAACTTATCTTGAGTAGCTCCTGCATGCATAATACCACCACTGAATATTGGAATAAGCTTACTTCTCATTAAGAAAGCAAAGACTGTTATAAAAGCACCGAAGAGAACGGTGATTTCAAAAGCAACCGGGATGAATGCAGCAAAAGAATTAAAAGGTTTTCCTCCGACATTAATTGGCCAGTCAATAACTGAAACCCAGTATTGAAAAAGTAGCGCAAGGACTAAGCCTGTTGTACCAGCAATAAGAGTCACAAGAGGTAATCTAGTTGGTCTTATTTCTAAATACTGATCCAGGCCATGGACAGGAAATGGAGTATAGATGTCATGAATATCTATTTTATTTTTTTTGAGTTCTTTAGCAGCGTGAATCATGTCGTGCTCGTCATGAAAAACGCCAAGAAGATATTTCTTACTCATGGTGATCCTTGTGTTTAGCATAGTTCAGAACAGTCTTAACTTCCGAGATGGCAATGGCAGGTAAAAACCTCACGAAGAGGAAGAACAGAGTGAAAAACAATCCAAAACTTCCAATGAAAGTGCAGATTTCCACCCATGTAGGAGAGAACATGGCCCAGCTAGATGGAAGGAAATCACGGTGAAGCGAAGTGGTAATAATCACGAAGCGCTCAAACCACATTCCAATATTAACGAAGATAGAAATAATGAAAACTATCACTAGATTATTTCTTACACTCTTAAGCCAGAACAACTGAGGAATAAAAACGTTACAAACAACCATGGTCCAGTAGGCCCAGGCATAAGGTCCAAAAGCACGGTTTAAAAAGACAAACCGCTCATACTGATTCCCACTATACCAGGCAATAAAGAATTCGGTTCCATAGGCCAGACCTACCAGCATTCCTGTACAAAGGAGAACCTTACACATGGCCTCTATATGAGAGGGAGTAATATAGTGTTCAAAGTTCATCACTTTTCGAAGAATAATAAGTAGTGTGAGAACCATGGCAAAGCCGGAGAACACAGCACCTGCTACGAAATATGGCGGGAAGATGGTCGCATGCCAGCCCGGAATAATCGATGTGGCAAAGTCCATACTTACAATGGTGTGAACCGACACAACCAAGGGAGTGGCAAGTCCTGCTAAAATCAAGCAAAGCATTTCATAACGATGCCAGGTTCGGTGTGAGCCACTCCACCCTAAACTTACAATAGTAAGAATACGTTTTTTTAGAGGAGTTTTAGCACGATCCCGCATGTTAGCAAGATCAGGAATAAGACCAATATACCAGAAAACTGCCGAAACACTAAAATAGGTACTGATGGCAAATACGTCCCACAGAAGTGGGGACCTGAAATTGAGCCAGAGACTACGTGTATTAGGATACGGGAAAACCCAATGGGCCAACCATGGTCTTCCCATGTGAATAATTGGATAAATTCCTGCGCACATCACAGCAATGATCGTCATCGCTTCGGCCGCACGGTTAATAGATGTTCGCCATTTCTGTCTGAATAGCAATAGAATCGCCGAGATCAGTGTTCCAGCATGACCAATACCAACCCAGAAAACAAAGTTGGTGATATCCCAGGACCATCCAATTGTTTTATTCAGACCCCAGGTACCAATTCCTGTTGAGACCTGATAACCCACAACAATAATTCCCATCAGGAGCAAGGAAGCAGATATAGAAATACATATCTTCCATAAATTACCAGGCGGCTTCTCAATCACGGATAAAACATCATCCGAAACTTCTGTATAAGTCCTGTCTTTACTCACCAATGGTTTTCTTAATTTACTTACGACTTCACTCATATTTTTATCCTATTTGTTCCTAACCTTGGTGAGATAACCCACTCTCGGGGCCACTCCCAACTCTTCCAGAACCCGGTAGTATCTTGGGTCTTTAAGCTTCAGTGAGATTTCAGACTCTGGATCATTAATGTCCCCAAAGACGATGGCATCGGCCGGACAGCTTTGCTGGCACGCAAGTTTAATTTCCCCGTCTTTGAGTGGGCGGCCTTCTTTTTTCGCCTGAAGTTTTCCTTCCTGTATTCTTTGAATGCACATGGAACATTTTTCCATCACACCACGAGTTCTGACCGCAATGTCCGGATTAAGAACCATGTTTTCCAGCTTGTCGTCATGAGCATAATCAAACCAGTTAAAGCGCCGGACTTTATAAGGACAGTTGTTGGCGCAGTAACGAGTCCCCACACAACGGTTATATACTTGTTGATTGAGACCATCAGAGCTTTGAACAGTCGCGAGAACGGGGCAAACCGTTTCACAAGGAGCATTATCGCAATGAGCACATAACATTGGTTGATGAACGACTTCAGGATTTTCATCATCACCCTTGTAGTATCGATCAAGCCTCATCCAGTGCATTTCACGGCGATTATAAACTTCTTCTTTCCCGACTACTGGAACATTATTTTCAGCATTACAGCTAATGACACAACCAGAGCAACCAGTACACTTGTTCAGGTCGATCATCATGGCCCATTGATGACCATCTTTTTTATGATCTCCCCACATTGAAACGAGCTTAACTCCTCCTGGATTACCAGCAGATGGATCAACTACGTATTTGCCAAGAGTTGTTTCTCTCACAATGTCCCGGCCTTCCATTGAATGGTGAGTCTGGGTCAAGGCGAGTTTATATTTAGTTCCAGTATTTTGAATCGAATCTACAGTGATACCAGACTGAAAAGAGTCCAGCACGAAGGTAGTGAATGGAAATGCATTTACTCCCACTCCCTTACCTGCCTTTCCACTAACTGTATGTCCATAACCTAAGGCCAGTCCAACAACATCATCATGAACACCTGGTTGCACTAATGCTGGAACTGTGACTTCATGACCCTGGGCCTTAAGAAGCACTAAATCACCTGTCGTAATCGCCTTGGCCTTTGCCAGTTTCGGAGACAACATCAAGTAATTATCCCACGTTGTTTTTGTTATCGGGTCGGGCATCTCCTGTAACCATGGATTATTGGCGAACTTGCCTTTTCTCATGGCAATTTTTTCATAAATTTTTAATTTAAGAGTTCCGTCACCTGTTTTCTTATTCTGTAGCTGACCTGTAAATTTAAAGGACGGAGTAAGTGAAGCGGTTAACTGAGAATCATAAACACCATCATGAATGGCCTTGTTCCAAAACGTTCCAAACATTCCAGAATAACCAAATTGTTTCAGAAGCTTATTTTGCCAAAGGTTCTTTATGTATTCTTCGTAGTTAGTCTTATGTCCGGCCCATACAAGAAGACTTTCCTGAGCGGCACGATTATTGAACAAGGATTCGATCACTGGTTGAGAGAAAGCAAATTTCCCCTTACCGATTTCAAAATCATCCCATTTCTCAAGATAATGACGATCAGGAGCAACATAATTTGAATGCTCGGTGGTTTCATCTGGAGCTGTGGCAAGCGAGATTTTTGTCCCGATCTTCTTTAAGGCCCCTTCAAGTTTTGGCTGATTAAAATAATCATAATGAGGATTCACGTCATAAAAGATGACATTGGCGTAACGCCCATTTTCCGCATCCGAGAGAAACTTAACAAAATCAGCATCATTTTCATGACGAGTAAATTCTCGGTTAGAAAGAGAAATTGTTTTATTAATATTCCCTAACAAGAAGTTAATCGCATTGACTTTAACCTGGTCAGAAACATCAAAAGAACCAGAAATGACGACGGACTCCCCCTTGGCCTTCAATAATTCCGAAGCAACAGATTGGACCTTGGGGTTTTTATCAAAGCTTATTGCCTTAATTGGCAATAAATTAGTTTCAGTGGCCTTCTGAATATAGAACAGAAGATTATTAATGAATGTACTTTCATCATCGTGGGAGATAACAATCCGCGAGTCAGCATTTGATCCAGTCAAAGTCATCAAGCTTTCTACTTGAATATGACGGATTAGATTTTTATCGACGAATAAATCTTTTCTTTTGGAATACTGCTTGGTCAGGTTAACCGGATCCAGACCTGTTGCCAGGAAATCAGAAGAAATCCCTACGATCACCTTCGCTTTTTCTAAATTATAATTAAAGACATCTTCTCTGCCAAAACTCTCTGCATTGGCGCGAACAAGTGCTGAATCACCGAATGGGTTGTAGATGATGACATCGACATTCCCGAAGCTATTTTTGAAATCGTTGACGACATTCGCCAGAGATGGCCCATAAACGGCACTTAGAATTAAAGCTGTCCGTTTGCCATCAGAGACAGATTTTAATAAAGAGGCCCTGATATCTTCATCAATTGTGGCAAAGGTAGTGTATTGCCCATTTTTTTTAGGCGCCTTGAAGCGTGAAGAATCGTAAAGGGAAAGAACGCTTGCCTGACAAACCGGACAAGTTCCTCCCTTAGATATAGGAGACAAAGGATTGCCTTCAATTTTAATTGGACGGCCTTCTCTCGTTTTTACCAGGAGGGAACAATGAGAAGGACACAAACTACTGGTTGTGGCATACCAGTTAGCAACACCTGGAGTGACCTGGTCACTCTTATGCAAATAAGGGATTGCTTTTTGCGCGGAGATTTTCTTGCAGGATGTGGCCATCGGGAGAACTGAAAGGCTGAACCCCATAATCTTCAGGAAGTCACGACGACTTTTCTTCGTTAGACCTATTTGATAAGTCCCTTCTGAAAATTCTTCCTTAAGGTTTATCTCATCGTATTCTTTATCCTCAACGTCTTGCCAGTAATTCTCAAGAGTCATTTCATTTTTTTTATTATCCATACTTTCCTCAATAATGGCATTTAGCACAGTCACCGCCGGACAAGGACTTATGATCCTGTGGCGGAGCTATTTCTTTTGTTCGATGGCAATCAATACACCATCCCATCGAAAGATTTCCTGTCTGCTTCATGACGTCCATGGTTTGAACTTGCCCATGACAATCCTGACAAGAAACTTTCCCCACGTTAACATGCTGACTGTGATTAAAATAAGCGAAGTCAGGAAGATGATGTACTTTCTGCCACTCAATACTTTTTCCACTATCCAGTGCTTTAACGAC
The DNA here is from genome assembly GCA_002381945.1 of Bacteriovoracaceae bacterium UBA4096. Taxonomy (GTDB): domain Bacteria; phylum Bdellovibrionota; class Bacteriovoracia; order Bacteriovoracales; family Bacteriovoracaceae; genus Peredibacter. The sequence goes on from DFXY01000026.1 coordinate 167,316, forward strand.
TTTTTGAATCTCCGGTGAATCTTTCTTCACATGTGTATGGCAATTCATACAAAGACCGACAGGAGGAATACCAGCATGACGACCTTGTTCAGCTGAATAGTGGCAATAAACACAAGCTATTTTGTTATCGCCAGCGTGGGTTTTATGTGAAAATTTCACCGGCTGTGCTGGTGCGTAATTTTCCGTAAAATCTAATGAACGACTAAAGGTAATTAATTCGGTCGCCCCAAAGCCTATTCCAACTAGCAATAATAAGGTTAAGATTATTTTCATGTCCTACTCACCTTTCAATTTACGAGATTTGGATGGATCCCAGTTCCATCGAACAATCTGCCACGGTCGGTTTACATATTGAAAAGGAACAACCAAGAAGTGAACAAAGCGGGTAAATGGAATAAGCATGATAAAGACAAAGGCATTAAGAATATGAATCTTAACGATCCAAGGCATGCTTGCGATAAAACCAATATTAGGCTTAAGTAGGAAAAGTGATCTCAGGTAAGGCACCATCGAAGCTGCGTACCAATTAGAGCCCCAGCGATAACCAACAGCAATCATGATTCCGCTTATAACCTGAACTAATAAAACTACAAGAACAACATAATCACTGGTCGTGGTAACAGCTTTTATTCTCTTATTATTTAGTCTTCTGTAAATCAAGAGAACCAGACCCACCAAGGCAAGCAATGCCATCGCAAGACCAGTCACTTCTAATAAAACTAACCTGGCAGGAACGCTATTAAACGCCAGAATTTGTTGCGGAATAAGGAAGGCCACAAAATGCCCTAGGAGAACAACCAGGATACCGATGTGCCAAGGGACTGAGCCCCAAAACAGATTCTTCCCTTCTAAAAACTGAGAAGACAAGGATGAGAATTTAAATTTCTGATATCGGTACCGGACGATAGTCACAACAACAGAGACTATGACTGCCACATAAGGAAAAATTGAAAAGAGTAATTGGTCACTCATAACGTGCCTCTAATATCTTAGGGTTTAATGTGTAAGAAGAAGCGAACATTTCATTCATCGCCCTCAAAGGTAGAGAAAAAGGATTTGAATCTTTTTTCTCATCAAAGTTTTTAAGCATCTTTTCCATCGCTGGCATCAAGATCTTTTCAATGAAATCTTTTTTGAATGGATCTTCAGGCATTCTTTCCAGCAACAAAAGGACATTAGGGAGATAATCTCCTAACTCAGTACTCACTAGCGGAGTTTGATATTCCTTATGTAACTCTGACATTCTGACTAAAAACTCGCCTCGTTTATAATCTTCGCCAAAAAGCGTGTAACCGATTTCCAATGGGCAAACGGCCTGAATATCAAAAGTATTGGTATAAACCTCTTCCAGACTTTCCAGCGTCTCATTGTTTAAAAAATGTGTGTACGGTCTGATAAGATCCGCATACTTTGAATCTACTAGACTTAGTTCGGCTTCAAGCTCCTGGGCATTCTTCAGAGTAAAAGCGGCTGGATAACAAAGAGCTGATGCAAAAAGAGAATAAATATTTTCTTTCATTAAATCCTCTCCGGTTTTTGACTTGTGCCAAACCCTGTTTCACCTTTCGCTTCCAGAACCATTTTAGTCATTTCAATTGCCATCTCACGATGTGATGCTGGAATGACAAATCGCTCTTCAAAAGTACACATTGAGGTTAGCTTAAAGATGGCATTCGCAGTTTTCTCATCCAAACCAACTTCACTTAGTGCCTTTTGAACCCAAGCTTTACTTTGGTCCCCTACTGATTCCTCACGACGGAAAATTCTTACCGCCATAAGTTTTTTCAGGACGTCTCTTACTTTTCCTTCATCTCCACAACCAAAAAGGCTTGCTAGATACTGGATAGGAAGTCGGCTCTTCTCAATAGAGGTAAAATAAGTATGGTTACTATTGTCATAACCATTCTCTGAAATGTTCCCCATGATTGGTAAAAGAGGTGGAACATAAAATAACATCGGAAGGGTTCGATATTCAGCATGAAGTGGAAGTGCAACTTTCCATTCCTTAACCCATTTGTAGACAGGTGATTTCTGAGCGGCCTCAATCATAGAATCAGCAAGGCCCGAATCTTTGGCGGCCTTAATGACTTCTGGGTCAAACGGATTCAGTATCGCGTTTATCTGCCCATCAATTAACTGACCTTCTTCCATATGAGCGACTTTTTCGATCTGATCTTGATCATAAAGAAGTACACCAAGGTAACGAATTCTTCCCACACAGGAATGCATACAAGCAGGAACTTCTCCTACCTCTAATCGAGGGAAACAAAGAATACATTTTTCAGATTTACCAGTTTCCCAGTTATAGAACGTCTTCTTATATGGACAGGCACTGACGCACATTCTCCAACCACGACAAGCATCCTGATTGATTAAAACAATTCCGTCTTCTCCCCGCTTATAAATGGCACCAGAAGGACATGAGGCGAGACAAGATGGATTTAAACAGTGATTACAAATACGCGGCAGGTACATCATTACCATTCGCTGTAAATTAAAGAGCCCTTCTTTTTCTTCGGCGGTCATTCTATCCAGATTCGGATCGTTCTTTGCGAACTCTTCGGAACCTGAAAGATCGTCATCCCAGTTAGGCCCGCCTTTAATGTCAATGTACTCTCCTGTCACCATAGAAACGGGACGTGCCGTTGGCTGCGTATCCTGCTCAGGTGAATTAATCAGGTCTTCATACTTATAAGTCCATGGCTCATAATAATCATCCATTACTGGAAGATTAGGATTGTGGAAGATATTTTTAAAGGCCTGAAGCTTAGACGAACCTTTCAGCTCAATCTTACTTCCCTTCTTTATCCATCCACCATTGTAGTCGTTTTGATCTTCCCATCTAAAGGGATAACCGGTACCAGGTTTGGTTTCGACGTTATTCCACCACATGTATTCAGCGCCTTTTCTGTCAGTCCACAGATTTTTACAGGCCACTGAGCAGGTATGACACCCGATACATTTATCCAGGTGAAAAACCATCGATATTTGCGATCTAACTTTCATATATTCTCCTACCAATCAACTTTGTCCATCTTACGGACTAAAATGTGTGTATCCCGGTTTACGCCGGTCGGACCCCAATAATTGAAGTGGTAACTGAACTGTCCATATCCACCCATCATGAGATTAGGTTTAAGATGTACTCTGGTGAGGGAGTTGTTCATTCCCGCCCGCTTGTTCCCCCGCATCTGAGTCCTAGGAACTGAATAAGTTCTTTCTGTAGCATGGTAGACAATACACATGCCTTGCGGAATTCGGATCGATACGTTGGCCCGGGTACAAACCACACCGTTGTCGTTATAAACTTCAACCCAGTCATTATCTCGGACTCCAATTTTTTCCGCGTCTTTTGGATTCATCCAGAAAGGTTCCGCCCCTCTGGATAAAGTCAACATTCGAAGAGTGTCACCGTAAGTGGAGTGAATATGCCACTTACCATGAGGAGTGAGATAATTGAGTTTAATGCTGTTTGGTTCAGCTTTAGTTTTCCTGAGATCTCCGTAAGCATCCGGTTTTGGCGATGGCTTATAAGTAGGAAGATGTTCATCAAAAGCAATATAGCCTTCGTGATCAAGATACAAACTCTGACGCCCAGTTAAAGTTCTCCAAGGAACCATTCGCTCGATATTATAAGAGAAGGCAGTATAAGTTCTTCCTTCTTCAATGATACCTGACCAGATAGGCGAAGAGTGATAACGCTTGGGTGCTGCTTGTAAATCTGAAAACTGCATTCTTACTGAACGATTTTTTTCTGCCAAATCTGCAAGCGGAAGACCTACTTTTACTTCCATGTTTTTATAAGCACGGTAAGCAAGTTCCCCGTTAGTTTCAGATGCCAGATGGAGAATAGCATTACATACTTCAACATCTTCTTTGAGGGATGGATAAATGACTCCATCGGCCTCAAAAGTAGGGTGAGTTTTAAGCATGCCCTCATAGAAATCTGCCACTTCATACTTCACACCGTGGGCACCTACTCCATCTTTAGCAACATTCGGCCCGAGTGAGCAGAACTTTTTATAAAGTTTGGTATAGTCACGCTCCACTGGAACGATCTTGTACATGGTTTTACCAGGAATGGCCTCGCACTCACCTTTAGTCCAATCCTTGATGTCCTTTTGAGTAATTTCATCTGCAGAGTCATGTGACAAAGGCAAGGTCACCACATCCATAAATGGGTGTGGGAAATGTTTCTCTGATAATTCTGAAACCTTCTCGGCAATATTTCTGAAAATCGCCCAGTCAGTTTTTGATTCCCATACAGGAGCAATCGCCGGAGATAACGGATGGATGAACGTGTGCATGTCAGTTGAGTTCAAGTCTGTTTTTTCATACCAGGACGCTGTTGGCAGAACAATGTCAGAATAAAGAGCAGAAGTGTCCATTCTGAAGTTGATATCCACTACAAGGTCCATCTTCCCAGTCGGAGCTTCTTCATACCATTTGACTTCTTTAACCAGATCTTTAGCGACTTCTTCACCGTCAATATTGGTGTGAGTGCCCAGGTAATGATTTAAAAAGAATTCATGCCCTTTAGAACTTGTTCCAATTGCATTCCCTCTCCAAATAAACCAGTGACGAGGAAATGATTCTTCTGCATCAATGTCTTCAATGGCATGGGTTAATTTTTTAGTCTTAACCATTTCAAGAACGTAGTTTTTAATTTCTTCGTGAGTTAAAGCACCTTTTTTCTGGGCTTCTTCACAAATCTTCAAAGTACTTTCTTTGTACTGAGGATAGAATGGGAGCCAGCCTGATTTTACGGCCTGTACGTTAAGGTCAGCTGTGTGACCATGAGACATTTTATGTCTGCCAAGGTTAACGTTACAATTTTCATAATTACTGTCATATCTCCACTGGTCAGAATGCATGTAATGCCAAGAAGGCGCATTCTGCAAGCGACTTGGCGCCTGCCAGTCTTTGGCAAAAGCAATAGAGGCCCAAGGAGCTGCCGGTGCTAGTTTTTCCTGTCCTACATAGTGGTTAAGACCTCCGCCATTCTTACCTACGCAACCTGTAAAGATAAGCGCATTAATAGCAGCACGGTAGATAAGATTGTTATGATACCAGTGATCGATTCCTGCTCCGATGATCACACAACATTTACCTTGAGTTTTTTCTGCAGTTAAGCACCATTCTCTGGCAAACTTGATTACTGTAGCTTTATCAATTCCTGTGAATTTTTCCTGCCAGGCCGGAGTATATGATTGGTTTTCATCATCATAACTCTTTGGATAGTCTCCACTAAGACTTCGATTAACACCAAACTGGGCCATCATCATGTCATAGACAGTGGCAACCAGAATTTCACCTTTCTTGGTTTTAAGTTTTTTAACAGGAACGCCACGCTTAAATGAAAGCTCATTGCCAAAATCATGAACATCAACATTCACAACTTCATCGTTATTATCAATTAAAGTCAGTGCGGGCCTAATTTCGCTGCCATCTTTGCCATCTTTTAACAGCAAGTTCCACTGACCTTTTTTCTCCTGCCATCTTTGTCCCATGGCACCCATAGGCATTTTAGGGGAATTGGTAGCTTCATCCCACATCAGGAATTTCCAATCACCATTTTCCTCATCACCATACTGTTCTAGATCACCAGCTCGAACAAAACGACCGGCAAAGTATTCGCCATTTTTATTTTCAATTTCAATCAAGAATGGATTATCAGTGTACTGCTTCTGGTATTCCAGAAAGTATGGAGTCTTATGCTCATGGTGAAATTCTTTTAAGATGACATGGTTTACTGACATCCAAAAAGCACCATCCTGCCCTTGATGGACAGGAACCCATTCATCTGCCATCTTGGAGACCTGACTAAAGTCCGGCGAAAACACCGTAACCTTAGTTCCATTCATCCGGGCCTCAGGTATGAAGTGAGCGTCTGGCGTTCTTGTCATGTTAAGGTTGGCACCCATAATCGCGACAAATTTAGAATGAAACCAATCGGCCGATTCTGCCACATCAGTCTGCTCACCCCAGATTTCAGGTGAAGCAGGAGGAAGATCGCAATACCAGTCGTAGAAGGATAAGTTCACTCCTCCAAATAATTGAAGGAATCTACCACCGGCCGCATAAGAGATCATGGACATGGCCGGAATAGGAGAAAATCCAACGACTCTATCAGGCCCATATTTTTTTGCCGTTCTGACAGAAGAAGCCGCTACAATTTCTAGTGCTTCATCCCAACTGGCACGCCGAAAACCGCCTTTACCTCGTGCTCTTTGATAACGACTACGGAGGTCTGGATTATTTTGAATATAGTCAAAAGCTTCAACAGGATCGGTAAACTTCTTCTTGGCCTCGCGCCAGATATCAACCAATGCACCACGAACATAAGGGTATTTGATACGGATAGGACTATAAAGATACCAGGAAAATGAAATTCCCCTCTGACATCCCCTCGGCTCATAAGGAGGTACATCCTTACTGAACTTTGGATAATCAAGGGCCTGTAATTCCCATGTTACAATTCCATTTTTAACGAAAACATTCCATGAACAAGATCCAGTACAGTTCACTCCGTGAGTTGAACGCACAACCTTATCATGCTGAAAACGATTTCGATAAAAGTGCTCCCATTCTCTTGTTTGAGGGGAAACCAGTTCATCAATCCAATTACTCATATACTTTTTTCTCCTAATTCATTTTTCAGTAAGGCTTCTGGGTTTTCTTTCTTCTCTTACGGAAGATAGCATCGGCCCCCAGTAGACCTGTTAAGGCACCAAGCATTCCTAGTAGAACAAATTTATTTTTAGGATCACCGCTGTGGTCACCTTCACTAATTGTTTTCTGATACTTAAGATTTTCCTTAAGAAGAAAGGCCCTAAGGTAATAGTTTTCCTGTTCAGTGAGAGGAGATGCTGTGTAGATCTCGGCCATTGATGGGAAAGATATTTTGGCGAGAACTTTATTTAATCCTTTGTCCTGATAATCGGCATAACTCTTCGTCACAAGGTCAGGTCCGAGAGTGCCTCCGCCGAAGATAGTAAGATCAGGACCGCCACTATGACATGAAAGACAAGATGGCCCACCGTTTTTAAACTTTGTGGCCCCAATAAATAGATCATGTCCCATAGATACATCAAAAGGATTCGCTTCAGTTGCCGGTCGGTAAGCAGCGGCACCGCCCCCTTTCCCGGTTTTAATGAACTCAAGCAATGCCTTAATCTCTGCATCAGTCAGATCCTGTGCCGGCATTTTTTTAAATTTAAATTTAGCGAATAATTCATTTGCTACCGGGTCACCGGAATTAATGACTTTCTCAGAATCACGGATGAATTCAATCAACCATTTTTCGGAGCGTTTTTCTGTGATCCCCTTAAGATCAGGTCCAACTTCATCCCCACCACCGATGCTGTGACAACTGAGACACTTATTCTCAAAGTAGACAGGAGCTTCAAAGGCAAAAACGGTCAATGGAGTAAACAGCAGCACAAAAAGCGCAGCAGAGAGCGACGTGAGTACTTTCATCATAAGTTCTTTCCTCAACAAACAATCAATAATTAAAAAATATATTGAATCTTAGTTGAAGACTAAAAACATAGACATGAGATGGATCAGATAATTAAATTTTTATAATCATGTTTTAAATACTATTTTTGGCAAAAAGTAGACCGCCCACATCATTCCGGCGACAAGAAAGGTTAAAGCGGCATAGGCCAGATGCCGTTCATAACCGCCTTCAATAAAGACGGCACTCATTCTGGTTAAGGCAGCTAGAATGATTAGTGCGATAGGAATTTTTATAAACCAATTCTTAAACTCCAGGGAAAGATCATAGTTTCCATGGGAAAGAATCACCCGGGAAGCAACCATTAAAGTAAGAAGGCCAAAGCCACTGATATAAAGGAGATGGAGTGATTCAAGACGGTAATCTGAAAAATACCACAGCCCAAATGTCCCCAATACAATAGAGAAGGCCGAAACTCTTACACCTATAGCTACTGATGAATTAAATCCTGAAAAACGGTGTCCTCGCCAATAGCGGAAGAAAACCATGATCAAGATCATGAATCTGAGAAAACTTCCGACACTCTCTTTCCAAAAGGCTTCAATAAAGCAAGAACCAGCGAGACTTATACCAATTAACCACATTTCCCCCGCTCCATAAGAGTTTGAACAACCTAAGCGGAGTATCATAGGTATGAGTTTTGATCCGACACCTACACATAGTCCGAGGATCATATTCAAATAAAACAGCTTACCCCCAATTTCAGGTTGGCCAAAAATAAAGAATATCGCTCCAATCAATCCAGACAGGAGACTCATTATCACCATTGGAAAGACATCAGGTATCATATGGGGACAAGCAATTATTCTTGATACACAGAATCGAAACAGAACAATGAGCGCAACGACCAGACTTAAAAAGAAATAAGTCTCCATTGATTCAAACAGGCCAAATATCACGGCAGCTATCATAGGCAATAACTGGAATAGAAATTCCTTAGAACTTGATCCAGGCGAAGCACTCATCCGTGGTATTGCTGTCATTAAAAATCCGATGACAAAGCACAGAAGAAAGATACCTATCATATAGTGGGCATGCATCTTCCCTAAGTAATACTCATTTGAGTAGAAGCCGAACACAACCCAAACTGCCAGGCCTGCAAAGAGCCCAAGGGTACCTAACAAGAAAAATAATCTATAGGGATTTTTTATAAGTGCGTTCATGGATGCATAGTAGTGAAGTTTCCTTCCTTATAACATGACTTCCGTCATGTTTCCTGGAAGGTATTAAACGGCTGATTTCAAACATTGAGTCTTCTGATTCAAATCAGTTTAGTTCATGGAAATGAATGCTAAAAATGAGGTATCTATTAATTTCAGAGGACAATTATGCAATCTAATGACAAAGCGACGGGAATTAATCTCNNATAGCTCCCCTCATGCCAATTGTAAGGGAAGAACTCAATCTGACTAAAGAGCAAGTCGGAAACACTATCATAGCCTCTGTTGCGATAACAATTATCGCCCGCCTCTTTATCGGCTGGCTGTGTGATAAAATCGGACCTCGATTATCTTATACACTTCTCCTGACTATTGGCTCCTTACCAGTAATGGGAATTGGCTACGCTCATAATTATGAAACCTTCTTGCTGTTTCGACTGGCCATTGGAGCTATTGGAGCATCCTTTGTAATCACTCAGTATCACACATCCGTGATGTTTGCGCCCAATTGTGTTGGAACGGCCAATGCGACAGTCGCTGGATGGGGTAATCTTGGTGGTGGTGTTACCCAAATGATTATGCCCTTGATCTTTGCGGGTTTCGTCACTCTTGGACTAACTTCAGGTGAGGCCTGGCGTCTGTCTATGGTGGTTGCTGGAGTTCTGTGTTTTGCCACAGGTATTGCTTATTTCTTTTTAACGACTGATATGCCAGGAGGAAACTTCAAAGAACTCAGGGAAAAAGGAATCATCGTCCAGCACTCCAAAAATAAAGGCAGTTTCATGGAAGCCGCCAAAGATATCCGTGTTTGGATTCTTTTTTTGGTCTATGCTGCCTGCTTTGGTATTGAAATAACTATTAATAATATTGCAGCTCTTTATTTCACTGATTATTTTGGATTAGGCCTAAAAACTGCCGGTCTGGTAGCTGGTACTTTTGGTTTGATGAATATTTTTGCGCGAAGTCTCGGTGGTATCGTTGGAGATCGCATTGGACAAAAAGATGGTCTAAAGGGCAGAGTTAAATGGCTTTTTATCGCAATTTTGTGTGAAGGTCTTGCCCTGATTCTCTTCTCACGGATGAACAATCTCCCCTTGGCGATTGGATCTATGATCATTTTCAGTTTATTCGTTCAAATGTCAGAAGGAGCTACTTATTCAGTGGTTCCCTTCATTAATAAAAACGCTCTCGGCTCTGTTACTGGTATTGTGGCGGCCGGAGGAAATATTGGAGCTGTTGCGGCGAGCTTTCTGTTTAGAAACGGTGACATCACCTGGCCAACTTCACTGCTCATCATAGGTTGTATTATTTTTTGCTGCTCCTTTTTAGTCTTTTTTGTTCGTTTCTCTGAGGCCGACGAAAAACTTGCCAGTGCCGAATTGGAGAAGGCACTTAAAGAACGTAATAAAGATGTACCAATCCGTCTGCCAGCAGAACCAGGTTTTTCATTAGCTGGACTGGTTAACCAAGTACGCCCTATTGACGCTTTAAGAATTTTCTTGGGTGGAGCACTTGCCATTAAAGGAGTGTATTTTATTCTTAATATGCAGGCGATTGAGTCTATGGTGGGTTCAATAGGCCATTCTCAAAATATCATCTCCTGGTATGTCATCATGGCCCATATTATTGGCGGAGTTTGCCTTCTTTTTGGAATGGGAACACGACTAGCGATTGCACTTAACATACCAATCCTTTTAGGCGCGATTTTTTTCATTCATCTTGGAGAAGGTCTTTTTGAACAACAAGGACTTCAATTCAGCATTTTCGTCTTAGTCGCCCTCTTCCTCTGCCTTTGGGAAGGAGGTGGAAAGCTTTCTGTTGACTATATTGTTAAGAAAAGTTCTTACCCTGATAAGAGCGGAAAGATTGCAGGAATAAAATAAACTCAGAAGTGAGTTGAGATAAAGATTGTGGCCAGGGCTCAGAGATTAAATAATCACGGTGGTAATCCGAAAAGAGTCTCTGGATCACAATCTTTGGATCAAGATGAGAAATGATCTCCATAAGCATTTTAAAGTATTCCTCTTTTTCAATTACATGAAATGGATTCTTTTCAAATTCGGCACCCATAATAGTTCCCTTAATGATCTGGAGCTGATGAATTTTAATGAAGTCTAATGGGTATTTTTTAATCCTTTGGCAAGTTTTCTGCAAATCGGCTTCAGTCTCCCAGGGAAAACCCAATATTAAGTGAGTGCATAACTTAATTCCTCTTCCATATGTCAAATCCAGGGCCTGCTCGAAATCTCTTACAGAATGACCTCGGTTGACTCTTCTCAATGTTTCATCACTCAAAGACTCAACTCCATATTCAACTGTAACCTCGTAGTTTTGAGCGAGATTTTCTAATAAAGTAATTTTCTCCTTATCAATACAATCAGGCCTTGTGCCGATGGCAATACCTATTACACCCTCGATCTTAAGGGCCTCAAGATACATCCTTTCTAATTCCTTCACATCTTTATAGGTATTTGAATAGCTCTGAAAATAGACGATGAATTTCTTTAATTCTGGGAATCTTCTACGATAGAGTTCAACTCCATTGTTAACCTGAGCTTGGATGGAAAGCTCCTTCACACCCATGGAGAAGCTATCATTATTACAAAACGTACACCCACCATAACCTTTGGAACCATCCCGATTTGGGCAGGTAAAACCGCCATCAATCGGGATCTTTTGAACTCTTTGGCCATAAGTGTTTTTAATGTAACGGGAATAGAGATTAAGAGGACTACTCATTGCCTTGCATGTCTTCAACGATAGAAGTTACTTTCTGGAAGATATCTTCTACCGTTTCCGGAGTAACATCCTCAGAAGAATTTTTTATAAGTCCGTGATCAGTTAAGATAAGATGGACGGTGGGTTCGATGTTATGCCGCTTAAGACATTGGGCCACACATTGTAAGGGGCACCCATCAAGGGCGAGAATTTTTTCTGCGGTTGTGGCAACCTTAACCAATGACTTAACGTCACCGCCGACCCCGGCAATACAGGACATCTTGGCGATGCCTGAACGATCCAGTTTTACAGCTACTGAATTGGCCAGTTGAGCGACATTAGAGCATCCAGAGCAAGAATAAACGGTGACTTCTTTTGACTTCACTAAATTCCCCTTCAGAAACAGTATGGTAGCACCAAATATAAATCCATAACCTGACACAGGTCAGTTTATTCGCATCTGGTTTTCGGCATAATGACAGCATGAAAAACCTAAATGACTTAATTACCAAGTATAATCGTCCAGGACCACGCTATACCAGTTATCCTCCAGTACCTTATTGGCAAAATGCACCTGACGAAACGACATGGATAAGTCACCTTAAATCCAAATATGATCCCCAGACCGGGGTTGATCTCTACGTACACGTCCCTTACTGTGAGAGTCTTTGTTACTATTGTGGTTGCAGCCGAATCATTACCAAGAATCATGATGTTGAAGATGTTTATCTGGAAGTCGTTCTTAAAGAATGGGAACTTTACAAGAAAAAACTTGGCTTCACTCCTTTCATAAATTCACTCCATTTTGGAGGAGGAACACCTACTTTCCTTTCGCCGGCAAACCTTGATCGTCTCATTAAAACTTTGTTGGAAAATAAACTTGAATCTTTTATTGGTTCGATAGAAATAGATCCCAGGACATGCCAAACCGCTCATTTAAAAATACTGTCGGAGAATGGAATAAAACGAGTTTCTTTGGGGATTCAGGACTTTGATCCTCTGGTTCAGAAAACAATCAACCGTGAACAATCACCTATGATGGTGGAAGTTCTGACTGAAAAGATTCGGGAGCATGGAATTTCATCTATCAACTTTGATCTTATTTATGGTCTGCCTAAACAGACTACTGATTCTATTGCCAGTACCATTGAAATCGTCATTAAGATGAGACCTGACCTGATCGCTTTTTATAGCTACGCTCATCTGCCGGATAGAATTAAAAATCAGAGGCTGATATCGGAGAAAGATTTACCTTCACCGGAGCAGAAACGGGAATTATATGAACTGGGTAAGAAGCTTCTTCTGGAAAACGGATATGTAGATGTCGGGATGGATCATTTTGCCCTTCCTTCAAGCTACCTTTATCAGGCAAAGATAAAAAATAATCTTCATCGTAATTTTATGGGTTATGTGGATAAGAAATCTCAAATCTTGATTGGTCTTGGACCTACTTCTATATCGGATTCTTCACTTAGTTTTCTTCAAAACATTAAAGATGTAAAAGAATATCAAAACAAAATCGAGTCCGGTCATTTACCTATTGCGAAGGGACATACACATAGTGACCGGGACTTATTGATCCAGGAAATCATACTTGAACTCATGTGTAGAAATCAGGCTACTATTGGAGACAAGAACATACCACATTGGTCTGTCATTCAAGAGGAATTACTGGCATTCAAGGAAGATGGTATTGTAGAAGAAATTGGAGATGAACTCACGCTCACGGAGACTGGAAAAATCTTTGTCCGAAACGTCGCCATGTGCTTTGACTTTCATCTACGAGAACAGACATCAACGACTAAATTCAGTCAAACAATTTAAGAGGCCCTCATGAAAGATGAAAATATTCACCTGCAACAGATAGACCCGGTAAAAAAACAAGCAGAAGTATCTGCCCTGGATCGGGGTTCTCAGTATTCACCATTAAGCCCTCCAGATGCCCTAACTCCTCCATCAAATGTAAAGGTACTTTATGATAATCTTCATCCTTACCTAAAGCTGCTGGTAGACGATCATAATAGGCTCAAGATTGAAATGGAAAAGTTTCAACTGGTACTGCTGGACTTAAGTGCCAGCCGGGATGTTTTGGGAAAAAATGCGCAAGCAGTTAAGAGTTTTTTTGATATTTTCATGACAGAATTCATTCAGCATAACCAACAAGAAGAAAAAATTCTTTTTCCAATACTCGCTAAACGTTTTTTAGAGGTTGGAGAACATAGCAAGGCAGCAAGACCTATTACTCCAATAGACATTCTAAAGAATGAACATATAGAGGCCATGCAAGTGGGCGCAGAAGCAAGATGCACCTGGGCCTTGATCCATCAAATTATTGATCCCTCTTCACAAACAATTCTGTTAGGCAATTTTCTAAGGAAGTCTCATACGTTGCTTGAGATGATGCGGCTTCATATTTTCCGTGAAGATGACATCGTATTTTCACTGGCCCAGAAGCATTTAACTCCGGGCCAGTTAGATGAAATGTTAGAATCTAGCAAGTAGCTGTAGGTAAGACCAATTAGTGTCAGTAGTTTTACTGGCATTCTGGTCTTTCAAATATTTTCCAGGCATCACCCATGAGTATCCGTAACTCAGTTGAAGAGTCTTGGTGAAATCATAGGATACGATCAAATCTAACTCCTGAGCAACATCCTTAGATGATCCTTGATTACCCAGTGTATTGCCTGCAAAATTATAGGCACCTCTTTTTGAGTCATGTCTTTGAAAGATGTGATAGTCAGCGAAGAAAGTTACTTTCTCAATTGGTGACGTTGACAGATGAGCAACATATCCCTTCAAGTTACGTCTAGAAAATTGATCCGCAAACCCTACCCATTTATGAGCAGTTGGAAATAATTGATCATAATCACGAGAAGAATCAAAGTACTCCATCGCCACACGAGTGTTGTAATAAGGGAGTGTCCAGCCTAGTTCAACATCGTACTGATATTCACTTTCTTTTATAGAACTTTCGCCGGCCAATCGAACCTGTTCTAAAGTACCTTCTATACGATAGTCAAAGGCACTCTCCCCAATTTTTGATTTAAACCGAAGACCGTAAGCACTGGTATCCCTGAAGCTTCCTGCCTTTTGATTGTCTTTTCTAAGCAAGTACATATCCGCACTTTTCACATATGGTCCGAAACTTCCCATTAAGTAGGCACCATGGAAATCAGCATCCTGACCGCGAAGATCATTAGTTGCAGAATTATTTTCCTGAAGCTTCATGGTGAATGCATCTAGAGTAAGATTATCCGCAAATTGATATCGGGCCCTTGCCCCATCAAAACTGCGACCGATTCGGTGCCATGGCACTGAACCCAATACCAGATGATCTCCATAGGCCAATTCCTGTCGGCCGGCAAAAACATAAAAGCGCTCATCCTTGGTAGGTTTGATAGCAAAGTAGGCTTCGTGCATATCTAACCTTGAGTCATACAAACTTCCTGATGTCGAACTCCTCGTGTTGGACGTCCCAGTGGAAGCAAACTCATCTTGCCCTGAAATCTTAGAAAACTGAGGCGCCAAAAAGACGTGGCCATAATTTTCGGCCAGATCACCCTTCACTGAAACATTGATTCTGGTCTGAGTAGCTTCGGTTTTATCCTTAAGCTTTGAATCATAATCAGCATCTTTTTTGGTTTCGTGACGGACAAACCCCCATCCACTAACCTTAAAGTTCTTAAGGGGGGCCTCTTCTGCGAATGCAGAAAATGTAAATAGAAGAGAAACGATAGGTAACATGCTTTTCATAACCATCCTCGGTTGAATTAGTTAACTAAAAAATAACATTCGTATTCAATAATAATAATGATTCTAATCAAGGTAATAAATGATTAATGGAGGTAAATTATAGATAATGAGTTTAA
Organism: Bacteriovoracaceae bacterium UBA4096; assembly: GCA_002381945.1. GTDB lineage: Bacteria > Bdellovibrionota > Bacteriovoracia > Bacteriovoracales > Bacteriovoracaceae > Peredibacter. The sequence continues at coordinate 182,582 of DFXY01000026.1, forward strand.
AAAATCTGCTTCCAGTATTAATCCTTCTAACCTTTATATTGATTAATTTAGGAGGACATGTCCACAATACCGGATCCAGCCTGGCCTGTCCTGACTGGCCTTTATGTCATAATCAATTCATGCCGGAAATGAAAGGTGGAGTTCTCATTGAGCACAGTCACCGTCTTTTGGCTTCATTGGTTGGATTCTTAACTCTGCTGACTGTCATCATTGCTAGAAAGGACCGCAAAGTCTCTTCAGTTGCCTATGCAGCTCTTTTCATGGTTTTACTCCAGGGTCTATTAGGTGGACTTACCGTTATCTATAAGCTGCCACCACTAGTTTCGATTGCTCATCTTGGTTTATCCATGATTTTCTTTTGTACTCTCATTTATTTTCATCACTTACTAACCAGCAATCAAAAAATAGAACTTCCCCTTGGATTAAAAAAATTTTTCAGGGTCACTCTCATTCTGCTTTATCTCCAGATCATACTTGGCGCATTTATCAGACATATGGGATTAGGGACAATTTGTGGTTTAGGTTACACTCATTCAATTCTCTGCAAGGAACTACTCTTGCCTGAATCCTTATCTCAAAGCATCCATATGCTCCATCGTGTACTCGGACCAGTTATTGGACTTTGCATTATTCTTTCAAATATTCTTATTGTTAAAATTCACAAAGATAAGTTTTTCATACTGCCTACCATAAGCTGTTTTATTATCGTGATACAAATCGCGTTAGGAATCATGACTGTTGGCACTGCCTTAAGACCAGTTATCACCATGCTCCATCTTGGAGGAGCAGCACTTTCTCTTGCAATATTCTGGAAAATTAATCTTAAAACCTGACAATTGTCATTCGCTAAAACCTGATCTGTGTTATCCTTTTTGCTATATTCACCTTTTAAAAGTGATGAGATCTCATTAGGATTTCTTGATGCAAAAAGAAGTAAAAAAATCACTCCTTAATTCAATCATCGTAACTTTGCTACTGGGCCTTTCTATCTGGCTAGGTTCAAGAAATTTACGGCATTTTGATGCTGCTTTGGTGGGTTATACCTTTGCTACGCTCTTCGCGGCATTTGCTATTACTTACCGCTATACCATGTGGCTGCAAAGACCTCCGACTGAGCTTTATTGGCAGCGAGGTTGGCAGTTAATGTTTACTTCAAAATATTTTCCTTCCAATGTTAAATTTCTCATCGGACGCATCATTACCATTATTGGTGGAAACAGCTTTATCTGGAAGCGTAGTAAGGAAAGAGGACTCGCTCACTGGCTCATCATGTGGGGTTGTATCCTTGCCGCGGCCATTACTTTCCCTTTAGTTTTCGGATGGCTGTATTTTATTGTTCCAGATGGGGATCTTACTTCTTATAAGATCGTTGCCTTCGGTTTTCCTACTCTTGCCTTTAAGATTGAAACGACTCTGGGACATTTGATTTTCCACGGGCTCGTTGTGGCTTCATTCCTCGTCATCCTGGGAGTGATGCTCGCATTTAGACGAAGGATGCGTGACAGAGATGCAGCAGTTCTTCAAAGTTTCAGTGAAGACATCATGCCTTTATTTCTCTTGTTTTCTATAAGTATCACGGGTCTTTTCCTCACGGTCAGTTATACCTGGCTCAAAGGATACGGTTATAGTTTTTTAAGCATCTTTCATGCTATCACTGTTATTTTCACGCTCATCAGCCTTCCTTTCGGAAAATTCTTTCATATCTTTATGCGACCGGCCCAGTTTGGAGTCGCAATCTACAAAAAGATAGGGAAAGAAAAGATGGCCAAGTGTGACCGCTGCGAAACTGAATACGCCTCCGAAATGCATGTAAATGATTTGATTAAAGTTCAAAAAAAACTAGGTTATGCCTATGAGCTGAATGACGGTACCGGGCACTATCAAAGAATTTGTCCCCGTTGCCGACGACTACTGTTGGGCCTTTCCCAAGGTAAACTCTGGCATATGAAATCAGTAAAGGATTAATGTGGAAAATGCTTATTTTAAAAAGTTTGGTCCTCACACTTCTTATCAACTGGATGATCAGGAAAGAAGTGACCGAGGTCTTGAGCCTGATAAACTTGTAAAAACCCATTGTTGTTTTTGTGGCCAGCAATGTGGCATGCAACTCAAGGTGAGAGAAAATAAAATCATTGGAATCGAGCCGTGGGAAGAATTCCCTTTCAATCGAGGTATGCTTTGTCCTAAAGGTGTGAAACGCTATCTGCAGAATTCTCACCCTGATCGGCTCTTGCATGCCTACGCTAAAGATCCCTCATCACCTGAAGGCTTCAGGACGATGGATTATGATGAAGCGGTTAAAAAAGTTGCTCAGGAAATTAATAAAATACAAGCTCAACACGGTTATGATTCCTTTGCTGTTTTGACCGGTGCCAGTCTAACTACTGAAAAAACTTATCTGATGGGTAAGTTTGCTCGCCTTTGTCTTAAGACGGCCAATATCGATTATAACGGACGCCTTTGTATGGTGAGTGCCGGTGCCGCTTGTAAAAAAGCTTTCGGTATTGATCGTTCCGCCAATGCCTGGGATGACATTACAAAATCTGATGTTATTTGGATCGCAGGTTCAAATGTTGCAGAATGTTCACCCATCACCACTGAATACATTTGGGCCGCCCGTGAAAAGGGTGCCAAGATTATTGTGGTTGATCCACGGATTACTCCTATCGCCCGCACATGTGACCTCTACCTTCCTGTTAAACCAGGTCGTGACATTGTTCTTTTCCATGGCGTGCTTAATATTATGATTCAAAACAACTGGATTGATCAGAAGTTTATTAATGAGCACACGGTTGGATTTGAAGATCTTAAAGAACATGTCTCACAATGGACTCTCGAAAAAACTGCTAAAGAAACCGGAATTGATGAAAAGAGTATTATGAAAGCAGCTGAACTTTGGGGACAAGCATCTAAAAGTTTCATGCTTCACGCCCGAGGAATTGAACATCACAGTCACGGTGTAGAAAACTGTCTGGGTGCCATCAATCTCGTCCTTGCCTCAGGAAGAATTGGCAAAGAGGGCTGTGGCTACGCCATGATTACCGGTCAGGCCAATGGCCAGGGCGGAAGGGAACATGGTCAAAAATGTGATCAGCTTCCAGGAAACCGTGACATTGAAAATCCAGAACACCGGGCCTACATCGCAAAAGTATGGGGAGTGGATGAAAAAGACATTCCTAGAAAAGGTGTTGATGCCTATGAGATTTTCCGTAAAGTTGATAGAGGCGAGATAAAAGGTCTATTATCCATCTGTTTCAATCCCCTGGTCTCATTACCCGACAACAATTTCATCCGTAAAATGTTGGAGAAACTTGATTTCTATGTCGCTATTGACTTTTTTATGAGTGAAACCGCTCAGTATGCAGACATTGTTCTTCCTGGTTCACTTCAAGAAGAAGATGAGGGTACGGTAACTCAAGTCGAAGGGCGGGTTATTAAAATCAATAAAGTCGTCGATTCGCCTGGAGATGCCAGAGCAGACTGGAAAATTATTCAGGATATTGCCCGTGAGGTTGGTCGAAATCATGGACTTAAATTTGAAGGCCCAAAAGAAATCTTCGAAGAGTTAAGAGTTGCAAGTAAGGGTGGCATCAGCGACTACTACGGCATCACTTGGGAAAAGATAGAAAAACAAATGGGCGTCTTCTGGCCTTGCCCAACTGAAGATCATCCCGGAACTCCCCGTCTTTTTGAACCCGGCTCATGGAATCCTATCGCTAAGGGAGCTGGACCTTTTTATTTTGCCGATGGTAAGGCCCGCTTTCATGCCGCCAAGTATTCACCACCGAAAGAAGAAACAGACAAAGAGTATCCCATCATTCTGACAACTGGCCGGGTAGTCAGCCAATTCCTTTCAGGAAATCAAACCAGAAGGATTGGGCCTCTAAATGATCAATGTCCTGAACCATTTGTGGAGATTCATCCTAAGCTTGCCCAACATTTCGGCATTCAAGACGGTGATATGGTCACAGTAGAAAGCCGCAGAGGTAAAGCAGACTTTAAGGCCATGGTAGTGAAAACCATCCGGCCCGACACTGTATTTATTCCTTACCACTGGGAAGGCAAGAAAAGTGCAAATCAGCTGACCAATTCGGCCCAGGATCCCATATCCAAAATTCCTGAATATAAGGCCTGTGCTGTTAAGATTTATAAAAGTGCGAGAGAGGTTGTTCAATGAGTGTATCCCCTGAGATGGCATTTTTCGTAGATGCCAACCGCTGTATCGGTTGTCAATCATGTGTGCAAGCATGCGCTGAATGTGATACTCATAAAGGTCACTCCATGATTCATCTTGAAACAATTCAACGGGAAGATTCCCCTCAAACTGTACCGGTAGTTTGCATGCATTGTGATTCCCCTACCTGCGCCGAAGTTTGTCCTGCCGATGCTATTAAGCGGACGAGTGATGGTGTTGTTCAATCCGCCAAAAAACCACGATGTATTGCCTGCAATAACTGTGTCCTCTCCTGTCCTTTTGGTGTTCCTAAAATGGAGACAAAGTTTGAGCTGATGATGAAGTGTGACATGTGCTATGACAGGACATCAGAAGGGAAAAAGCCAATGTGCGCTACAGTCTGCCCCAGTCAGGCCCTGACCTTTGGTCCTAAAGATGAAATCATTAAACAAAGACAAAGTTCTACGCCAGTAAATGAATTTAAATTTGGTAATCAACACATAAAGACGAAAGTTTTTATGATGGTTCCAAAAAATACCAAAGAACAATACATTGATGTCACTGCTTCCATGAATGATTCAAGTATTAGTCAAAATATGGAAGATCATCTTGCTGATGTTAGTCTGGATTTTCTGGGGGAGTAGATGGATAAGATCAAAAAAGTTCAACCATTAAGCGAAAGTACAAAATGGCGAGAAGACTTCCCGGTGGATGAAGTTAAAGAACATTTTATTGAAAGAAGAGAATTCACAAAATTTCTTCTTTTAATAAGCGGCTCGTTCGTCGTGGGTCAGCTGTATATTGGACTCCAAAACTTTTTCCGTAAGTCAGCAGCTCAATTGCCGATTAAAAAGATTGCCGCCATTGACAGTATTCAGGTCAATAATTTTATCACCTTCACTTATCCGGATAAGGGCGATACTTGCCTCTTGATACGATTAAGTGAGACTAAGTTCGTGGCCTATTCAAATAAATGTACACACCTCATGTGTCCGGTAATTCCCAAAATGGAGGAAAAGCAACTCTATTGCCCTTGCCACGCGGGTTACTTTGATATGACAAACGGATCCCCTTTGGCAGGTCCTCCACCCCGGGCACTGGCCAGGGTTAAACTTAAATTTCACAATGGTGATATATATGCCGAAGGAATGGCCATATGAAAGGACCACACTACGACAAGAATGCGGCAACCATTCTGACTGGAGTTCTGGCGATTGTCCTCGTCCTGGTGATTTTGCAATTATGGCTTTTAATGGCCTCGATGAATGCCTACCTTGCCAATGACCTGACTTTTGTCTGGCCTGCGGCCGGTGCCAGTCTATTATGCTTTCTCCTCATCCTGGGTTTAATAATTTATATCAAATGAAGGTTTTTTTCTGACTTAGGTCAGATTCCTGCATTCTGATTGATGTTATCACTTTAGGATGAGTGTTTCTTATTGGAATGACCAATCCGAAGGTCAAAAACTATATTTCGACATTGCAATCATTGGCGGTGGAATCACCGGCCTGTCTTGCGCCTACTGGCTACACAAAGAAGATCCTTCTTTAAAAATTGCCCTGATTGAAAAGTATGAATTGGGTTCAGGTGCAACCGGAAGGAATGCCGGCTTTATCACCTGTGGATCAGTTGAACACTTTAACAGGCTAGTTGGAAAACATGGTGCCTCTGAGGCCTTGGAAATTTGGCGGTTCTCCGAAAAGAATCTGGACCTGCTTAAGCAGGAAATCATTCAGGATCATTCAGAGCAATTACTATTTGAACAGAAAGGAAGCTTTTCCCTTGCCAGTACGGAAAGTGAATTAAAAGAATTAAAAGACTCTGCTAATCTGATGAGGTCCTTATCAATCAATATAGAAGAACTTGATGAGCAGGACGTTGAAAAACGTCTAGGGGCCAGAGGTTTCACAGGAGGTATAAAGTACTGTGACGATGCCTCCATCCATCCCATTTCTCTTTTAAATGCCATTCGAAATAAGCTTGATAAAAATATCTCGTTTTTTACAAGCAATGAAGTTCATCTCATTGAAACCAAGGGTGAGAATAAGTTAGTCCACACTAATAAAAATAAAATAGAAGCCTCGCTAGTAATACTAGCGACCAATGGATATTCACCCCTGCTCCACCCATTTTTCGATACTAAAGTTTTCCCTACCCGGGCACAAATTTTAACAACCTCCCCCGTTCCAAAATTTATGGAAGGTCCCTGTTATGCAAATTTTGTTCTGGATTATTTCAGGCAACTGCCCACAGGAGAAATGATCATCGGCGGTTTTAGACAACTCCAAAAAGATGTCGAGAAGGGTTATTCAGATGAAATAACTGACACGATTCAAAAAGCATTAGAGCAGTTTCTCCGAGATCATATACCCAATGTAAGTCAGGCCAAGATTACCCATCGTTGGTCAGGAATTATGGGTTTTAGTGTGGATGGTCAACCGATGGTTGGAGCAGTGCCTGGAGATTCCCAGATGTTCTTTTGCTGTGGTTTTACCGGCCATGGATTGGGTCTGGCCTTTCACTCGGCCAAAGTCCTGGTAGATGGCATCTATGGACGTTGTATTCCAAACTTTATTTCTGCTAAAAGGTTCATTTAAAGTAATGAACCGGGTCAAGTTATTTGGCCCCGACATGATATATTATTTAACCAACAGGAAGCTGTATGCAAATCACTAATTTCAATGACCTTCTAATTGCAGCAAAAAAAGAACCAATACCTCAACGATTTCTATTCCTGTTTGCTAAAGCGACGTCCCTGAAGAATGGAGTAAAATCCCACCATAATAGCGGCACTATTGCTCCTGTTATGTGTGTGGATAAAACAGTCGATGAACTAACGACTCTTTCAGCATTAGTAAAGGAAGCAGATTCGATCAGCGACAAGTGGGACTTTGTATTCATTGGGTGCTTAGGTGCCCATATTGATGTGGAAGCACATCTGACCAAAATGAGTAATGATGTTGCTAACGGGAATGATCTTTCTCGTTATATCATTCTAGATAGGCAAGAGAGACCGATCATTATTGCTTAACGGAGATATTATGCAGATAAAGAAAATCATGTCTCATAGACTCCAGACAATTGAGCCTGATGCTACTATGCAATCTGCCAGTGAGATGATGAAAAAACTCTCCATAAGACACTTACCGGTAGTGGATCTTAAAGGTGAATTCATCGGCATACTAAGTGACAGAGACATTCATCGCTCCATGACCGTCATCAAGGGTAACATTGGTAAAGAGACCCATATCCAGTCTCATAAAAGAGTAGCTGACTTCATGACCTCACCCGTTCATACCGTACATGAAGATGAAAGCATTGAGAAAATAGTAAGAGATATGCTGGAACTAAAAGTCTCGTGTTTTCTGGTCAAAAATGGTGACAAGATTACTGGAATCGTCACTAGTGACGACTTCCTCCTCTATCTTCTTGAAATGTTGGGTGAATCAAAGAATCCCTTAAGTCTTAAAAGAATTTTAAGACTTAAGTAAAAAGCTGACCTGGATCAGCATCTGCTTCCTCGCTTTATGCTATATTGAAGCATAAAAATTGAGGTTCACTATGGATAAATCCCGTATCATTGATTGCGAAAAATGTACCAATAAAGAAAAGAGCGTCTTTTGTGGTCTGGAAGATGCCCCACTCTCTAGTATTAGCCATAACAAAGTTATGAATAATTACAAGAAGGGTCACACCATTTTTTTCCAGGGCAATCCTCCTTTTGGTCTATTCTGCATCAATGAGGGTAAAGTAAAAATCGCCAAGATTGGTAACGATGGCAAAGAATCAATTATCAGAATTGCAGGTCCAGGTGATGTTCTAGGTCATAGAAGTTTATTCAGCAGAGAAAACTACACAGCTACCGCTACCGTAATTGAAGACGCGTCTGTTTGTTTTATCGATAAAAAATTCATCTATAAAGTGCTTCATGACGAGCCATCTCTTGCCATTAACATGATTCAAAAACTCAGTCGCGAAATGGGGATCGCAGAGGCACGCAGTACCTCTATGGTTCAAAAGAATGTGTGTGAAAGGCTCGCTGAACTGCTTCTCTCTCTTATGAAAGCTTATGGTGTTCAGGAAGAAGGTAGATGGCGCCTTAACATCAAACTTACTAGAGAGGAAATTGCATCTATTATTGGGACGGCCAATGAAACAGTCATACGTTTTATTTCAGATTTCAAACATGAAGGTTTAATTGAGCAGGAAGGTAAAACTCTTTATATCCTGGATGAGAAGCGACTCCTTCAATTCGCAAACTTAAACTATTAACTCTTGAAATGAAGAAAAGTTTAAATAAACTTCAGCCAGAAGATCTTTCCTTTTTTCAATCNNGTTCTGGCCTTGCTTCAAGGGGAAATACAATTAACGAAAAGGTCCAAACCTAAAGAAATTATTCCTTCAGGCCATATTTTGGGTATTCATCATATACTAAATGATTTGCCAGTGAACATGGGTTGCAAAATAATCAAAGGCTCCAAGATCGTTCTCATTGGGAAATTTGAACTTCTGGAAGCCTTTCGTTTTACTGATTCAAAACTTTATCAATTAATTAAAAAGTTTCTTTAACTGCAACTGCTTCATTTTTTCTTGAAATAAAAACCGAAATAATCACGCAAAGTGCGGCAAAGCAGCTGAGATAGAAACCATTTCCGGGAACCGCATAAGTTGTAAACTGACCGATGATCCCTTCTCCTAGTATGACCGGTGTAAATGGAGTAAGCCTTACTGGAGCGGCAGGATTTAAATCATGTCCAAATTTATAAAGCCAAAGCTGAAAAATTGTGACGAATGCCAATGGAAAGCCCAGCATGGCCAACGAGAAAATATGCAGCACTTTCCTCCGTGGGAACAAACCATGAGCAAGAGATAAAACTGACAAACCCATCAAGACAAAGGGTGCCATCGCTTTTTCATTTTTTGCGGCATCTTCCAGTTTCTGCATTCCAATGTAGTGATTAATGATATCGATCTCTGCCACATCACCCTTGGCCCCTGTCATAAAGATATCCAACTCTAAACCCATAGGGTATTGAGGCGCCTTGAATTTAAAATTCCACATGGGCTGGGTGTATACAAACGTATAACAGATAACACTTATAACAGCTAAGATAAAAGGTTTAGAAAATATTCGATTCATATTAAGTCCTTCTTTTTAAAGATAAAGTAACCCAAGGCCATAAGCCCAAAACCTGCAAATGAAGGCCACAAGATTGCCCAGGCAAGAAGATTGTTAAGGCCTATTTTTTCGATGATGGTATAGGCAATAGGACCCAGTACAGTTAATTCCGGATCAAAAAGCCCGATGGCCGCCATCCTGAAAGACTGTAATGGATTTAAAAATGCTGCTCCAAGAATAATTTCTGCCAAGACCCTTTGCTTGAGTAACAGGCCTAAAAGAAGGGCATCAATCATGGCCTCAAAAGCAAGCCATAATATGAATCCCAGTCCAAGGGCCATCTCCTGTGTCTTAGAAAGAACGGAGAGAAGAAAAGCTATCCCAGTGAAAAATAATAAGTTGCCGCCGATAAAGCCTGTATATAAAAATATTACTGTCCAAGGGACTGGATATCCTTTGATCATTGTCACAACCCCTGCAGCAATCATTCCCAAGGCAAGTGGTAAGAACAATGATAGAAAGCGGCCAAGACCTCTTCCCCAGTAGAATGAAGACAACTTAACAGGAACTGATAAGTTATATTCCCAAACTCCTGCTTCCCGGTCACCCACTAAAGTTCTCACCGTGGTCATCATCGTAAAGATAGGTAATACGATGATACTTATTTGAATCAATGTTAAAAGAAGTCGACCCAGACCGGTAAATCCCAAGGCCCTGGATTCGGCAAGACCAAAATAAAAGAAAATGGATATCATGGTGGCAACAGTTAAAACATAAAGCTGATACCATTTTGCACGGAAGGTCTCCTTCATTTCAAGCATCGCTAATAATATTGCGTGTCTCATTCTATTCCTTAAACTTTTCCTGAATTTCAGAGAAGCTAATATCCCCACCTTCAGTAACAGCACCATAACCAGAATTCATAGGAGTTCTTAAGCCTGATTGGTACTTTACTTGTTCTGCGAGAACCCACTTTTCATCACCATGTGGATGAACATAAAGAGTGCCCTTATCTTCATCATGCTTGTGTTGTAAGGCACAGTTTAAATCATCATAAAAATGAATATCGCCGTTTGAGAGGACTCTTTGTACGGCATACCGTTTTTCACTTAAGACCATTCTGCATCTGGCACAGCTCTCACGCCCCCATAATGGTTCCTGTGGTTTCAACTCTCCTGATTCCTGACAAGCGGTAAGAATAAATAAAAATAGCATCAAAATAAGTTTCTTCATTTTTTTCTCCTGAGAGTGACACTCTCAATTATTCCAGACCAGCGTGTAAGCGTGGCATGAAATCTAAAGCTGTCAGCGGATGGAATAATCCCCTCCCATTTCAACCCGTCACTATCCTGAGGATTAAAAGACCATTCCTGCAGGACTCCTTTTACAGAATCAGGCAGGCGCTTGAGCTCTAGTACACAAATTTGTTCACCGGTTAAGGCATCTGATTCCCCACCTTCAACAATGTCATCAATCGTAATAACTCCAGCATCAAGCTCGATCACCCTTGAAACAATTCCGGCAAGCTCATCCACCCGATGGGAGGTTAGGAGCATGGTAGTCTCAACAGGTAACTCCGAAAGTAGCTTAAAAAAGACGGCCCGGGCCTGTGGATCCAAATTGGCCGAAGGTTCATCCATAATGAGGAGTAAAGGTTTCCGTGCCAGCGCACATGCGATAAGTAACTTCTGCTTCATTCCCCCAGAGAGACTCTTAAAGGGAATTGAACTGCATTTTGAAATGTCCAGACCAAGCCGACGAGCTACAGGGTCTATGTCGGTAGCAGGAAATCCACACAATTCCGAAGTAAGCTTAATAATTTCACCTACTGTATTTTTTAAAGCAGGTGGGGTCTGAGGAACAAAAGCGATTTTACTCAGGGCCTCTTCACGCTCCTTCTTGATGTTTGAATCAAAAATTTCAATGTTCCCTTCAAAATGGTACAGACCCAAGAGACATCTGATTAGTGTTGTTTTACCACAACCATTTTGTCCTACTAATGCCACTCGCTCACGGGGATTAATTTCCAGATTAAGATTCCTGAGAACCGGCACTGTTTTAAAAGTTTTAACGACATTTTCTACTTTAATCATAATCAATTCTTTAAAATGCTAGGGTTTTTATCGGTTAGAACGATAATCGGTTCACCGAGATTTGCCACCTCTTCAATGATTCCCACCAGAGTAAAAAGTGGAGTGCCATAAAAGAGGGATGATTTCGGATTCGATTTTCTGAGTGAATCACCATAAATTCTTATCACGAAGGGAGTGTCACCGACGTTATTACGATCCTCATCAAATCCCACATACTTATCCCAGGTATTCTTATCCCAAACACTCTGGCTCCCTCTCCTATGTTCTGTATCCACATCCTGAAGGTTACCTACGAAGGAGTTCTTTTTAAATTCGCCACCAACTAAATCATTGCTCAAAACAACACCCTTACCATTAAAGGCAAATTTGTTTCCATAAAACCAGCTTCTGCTGCCGGCGTTGAAAGGAGAATTATCCACTAACACACCTACAGCGGAATAATTAATGGTGTTATTTTGAGCGATAATATTGGAAGTTTCTTTTAGGCCTATTCCCATCCCAGTCGCTCCCTGGGCCCTTTCGATGTAATTATTGCTGATGATGAAGTCAGTTCCATACATCAGAAAAATACCAACTTGATTTCGTTTAAACACGTTATCCTGAATCTTTAATCCCTTACTGTACATACTATGAATGCTGTACCTGGAATCACTGCCCTTATTCCCTCTAAAATCAATTTTCTGAGAATACCAGGACACCACATCCCGGGAATGACTCCAAGTATTGTTTAAAACTTTCGAATTTGTAACCGACCATAGGCGAATTGCATCTCCCCTTAGTCCGATTTCGAGATTTTTGGAAGAGATGACATTATCCTGAATGAGGTTATTATCCCCGCTATAGACATCGATACCGAAAAGACAGTCTTCAATCGTATTACCAAGAAGTTTAGTATTGTTAACTGATCTTAAACCAATCCCCGAATCGGCCTGGGTATAAGAGAGACCGGACCCCTTAATGGTCAGCCCTTTAATAGTAACTCCATTGGCCTCAATAACAATGACACTACCTATTTCATCGCCGGTAATAACGGCACCCGGAACTCCCTCGATTTTTACACCTGGAGTTTTAATGTGAATAGGTCCGTGATGAAGACCCTTGATAAGCTTAAGAGTTGAATTAGGGAGGAGTTTATCGATTTCTTTTTGTAAAGGTCCGGTCTTAACTTCCTGATGCCAGCCTTCGCTTGGTCGTTCAGGATTCATGCTGTCATCACAGGCCCCCGAGAGGGCCCATGATGACAAGATGATTATAATTAAGAACCGGAACTGTTTCATACATACTTCTATTTTTTACTCTTAAACTGATCAAGATATTCAATGATCAAGTCAATATCTTCAGGCGGAACCTCAAGATTTGGCATTTCCAGAGCATATTTTGCAACTAAAGGTGCAATCGTAGGATCAGTGTAGTAGTTCTCAGGATTGGCCACAAACTTCTTGATCCAATCTTTTGAACGACGGACTGTTACGTCAGTCAAATCAGGAGCTGTCTCTGCTTCTCCATGAATGTGACATCCGATACATCCATACTCTTCAAATTTTACTGCTCCCGGATGTAATTTCTCTGTAGTGGCCACTTTAGTAACTTCTGGAAGCTTAAAGAGGGCCGCCACATATTCTGACTCAAGGGCCCGGGCTTCCTGACGACGATTCTCAAACTGCTGGTCAAATTTAACATTCAACTGCCCAAAATCCTGAACTCCAAAAGGAGAAGAGATATCCTCAGCACTATAAGAGTAACTGCCTTTTTGTGAAGCGACAAATCTTAAGCTGGATGTTTTTCCCGGAGTGAAAACCCCAAGTACACCCATTCCATTTACAGTAAACTTAATCAGCTTGCCTTCCTCTTGCTCAATGTTTGTTAAGTGGAAAATAACTTCATCCCCTTGAGTAACATCAACATTCATAGGCACCACACCATCGCGTGAAAGTGTACCAAAAACTTCAACTTTTTTACCGTTACGTACGACCTTTTCCTTACCCTTTAAAGTTGCCACAGGTGAAAGCTTCATCTGGACCGGATCAGTACCTACTGGATAGGTAGTGATAGGATTAAGCTTCTTATTGTCTATACAGACAGTGTAGTGAGGCTCACCCAATGGAAGAGGAAGATCATAAATAACCCTCATCTTCGGTTTAGAAGTATCAATCAACTGGTGATTTTGAGGCAACAAAGGACCTACCGGATCAAATCTGTCGATTGCAAGTTTGTTAAGTGCAATCAAATATTTACCTGCTGGCTCAACTGAATCCCCTTGCATGGAAACAAGGTGACCAATGTTATAGTTAACAGAAACTTTATCCAGGACTTTCTTGTTGATATAGTCCCATTTCACGACTTGTGAATCTAGGTACAATGAAGTGTACACGACACCCGGCTCAGAGCCGTACTGGGTATGAAGAGGTCCCAGACCAACTTGGACCTGACCATGCAAAGATTTCTGAAGATCAAGGATAGGTATCCCGTACTCATCATGACCGGCAAAATCCTTCTCCTCAACTAACTTTTTAATTTTACGGAAGTCGTATACTGAAGCATGTGTATCCAGTTTCCCGGCAACAATGATGAAACGTCCATCTGGAGAAACATCATTCCCGTGAGGAGACTTCGGTTCCGGAATCAAAAAGAGAATTCCTTCCTTCGCGGCCACGTCCATCGGAATAACCGCGTGGTTGTTAACCATTTTGAATTTGCCCTTTTTGAACAACTCCTCTGCTTTTTGCCAATGAACAACATGCATGAAGTCAGTATCACGAGCAGAACAACCTGCTTCGAATGGAGGCTGTTTCCCATCAGGACCTGTACCGATATAGCGTTCAGAACAAAAAGAGTTGGTGAAGCTATATCCATAACTTTCACCCTTACCTGCATCACTTAAGTCCTGCGAGTAAGGAGGAGCAATTACAGTGAAGGATTTCTTAGGATCAATTTTACCTTTCTCATTATCAAACTTATGGAACGTGATCCCTCCACGATAGTGCTTGTTATAGTTATCCTGATTCAAGGGAACATACTTGCGATCAGTAGGGGCAGCATACTGAGCACCTTCAACGATATATTCAGTATTAGGAGTAGCGAAGGCTCCACCATGGGCCGACATGAAAATCGGGTTATGGATGACTTGCTTAGTTTCAAAATCTTTAAGATCGATAACAAAAATCCGAGGGTTGGCCTTATCATTCAAAAAGGCATAACGACCATCATACTTACCATTGGTCTCTGAGAAGGCCGGGTGGTGAGTATCGGCCCAGGATAATTCCTGAGAGTCAACCATGCGTCCTTTTCTAACCATGGCCCTAGTCTGAAGATCATGCATATACCCTGATGCCGGATCATGGGCAGCGGTAGGTACATACTTATAAATCCTCATTGAAGGAACACCGTAAAGGATAGCTGAAGCGGCTTGTCCACCTGAGTTCACACACACAAACTCATCTTCTTTTCCAGCTGGAGTGAAGGTTTGAGCAGCTGCTAAAACATCATCAGGCTTGAGCTTTCTCTCCTTAGCGATATCCATAATTTTTTGAGTTAAATTACTGTCAGCATAAGCTGATCCCACTAAACCGACCAAGGCCATGAATGTGAGATATCTATTTTTCATGTTATTCACCTTTTATGTAGTTGAAGAAACTCTTCATTTTTGGATTATTACGTAATTTTTGTAAACTATCAGACTGACTGATGTTCTTGTCACTCATTGGTTTAACCAGTAAGTAACCTTGCATTTCTAAGTGAAGTGCAGAACAAAACTCTGTGCAATAGAATGGAAAGACACCTGAGCGATCGGCCACAAAAGTTACAGTTGCTGTTTTACCTGGTTCCCAACTTCCGTGGACGTTGTATGAATCGATGGTGAAACCATGGGTCTGATCTCTTGACTGCTCATTACTGGTAATGTGGATACTTACTGTGTCACCTTGTTCAACTTCTATGTAATCAGGAGTAATGTGACTTCGGATAACTGTTGCGTAAACATGAACACGCTTTCCATCACGCACAATCTTCTCTTGACCTGATGGAGTCTTATAAGAAGAAATCAAACCTGTTCTTGGATCAGTCCCAATCTTATAGCGGAAGATCGGTTTATTGATCGTTGTCGACATCACAACACCAGCCAGGCGGGTTGATTGTGGTATTGAAGCATCATAGATACTGCTGATCTTGTCTTCACGAATATCAAGCAAGTGAGCAGACAATCCTGTTTGTGGTCCGATTCTGGTAAATCTTCCATAGGGCGAGTGGTTAACTACAACCGCATAGCGCTCCTGAGTTTTATTTGTATCGGCCTCTGGGATAATGATACTTCCAGCAGGAAAATCCAATGCATGACTTGATTTTACAGATTTATCGGAAAGACCGATTCGGACGACTTTATTAGGATTATGGACTGTCACATAAAGATTTTTTTCAGTAAAAGCAGCATCAACTGAAGCTCCACCAACATCGATGTTGGCCAGAGAAACTGTGCCAGCGGATAATGCTTTTAAATCCAAAAGATGCAGATTAGAACTGATTTTGTTCGAGATTGCAGCATACTTACCATTTCCGGAGATAACGACCTTGTAGGCCCCCGCCGGTAGCTCGTGACGGGCCAAAACTTTTGAGGCCAGAGCAGTCTTCTCATCCATCGTAAAATGGCCACTAACTTTGAAGGCCTTTGTCGAAATCAGACCTTCTGCAGTTTTCCAGTTAACAACGTTAAGATAAGGTGTTTCACCCTGAGTAATTGAAAGCATTAAGCCATCACTTTCACCCTTCCCCATTGCTGGTGAAGATTGTTTTCCCTTCGGTAACAACACAGTGAATGAAGTCGATGGATCAATAAAAAAGTGCTTATGACCTTCTCTTTCTTTTTCAATGAAGCGCCAGAAACTAGCACCAGCGATGGCGCGGCTTTCGTTTCCTGTGCCAACAAAAATTTCAGGATTAGCAGTAGTTTGAGCTACGTATTCAGAATTAGCGCTGACTGAAATATCAGCATTGCTGTTTCTTAAATAAGGATGAGTGACAATTTGTTTTGTTTCATATTCGGCAAGATCAACAATACCAACTCGTCCATTCGCTCCATCGGCAACGAACAGAGCTCTGCCATCATGTGTCCCATTTGTCAGGGAGAGAGCGGGAGTTCCCATATCACCAAAGCTGTATTCGATTTCTTCACGAGCACTGCCTTTAATAATAGCTTTACTTTCATCATCGAAAGCAAACCCCTGCCAAGGTTCAGCAGAAAAGACGGCAACGTACTTGAGAATCTTCATTGATGGCATTCCTACAACGGCCAAACGACCTGAAACACCAGTCCCAAAGAAGGCAAGGTATTCGTCCAGAGCACCACTTGGATTATAGGTTTTAACTGCTGACACAAGGTCTTCAGGTTTAAGGCCTCGGGCCTTAGCAACTTCCGACAGTTCACCGTTTACGAACTGGTCCGAAAGTTCTGCGCTTTGTTCATCGCCCGTCTTTTTGGTACAGGCAGAGAACAGAAGCATGAGACATAAAGCAACAAGAATTGGTTTCATATTCTTTCCTCTTAAGGGTTGTTTAAATATATATATGAAATATATAGATGAACCTGGGGATAAAACATGACGAGGATCAGATTTAAAGAAAGTATTTCTCAAGATTATATCGGATCTTAATAGTAGGTTTTTCTCTGACAATAGAAGTCTGCTAAGTTACTATTTTAAAGAGGATTTATGCTGATACTTGTCCCATCTTTTTTTGTGATAGCCCTACTATATTCCACCGTGGGTTTTGGAGGAGGATCTTCTTATATTGCCGTGTTAGCTGTTTCCAATATTCCCTACCAATTAATCCCAAAAATTGCTCTGGTTTGTAATCTTCTGGTGGTCTCTGGAGGATGTTATCATTACTGGAAGAATGGTCACATCTCAAAAAAACTCATTTTACCCTTTATTCTAAGTTCCATTCCCATGTCCTTCATGGGAGGGCTCTTCCCAATCAAGGAACAGACTTTTTATCTACTCCTTACCATCAGTCTGATTATTAGTGGAATAAGAATACTTTTTCTACCAGACCGAAATATCACTGAGATCAAAAGTCCATCTATCAAGCTTTCATTAATCGTTGGTGCTGCCTTAGGACTCCTTTCAGGTATGGTAGGAATTGGAGGCGGCATTTTCTTATCACCCATACTTATCAACATGGGATGGGCCAGATCGAAAGACGCCGCAGCGGTCGCTAGTTTTTTTATACTCGTGAATTCTGCTGCTGGTCTGGGAGGACAATTAACTAAAGATTTCAGGGCCGAGGAACTGTATTCCTATTTTCCTCTTTTTATAATAGTTATCATCGCAGGCCAGATCGGTTCACGTATCGGAACTCATTCAAAGATCTCCTATTCCCTTATCCAGAAAGGAACAGGAGTCTTAATTCTTGCTATCAGTATTAGGCTATTATTTAAAGCTCTCATACAGTGATTTTACTTCTTGGATCTAAAATTCCATTTCCAGATGGTAAAGACTGCTGGGTACACTAGAAGCTCCAGTGCAAATGAACTAATAATTCCACCAAACATAGGTGCTGCAATCCTTTTCATGACATCAGCACCTGCTTGAGAAGTACTTGCAAGCATGATCGGTAAAAGCGCAATAAATGTTGTCCCGACTGTCATGACCTTAGGTCTGACCCGTTTGACTGCTCCCTCATGCACAGCTACTTTCAAATCATTAAAGGAATTCATCTTTCCGTCTTTGACCGCTTTCTCGTAAGCAATGTCCAGATACAGCAGCATGAAAATTCCCGTTTCGGCATCAACTCCAAGAAGCGCCAGAAGACCAACCCAAACCGCGATACTCATATTGTAATCAAGAATATATAAAATCCAAAAAGCACCTATGGCCGAAAATGGTACCGCCAGAAGGACGATGCTGGTTTTAATCCATGATTTGGTATTCAGATAAATGAGGAAGACGATAATAAATAATGTTAACGGAATGATTACTTTTAGTTTCTCTTTAACTCTTTCCATATTTTCATACTGGCCACTCCAGGAAAGATCGATACCAGGCGGAAGCGAATATTCTTCTTCCACCAACTTCTTAGCATCTTTAACATAGCTACCAATGTCCCGATCCGCCACGTCGACATAGACAAAACTTGAGAGCAACCCGTTCTCGTTTCTGATCATGGATGGGCCCTGAACCATTTCAATTGTGGCCACCTGACCCATAGGAATCTGATTACCGGCCGGAGTGCTGATCAGTACTCTCTTGAGTGCATCAACGTTAGATCTAAAGTCAGCAAAGTATCTCACATTCACCGTATAACGTTCTCTGCCTTCCACTGTTTTAGTTACCGGTTCTCCTCCAACTGCCGTCATCAGCGCCATCTGGGCCTGATCTATGGAAAGACCATAACGGGCGAGCTTTTCGCGATGAAAGTTGAAGTCCAGAAAATATCCACCTGAAACTCTCTCGGCAAATGCACTTCGAGTCCCTTCGACTTTCGAGACGACTTTTTCCAATTCGATGGCAACTTTTTCAACTTCTTTTAAATTTGATCCGAGTACTTTTATACCCACAGGTGTTCGAATGCCGGTTGAAAGCATATCAATCCGGGTTCTAATAGGCATGGTCCAGGCATTAGTAGTGCCGGGAAATTTAGTGGCCTTATCCATCTCGGAGATTAATTCTTCCCAACTTAAAGTATCAGACCAGATAAATGTAAAAGGCCACTGCATGAATTCCGGAAGATCGGAATACCATCTTTCTTTTTTTCTCCATTGATCCTGCGGCTTAAGAATAATGGTGGTTTCAACCATGGAAAAAGGCGCTGAATCAGTAGAAGTTTCGGCCCTGCCGGCCTTACCAAAAACTCTTTCAACTTCAGGAAAGGATTTTATAATCTTATCTTGTCTTTGGAGTAAATCCTGAGCAGAACTTGCCGACATCCCAGGCATAGTCGTAGGCATGTATAAAATTGTTCCTTCATTCAATGGAGGCATGAATTCAGAGCCTAATTTCAAATAGACTGGAATCGTGGCCAACAAAGCAATAAAAGCAAACAGAAGAGTTTTATAGCGATGTTCGATAACCCAATCCACAATCGGTCCGTAAAGTTTGAATAAAACTTTACTGATGGGGTGTTCCTCTTCTGAATATGTCTTTCCAACCAGTACGGCATTCCGGACATTACTTAGCCAACGTGGTTTATAGTGCTTAACCGAAAAGTGAGTCAACGTAACTCGTAAGGCGGGATCTAAAGTTATGGCCAGGATAGCGGCGATGATCATCGAAAGATTCTTAGTATAGGCCAAAGGCTTAAATAGTTTTCCTTCCTGATCTTCCAAAGCAAAGATCGGTAAGAAAGAAACCGCAATGACCAGCAAGGAATAAAAGCTAGCAGGTCCAACTTCCTTAATGGCAGTAATCACCACTTCTTTAGGATCTCCATGTTTGCCATTTTTTTCCCATTCCTCAATGTGCTTGTGGGAATTTTCAACCACCACAATAGCGGCATCAACCATGGCACCGATAGCAATAGCAATCCCTCCCAAACTCATGATATTTGAAGAAAGATCGAAATAGTACATGGGGATGAAACTCATGAGCACCGCCAGTGGCAGGGTCATGATAGGAATCAAAGCACTCGGAATATGAAGTAAGAAGACCAGAATCACAATACAAACAATCAGCATTTCCAAAAAAAGCTCATGCTTCAAAGTGGCAATCGCGCGTTCAATTAAATCTGAACGATCATAAGTTATAACCAGCTCAACTCCCTTTGGAAGATTGGGAGTGATAGTTCGGATTTTTTCTTTAACACCTTCAATGACCTTAGTGGCATTTTCACCATATCTCATGACGATAATTCCACCAACGGCATCACCTTCGCCATCCAGGTCAGTAACTCCCCTTCTAATTTCAGGTCCAACAGTTACCTGGGCCACATTCTTAATAAATATGGGAGTCCCGTTTTCATATCCAATAACCACGTTCTCAATGTCTTTTAAACCTTTGATGTACCCTTTCCCACGGATCATGTACTCAGCACCGGAAATCTCAAGCATCCGGGCACCGACGTCGTTGTTACTCTCTTTAATTGCACTCGCAACTTTATCGATAGGGATTTTGTAGGCAAGAAGAGCATTTGGATTGATCTTCACCTGATACTGTTTTTGATATCCACCCACAGAAGCCACTTCGGCAACTCCCGGAACAGTTTGCAACAAGTATCTTAAAAACCAATCCTGATAAGAACGAAGATCCGCCAAAGAATTCTTTCCAGTCTTATCAACCAAAGCATATTGAAAGACCCAGCCTACACCAGTAGCATCCGGGCCCATTTCTGTTTGTACTCCGTCAGGTAGTTGCGGCTGAATCTTGGATAAATACTCCAGGGTACGGGATCTTGCCCAATAAGGATCGACACCATCTTCAAAAATTACGTAAACATAAGAGTAACCAAAATCAGAAAAACCCCGAATGTCTTTTACTTTTGGAGCACCCAAAAGGGCAGTAATTATAGGATAAGTGACCTGGTCTTCAATAATATCGGGCGAGCGGTCCCATTTGGAGTAAATGATAACCTGTGTATCAGAGAGATCAGGAATAGCGTCAATTGGGATATTCTTAAAACTAAACCATCCCCCCATTCCAAGGATGAAAGTCAGGAGTAAAACAATAAATCTGTTTCTCGCGGAGAAATCAATAATTTTTTCAATCATGGTTGGTCCATACAGTGATTCATCTGTTCATGCCAAAATTGTCCATCGGGACAAGTGGGTGTTTTCTTATCCGGCTCCTGAATGCCGGATCCTTGCAGTCGCGACTCAGAATCAATCAGGAAATTAGCACTGGTGACAATTTTTTCTCCAGCTGAAACTCCCGACTCTATTGCGATTTGATCACCCGCTCTTTCTTTAATCGTAATCAGTCTAGGCTCAAACTGTTGGTCTTTATTAACAACATAAACCCAGGCCTCTTTTCCGGTATCCAAAACGGCATTAAAAGGCACCGTTATCTGCTCCCCTAATGGAGAGAGAATACTTACGTCCAGATAGGATTCCGGCCGCAAGTTCGCTTTGGTATCAGGTATAAGGATTCTGACTTTCGCCGTTCTGGTATCCTTATTAATGACCCTATCAACAGAGACAACCTGCCCTTTGAGCTTTTTATTTCCCAGTGAACTTCCTGAAACAGTTGCTTCATGGCCAGGATGAATCCAGGCAAGATCCATCTCAAAAACCTCAGCATATACCCACAATTTTTCACCTGATTTTGGAATGAGTAGTGCAGATCCGGCCACTCCACTTCTGCTGAGTCTGCGAATATGGTCGTCTGATAAGCCCAGAACTTTTAACCTAAGCTTGGCGGATTCAACCATACGATTTGCCGAGTGCTTTACCTCGTCTACTGTGGAATCCTTTACTCGCTCTTTTTGATTAATCGCCTCAATGTATTCAGCTTGAGCAGTGTAGAGTTCTGGATCAAAAGCAATTTTTCCAGACGCTTCAATGACTTTAAACAAAGGCTTTTTCTCAACAGTCCCGGTTTTTACACCGATCAATTGTTGACGACCATAAGAGAGGTTTACGTTGGCATGGCCCTCCGGAAGAGTAGTTTTCGTTTTATGGACATCTTTTGAATCTTCCGGAACGTCGTTCATCTTAACCAGGTCCATATGGCAAATGGGACATTTCCCCGGAGAATCCTTCCTGATTTGAGGATGCATTGGGCATATCCAAACCTCTTCTTGATGATTGTGTCCGGCATCGGCATCATCTTTTTTATTACAAGAGGATATGGCAAAAAAAAGTATGACTGATAGAAATAAACTAAGGTGCTTCAAATGTCCTCCTCAGAAAAAGGAAGTCTGCTGACACTTATGCCCGCAACCCTTTCCAATCCTGTTACTGCATCTATGAATTTTGAAAAGTTTTGATAATACTCAATTCGTGTCGAATAGAGGGTTCTTTCTGCATCCAGTAGTTCCTGAAAACCAACTTTGCCGGTGCTATAGGCCGAGCGGGATGAATTCAAAGTACTCGTCGCCTGTGGGATGAGTGCCGTTTCATATATCTGAAGAAGTTTGGAATAAGTTATGACTTTGCTTTTTAAAATTCTGACTGATGATTCAATATTTCTTTTAACTGACTCAAGCTTTCTTTTGGCAGCATATTCTTTCAAGGTAGCTGCGCCAACTTCACTTCTCTCTTTTTTCAAAAACCAAAGAGGAACAGTCATCTCGATTCCAAAAGCTTCCGCCGTTGAAATCGCATTATTTCCATATGCCTTTTTATAAGTCAGCATAAAATCCGGAAGGTACCCCATTTGGGCCAGATCTTTTTCCAGACTTGCCTCTTTCACCGAATACTCCTCACTTCTTATAAGATTTGAAGCGTGAATATTAAGTTCTTCAAAATCAGAAACCAGTTTGACGTCTTCTTTTAAATTGAAGTCCTTTTCAGGCAACTTAATTTCACTTTCGATTGGACGATTTAAAATGGCATTAAGAGTGTAACCTGCCTCTGCATATTCCTGGGCCATGAGAAGTAATTCATTTTCGATTTTGGTTTGTTCAACATGGGCCTTCATCTCATCCTGCTGAGGCACTACTCCGGTGGAGCGTCGATTTTCCGCAATTCTGGCAATTTCTCTTAGAGTTTCTTTCTGGGCCTTTAATAAGGAGAATATTCTTCTAAAGGTATAATACCGAAAATATACTGATAGAGCTTCCGATCTGAGTTCCAATCGTTTGTCCTCATATTCTTCCTGATTTTTTTTAAATCTTGTTTTCTGGATGTCTCCTCTTGAAAAGTACTTAGTGGGAAACATAATCTCTTGCGATATAGACCATGTCTTCATTGGTCCATCTTTCATTTGCATCGTATTCATGTCGCTTTCTTTCATAAGGCCAAGACGTGGGCCTGATAGAGAATATTGAGATGAGATAGCGGCCTTCTCTGATTCTACGGTGGCCTTGGATGAGGCCAGCTCCGGATTATTTTTATAAACCGTCTCAAGGACTAGTTTAGGGGTAAGTTCGATGGCCAGAGCACTTATGGGATAAACCATCAAAAGAAGACATGTATACTTCAGAAACATTTAAAACTCCTGTCGGATTCAGAGACGCTATAAAAGTATTGATTGTGACAGAATAATTTTATTTCAAAAAAACGGGAGCAAAGCCGCCGCCTGGAGTCCTGAAATTAGTGGTTTGTCCACTATAGAGACGGGATGCCATGAGTTGAATTTTACCTTGATAGACATAGGCACGGATGTCTACTTTTAGCTCTGAATCTTTTTCGCCATTTTTTATTAGAATTTTACTGGGAGGTGCGAAGGTTTGAGCAACATAATCACCCTTTATAATTTCATTCCAGACTCTGATTGTGAGTTTATCGCCCCGATAAGCTGCCTTACTTCCATACCCTGTGGCGGTTTTAAAAAAGAGTAATCGACGATTCTCCCATAGATCTTTGGTTCGATCAATTGTCACTTCTAATGTTTTTGGTATGCCTTTAAGAAGTGTCTCGCGATCTTCATCCCTGGCACCTAGTTCGGTTAACGCTTGGTTACTCGATAAAGTTTCAAGATTGCGTTTGTTGGCGAAAAAGGCATGCCCTCTAGGATGAGGTGTCACTACCACTGAATTTGTTCTATAGGCCTGGCGTAGGGGGACGTGTTTAGGCTGCTCAAAATAGAAGTCAGTCAGACGGTTATAGACCATATCAATGACAGTTTCATTATACCAAAGCTTTCCGTCGCGGTGTACGACTTGAGAGGAATCAACGATTAAGGCAATCACTCCGAAACTTTCAAACAGCTTCTTAAAAAGCTCAAACTCTGGATACAGATACTGATTCAATGGATCATCATCGATGATGGCCACCGTTTTAAGCCTCTGATCTCCTCGCTGAAGTTTCCATTCCTCCAGGAACATTTCAAATAAATTTTTCTCTAAGTCCTGTAACTCAGTGGGAGTTCTTACATTCCCTCCAGCTCCGGTAAGCTGAAAAACCCGGGCCAGTTTTAGATTTAACAAAGCACCGCCAGCATTACTGTTAATTTCAATGAGCTTAGGTCCATCTTCACATAAATGGAAATCATAACCCATGAAAACGCTCTGAGGACCAAAGTCCAGATGAGCGATGGCCGGAACTTCAGATAAAATCTTACGTTGATACCCTTTTAATCGGGCCACATTCTCGACAGCTGAAATTATCTTTTGTATCTGTAAAAACTGATCCTCTGTAATATAGACTGCAGAAGCAGAAAATAAATTTGGCCTCTGATGAATCAGTTCGTCGTATGTGATTAATTCTCTTTCCATGTATCCCCATCCTTTTAAAAGGTTACACCTTGCCCATAGAAAAGTCAGGGGGAGACTGTTTTTATTAGTTAAATTGAATTAAGCGCAATATCAATCATCTGGGTAAAAGTACGCTCTCTCTCTTCAGCTGTACTTCCTTCTGAAGTAAGAAAGCTATCACTTACGGTAAGGACACTTAGGGCACGACATTTCTTACGAGCAGCAATGGTATAAAGGGCCGAAGTTTCCATTTCCACCCCTAAAACGCCGTACTTCGCCCAAAGTTTCCACTCCTCCGGATCTTCATTATAAAAGACATCAGAGGATAGAATACTTCCCACATGAACATTCGACATTTTGGATTTAGCGTATTGATAGGCCTTGAGTAATAGTTCAAAATCGGCAGTTGGAGCAAAATCCATCCCCTTAAAAGTTTTCTGATTAAAACTAGATTCAGAGCATGAACTCATTGCAAGAATAACATCACGAAGCTTAATATTTTCCTGAAAGGATCCACAAGATCCTACCCGAATCAGTGTCTTAACTCCAAAATGATCAATCAATTCATTTACGTAGATGGAATGGGATGGTAACCCCATACCTGTCCCCTGGACCGAAATACGCTTGTCCTGATAAAAGCCAGTATATCCAAACATCCCTCGGATTTCTGAATAGCATTTAGCATCTTGCAGGATGTTTTCAGCTATAAATTTTGCCCGAAGCGGGTCTCCAGGAAGTAGAACGGTTTCGGCCACATCTTCTCTAATTCCGCCTATATGGATGCTCATTGCGACTCCTTGCTATTGGCCCAGCAGTATTCAACTTCCTCTATTAGATTTGGAAGTTTATTAATAAGTTTCTCGTCAATGCGAAATATTTTTTCAACCATCATCGCTCGCATCACCTGAACCAGTTCTTCCTGGTGTGGATGATGCTGAATGGTTAAAAGTAAATCACCCTTTTTTACTCTTTGTCCTAACTTCACGTGATTTAAAAATCCAACAGCATGATCAACTTTATCAGCAGGTAAATGACGTCCCCCACCCAGGTCACATAAACTGAGTCCAAGTTGAACGACATCGATTGAAGATACAAATCCATCTGTTTTTGCCAGAACATGGGTATTCATTTCAGCTTGTGGTAACAAAGAATAGTCTTCAGTGATACCGGAATTTCCTCCCTGAGCTTCAATCATCTCCTGGAATTTTTTTAAGGCCTGCCCATTATTGATCTGCTCGGAAGCAAATAAGCGGGCCTCATTCATTGTGCTGGTAATCTTGGCCAGAAAAACCATTCCTGCGGCCAGCTCGACTGAAAGTTCAGTCACGTCGGCCGGACCTCTTCCTTTTAAGGTTTCTATGCTCTCGATGACCTCATTACTATTCCCAATTGCCTTCCCTAGAGGCTGAGACATGTCAGTCAGCATAATAAGAATATTCTTCTGGAAGCTCAGAGCGGTATCCCGAAGACATTTTGCAAGGATCTGTGCCTCTTGCTTAGTCTTCATAAAAGCGCCCTGACCAAATTTTATATCCATGACTAATCCGCTGGTATCTTCCGCCAACTTTTTACTCATGATTGAAGCTGTGATCAGAGGAATTGAGGCAACGGTTGCTGACAAATCTCGAAGCTTATAAATAATCTTATCAGCAGGTACAAGCTCCTGTGACTGACCAATAATGGCAATACCGACTTGATTCACAGCACTCAAATATTCCTGAATGGATAGCTCAGTTCTAAAACCCGGTACGGACTCCATTTTATCAATAGTTCCACCCGTATGACCTAAACCACGGCCAGATATCATGGGAATCTTCACACCGCAGGCCGCAGCTATGGGACCCAGAATAAGTGATGTTTTATCACCTACTCCTCCTGTCGAGTGCTTATCAATGACTTTAGAATCATTAAAACTTAGAATCGATCCTGAATAGAGCATGGCCTCAGTTAAAGCTGAAGTCTCATCCTTATCACAGCCATTAATATAAATGGCCATTAACAGGGCAGTAATCTGAAAATCAGCAACTTGACCGTTAACAATTCCACTAACAAACCATTTAATTTCATCTGGCGTAAGTAGCTTTCCATCGCGTTTTTTGGCGATTATCTCTTGTGCAGTATAGACTTCTCTCATAGTAACGGAAATTTACGCTTAAAACCCAGTTCAGGATATGACGTGGATCATGTACCGGAGGAAGTCGTCATGTCAGTATCTATCCATGACAGATAAAATACCTGTAACAAGAAATTCCGCTTATAGTTGTGTGAAATCAAAGCATATAGTCATGCCTCAACATGCTAACCCTAATGGATTAATGTTTGGAGGTATTCTTCTTGCCTGGATAGATATGGCAGCGGCAATGGTTGCAGAAAAACACTCTGGAATGGATGTTGCCACCATACATGTTGAAGCTGTGCACTTCTCTTCTCCCATTCTCATTGGACAACATGTCAGTATTGAGGCCAGGCTTGTAAAAACGGGAAACACTTCCATGAAAATAGAAGTTCAAGTCTCAACAGAAGATGCAAAATCAGGAACGGTCACAGAAGCAACTAAGGCGATCCTTACTTTTGTGGCCGTGGATCACGAGATGAAACCGCGGACGGTGCCAAAGCTTTGCGACGAATGAAGTAGTGCCAGATTGATCCAAAAACTAAAAAGAATGAGCCCAGATACTTCCATGGTCTTCCCGGGTCAAAATTCACACTCAAAACGCTTCCAAAAGTTTCACCTGTTTTAAAATATGATGCTTGATAGAAAGTGAAATCGTCCACTTTGAGTGGATTATTCATAAATACATGATGCTGACTACTTCCTTCATTCCCTCGAAATAAAGTGACAAAACTTTCATAACTGGCAGGATTCTTGGTACCAGGATCAGTCTCCATTTTAAAATTATTAAGTATCAGTTCGTATGGCAAAGTGATCTTTTTTTTCCCTAATTCAAAAACAACTTTTTCTCCTTGTCGGTCCAATTCATACGGCTCCGTTGATTTGACCCAAACCGTTTTCCCATCAACTTCAATTTCCATGACCTTCAATTCACCTGAGATTATTTTCCCATTCTCCTGCGTTGGAACTGAATAAAATGGTACCATGGCCGGATAAGCGTCCGTTCTATGTTCAATTAGCCGGAGTTTCAGACCCATCCATGGCAAAGACACGGGATCTTGTGAGTTAAATGATTCTCCCTTCCAGGTCTTACTCACTTTATCAAAATAAGAAAGACTCTTTCCGAAAAGAAAGACATGAACACCTTTTTCAAATAGTTTTTTACTGAAAATTCGAAATGGCGAAGAATGATCAATCTTTAATTCTTCATCCAGAGGAAGGGGTGACATATCAGGAAAAAAAGAAATATTTCTCTGTTTAAAACTTACCTCTGCCAGAACTTTACCAGTCACGGTACTTTTTTTAATCTGTTTCAATTCCGGACTTAAGCATTCCCCAGTCTCACTATTCCAAACGATGAGGCCGTGTGAAGTCTTCACTCCAAAACAAGTGGCGAGTGCTTCCGGTAAATAGTGGACGTTCATAGGTCCTAACTGAAGATTTGAATTAAAGGAGGAATTTTGGTGATGACTCAGAATAATGAATTCTCCAAAATTTTCCGTATAAATCTGGTAGCGCGATGAAGCCGTCTCTGATTCCCCTTTCGTTAACGGAATCCATTTAAGCTTCTCTTCAGCAAAAGGCAGGAAACGCTTGATTCGTATACCGTCATGATCAACATTAAATTTCTGCTCTCCCGCCACATAAGGTAAACTCAGTTTCAATTCTTTGTTCTTTGCAGGCAAAGTGATTTGAAGCTCATCTTCATTGACCTGAATTTCCCTGGAGGCCAGATTTGGTAATAGAATCAGTGACCCGTCAATTCCTGAATAATAAGTAATAAAAGAACCAAGAAAAATAATGATAAGACCTGAATGGATGACGTAAAACCCATAAAGATTTTTTCTTATCGGTAATCGAATTAGAGTCGCAAATAAGATGGAAAGAAACATCAGAAACTGAAGACCAAAAAACCACCAGGCCTTATATACCAAACGGCCCGCATACTCAGTTCCATGAAAGGATTCCATAAAAGTACCATATGCCAGGGCCAGTGAAAAAAGGCCTATAATCAGGACGGCAAACTTTAAGTTTCCAAAGAAATATTCAATTTTTTTGTATGTCTTTAAAAGTGAATTCATATGGCGAGAATAGACCTTTTCCCGCGAAAAAAAATGACCTGCATCAGCTTCCGATACTTGATCTAAAACATGTGCTGGTAGCCCTTATCTGATTGTATGATTAATGATGGCCATTAAACTAAAAAAGTTAGAACTTCTTGAAATTAATCTGTTAAGAAAACACTTTGAAGAGCTGTGTTTTCCTTTTGAGTGTGACTTCAGTTACGAACGTCAGGTCCCTCTGGCAGGACTACTACTACTAAGTGGCGAGATTTGTTTTTTTAAGAATAAAAAGCTCATAGGTACAGTACAACCGGGGTTTCTGCTTGGGGTCCACCATCTCATTAACGTCATACCAAATCGTTTCCGATGGCATGTTAAAAAAAATTCGAATTTACTCATCATCCCTAAGTCAGAGTTACTAAATGC
Organism: Bacteriovoracaceae bacterium UBA4096; assembly: GCA_002381945.1. Taxonomy (GTDB): domain Bacteria; phylum Bdellovibrionota; class Bacteriovoracia; order Bacteriovoracales; family Bacteriovoracaceae; genus Peredibacter. The sequence goes on from DFXY01000026.1 coordinate 211,848, forward strand.
TTTGAAGGATCATAAGTCGCAAGTATTTCCCCTCTTAAAAAAATTAGCAGGATGACCCTAAAGATCATCCTGCTGTCTTTTATTAACCAAGCGCTCTTGGGAACAGAATATTGTTTTCTAGATGAATATGCTCCATAATCTCTTCTTCAAGCTTCTCCAATCCTGAATACAACGCCCGCCATGTTCCGCAGGCCCCTTCCGGAGGAGTGAAATCTGAAGTCAGTCGGTGGGCCTCTTCCAGCTGTTGACCATGAGATTCATGTTCTGCATTCATCACTTTAATTGGCATGAAAGCGTTATGACCGGCCCCATTTTGGATCATTGGAAAAAGGACATTTTCTTCTTTCATCATGTGCATCAACATTTCTTTATGCATGTCATTTAAAAGAGCGAAGAGTCCAACTGGACAGTTTGCGTGGTCACCATGAACTTGCTCAACTTTTTGAGCAAGCGCCAGAAGCTCAGGAAAACGTCTTCGAAGATCATTATGGTACCTATCAACGATATAGGCGGTCATTTCATCGAGTGGCATCTCTTCATAAGTTGGACCGCTTTTTTTAGTCAGACCTTCAAGTTGCTTGACCATAGAATTCAAGTCTATTTTTCTTTTTTCACAGGCCTCACGTAGGGTTTGTTTACCTCCACAGCAGAAGTCTAAGCGATTTTTTCTAAAAATTTCAGTGGCCATTGGTAAAGTAATGGCCAGTTCGGACAGTTGTTGATCAGCAATTTGCATAGGAACTCCTTGTTCTTTTTCATTTACTTCGCAAGGACTGTGCCATTTAAATTACTATTTAAATTCAACACCTTAAAGACTCAAGGATATAAAAAAAATATCAAAGCCTTGATATGATTTTCATATCAAGCTATGTATAATACATCATATGAATGATATCCAAAATTTGATCCAAATCGCGGTTAACCTTAATGCCACTCTTTCTACTAAGGATCGTTATCACGAACTGCTGCGGATTTTCAGGGAGACCGTCCCTTATGATGCCGCTGTTTTGATGGTTCTGGAAAACGATCACTTGCTCCCCTTAGCAAGTTTTGGCCTTACTTCCGAGGCGACTGAGAAAGTTTATCCTTTAAAGGAACACCCTCGCCTCGACATTATTGCTCACGCTAAATCTCCTGTTCGATTTCCTCTTGATTGCGATTTACCAGATCCTTTTGATGGCATGGTTGATGAAGATCCTAAGGCCTTAGAACATGTTCATGCCTGCATGGGATGTCCTTTGATCGTAGAAGACAAAACAATAGGAATTCTCACCGCTGATTCTTTGCGTCCTCATGCCTTTGATCAAATCAGTGATGATTTTTTAAGAGCGGTTGCTGCTCTCTCGGGGGCCACTCTCCGAACTTCCCGTCTGCTGGATACTCTTGAAGAAGCCGCCCGCGTGCAAGGAATGCTGGCCCAGGATTTGATGGAACAAGTATCTACCCGTGGTGGTGGCGAATTAATAGGGACAGGAACTCAAATTACCCGTCTTAAAGAAAATATTAAATTGGTGGCAAAATCAGATCTGGCCGTACTGGTTATGGGAGAAACAGGGACTGGTAAGGAATTAGTGGCGCGAGGAATCCATGCTTACTCCCGACGAAGTGACAGGCCACTCATCTATGTCAACTGTGCGGCCTTACCTGAGAGCATTGCTGAAAGCGAACTTTTCGGACATCGAAAAGGTTCCTTCACTGGAGCTATTCAGGACAGGATGGGAAAGTTTGAAGTCGCAAATCATGGCACACTTTTTTTGGACGAAATTGGTGAGCTTCCCTTATCCATTCAGGCCAAACTACTTCGGGCGATTCAGGAAGGAGAAATTCAACGTGTTGGAGATGATCGGCCCCGCAAAGTAGACGTGAGAGTCATCGCGGCCACCAATCGTAATCTGGAAGATGAAATCAAGAAAGGAAGCTTCAGATCGGATCTGTATCACCGGTTGAACGTTTATCCCTTAACAACACCTCCTCTGCGGGAACATCTGCATGACATTCCCCTACTGACTGGATTTTTTTGTGATACGTATCAAAGAAGATTAGGTTCTAAACCATTTCGTCTTAGCGAAGCTTCCATCAATAAACTTACCCGCTATGACTGGCCGGGAAATGTAAGAGAGCTCAAGAACATTATTTCTCGTGCGACTTTGCATGCCTCACAGGAAATTTCAGTCAAGAGTAAGTCTGTTATATTAATAGAACCTAAACATCTTTTTCTGCCTTCAATTGAGGANNCTTACTTTTTATAAAAAAGAATTAATTTTGGATGCAGTCAAGCGACATGAAGGAAATTGGGCCAGGGCAGCTCAGGAGCTAGGACTTCACAGGAGCAATCTTTATCATCTTCGCGATCAATTGGGACTAAAATATACTAAGTGATTAATTGAATTTTTGAACAATTTTATCTACTATTCCCATATGAAAACGAAATTTTTTATCTTCACTCTACTCATTTTGACTTCATCGCTAGCACTTGCTTCTGATGACAAAGTCTCTGAGATGGAACAGGAAATCTTACGACAATTGGAACAAATCAAAAGCATGGGAAAGAAGTGGGACACTAAGCTTGAAGAAGCACAACTACAAACTGAACAGGCCAAAACAGATCAAGCTTCCCTGTAACTTATTTTTTTTTATCGACTTTTAATTGTGAGAATACATCAATCACTCCAGGGACGCTTTCGATCAGATCTTCGGCCGCTCTTTGCATTCCTTTAGTCTCGATTCTCCCTTTCAATGATACACACCCCTCTTCAACTGTTACTTCCATTTGGGAAGCATCAATATCATGACTACGTTCAAGGGCAAGGCAGACCTCTTCCCGGATCTTTCCATCAGAACGTTTCCAGCCTTTAGGGCCACGTCCTTTAAAGTTCTTCTCAGGATGTAGGTCCGGTCTTAAATCAGATCGGGCCAGGTTATCCATTGTTTCTATATTTTGGTTCCAGGATGTCCCTAACTGGCTTCGTCCTAAATCTTCGTCACGAGGAGAATCAAACCGTGACCTTCTCCAAGGATCACCTTCGCCATGATCTGGAAAATAATCATTCGTTTCAACATCAAAATCATCCTCAAATGGTATACCCGTAACACTGCCTGGATGTTGATCACGGTCCATACTTCTCATTCGATTATTATCGTATTGATCACTGAAGCCGCCAAAACCATAGTTCATTCTTTTTGGTTGTTTCACGGATATCTCCTTGTTAAAAAACAAATGGCCATCATGAGATGGCCATTTGTTATCACTCCCGGCGCTTATCAGAGACTCTGTATAAGAAACCTTGAGGACTAAGACAATTTTAAAAGAGCTCGTAAAAGAAGAGAACTTCTTTAACATTGAAGTTTTCTAAAGCGTTTTAAAACCAACCTTGTTCATTACATCCCTAACCCCATTGATTTTATCCACACACTTTTCGGCTTCCTTTTTCATCCAGCGATCACTAACAGAACCTGTCAGAAACACCACGCCGTCATGAACCTCCACTTCTATATCCCGGGCATCAACCTCTGGACTTCTATATAAGGCCTCACAGACAGCTTCCTTTACCCAGTCATCACTTCTTTGCCAGCCTCTTGGGCCCTTTCCTGCATTAGAACCGAGTGATTGACTGAATAACGGATTACGTTTTGTATATCTTTCTGTCTTACCCACGGCGGTTCCCGGATAAGGGGATTCAAATTCATCATTCTGATTCATGGTCTCCTCCTATGGATTACTTTTCGGTATCACAATTGGATCTCGATTTTGAAAGAATCTCACCTGATGATCCTCGAGGATATCTCTTTGCTCACCAGAAATAGGACTAATCGGATTTATATTGAATGAGCAGTGTCTCGGAGGATCAGAGGGAGAGCTTCGGTTGAGGCTACTTATTACCGGCAATACTCCAACCTCCGTACATCCACCACCAGGTATACAGGTATTAACATTATCTACCGTTACCAGCCATTGACCTTCACGACATACAAATATGCGAGTTGTCCCATCATCACCTGTGACTTCAGTGGTTTCACCACCCTGACATCGGACACCACCTATGAGTAAATTATTTGAGATACGGGTACTAAAAGCTGTTTCGACAGGACATACTGGTGGTGTAGGAGTGGGTACAGGTACTGGCGGCGGTACCTCTTCCGAATCTGCTACCCTAACCAGAACTCCACAAGCAATAGGCAAAGTCCGATGAGCAGGTGCTCCTCCCTGTGAGGCGACTGTTGACGGCAATGGGAACAAACGACTTACCCCATGAATAACCACCGTTCTCCCCGCCAAATTTAAATTATCGGCCGGATCAAGTTTGACTAAATCATCTTCGGGAACAGGATCCGGGGCCCGAAGATCGGCCAGCATTCTCGCCAGAGAGGTCTCTTCATCATAGAAATAATTCCCAAATCTGTTAGAGATGGGATAAATGCCTCCAGCGATCTGAGAACTAAGTTCATTATCCAATGGGATTAAAATTTTTCCAGTGGATGCCTGAGCTTCAACATAATCAACAAAACCATCTTGATTGATATCATTAAGTGGCGTGGGACAACTGCCTCCAACATGAACATGCTGCCGGTGAATAATTCGTCTCGGAGTTTTTTTGCCATCAACATCGACTTCAACTTCATCACCTCTAATTCTGATGAGGGCTTCTCCTTCAGAATTTCCAGCTGCGGTGACATTTAAAGGTGTCAGGATGGCCTGATAAGTACCAGGGTCATCTTGCTGTTCTTCACTTTGGGGAGGCGTCGAGGTCACGCTATCACCGTCATCATCATCATTACTGCCGCAGGCCACAAAAAGATTCAATAAAGAGAGCACGATAAACAATGGAGTCAGCTTTCTGGATATTAAAACATTCATAGTTAGTCTCCTGGTTAAGTCCAGCCTACTCCTAACATGGCAAGCGCAGTGCCGGCCGGAAGCCACAGAACGACGACATACCCCTCATGTTGCAGGTCAATTTTCCCCCTGCGGACTGCTTCCTGAATCATTCATAAGGGAGTCCTTAAGTAGACAAAAAAAGATTCTAATTTCAAGATGGGTTGTCTTTGTACTCAACTAACCTCGGGGAACAAATGAAAGCATTTATTAAACTAACTCTCCCACTTGTAACTTTATGCCTCTTCAACTCCTGTGCAAAATCACTGGATGAGGCAGCTTCTTCTTCAACTCCTGTGCAGGAAGAAGTTTCAAATCAAAATGAAACAATCAACAGTGATGGCTCTAACATCAAGGGCTTTTATGCGGCGGATCTCTATCCGATCAATTACAATCTCCACTTTAAGAAAGTTGGCCTGGCCGGAGTTGAACGAGAGGAAGATCGCTTTTCCGCTTATGTAAAACTCCAATATGGCCATAAGGGCATTGAACACCGACAAGCGATTTATACCGGAAGGAGATGTCCCAACATTAATGATGATTTAAACAAAGACGCTTATATTGATATTCGGGAAGCCATGGTCGCTATGGGCAAGATCACTATTCCTCTGGATGGCAATATTGATTCTCAAATGGAAGGGCAGAATGAGAATCCCGTGGGAGATATAAACACTGGCAGATACTTTTATGAAAGAACAGCAAGCTTTGACAGAATGTTTAGCGACTTAAAAAGTGTGGATCAAGATCCTGAAGATCTCATTATTAAAATTGGCCAGGAGGAAGGACTCACTTTTCCTGGAAGAATTGTGTTAATTCAAGGGGCCAACAATAAAAAAGAACTGCCCAAAACAGTTGCCACAATGGATGGACTAACCCCTTACGAATCCATTCCAGTTGCCTGTGGAGTTCTCTGGAAAGTTGAGGCCCGACCCACTGATTTAATACCTGAGTAACAGCACTTAACTTATGGCCCTGGATCGGATAGAATAGATCCATGAAAACTCCGTCCAGATTTCCCAGGGCCCTCTATCATAGCCATAATCCAGAAGATATAGGTCTCAGGCTTAAAGAATCGAGATCAAAGACTTATACCAAAGACTTCGTTTATGGTGCCATCGACGGTACTGTCACAACTTTTGCTATTGTTGCCGGAGTAATCGGGGCCCAGCTCTCTAATCAAACAATTCTCATCTTGGGGGCAGCAAATATACTAGCTGATGGGTTTTCCATGGCGGCCAGTAATTAT
>DFXY01000032.1 GCA_002381945.1 Bacteriovoracaceae bacterium UBA4096
GGTCTGACTCGAGTGAGAACATTCTGTCAGGATGATGCTCATATTTTCATTCAAACTGATGGTATTCAGGATGAAATTAAAACTCTCATGAACATGTTCTTCATTGGCTATGAGCATTTTGGATTTAAGAAAATTAAAATCGGTCTCTCTACCCGTCCTGAAATGCGCGTAGGCAGTGATGAGGCCTGGGATCAGGCCGAAGCCGCTCTCAAATCGGCCTTGGATGCCTCTGGAAGAGATTATTTTGTGAATGAAGGTGATGGTGCTTTCTATGGACCTAAAATTGATATCCAGGTGGCGGATGCCATTGGAAGATTTCATCAATTAGGTACCATTCAACTTGATTTTCAACTTCCAGAACGCTTTGATCTTAAGTTCACCAATCAAGCCGGTGAAATGGAAAGACCGGTGGTTATTCACCGTGCTCTTTTAGGTTCTCTTGAAAGATTCATAGGCGTTTACCTGGAGCACGTCGGCGGAGCTTTTCCATTCTGGTTATCACCGGAGCAGGCCGTAATTGTTCCGATTAAAAATGAAATTCATCTAGAAGCTGCCAGAGAACTTGAAAAAGAGTTAAAGCGGAAGGGTTACCGTGTACGGGTGGATGATAGAAATGAATCCATGGGATTCAAAACTCGTCAGGCACAGACAGGTAAAATCCCTTACATGCTGGTACTGGGTGATAAGGAAATTGAAGATAATGCAGTTGCAGTCAGAAAATATGGTGAACAAAAAACTGAGACCATGCCTCGAGCAGATCTCTTGAATTTATTTGAAACACAAGAACTTGAAAAAATGCCGGCCCCTTTAAGAGAGGTGTAGCTTGAAAAAAAAGAACGTTCTACTCTTATGTGGTGGTGGAAGTGCTGAGCATGAGATTTCTCTTCGTTCCGTAAAATTTTATGAAGAGCTGATGGCGCAGATGCCAGCTGTGAATACTCTTCGTATTGAAATTGACAAACTAGGCCAGTGGATAGATCAAAACGGTAAAAAATATCTCTTGGATGGCAAAGGTTACCTCAGGGCCTTTGAACAGGATGGAGATCCTGGTATCAAAGTTGATGTGGCCGTTCCCTGTATTCATGGATACCCGGGAGAAACAGGAGATCTGCAATCCTACTTTGAGATGATTAAGCTTCCTTATTTTGGGTGCAATTCAGAAACATCTAAAATGTGCTTTAATAAGATCACCACTAAATTATGGGCAACGGCCTTAGGAGTAGCTAACACTCCCTACATTTTCGTTACAGAGAATGATGAGAAGAACACGCAACTCATCCTTGATTTTCAAAAAGAGCATGGGGACATTGTGATCAAAGCTTCTAATCAAGGCTCGTCTGTAGGCTGTTATATGGTGCCAGCAGGACAAAATCCTCAACAGGAAATTCAAGATGCTTTTTCTTACTCACCATTTGTTTTGGTTGAAAAAAGACTGAAGCCCAGAGAGTTGGAAGTTTCTGTGTATGAATATAATGGGAAACTTCAAGTGTCATATCCGGGAGAAATTGTCGCTCCTGGTTTTTATTCTTATGATGAAAAGTATTCGAGCCAAAGCCAGTCAAAAACATTCATTAAGGCCGAGAATGTAACTAGTGAGCAGGTTAAAACAATCACTGACTATGCTACTAAGCTTTACTATGGACTGAAAATTCGCCATCTCTCGCGGATTGATTTCTTTTTGGATAATGGAACCATCTATTTAAATGAGATCAACACCTTTCCGGGTTCTACTTCCATCTCCATGTTTCCTAAAATGTTGGAGGCCAATGGTCATTCATTTAAGGACTATCTGGAACAACATATTCAGGCCTTATAGAATTTCCACCTCCCTGTGCCAAATTAGGTTAAAATACTTTTGAGGTACGGGGATGCTCAAGGTAGCTAGTTTCAATTCATATTCAGAACAACATCGACTTTCACTTAAGTTAAGGCCGATTCTTGTTGGCGAACTCTATCTGGCCCGAAAACTAAAAAATCCCGTTTATATATTTAAAAATGGTCTTTTTTATCCTGTGGTGAATGAAGGCAGCGTTCCGACTAAGGAACAGATTAATACTCTGATCAAAAATGCTCACCGGGAAGTTTATATTTATCCTGAGGACATTCAGGAAATTAAGAAGAACCTGGAAACAGCGTTGGTAAAAGTCACTCGCTCACTCTCCGTTGGTGATCCTCTGGAAAACGGGACTAAAGACCTCAAGCTTTTATCGTTAAATCTGGGCGGTCTCTATGAGAATCCGCATAATGATGAGCTTCTGATGCTTCAGTTCCAGAGCACTCAAAACCTGAGTAAATTCTTAATGGAAAACAAGAAGCATCAGCCTCAGTTTTTTCAGAATCTGATCCGGGAAAATTTCCATTTCACTCTTTCTCAGCCGATGCTGTCTTCGGTTTTACTACTATCTTTCCTGCAGTCGATTCATTTATTTCACGATAAGGAAGTCGAGAATCTGTTCCTGGCGAGTTATCTGAAGGACATAGGGATATCTATGATCCCGGATGATAAGTACGATTTAAAGACGCTCACGACTCGAGACCAGGAGTTGTTTGCTAATCATGCCGATTTCTCATTTGAACTTCTGGAAGGACGTATACCTTTATCCAAGAATTATCTGACCATTATTAAACATCACCATTTCCTGAACGATAAAATGAAGGACTTACTTCAGAAAGACAAAAAGAAATCTGAACCTGAGATTATCTTCGGACTGGAAAGTACCTTAGTATCTGTCTTTGATATTCTGGTCGCCATGACCAACGATCGCCCCTATAGAAAGGGAATGTCCCTCTTTCAATCCCTTGAACTGATTAAAATGATGATGGCCGATGAATACCCTCAGGAGTTTAAGGCCTTAGTTATTTTTTTAAAGCAATTTTACAAAAACTAAGCTTTCCAAAGTCATCACAATTTTTCCATAATCAAACTATAGCTAAAAGTTTCAAGGTAGAAACTGACCAGGCATTCTAAGGAGGGAATAATGGCGCAGGAACAGAGTCCGCTAACCGGTATCATTGAAGAAGATAAAGTTGTTATCGACTTCGGAGAATTTGAAGGTAAATCAGTTTTGGAGATCGCAGATACCAAACCGGATTATTACCAATTTCTTGTTGAACAAAAAGAAAGCGGAAACTTTTCCATTCGTAGGACTAAAGACAAAATCTTTCGTCTCTACATTCACCAAACATTCTTGAACTAGTTTTTTTAAGACAGGGGCCTTCCCCTGTCTTAAATTTTCCCTTCAGCCTTTAATTTCTCTAAATGTTTATTGATGTTTTCTAAAGCATACGGCCACAGATCCTTTCGGATATCCGCGTAGATTTTAGTGAGCATTGCTTCCGGGGAGTCACCGTTTTTGAAATGTTCATAAACTTGCACTTCTCTGAGTCTCCGGTGTTCGAGTGTCTTCTCGAGAATATTTGTTCCACCCAGCCCTATACCATGTGAAGGGAATACGACTTTAGGGGAAAGCTTGATAATTCTCTCAAGAGTCGAAAAGTACTTCTGCATGTTACCGGCCTCACCGCCTATCACGACAGTTCCGATTCCTTGAAATAAATCACCGGCAAGAAACCAGCTAAGGTCACTGGGATATACAGCTATCTGACCTTCATCATGGCCAGGAATATTCATCACCAGCACATCCCGAGAAAGCCACTGGGTTACCACATCACCTTCATTTAAAATTTCAGTTTTAATGCCATCGAAGTAATCAGATTGAATTCTGACAATTCTCTCCCTTGTGTACTGACTTAACATAATAGGAATGTTCAGTTCACGTGCCAAGAGGTTGGACCTTTCATAATGATCAGGATGATGGTGAGTCAGAAGGATTTTATCTGCACCAAAGATAGCAACGGTATTTTTAAACTTTCGATACTCTTCTTCATCTATTGGAGAGGGATCTATCAGAATCCTGGGACAACCAATGTCTCCCACAATAAAAGCATTCGTTCGTGTGGCAGGAGGCAAGGTGTGAGATAAAGGCATGAGTTGAGGCATGCCTCTGATGGATTCAATATAAGGAACAAAATCATTTCCATCATAATTGAAATTTAATTCATCAATTTTTGTGATTTCAGGATGATTCCCTAGAGTTTCGATGACTTTTACAACTGGTGGAACAGCTAAGATTTGGCCTTGATTGAATTCTTCTAAAAGATCTTTGGCGCAGATCCACTTGGCAATTCTCGCCTCGTTCTCATCCACGATGAATTCAATCTTGTTTTTAAAATCAATCTTGAAGAAATAAGTAGCAAAGCGATAAGGATTAAAATCCGGAGTGGTAGCGAGTCCCAGATAAGATATAGAGCGAATGGTACCCGACTGAACATGACTTCTGAAATCGATCCCGAGTTCTTCTTGCCCTTCTCTGAATGCAGCACCAAGCAATCGATGATCAATGTCTTTAGTTAAAGGATGTTCTAACGAGAAAGCTTCATCTTGAGCTTCAACCTTTCCCCCTGGGAAGGCCCAGTACCCAGGAAATGCTTTTAAAAAGAATTGTCTTTGAATGGCAAAGATTTCATCTCCACAAGTCAGGACAAGTGAAACGGCATCTATAATCTTAGACATAGTTCTTACCCAGGTACTTAGTGGCCATGCGGTATCTGACTTCCCGGTAACCCTTAATTGTATCAAGTTCCAGTAAACGCTTTCTGGAAAGTGTACTTGAGAACAGTTCATTTTTAATGGTTAGGGAGATTTCACGCTCTTTTGCGTGCCATTCAGGCATAAGGAGCCTCAGCACCCGAAAATGTCTCATCACTTTAAGCATCCACGGTCTGGGAGAAAAATCAAATTCAATCTTCCGGCCCATGAGAACAAACCCAGGGCGATTAATATGAACTACTTCAAAAGAAGTTCCAATATCGCTATAACGCTTTTTATCTTCGGCAATTTTAAGAGGAGAGATCATTAAATGAGAGACAAAAACTTCATCTTTAATCCAAAAGGTTTTAGTTAAAATACGAAGAGCGATTGCCAGGTCTTCACCTGAATAAAGCTTCTTAAGTTCCAGTGCCCGCTCAAAGTAAGATCCGAGATATTTCCCTTGATCAAAAATAATCAAATCATGAATATATTGCTTAAGATGAGATTCCGGAATTTCTGTGAACCGCTCCTTGAACATCTTGGTAAAACTGGACCATAGATTTTCAAATTTAGATCGAGATTGCCATGGATAGGCGGCAAGTCTCACACTTTCAATCCAATATTCAACATGGTCTTGAGCAGGAGCTGCTCTCACTTGTGTTGTCTGATTTATATACCAATCTCGTCCCATATTAAATGCTTCCCAGTTGGGGCCAATCTCAGCTTTAGGAAGTGCCAAAGTAAAAGCTTGTTTTAAATCCTCGGATTCAAACGGCAATCGACCGGATTGGAAAGCAATACCCAAGATCATGGCCGAAGCATAAACCGGACGACCAAACCGCTCAAAGCTCATTTTCTTTAAGGGGGCCATGACGACTCTATCCCCAAGTTTATCCCGCAACTCTTTTTGGAGGCCCTCTGGCGTGGTTACCGGAGAATCAATCCCGCGATCAAGCAGAATAGATAAAGGCACTTGAAATTCTTCATCTACAATTAATAAACCATTTGGACTCAAGTATTCAATCGCTCTCGCCCCTTCCAGTAAATCCGGAGAAACAACCAGGTCGGCGGTGGCGACAGGAACAACCGGCCCATGGGATTTTTTATGACTATAAATGGCCAGATGAGAAGTGACTGAACCATTTCTTTGAGCGAGACCTTTTTGATCCATGAATTTAAATTCCAGATCATCTCGTCCCCCCATAGAGGTGGCAGCTTCTGCCAGGATTCTAGAGATGGTCGTAACTCCTGAGCCACCAACCCCAATCACAATTGTTCTAAAGTCGGAACCAGCTGCAAT
>DFXY01000047.1 GCA_002381945.1 Bacteriovoracaceae bacterium UBA4096
CTGCTTTGGCCAAGATGCAGTTTAAATACGCCAAAGATTTGTATCGCTTTAATCATGTTGATCAGGCCCAGAAAGTTTTCCTGGAAATCGTTCAGCATTTAGATCTCTTGCCAGAAAAAGATCTTACCAGCTTTGAAGTTAAAACAGGTCTCAGAGCAATGCTGAATCAGATTTCACTTCATAAAGACTATTTTGGCAAAACTCAGGCATGGACTCCGAACCTCTCCTTTGAAGTAAATTACAAAACTTTTGAACAGGAAATTAAACGTAACTTAAAGCTTCTTTATTTTACGGAATGGCTGCAATCAAACTTACTGACTTTGGAAGACAAGAGCTTTGCCATTAAAGAAATCCAGTCATCCCTTTTTCAAGATATCGATAATAGTCGAACCTCTATTACCAAGTTGGTAAATCGGACGGCTGAAATCAGCGAGATTGTTGAAGAGCTAAAAGTGGCGCAAAACGAGTTCGACTATGAACTTAAACTCGTGGAGAAAGAAATTCTCGCGATGGCACAAAACAATTTAAAAGTTCCTTTTCATAAAAAAGCACTGGCAATCTTCAGTGCGGCCTCCAAAGCTATACCTGTAGGCCAACCAACCTTTGGTTTAATTGGTACAGGCATTGATTTTATCGATCGGTTCAATCAAAAAGATGCTAATTATTGGGAGATCATCAAAAGTATCCCTTCAACAGCCAAAGCTTTCAAAGATTTTGACTGGAAAAAATCCAACCAAGAACTTAATGCAGCGCTAGATGAGCTTGATCCTCGCACTCTCGCGAATTTTAAGACCAACAAAGAAAGACTACAATACTTTGAACGCTTGGGAGATTTCTCGGGTCCTCTTTTCACTGCCGTCAGTAATCAGTTATCCGAATTTAAGAAACAAGAAGTCTCAAAAAGTAAACTCGATGCCGAGATTGACAAGATAAAGGAATCACATCCCCTGTATAACCGTCTAGTGGTGGCCCTTAGTAAGCTTCATGTAAAAAAAGAGCAATATCAGAAAGCCTTGTCCGAATTTAATAATCAAATCGAAGCGGCCTTGGTGGCGATTCAAGAAAATTTTCTATCCATCGCTTATCTTTATGATGACTTGGAGCAACTCAATTCCATCGCATCGGGTGAATTCATCAACCAGGCCAAGGACATCAAAGAGCATGCCATTGATCGTTTAAATTACTATCATTATCTCTTTGCCAAGTCTTATGAGTATCGATTCCTCAGGACATATACCCGGTCACTCTCTTATGATTCTTTATTCTCGGAGATGTCCAAACTCATCGCCCTTAATGCCTATGCTATAGAAAATGTAGTAGATGCATTACAAGGATTCTATATGAATGACTTGTCATCGATTATTGCCGACATTGTGACCGAATCCATTAACAGCAGTAAAAACTTTGACCTCCATCAAGAATATCATTTCAATAAAAGTGAAATCGATGCCCTCAACAGGGGAGAAAAGATTTTTGTCGATCTGACTCAATTCTTCGATGAAGACAAAGAAGATATTCGATTGCAATCAGTCACTCTAATGGAGGGTTTTACCATTTCTGGGGCTAAGTCAGATGTCGAACTAGTGATTCAACATTCTGGAACTTCCATAATAGGTCTTAAAGGACAAAAATACATCTTTGAGCATTCCAGCGTGAATAGTTCAAATCTTACCTGGATAAGCTATAAAGGTATCTATTCAGGCCACATCAGCTACTCTGAAACTAGTGAAAGTGATAAGAACTTATTTCGAGAAATTTTTAACTTGAGTGATCAGACGAATATTTTTGTTCGACCCGGAGGTTTAACATTCATCTCTGTGCACTTAAAGAAGAAGAAAGAAGCAGTTTTAGATAATCTGCATCTGGATGTTCGTTATCAGGCCAGTTTTAAATAAGGATTTAACGCTCTATTGCTTTCAACGTCGGCACCGGAAATTTTACCTCTAAAAGGTATGTGGCACCTTTTAGGTCCAGCAGTGGAACCGCAAATTATGGATAAAAAAAAGCCCACATTGAAAATGTGGGCTGGATTAGATTTAAAAGAAAGTAAAACTAGATAACAAACGGAAGCGAAACACCAATCATAACAGCACTAAAATCTGTATCACGTTCAGTCTTCGTCGCGCCGATTTTATCTTCACCATAAGTACCTTTACGGTATTCAACGTTGATATCAACAAACGGCAGACCAGTGAAACCAACACCAAGCTTCATGCCTGTTCCATCAGTAAATTTTATGTCTTGTCTACCAGCACCTTCATCAACTTCTGATTCACCAGTTGCCGAGAAAATATAGCCGGCATAAACGCGAAGAAGAATTGGAAATTCAAAACCTGCAAACAAGGCCCATTCACTAGTTGCCAGATTTTCTTTGTAATCATTATCAGAAACACTCAAGCTGCTTCTTAAATAGTCCACGCCTAGTTGGAAACCAAGATTTTGGTAACCCAAACGACCACCCATTGAAACGCCGTTGGTTTTTTCTTCGTTGGAGTTGGCACGGTCAATTTCAAATTTACCCATGCTG
>DFXY01000049.1 GCA_002381945.1 Bacteriovoracaceae bacterium UBA4096
GTTTATTTGGTGACTCTAGATTCTTGTTTTTCAAAGAATATAGTTCGATTGATTTACAATAACTTGAACTTAATCAAGCTACCGTCAGCCTATATCCGAAGATACTAAATCTTACGGCTGACTAGGCAATAGAACGGTGTTTCTTTCTCATCTCATCTTGACACCCGTTAAGGCATCAAAACTTTTAATCATATTCAAATTTCAAAGAGCGAAAACTTCTACCAGAGAATGAACTCTGCTTTTAACTACTTAATTCGTTGTTGAAGTGTTTTGGGATAATAAATATCTTCGGTTACTCCGTCAAGGGATTTTAGATTATTATTTAAAAAAAAATTTATTCTAAAATCCCTCCTAAACAATGTCTTTTTAAGACCTTAAAGGAAATCCCGCTTTTTCCAATACTTGCACCACTTTTTGCTCAAGGTCTTTTATTGTTTCAGCGGATAAAGTTTTTTCGGAATCTTCAAAAACAGTGCGAATTGATACGGCTTTTTCTGTTTCATTCATCATAAAAATATCCACAATCGACTTCGATTTAAATTCTTTTTGCTTCAAAGAATTTAAAGCAGTTATGACTGAAGCAGCAGGGAGCTCTTTCTTCATGACAACTGTAAAATCACAAGATGAAGACGGGAATCGAGAGATCGCTTGATACTTGGTTTTATCTTTCATTTCTCGCGACTCAAGATCAGTAATATCTATCACGGCCAGAGATAAGAAGCCTTTCATCTTAAAGTTTTTAAGTACAAGCGGATGAACTGTATTTATCACACCTGTGTATTTCCCCATAATCTGAATGTTCAAATATTCATGTGGATGAATCCCATTCCAAAGAGCAGGCATAATAGGATTCTGAAATTTTTCATTGAGAGGAGCGAAATTAAAACTGATATTGAGAGTTGAAAGAAGTTTCTCTACTAAGTTTTCCAGTTCTAAGAAGCGAGTCTTTTCTTTTGAATACATCCCGATCAGGATCTGGCTTCTTTCTTTTTCAAACTCAAGATAACTTCTACCGATCTCGAAGAAACTAAATTCATCAAAATGCTTCTGGTTCTGAGCTGCCATCTCGAGTGCTGAAGGTATAAGCGAAGGTCGCATGCGATCCTGCTCGACAGAAAGAGCATTGACCAAAACCAGATGATCATTTTTCACAGGCCATAAAGATCTTTGAAGCAACTCCTGGCCTGTTAAAGGATAAGTCATCACTTGAAGGGCCTTGCCCTGTTGGACTAAAAAGTCTTGGACCTTACGATGAAATTGTTTGGCAGTTGAGAGCCTGATAGGTTTAACCGGCAATAATGGTGAAACTGGAGTAATATTATCGTACCCAATCATACGGCCAATTTCTTCAATCAAATCGGCCTTACAACTGATGTCCTTAGTCGTTCTGTATGAAGGGACCGTGACATTAAAAGTATCTTGTTTTTCATCGACTTTAAAATCTAGGCGCTCAAAAATATCCTTGATCGTGCCTTTAGAAATTTCCATCCCAAGATTACTGACAATTTGTGAATGAGAAATGGTAAATGTCAGAGGCTTTGCAAGCTTTTCTTCTAAAAGATACTTCTCAGGCATACCCATGACAACTGTTCCAGGGCACTGCTCAGAGATGAGTTCTACTAAACGAAGCAAGGTTCGATAACAAAGATTACTGTCCAGAGTTTTCTCATATCGTTGTGATGAATCTGTTCGAAGTCCAAGACGTACAGAAGTTTTACGAACTTCAGGAGCATCCCAGTTGGCAACTTCCAGAAATAGTTTCGTTGAATCAGGAGTCACACCACTCTCTAATCCTCCCATGAGTCCGGCAAGAACGAGAGGACGGTCACTGTCAAAGATGACAGTATCCGAAGGAATGAGAGTGCGGGTTTGCTCATCCAGAGTTTGAAATTTTAATTCTTCACCTGCACGGCGGATGCTGACTTTATTTCCAATGATTTTAGAACGATCGAAGACGTGATTAGGAATACCGAGTTCCACCATGACGTAATTACTGATATCAACAACCAAATTAATGGGACGAAGGCCAACAGACTCCAGACGAGTTTTCATCCAGGTAGGGGTTTCTCCCATCTTAGGGATATCCAGTGAGAGTCCATAATAGGCCAGACAAGACGAGTCCTGAGAAACTTCAACCTTAACTGGTGACATCGCCTTATTAAATTGGGTTTCGATTTCATTTTCCCAATCAGAGTTGAAACGGTTTTTCAGCTCTATTTTATGAGCTGCTGCAAATTCGCGAGCGAGCCCTAAATATCCCCACAGATCAGGTCTGTGAGTCAAAGATTTATTATCAACGTCCAGGATAACGTCGGTCTCAATATTTAGGTATTCAGGAAGAGGAGTTCCAGGAATCGCATCATCCTTTAACTCCATAAGACCTGACTTCCCTTCTCCCAGGCCTAGTTCTGTTTCTGAACAAAGCATTCCGTCAGAAAGAATTCCTCGGATTTTTTTTGGTTCAAGAGTCATACCATTGGGAAGAGTCGTTCCAATTGGGGCATAAGGAACTTTAAGTCCGGGCCTTACATTGGGAGCTCCACAAACAACTTCCTTCAGTTTGCCTTGACCGTAGTCAAAAGTGACAAGATTCAATTTATCTGAATCCGGATGTGGTTTTAGAGATTTTATTTCAACGCAGAGGATAGGTTTTAAGGCCTCACCTTTGACAATAACATCCTCAACTTCTGCTGTTGCAAGAGTGAAAAGGGATCCCAGTTCTTTAGGAGACATGGCCGGAATTTCTACAAAGTCTTTAATCCAATTGAGAGAGATAAGCATATTAGTTCCTAGAATGATTTAAATTGAGAGTTAAAACGAAGATCTCCTGAATGAAGATGACGAATATCATCGATGCCGTATCTCATCATTACAAGTCGATCGAGGCCCAGACCAAAAGCAAATCCATTATGGGTCTCGGGATCAATTCCACCAGCTTTAAGAACATTCGGATGAACCAATCCGCATGGAAGAAGTTCAACCCATCCTACATGTTTACAAACCGAACACCCTTTACCGTTACAGATAAGGCATTTAATATCCAGTTCAAAACCAGGTTCCACAAAAGGGAAAAAACCTGGACGCAAGCGAACTTCGACTTCTCGTTTAAAGATTTCAGTAAGAAGAGTCTTCATAAAATAAATAAGATTTCCAACTGAGACATTCTCGCCAACCATCATCCCCTCAAGTTGATGAAAGACCATTTCATGAGAAGCATCGGTACGTTCACAACGGAATACTTTACCTGGGCCTACAAATCGAAATGGCGGCTTACGCTCTTTCATGCCTCGAATCTGAATAGTTGAAGTGTGGGTTCTGAGAAGATGTTTTTTATCTGCAAACCAGAATGTATCCTGCATATCACGTGCAGGATGAGTCGCTGGAATATTGAGGGCCTCAAAGTTATGATACTCATCTTCAATATGAGGTCCATCTAATACTTCAAATCCCATTGAAATGAAGATGTCTTCAATTTCCTGTTGAATGAGGGTAACTGGGTGAAAACCTGCTGCTTGTAAACCTTTCTCTAAAACACTGTCTGTCAGAGAGATATCAATCTTATTCTTCTCAAGATTTTGATTGATTTCATGCACTTCAAGTTCCTGCATCTTTTGCACAACCAAAGCTTCAATCGAATTTTTAAGCTCATTGGCACGGGCGCCCAATGTGCGTTTTTCCTCAGGAGTCGCATCTTTGAGGTTTTTCATCACATCGGCCAAGGGACCTTGTTTTCCGATATATTTTGATTTGAGGTTTAATAGGTCTGCTATTTTGTGAATTTCTTTTAATTCATTAGTAAAATCATTCAGCAGTGACTCTAGCACTTGCATGGTTATCCTTTGGTAAGTTTCGGAAAAAAGGGTATCAGTGAGGTTATTAATTGAAAAGAAGGACTAAGTCGACCGTGCGCATCATGGCTTTATTGATTGTAGGAGGAAGGAGCGTCCCCATTCCAAGAAATCTTTTTTTTGAGGGTCCAAGAAGTCGGGATAGGTCCAAGGCAAAGATTGGAAGGACCCTTGGTGAAAGTAGTACGTGAGGTCAGCAAATATATTCTCTCCTAAGTACACCCGGTGAGAATAATTTTTGGTGGTGGCCAGGATAAAATTTTCAAGGGCCAAAAAACCAATATCAACATTCACTCGGCGTAAATTATTTTCGGACCATTTTCTCTCCCACTCCATAGACTGAAGCTTCACTTTTAAAAGCGAATCACGGGCAAAAGAGGTGGTCGTTAAAAAGAAAATACGAGAAAGATTTTGCCCCATCTCTTTAGAATAATAATGATTTAATGGATTGTGATCAGGAAGATATGAAAAGCTTCTCCCAAAATGCTGCTCCCAAAAACCGGTCAGTTCTTCCGTTGTATGAAGATCGCTTCGAAAAAGAAAGCTGCCAAACAATAGGCCCGCTGAAGCAACTCTGGCCGTAAGCATTATTTCAAAATATTGGTAAGATTTGTAAAATAGTCTCTCAATTCTTGCTTAGAACACAAAGCAGTTCCTCTTTTTTTCACTACTACGCCTGCAGCACAGTTACCTATCCAGGCCGCTTCCTCTAAAGAAGCTCCTGCTATTAAAGCTGAACTGATAGCTGCAATCGCCGTATCTCCAGCACCAGAGACATCGAAGACTTCATTTGCCGCTGTTGGAATAATCTTAAGCTCACCACTGTTTTTCGTGTCTAGCATTGCCATGCCGTCAGCACCAAGAGTGATAATGATCTTCTCCAGTTCCAGCTTCTCGATCAGAATTTTGGCAATTGTTTCAAGTTTTCTTTCTTTAAAATATCCTAAGGCTTCCACCATCATGTGGGACTCAAGGCGGTTAGGTTTTAATAAAGTGGCCCCTTTATACCAAAGAGGCGGAGTAGAACGAGAGGGGTCAACAGCAACCAGAAGATTTTGCTCTTTATAGTCCTTAATGATTTTTTGGCATAAAGCTTCCCTAAAGAGACCTTTGCCGTAGTCTTCTATAATAACTCCAGCATGAGATCCGGAAAATTCCTGAATGCGATTGCCTATCCGACGGCCAATTTCATCTGATATTGTTTCCTTCGTCTCATAATCAACCCGGCAAATTTGCTGAGTGGCCGTAGTCACCCGTTCTTTGTAAGTTGTGTGACGGGATGGATCTCTGATCAATCCCCAAATTTTCAAGCCTCTTTCCTCAAGCAGATGCTCGACCAGGCTGGCCCGAGAATCATCACCAATGACTCCACAAAGAGTAGAATTCACTTCAAGGCTTTTTAGGTTGTCTGAAACGTTAGCTGCTAGACCCAGTTTATTCCATTCCTTCTCAACTTCCAGAACTGGAACGGGAGCTTCCGGTGAGATTCTTCTGACTTCGCCAAAAGTATACTTATCGACTCCTAAATCACCAACAACCAGTATTGGTTTTAGATTTTCGAATTGCGAAACAATATTTTCAAATTTTTCAGGTGTTAGAATCATTGTTTAACCTTTCTTTCATTCCAAAAAGCAACTATCTCCTCAACGATTTGAGGAATTGTTTTGCCGGTTGAGTCCAGTTCAACCCCATCTTCCGCTTTTTTAAGGGGAGCAATCGTCCGATTCATGTCCTCGAAATCTCTTTCCTTAATATCTTTAAGAATCATGTCATAATTCACATCGGCCTGACCACGCTCTTTCAATTCTTCAAATCGTCGGGTCGCTCTTTCTTCAGGAGAAGCTGTCAGAAAGATTTTCAGGACAGCGTTGGGAAAAATAACAGTTCCGATATCTCTTCCATCCAGAATCGCTGGACGGTCTTTAACAATGGTCCGTTGCCAGTCTTTGAGAAAATCTCTAATCACTTTATGCTTCGAGACCTGTGAGGCAAGCCTTGAGACATGATGTTCACGAATAACATCTGTTAGATTTAAATTATCTAAAAGAATCAAAACGCCGGGTTCCGGGGCAAACTGAAATCGATGCTCGTGGAAAAATTTTTCAATCAGCTTATTTTCAGAAGAATCGAGCTCATTTTTTGTAAAATCTATACCTGTATGTTGGAGAGCATAGGCCGCTGCACGAAACATTGCTCCTGTATCAATATAAATAAGATTTAATTTTTGAGCGATCATTTTAGCAACGGTTGACTTGCCGCTACCTGAAGGCCCATCTAGAGCAATAACTTGGTCTTTTTTCATAGGGCTAAATATTAAGGATTTAAAGGGACTAAGGCAATCAGAAGTCTTTTAAAAAACTGAATTCGCTCGAAAGATTCAAACGACTAAAAAAATCAGGTCTCGAAGTTTTGAGCATCAATGGATTAATCATCTCATATATCTCATCCTTAGGGTCTTGCAGATGAACAAAACTAGACCAGGCAGGATATGAACCTGGTGCCATTGCCATCGCGTGATCTTCCATAATTAATGAGAAGGCCAGTAACTCTTTTAAAGAAGAAGCCTTTATTTGATCCTGGAAGAGCTTGAAAATATCCCGCTCACGTTCAGGGTCATAATGGGAATATCGTCCCGTAGAATCTTTGAATTCCTGAATTTTGATCGTGATTTTTCGTCGCTCTGCTACGGTTAGAAAATACTCTGAATTAAGTTGGGCCAGAGCTTCTCTTAATTGAGCAAGTTCAGATCCGCGGGATGAAGGTGACATTTGAGGTTTGGCTCAGCGTTTTAGTTATATGGTAATAATTTTTAAGAACCTTATTAAGATAATGATTCTTTTTACCTACTGGCATATTGTTCTTTAAGCGATTCTTTGTCCAGTAGGGACCCATATTATAAGCAACAGTTGCGTAATAATGGTTGTTGTTAAAAGCTTCGAGCAAGCCTTTAAGATAATAAATTCCTACTTCCAGATTTCTCAGCTTCGACACCAGAGATGAGTATCCCAGCGTGTAAAAAGACTGCCCATAATGATAGCGAAGATAGTCCTCTCCCCGATCTGACTCCAAAAAGATTCCTTTTTGCTTCATTTCAGAAAGTGTGCCCATATAGGTAGGAGGCATAAGTTGCATTAAGCCTTTTGCTCCCTTCTTTGAGGTTGCTTCATGCTTAAAATGACTCTCTGTCCACATCACAGAAAGGACCCAAAAGGGATCCAGTTGATGTTTTTCACAAAGAATTAAAACAGGCCGTATGACCTTCTTAACTTTCTTTTGAAGTTTTTCTGGGAATAATTGGACGATTTGGGCCTCAGCTTCATCGTATGAATTATTGGTGAAGAAATTAATATCTCCAATAAAGAAGCCAAGACTGTCGCTTCTGAACCGGTAAGATTTTTGACGCTTGAATCCAAAACTGAATGTTTCAGGGTATAAGGCACGTAAGGTGAATGAACCAAACAGTACCAGCGAAAGAAGAGGAATTTTGTAAGTGGAGAAGAAAGAGTTAAAGAATGACTTCTTTGACTTTTCCTCCGCCGAGACGCCTAGAGTCTTAAGGACGCTAGTTTCTCCGGTCGTTTGTTCCATACTCCCTCGCTTATATCTAACCCGATCTTAAAAAGCAAATTACCTTGACCAAGCTTAGATAACTCATTGAAGATTAATATCAACGATTTTACCATCCTCACAGCCCTTACCAAATTTCGAGGTTTTATGAATGAAAATAAATTAGGTTTTGAGAAATCTCTTTACCTCAAACAACATGCTGAAAATCCTATCCACTGGCAAGCATATGGCGAGCAACCCCTTAATAAAGCGAAAGAGCTAAACAGGCCCATATTTCTGTCTATTGGGTACTCTTCATGTCATTGGTGTCATGTTATGGCCCATGAATCTTTTGAGAATGTGGAAACTGCTTCATATCTGAATGACAATTTTATTTCTATAAAAATTGATCGAGAAGAATATCCGGATTTAGATCACTATTATCAAAGTGCCTGTTCAATCATGACAGGACGAGGTGGATGGCCACTAACCGTCTTCCTGACTCCTGATGGAAAACCCTTTTTCGCCGGAACCTACTTCCCTAATGTCGCCAAACAGGGCATGCCTTCATTTATGGATGTCATAAAACAAATCAATGAAGCATGGAAAACAACACCTTCTCAATTAATAGAAAGCGCTAATAAGTTGGTGGAAGAAATTAAAAAACCAATTTCTTTAGAGAAGAAAATAGAGTTCCAGGGCCATTTCCCTGCACCTTCAGCGATTATTAATGCTCTTAAAAATTATGCTGATGTTAAAAACGGCGGTTATGGACAAGCTCCTAAGTTTCCCCACTTCGCTTTTTACGAATGGGCGTGTGAACAAATTCTAGAAGGGATGATTCCCAAAGAACAAGGTCAACATATTGTAGAAACTGTTGAACGCATGCTGATGGGTGGTTTATATGATCACGCTAAAGGCGGCATTCACAGATATTCTGTTGATGATAAATTCCTGGTGCCTCATTTTGAGAAGATGCTCTATGATCAGGCAGGACTTCTTAAAGTCTTGTCTAAGCTAGGTCAGTTTTATCCTTCTCCTCTCATCTTTGACAGTATCCTTCAGACTTTGGATTATTTGCAAACAGAGATGATCGCAGAAGAGAATTATTTTTTCAGCGCTCAGGACGCTGATTCAGAAGGAACTGAAGGTCTTTACTTCACGTACTCAAAAGAAGAATTTGAAGCAAGTTTTGAAGAAGCTCCTCCTGAACAAAAAATCAAACTCGATCAATATCTCAAAATGTTTAACATTACCGAAAAAGGTAATTTTGAGCATGGACTGAACGTTCTCTCACTTAATCCTGAAATGAAGGCCCAATACTACACTCAAGAAGGTTGGCAGGAAGTCAGAGAAATAAGAAGAAGACTTCTTGAACAAAGAAAACTCCGCATGCCACCGGCGACTGATCGCAAAGGTTTGTCTGCCTGGAACTACTTGCTTCTTTCTGCTCTCGCGGATGTTGTTCAGTATTGCCCAGTTGATGCTATTCAGGCCCAGGCGTTCTCGATTATTAAAGAGACAGTTGAAAGCTGCTTACAACAGTTTATTAAGTCTGAAGCGAATGGCAAGCATGTCTTGAAGCATACGAACACTCTGGAAGGACAGGCCTTGTATCTGGAAGATTACGTTAACTTCTGTGATGCTCAATTAAGATTATATGAAATCACTGGTAATGAAGTCTTCAAAAACAACGCACTTGAATCCCTCGATTTTACGATTCAAAACTTTGTGAAAGACGGAATTGTTTATGTCACCTCTTTCAATTCATCAACTCCTGGAGTTGAAAATTTAACTGCCCCTCTATTCGATCAGTCATACCGATCATCCACAATGACACTGGTTCATCTTCTCTCCAGATGCAGCGTCTTTAGACCGGATTTTTCGCCCGAGGAAGTCTTCAAGGATAAATACGAGGAACTTTCACAGTTTGTGCTCACTAATCCTTTAGGTCATGGAGAAGGCTTACGTGCCTTGAGTTATCCGCTGTCAATTTTCAGAAAAGTTGAAGTACCTGTTGAATGGTTGGAAAAACCTGAGTTCCTTGAGATTAGAAATCATTTTTTCTCCCGTTTTGTAATGGATTATCATTCTAGAAAAGATGACTCTTATCAAATTTGTACTAAGAATAGCTGCGAAGCATCCGGTAAGGGAATTGAGCACTTTCAAGAGATTTTTAAAATGAAGGAACAGCCTGATGCTTGAAGGAATTAAAATTCTAGATTTTACCCATCGCCTTCCAGGACCACTGGCCGGAAAGATCCTATGTGACATGGGTGCAGAAGTGATCAAGATTGAGGACATTAAGCATAAAGATCCATTTCTTTCAGGAATGTTTTCAGAATTTGATCAGAGTTTTGAAAATTGGTATGAGGAGTTGAATAAAAATAAACAAGTGATTCGACTGGACTTCAAGTCGCCGACAATTAAACAGGAAATAAAAAAACTGCTGGAGAATACTCAGGGACTACTTTTATCGCTCTCTCCTAAACTTAAGGCCAGCTTAGGTTTAACTGATGAAGACTTAAATCACCTTCCACTGGCCGTAGTTGAATTGGAGGCTTCCTCAACTCACAATAAGGCCATGCACGATTTAAATGCGCTTGCCATTAGCGGCTTCCTTTCATTGCACGTGGCACATGAAGACGCACCGATTATTGCCCCTCCCTTTATGCCAGTTGCGGGCATTGCTTTTGGTCAGCAAGTGGCGACACAACTTCTTGCAAATATCATTCAATCTACTCGCACTAAGGGATTTGTTAAATCAGTAAGTTATCTGCACGATACAGCAGAGGCCATCCTTCATCCTTTTTGGTCTACAACATTACGCCATCAAAAAAAGACGAAATTTCTGCATAATGGGGCCTATCCGTGCTACTCTCTCTACCGCACTTTAGACGCTCAGTATGTGGCCGTGGCAGCAGTCGAAGATAAATTCTGGGCAGACCTTAAAGAAACCTTTGCCATTGATTTACCTCTGGAAAGAAGGTTTGAGACCAGTGACAACGCTTTTAACGCAGTCGCTGCAGTAT
>DFXY01000010.1 GCA_002381945.1 Bacteriovoracaceae bacterium UBA4096
GGAGATGCCGGTGCAACTGGATCAAAAATAAAAAGTTCCAATTCTTTACCCAGTTTACGGTGATCCCGCTTCTTAGCTTCCTCCAGCATCGTGAGATATTCTCTCAACTCTTCTTTAGAGCTGAAACAAGCAGCATAAATTCTTTGAAGCATAGGTCTTGTTTGATCCCCTCTCCAATAAGCGCCTGCTGTATGGAGAAGCTTAAACCAGAATGTAAGCTCCGAAGTCTTTTCAACATGAGGACCAGTGCAAAGATCAAAGAAGGTATCACCTTGAGTATAATAGCTGATGACTTCTCCGTCCGGAATGTCCTTGATCAGCTCGCACTTTAAGGTTTGGCCACGTTCACTAAAAATTTTGATGGCCTCTTCACGGGAAACTTCATGACGAACGACAGGAAGATTACGTTTAATAATTTCCTTCATCTTGTCTTCAATCTGCTTTAGATTTTCATCCGTCAGCTTACTAGACATTTCGATGTCATAATAAAATCCATTCTCAATCGTAGGACCAATTCCAAGCTGAACATTCTCCGTTGGGAAAAGTTCCATAATGGCCTGGGCCATTAAATGAGCAGTAGAGTGCCTAAGAGTATCTAAATCGTATTTGGCCATGAATCTCCTCACAGAAGACAAGAATTTTGGATGGGATAAGCGTCTCCAACAATACCAATCAAAGCTCGTTCAATCAATGACTTAGAGTATTTAAGCGAAGGTTTTAAGAGAGCTGTAAGAAATAATCAAACATTTATCATACTTTTTCAAAGGCACAGGGGATTAAATCCTCTTAATAATGTGAAGTCTTACACTGAGTAACTGCTAGATATTATTGGTGTTAGTGGCTTTTCTTACCTGTTCTAAACTGATATCTTGCTTTTTTGTCAGGGATAGGGTTTAACCACCCATCAGTTGAATTGTAAGATCAAGTGATTTTACTTCATTTTTTAGGAGGCTCTTTATGGACACCATTCAAACCCCATCAATCGAAACATTGATGAGTAAAGCTGTGGTGGATCTCACTAAAGACGATCGGTTTCTTGCCCACCTGCCGAGTGATTCAAGTCGAATTGAAGGCCAAGGTCACTACCGACTCGCCAAAATTTTCTACGACAAAGCGGATTTTGAAAAAGCTGAAGAGCATTTTCTAGAAGCTTTAAAACGTACTGATCTACCTCAAGACGCGTTTGCCATATTTAAAATTTATGGATTCCTCATTCGAATTTACTCAGAGAGTTTAAATGAAAGAGAGGCCCACAAGTACATTCAACTTTCCAGTGACCTTTTAGACCAAACGGTTTCTACGCTTCCTTCCTTAAATGGAGAGTATTTCTATAACGCTGCGGTGGTTAATACTTATCGTGGTGAATTTTCTGAAGCTCAGAAAAACTTTCATCAAGCTTACCGTAAGGCACAAACTGAAAATGAGCCGGAATTGATGGCAAAATCACTCTATGCCATGGCCACAAATGCTTATCAAATGAAGAATTTTCAGGAAACAATCGTTCAACTAACTCAGTTGAACGAACTCCTTAATATATTGAAGAAGGGTTATCTGAAGGGTTCAATGCACCTTTTATGGGGGAATGCTCTTCGGGAATCGGGAGAATTTTCAGTCTCTCTTCCTCACTATGACCTTGCCATGAAGCTTCTTCATTCTAAGCGTTGTTGGAATATGCATAACTACGTACTTTTGAATAAAGGTATTGCCCTTAAAAAGATGGGTGAGTTTTCAAAAGCTTTACTCCTTTTTGGAATTGCCCAGAATTCTTTGGATGATGAGTATTTCAAACGTCTTGAGCAATTGATCATGATGGAAGTTGAGGATGTGAACGACTCAAGTGTTGATCTTTATCTTGACCGTCATAACCGGGTGATCCATGAGAAAGCACTTGGTGTAATTGATTTCAAACACCGCTTTGTTCTCCTTGAGATCCTTTTCCTCTTGGCGCAAACACCGGGAACTTACTATAATAAAGAAGATCTCGCGAAAATGATCTGGAAAGATGAGTACAATCCTCTTATCCATGACAAATTGATCTATACTAGTATCAGCCGTTTAAGAAAGCTCATTGAGCCGAAAGGAATTAAGCGTCAGTATATTCTTCGTGGAAAAGATGGTTATACTTTCAATCCTCGGGTAAATGCACGCTTCCATAAAGAAAATGAAGTTGTTAAGCAAAAGAATATCGCCAATATTGAAATTAGTTCTCCTGTTTAGTCTTTTGGTCGGAGGAAGCTACGCTGCCGTAGTTTCCTCCGATCGTTTTTTAATAAAAATTCTCGACCGCACAGTCTCCTTCTTAGATATTCAGTACCAGCACAGAAATCTTAAGGCCCTCAATTGCATTTATTCTGACTCCTTTGTCGTCCAGTTTTTTGAAAAGAGTTTCATCGGGGATTTAAACACCTTCCTGATAAAAATGCCGAATACGGACGAAGAAGTCAGAACTTTTCTTCATGGACAGGAAAATGTTCTGAAAAAAGTTCGTTATCTCTTTAAAATGCTTCGTTATACTGAAGATCAGAAAGCTGACGTTTCTCCGGAGTTAACCCGTTTAGTGCGTGAAAGTGTGAAAGAAAATAAATGTGGTACGGCGGTTTTGTATCAGGAAACTTTAAAAACAAACTTCATTAGTCTGCTTGAATTAGAGATCTACCTACGTTCCCGGTATGGTGGTCAACTGAAAAGCCAAACCAAGTTTGAAAGCATTAAACCTTCTATGGAACTGTTTGTTGAATCATTAGATAAACAATTTAGTCATGAATACTACTGGTAAGCTTCGTTCAATTGATCTGGCTGATCCTGTCCTTGGTGAAGTGATTTCAATGGATCACCAGTATTTCCCTAATCCATGGACTGAGCAGCAATGGCGGGATTTAAATCCGGCCCTGAATCTCTTACTTGTATGGCAATCTCAGGATAAGTGCCAAGGATTTGCTCTTTTTGGAGCTGTTCCTGGCGATAACTCTGCGCATTTGTACAAAATACTTCTGCATCCCGATTGTCGTGGCACAGGAATGGCCCAGGATTTTTGGAAGTCCAGTTGTCTATTTCTTAAAGAAAATGGCATTATAAGTGTCTATTTAGAAGTTGAAGCAGATAATGCCCCGGCCATAACTTTTTATCAGAAAGTGGGCTATAAGCTCCTGCGAAAGAGCAAAGGTTATTACTCAAATGGACAAGATGCTCTGATTATGGAGTTGACTCTCTGAGTCGCAATGGTTTAAATTGCTCTTTTGCTTAGACTTTGTTAAAAAATAGGCCTGCTCGTTTTAGTTGTGTAGTGAGGAAAGGGTGGATTATTCCATCCTTTTTTATTTTTATGGATATAAATAGCGTTAGAAGTGGATTAGAGAAAAAGTTTTTTTTGATGTGTGAACCTGTAGTTCAGGAAACTGGATATAGGCTTTATGACATGGAATACGTGACTTCTCAAAAACTCCTTAGAATTTATATTCAAGATCCTCGTACCGGCTCTGCGCTCATTGAGGATTGTGTGAAAGTTGATCATGCTCTTTCACCTGCCTTTGAGACGGAAACGTGGATTCCGGAAGATGTTGTTCTCGAAGTTTCATCTCCTGGTGTCTACCGTCATCTTTCAACCCTGGAACATTTTAAGATGACCATCGGTGAAGTGATTGCTGTGGTAATCACAGGGCAGTTATCAGAAGAACAGACCAAAGATGCTCCCAAGGGCATTAAAGGTGAAAAGAAGTTCCGAGGAACTTTGTTAGAAGCTGGCAGTGATGATTACACTGTGGAAGTAAAAGGTTATCCGTTAAAGCTTACTTATAAGCAGACGAAGAAAGTAAATTTAGATCCCGATTTGAAATCGGTTAGAGAATAAGGAGAGTAAACTGTGAACTTTTCAGAATTAGGCCGAGTCATCGAGCAATTAGGTAAGGACCGTGGCATCAAGAAAGATGTGGTCGTTGGTGCTATTGAGCAGGCTTTCCTTGTTACCGCCAGAAAGAAATTTGGAATTCAAGGTGAATATGAGGCCCGTTACAATGAAGAAGATGGCGAAGTTGAAATTTTTCAATATAAAAACGTTGTAGATAAAGTACGTGATTCTATTGTTGAAATTGATTTCGAATCGGCTAAAAAACTTGACGAGGACTGCGAAGTCGGTGACCAGTTAGGTCTTAAAATCGAAAATCCTGGTTTCTCACGAGTTGATATCCAAACTGCGAAACAAATTATTTTTCAAAAAGTTCGTGATGCTGAAAGAGATATTCTTTTTGCTGAATTCAAACATCGTGAAGGCGATCTGGTAACAGGTATTGCCCGCCGTTTTGAAAAGGGTAACGTTGTTATTGATCTTGGTAAATCTGATGCTGTTCTTCCTAAAAGAGAAATCATCTTTGGAGAAGCTTTTAAACCAGGCGATAGAATCCAGGCCTACTTATCAGATGTTGTGATGACTAACCGTGGACCAGAAATTCGTTTGACCCGTACGTCACCAATGTTTTTGGTAAAATTATTTGAAATTGAAGTTCCTGAAATCGCTGATGGAACAATTGAAGTTAAAGCTGCTGCCCGTGAGCCTGGCTACCGTGCTAAAATTGCAGTTACGACAAAAGATCGTGATATCGATCCGGTTGGAGCTTGCGTTGGTATGAAAGGCTCTCGCGTTCAGAACATTGTAAATGAGCTTCAAGGTGAAAAAATTGATATCGTTCGTTGGAACGAAGACACTGAAACTTTTGCCCGTGCAGCTCTTGCTCCGGCAGATATTCAGTCAATCACCCTTAACCATGATGAACATACTCTTGACGTGATTGTTGAAGATGATCAGCTTTCGCTTGCTATTGGTAAGCGTGGTCAAAATGTCCGCCTGGCAGCAATGCTCACAGGCTGGAAAATTAACATTATCTCTAAAGCTAAACTCCAAGAGCGAGTTAAGCTTGCTGTTGAAAATCTTATTCAGCTTTCCAATATCTCAGAAGCAACGGCCCAGGTGCTGGTGCAGAAAGGTGTTATGTCGATTGTTGATCTGGCGGCAGCTACTCCTGAAGAGATTGCCCGCTACCTCGGTAAGTCTGTTGCAGATGCTAAGGCCATGATTGAAATCGCATCAAGTGCTCTTGAAGATGAAAACATCAAGACAGATCTTGATGAGAACGCTGAAATTATTTCAGCTTCAGCTATTCCGAACCAGAGTGGTTTCAAGAAAGCTGAAAGGTCAGAAACAAAACAGGGTGATGACGTTACTAAGTTCTCAGAAGCTGAAAGAAGACTTCGTGAAGAACTTGCAGCATTTAAATTGAAGTAATTTTTTGAAGTTATAATTGGAGAAAAGAATGGCAAAAAAAGTTTACGAACTTGCCAATGAACTTGGAGTTGGAGCACTTGATCTCGTTGAGAAGCTCAAGTCGATGGGTTTTAATGTGAGAAATCACATGGCAAGCCTGACAGATGAAGAGCTTGTTAAGGCCAAAGCGGCTTATGCAGTTCCTGAGAAGAAGGCTTCCCCAAGTAAGAAAGCCGTTGTTCGAAAGGTAATCAAGAGAGAAGCTCCCCCTGTTGCTGAAGAAGCACCTGTTGCTCCTAAAGAGGAAGAGGCCGTTGCTCTGGCACCTGAAGCTGAAAAAGAGGCTCCGGAAGAAGTTGCTCCAGTACCAGTTGTTGAAGTCACTGAAGCTGCTGCTCCTACAGCGGATGACAAACCTAAAGTTGTCACCGTGAAGCGGAAAACAAAAGCTCAGAAGGAAGAGGAAGATAAGCGTGCGGTAGAAGCTAAAGAAGAAGCCGCTGCTCAAGCTGCTGCTGAACAAGCGGCTCGTGCCAATCAACCTGAACCAACAGCCGCCAGTTATAACACTTCTAAGATTCGCGATCCTAAAAAAGATTATTACGAAGAGAAGAGACATACCTTTACTCCAGTCTTTATCCCTGAAGAGACTAAAGTTGAAACTCCTGAGAAGAAAGCTCAAGACGCCCGCTTAATGCCTCGTCGTCCAGTTGATGAAAATGAAAACTTGACTGAAGAAGAGAAAGACAAAAAACGAATGGGTGACCTTGCAGCTGCCATGGGCAAAAAAGGTGTGGGCGCCGGCAAGAAAGATATAACTGTTATTCGTGCCGACGAAGAATTGAAGTACGCTTCAGCTCTTGTTGGTAAAGCTATTTATACTCCAGCAAAGAGGAAGAAAATTTACTCAGGACCAACACAAAGAACTTTAATTACAGAAGTGAAAGAGTCTAAGCGAGTTATCACTATTCACGGTGTTATCACAGCTGAAGATCTTGCTCAGAAGCTAAGCGTGCGCTTTGATGCTTTCGCTAACCGACTTCTTGAAATCAACCTACTGGTAAAAGCTGATGACTATATCGGTGTAAAACTTGCAGGTCAGATTGCTGCTCTTTACAACTATAGAGTTGAAGATGTGGCTTTCAATGAAGAAGCTGTTCTTAATAAGAACGTAGGTGAGGATAAATCAGAGTTTCCAACGAGAAATCCTATCATCACGATCATGGGTCACGTTGACCACGGTAAGACTTCACTACTTGATTATATCCGAAAAGCTAAGGTTGCTTCCGGAGAAGCTGGTGGTATTACTCAACATATTGGTGCTTACTCCGTAAATGTTAAGAATGCCATGCTTACGTTCCTGGATACTCCTGGTCACGCGGCTTTCGCGGCCATGAGACAACGTGGAGCTAACGTAACAGATATCGTTGTTCTGGTAGTTGCTGCTGATGATGGTGTTATGCCTCAGACAGTTGAATCAATCCGTTTTTGTAAAAATGCTAACGTTCCAGTAATCGTTGCTGTGAATAAAATAGATAAGCCTGCTGCTAATCCAGATAAGGTGAAGCAAGGTTTGGTTGAGTTCGGCTTACTTCCAGAAGACTGGGGTGGCGAAACTCAATATGTACATCTTTCGGCCTTGACTGGTGAAGGTATTGATAATCTTCTTGAGGCCATTCAGCTTCAGGCGGAAATCATGGATCTTCGCGAGAATCCAAAAGGTCCAGCTGAAGGTATTGTCATTGAATCAAAAATTGAAGTTGGACGTGGTCCGGTTACAACAATTTTGATTCAAAAAGGTACTCTGTCCAAGGGTGATGCCATTGTTGTTGGTGAAACTTCAGGAAGAGCTCGTTCACTCATGGATTATACCGGTAAGATGTTAAATGCTGCCGGTCCTTCGACTCCTGTTCAGATCCTGGGACTTGAAAATGTTCCATCTCCAGGAGACGTGCTTAACGTTGTGAAAAACGAGCGTGAAGCCACTAAGATTGTTGAAAATCGTATCAATGAAAGAAAAGCTCTTGCTAATACTTCAATTGAAGCTAAGAAAGTTTCTTTGGAAGATTTCTTTGCAACTGCCCAGAACAACTCTGAAGCTGAGAAAAAAGTTCTTAAACTTATTGTCCGTTCAGATGTTCAAGGTTCTTTTGAAGCTATCCGTACGGCCGTTGAGCAGCTTGGAAACAATGAAGTGTCTGTTGAGGTTATTGGCGGTGGTGTAGGTGCCATTACAGATAATGATGTAAATTTGGCGGCTTCAACTCAGGCCTTTATCATGGGCTTTAACATGAGACCAGTGACGACTGCTCGTCGTCTTTCTGAAGAGAAAGGTGTTGATATCAAGACTTACTCGATCATTTATGAACTTATAAATGATGTGACACTTGCCCTTGAAGGCATGCTAACACCTGAGAAAGTTGAGAAATACATTGGACGTGCTCAAGTTCGTGAAACTTTCGCCATTCCTAAAGTTGGTACTATTGCAGGTACTGCTGTGGTTGACGGTAAGATTGAGCGTGGCTGTAATATCCGCCTTCTTCGTGATGGTAAAATTATTTACGACGGTAAACTTACAACTCTTAAACGATTCAAAGATGAAGTTAAAGAAGTTAAGAACGGTTACGAGTGCGGTATGTCTCTTGAGAACTTCAATGATGTTAAAACTGAAGACATTATCGAAGCCTATATTATGGAAGAGAAGAAAAGAACGCTTACTTCTGATCTTACTCTCTAAGGATAAATTGTGGCCGGACGTGGTAATAAATTTTCAAAAATTAAATACGAGGAAAGGGTCCGCGATGAGATTAATCTCGCTCTCAGAAGAGAGTTCGCGGATCCCCGTCTCATGAATGTTTCTGTTACTCACGTAGAGCTAACTCAAGATTATTCTCATGCCAAAGTGTACTGGGATACTTTCAATGCAAATACTCGTGGTGATGCCAAAGAGGCCATTGAAAGTACCGCTGGACGCATGAGAAAGCTTCTTTCAACTAAGATGGAAGTTCGTCATACTCCTGAAATTCACTACATTTATAATTCTCAATTCGAAGATGAGAGTAAAATCGATAAGCTTTTGAAAGATTCGGCGGATGAAGCCGAATAAGAAACAGGCCCTTTTCCCCCCTCTGGTATTCAACGTCTTTAAACCTGCCCGCATAACATCTTACGATGTTGTCAGGCATTTTAAACGCCATCTTCCTCATGGATTTGGAAAAATTGGTCATTTTGGAACCCTTGATCCATTTGCATCCGGGGTCTTGATGATAGGTATTTGCGGGGCCGCAAGACTTAATGATTTTATTCATGATTATCTTCCTAAAACATACCTGGCCGTAGGCAAACTTGGAATTGAAACTCCTACCGGTGATTATACTTCTGAGATTATTCAACGAGATGATTCTCTTTATCTGAAGCGTGAGATTGCCAGCTTCTCTGCCGCTTTTATTGAAGAAAAACTTCGGGAAAAATTTATTGGTGAATACTGGCAGGCCCCTCATAAATATTCGGCTTCAAAATTTATGGGGAAAAATCTTCATGAGTGGGCACGTGAAGGGGTGGAAGTAAAAAAAGAGCCGGTTCTGCGACATGTGTATAAAATCGAGGTAGTAAAATATCGGTTCCCTTATCTTTCGGTCAGAGTAGAAGTGAGTTCAGGAACCTATGTCAGAACGCTTTTTGCAGATATGTGTAATTATCTGGGAACTTTAGGCTCTTTGATCTCTCTGGTGAGAGAGAGTGTTGGTCCGGTTAACATTAAGACTGCCATTTTTAAAAAGGACTGGCCTCTCGATAAGTCGCCCGCAATTATTGATTTAGGGATGAAAATTGAAGAGGTCCTTCCATTTTCTCAGTATAAATTAAATGCCCAACACACACTGGCCTTTAAGAATGGCGCCTTCTTGAGACCAGCTGAAATGCAACTCTCTTTTGAGAGCAAAATGTCAGATTCTTATTTTTGGATGACTGATGAAGAGGATCGTCTTTTAGGTTTGGGAGAAAAAACCTTTCCCAATGAGCTTAAGGCAAAGATTAATTTTCATTCAGAGGTCCCAGCTGGGCCTGCATCTGATCATAACCCTGAATAACCTGATTCCAACAAGCTTCTGTAAAAGCATCAACTGCTGAAAAATCTTTCGGATCAATTTCTTTATGAACAATGATTCCCACGCTTCTTCCCGGGTTAATCATTCCTTTAGAATTGAGTATCCCTCTTGTGCCATAAATACTGACAGGTATGACTGGGATTTTTTCGTTATAAGCAAAAATCAATAATGTTCTTTTAATTTCTGAATAGGCCTTGGGATGCGCTGTTTTGGAACGGGTACCTTCGGGATATACCTGAAGACCAATTCCTTGCTTGGTAATTCTTTTTTTGGCCTTCTCGAAAACTTGTCTTCTTGATGCAGTTTTACTTCTGGACACTGGCAGTGCTCCCGAGATCCATGCCATCCAGCCAAGGATAGGAATGTTCAGGACTTCTTTTTTCATGATTGGTGGGGCCTGGTGTTTAGTCGCCTGAAGGGGAATATCCATATAGCTCTGATGATTAGCAATCAAAAGACCTTTGGCAGGGATGACATTAAAAGCTTCAGAACGATGGTCTTCTGATATTCGAATCTTAGCATGACAAGCGTAACGCAGTATGATCAGACCAAAATACTTCCATACCGGGGAGACCATTTTTAATCGTCGTTCCAAGGGAAATGGGAAGGCAATCAAGCACCCTGGAAGAAGTACGAAAACCAGAGCGAAGAAGCCCACAAAAATAGCTTTTATTTGAATTAGAATTTGCATGCAGGCCATTGTACTTATTCTATGTAAACAGACAATAAACAGGTGGATCTTTTTGTTCTAATTCTTCACTATTTAGGATATAATTCCATAGATTAACGGGATTAATTTAGGAGTTTACTGTGTCAACCAGCTTAATCGCCATGGGCGTTGCTATTTTTCTGGTTATTAATTTAGTCGTGGGCCTTGCCATACTAAGTTTATTATTCGGAACTTTTGAAACCCTTTTTGGTAAGCCTAAACTTTCAATACTTAGATCTACCAAAAGCGGAAACTTTTTTGCCTTTGGTTTTAAGTGGAATTCGGCCAAAGAGCCTGCCGCTATCAACACTATTCGTATCCGTTTATTCAATCCGTTTGGAAATCCGACCCAGGTTGAAGTGACCAAACAGTTTGAGCCCAAGAAAAATTCATTTGCTGTAGAAGTTGATATGGGGCCTGGTCTGATTGATCTATTAGGTGCTAAGAATTTTGACTTGGCGACGATTCAAGTTGAAGTTGCCTCCTCTAAAAATGGTCTTTCTTGGCATTTTGATATGAAGGGACCTAAGTTTAAGAGATTGGTTTCTGAAGCTCATCTGACTGTTGATCAATTTATCAGTGATCATAAAATTGAAACTCTCAAGACTTCTAAGCCACCAATTGATATTCCTATCCGTAGTTTTATAGCTGATACAGTGCCAGGAAAAGGTGCTCAATTGGCCATTCCAACCAATCCTTCATTTGCCGCTCACTTTGCAGGAAGTGCGGCACCTACGACAACGGGAGGAGCTGGTGGTGCCCAGGCCCCTGCCGGCGAAAACTTTGCTGTAGCTAAAGTTTGGATTGAGCCAGGTTGTATTGTTTGTAACGCTTGTGAAGATATCTATAAAGACGTTTTTGAGGTGCTTTCAGATACTTGTATCATTAGACCGAACGCTCCCCTAAACGATGGATTAAGAATTCAGGAAGCTGCCGAGGCTTGCCC
>DFXY01000015.1 GCA_002381945.1 Bacteriovoracaceae bacterium UBA4096
AGAAACGAGCGGCCAGCCAACACACCTTTACGTAAGCGCTTAGTCATTTATATCGACACTCTGCTTACGTAAAAGTGTGTTGGAACCTAAATAAAAAGAGGAAGCCGGAGGCTTCCTCTTTTTATGGATCCACAAAGCGGGCAGGAATATCGACTGCCAGAATTGGGTTTAAAGTAGTGTGTTGAAAAGAACTCGGGAGATTTCTTTGTGATGAGGGTTGGCCTCTTCGTGCTGCTTGGAATCTGTTGGATTCTCACCCCAGATGTAGGTTTCAAAGTCTTGAGTAAGATCGAGACCGCTAAAGAACTCGAGATTGTTTTTGAAGTGCTCAGTGGTGATCACCGTGTGCTTATAGGCCTGGAAATAGCCTTTTAAGAATGATTTAAGACCGCCAATGTCTTGCAGGCGATAATCCATATAGGCCATGAATTCGGCGCCTAAAGCGTAAGCGCGACTGTCGGTGTTTCTTTTATAAACTGACTGAGACCCAAGATTACTGCCCGTGAAATTTGGAAGGGGCTTTCTTTGATAACCTTTATCACGCCAGCTCGCGATGGCCTCATCGATCCATCCGGAGTTGCCGTTTGCTGGCATGACCCCTTTAGCGAAATAAGAGTGAAGCATTTCATGATCCAGGGCCGCAAGAGATGTTTGAGTAGCTCCCGCATGCTCCATTCCACCGGTGCCAGGAATGGTTTCGTAGGCCACAAGTGAAGGATGTCCCCAAGGACCGTAATCGGCCTCAAGCTCTTTCATGACTTTCTGGGCCTCGGCCTTAAACTTACTCGGATGAGACCACCAGGAAGTATAGACCGTGACAGGAATTTGTCTTCCATCGATGGAAGGATAAGTGAAATCCAAACGCTTCTTTCTTCCCTTGGGAGTGGTATGAAAATACGGACAAGAAACAGTAAAGTATTCTGGATAAACAATGCGGTAAGAATTAGGAGATATCTGAGTCATGGCACCGTTGGTGTAGATATCCTGACGGGCCCGACTGGTTCCTGCGAAAGTGACGTTCATGATCATCTGATACTGATCAAATTCAAAGTTGGAAGGAATGTATTGCTCCATGAACTTACGGTACTTAAGATCACGTATCCAAAATGCACTTGAGACTTTTCTAGTCAGTAGGTTATAGCGAACATTCCGTGAGAATTTATTTTCAAGTTCCAAAGTGTGCTGGCCCGGTTCCACCACATGATCAATCTGGCGCAGTTTTGAGCCATCGGGAGACTGGGTTTCAATAATAGAAACTGGAA
Organism: Bacteriovoracaceae bacterium UBA4096; assembly: GCA_002381945.1. GTDB lineage: Bacteria > Bdellovibrionota > Bacteriovoracia > Bacteriovoracales > Bacteriovoracaceae > Peredibacter. The sequence continues at coordinate 1,263 of DFXY01000015.1, forward strand.
CACCATTGAGATAAGCATTCTTCGCCGTTGGGATCAAATCAAAAACGGGTTTTCCGGTTTTATCGGCCTGGAAGACGATCTTGGATTTAACACTCGTCTTCTTCCACATCACATTATAAGTGATATCGTATTCAGCAGTTTTAAAATCAACGAAGATGGCCCNNAGGGACCATTTTTTCATAAGATTTCCTTGAGTGAAGCATTTTTGTGTTCGCAGGCCTTCTTGAGAAACCACCTAAAAACAGGGCCAGAGGTTCGGGGAAAAGATTTTTCAGGATGGTACTGAACACCAAGTGCCGGACGATGAGTGTATTCAATGGATTCAGCAATTTTTCGGTTGTTGGAAAAAGCAGTCACCCGTGCCATGGGATACTTATCCTGATTTTCCAAATAATAAGGAACACGAATGCCTTGATGATGAATTTTAAATCCCCTAACTGATTTTGAACGGTGAATGGAATCCATTAGAGAGTCAGGACTCTCATCAATATAAACCCGGTCAAAACGATTGATGCGATTTTTGATTCCAACTTCGGTTCTGATGTCCAGGTAAAGTGGAATGCCCTGAGCGACCGACATCATTTGAAAACCACGACAAATCCCCAGCAACGGAAGGTCTTTGAATTTTTCTTCCTCTGAATACATTTTAACTAAGGAGTATTCAAAGGGATCCCGCACCTCACCTTCCCGTGAATAATTCACCAAATGGAGATTTTTTTGGGTGTAGTCTTTGAGTTCAGGAGAAACTTGATTCAGATAATACTTGGGATCAATATCGGCCCCGCCCGGAATTAAAACCCCGTCGAGCTCTTCCAATGAAGCGCGCAGATCCGGAGTATTGTGAAGACTGATAATTTCTGTTGAATAGCCTAGTGACCAGGAAGACATGTGAAGACGAAAGCGGTACAAAAAGTCACAGTCGTAACTGCAACCTACTTTCAAAGACTCTCCCCTCGGTAGTTCACAGGCAGAAGTGGTGAAGGAGGCCAGGAGCACTCCCAAAACAAAAACTCTTTTAATCATTAGTTTATTTTAAAAGAGTCCCCCCTTTGCCCAAAGGATAAAGTATTTTAGGCAAATTCTACTCTTTTAAGAATTTCACCAGACCAATTCCGAGTAATGTTCTTGGATGATCAGCATCAGTTAATGTCGCCTGCTGATAGACATTTCCTTTCTCATCCACTCCCGGAGCTCCATAAAAAATAGCATCTTGATTGGAGTAATGAACCCGCCCAAGGCCAATGTCAGTATGAACGATATCCCCTTGAGTTAATAGCCGACGAAAGCCGTCTTTATCATGCACATAAAGAACCTTTCGCCCCTCGAAGTCTTCCCCACGAATCGCAATGACTCCTGCCTGCATCTTAGGCGCGAAATAATCAAAGCGTGCCACATCCTTACCGGCGCGAGCAATTATTTTAACCACACCTTTTTCAATCAGTAACAAGGCCTCACTTTTTGCATCCGTTGCCAAGGCCACCACTTTATCACCATCCACACTCATCTGATGACGAATGTTCTTCCAAGGTGACCCAGGATTGGCATCAGTATCTTCCAGAATCACTTTCCACGAGCCTTTAGCATAATGCCATAGGCGATCAGGAGAAGTTTCATTGTAATTTCCATCACGGGTTTTAATCACGATAGAACCGTCGCCACCGATGTAAGGAGTGTAAATGAAGGCCGCACCCGGATTAAAAAATGGAATGACTTCATCTTTTTTCCAGATCCAAAGCTCGGGACTGTCACTCTTTAAGCGAAAAATCCAGGCATCACTTGAATACGGAAGAAGATTATCCCCCGCCATACTTAAGGGACCCAAATTTCTAATATCTGTGACTTTTAAAGTCTCTTTTAATTCAAAAGACTTTTGAGCATTAAACTCGTTGTATTCATACCAGGTAACTTTCCCAAAGGAGGCCACAGGGTTAGAGAATAAATGCTCCCCTTCGGCGCGAGCGATGATCTTAAATCCGTTCGTCCACTGAACCATCGAGCGGCCCTTCTCATCCATGCATCCCAGATAAACTTTACCTGCTAAAATGGCGGGCTCTGAAGTAAAGCACCACATATTGTCTGGAGCGTTCCAAGCACCCCGATCATTTAGGCGTGCTAAAAGCTCAGGCTTTCCAAATTTGGCAAAAGAAGTAAGAGGAAGCAAAAGGAGAAGGATTAATGTTTTCATAGTGGGCATTATACCTTGAAGGTTCTCTCTCATCTCCGACATTTTCTTACCGATGAGAGACTGTGAATAAAAATGAAGTAAGAGACTTTTCTTATCGACTTAAAGATATTGCCAAAGACCTGAGTTTTCTAGGTCACCCGCGCTATCCCTTAAAAGATCTCTACCTTCTTTTCCCTCAGCATAAATTCTTCATCGATGGCCTGGAAGATGTCAGTGTGCCTTTTCCAGTGAACGTTGCAGAAAAATACAAAGCAATGGATGCCTTCAGCAAGGATCTCGCTCATGCAGACATTCCCTTTCAATTAAAGAAAATTTTTACTCAGAGGATTCAGGATTATCGCCACCTTCTGATCATGATGGAAAATTTCGATAATCACACCTTCTATGATCACTGTAAGACGCTTTATGGCACTTCACAAAAATATGCTAAAAATAACGCCTTCCTGTATTTCCTGGATAAAATCCCAGAATACTGCTTGCCGGATAAGAGTGAGACAAGCCTTCAGGGTGAAAACGCCCTTAACTATTTACGCCATAAACTGGAAGAAACTTTTGATCCCTCAGAGTTTGAAGTTAAGCCTTCAAGCTCCCTTCTCTCTGATTCATCTGCCGGGAGACGTACGCTAAAACTCAATCCCCATAAAACTTATACGACAGGCCATCTGGATATTTTCGCCGTTCATGAAGGATGGGTTCACCTAGGAACCTCATTAAACGGCGCCGCTCAGGAAGATAATCCCTGGCTCTCCACTTGGGCACCCAGGACCACTTTTCTCCAAGAGGGACTCGCCATCATTGTGGAAATCATCACCGGCTGTATGACCTTAGAGAGATGGAATAAAGTCATGCAAAGGCATATTGCCACTTCAATGGCAGAGAAAGGCTCATCCATCACTGATGTTTATGCTTACTTAAAATATAATGGCATGGAAGAGTTGGATGCCTTCAAACTCTCCCTCAGAGTTTTCCGAGGAGTCCCGTTTGAAGGTGGCATGGCCTTCACCAAAGAGCTTTTGTATCTGCATGGGATGATCGAACTTCTTTATCATCTGCACTTTTATAAAACTGATCTTAAGTCTTTGTGGGTGGGAAAAATTTCTTTCGAAGAGCATATCATGCTGATGGATCACTGGACTTTTTTGGACCCTAAAATTAAGTATTTCCCCAAAGGACTCGAACACCCGCTGGTATTGGCCCGCCTGCAAAAACTAAAAGAACTCTCCTTCAGTTTATTTAATCACGGCTTTCTCTAATCCTGATTCTGAACCAGCTTAGTAATCCCTTCAAAGGCCCTCAAGAGCTCTTCTTGCACTCCTGGATCAATGGGAGATTTCAAAAGGGCCTTGCGCATGCAATAGAGCCACTGATCCCCTTCTTTTGCTCCGATCTTAAAAGGAAAATGCCTCCCCCGCAGGCGAGGATGCCCATATTTTTCCAGATACATCTGAGGACCACCAGTCCATCCACTCAGGAAATATTTTAATTTCTCAGCGGACTCCCGGATGTCTTTTCCCGAATGGGTGGCAAAACAGTCTTCGGCCACAGGATCCGTGCTCATGATTTCATAAAAATCATTCACCAACTTATCAATAACCTTAAATTCACCCATCTTCTTATACATAGGCTTCTCCAACCGACGAAAAAGGTCGGTCTTAAACGCTAAGATTTTTTTCGCAAAATGCCGAAGGATATTCATAAGAATTTACTCTATAATAAAACTACTAAATCAACAATTAGCAGTCATTATCAAAAGGATACAAAAATGAAACTTCTCTCTCTTCTGACCCTTACGACTCTTCTTTCTATTTCAGCTTGCTCACACCACTCTATGCACGGCAAATCACACTGCGGTGATAAAACGAGTTGCTCAAAAGAAGACGGCAAAAAGAAATGCTGTGATCACAAAGAAAAAAAATGCACTGATGGTTCTTGTGAGAAACCAAAAAAATCTTAATTAATAAAATTCCAAGGGCCACAAATGCTTATACTTGAAAACATTCTCGTAGGCTTTGTGGCCTTTTTACATCTGGCCTTTCTTGTTCTTGAAATGAATCTCTGGACCAAACCCATCGGTCTTAAAATCTTTCGAAATGATCCTGAATTTGCCAAACGCTCGGCCACTCTTGCGGCCAATCAAGGTCTTTATAATGGCTTTCTAGCAGCAGGACTCATCTGGTCTCTGTGTCCCGGAGTGATTTACAGCGACTCCTTAAAAATGTTCTTCTTAGGATGCGTAATCATCGCAGGTATCTTTGGGGCCATCACCGTCAACCGCAGAATTTTTATGATTCAAGGTCTTCCCGCCCTTGCTGCTCTGGCAGCGGTTTTATTTTCCTAAGCCCATTATAAGAAATCTTATATCATGTGAATCGAGGCCCCTGTCGAAACAGTTATACTATTATCAGGAGCTCACTTTGCGATTAGTTATATTACTTGGCCTATGTCTATTAACTGTTCAATCTCTCTATGCAGAGCCAAACAACAAACCTATAAAGAAGGATGGTGCTCTTTATAAAACAGGAACACCTACCGAAGACTGGGTATTCACCAAAAGAATAGAAGGTAAATACATAAAATCTACCTTCGAAGTGATTTCCATAAACTCTCCGGTTAAAGATGGTCTTGCCCGATTTTTAATAAAATCTCCTCCCGATTTCAAGATCCAGCAACTCAAATTCAAAATTCATAACGCCAATGAATTAATTCAAAAAGAAAAAGAATATGTAATCTCCAAATTAATAAATGGCCCACAAGGAAAAGAACTACAGGTAAACATGAAGGATCAACCACCAGGCTTTTATCGTCTCCATGTAAAAGTTAAAACAAAAAAAGATAAAGGTGAAGAATTCCAATACAAGTCTGCTTACCTCGATTATGCAAGATTTGTTTTGGAGGCTGCAAAACCTGGAGTTCCAATGCCGGATCCTGTCCAAAACAAAGCGACTGTTGCTGGAATTGATTCAGATAATGATGGGATTAGAGATGATGTTCAGATTTGGATTGATAGCACATACTCAGAGAAACCTTTAGTAAGACTTGCCACTCGACAAATGGCTGCAAGCTTTCAATTAAGAATCCTATCTGTCCATGATAAAGCTTTATCAATCCTGGCAACAAGAAATTATCTTAATAGCATGTCGTGTTTAGAAGCTATTGTCGGTTTCGATGAAGAAACTCCAATCAGGCGTAAACTTAAAGACTTATATCTAAATACAAAAGAAAGATTATATGCCGACATAAAAGCAAGTGGAAACTTCAATGGTCAATCAGATTTTTCTCCAGATGGATTAGATGAGAAGAAAGAAATCTGTTCCTTTAATAACTAACTTTAGGGAAGACCACCAATAATTTTGGCAATTGATTCAGATCCACTTAATTGTCATACTTAGACCCAAAGGCCCAGATCCTTAATTTTCAACATCAAACTCATTTAAAAGAAATCTTATATAATGTGAAAGTAATAACACGACGAAACTGTCACAACCCTACAGGAGCACACTATGCGAATATCTATCTTACTCGGCTTATGCCTATTAATGGCTCAATCTCTCTATGCAGAGCCTAACAACAAACCTAATAAAAAGGATGGTGCTCTTTATAAAACAGGAACACCTGCCGAAGATTGGGTATTCACCAAAAGAATAGAAGGTAAATACATAAAATCAACCTTTGAAGTGATTCCCTTAAACTCCCCGGTTAAAGATGGTCTTGCCCGTTTTTTAATAAAATCTCCTCCCGATTTTAAGATTCAACAATTAAAATTCAAAATTCATAACGCCAATGAATTAATTCTAAAAGAGAAAGAATATGTGGTTTCAAAACTTATCGATGGTCCTCAAGGAAAAGAATTGCATGTAAGCATGAAGGCTCAGCCACCAGGCTTTTATCGTCTCCATGTCAAAGTTAAAACTAAAAAGGACAAAGATGAAGAATTCCAATACAAATCTGCTTATCTCGACCACGCAAGATTTGTTTTGGAAGCTGCGAAACCTGGAGTACCTATGCCAGATCCTATCCAAAACAAAGCGACTGTCGCGGGGATTGATTCAGACAATGATGGGATACGAGATGATGTTCAAATTTGGATAGATAGCACCTACGCAGATCAACCTTCTGTAAGACTTGCAACTCGTCAAATGGCTGCTAGTTTTCAATTAAGAATCCTTTCCATTCATGACCAAGTTTTATCTAATTTAGCAACAAGAAATTATCTGTATAGTATGTTCTGTTTAGAAACTCTTGTGGGTTTCGATGGAGAAACGCCAATCCGCAATAAGCTTGAAGATTTATTTCTAAATACAAAAGATAGATTGCATGCTGACATTAAAGCGAGTGGAAACTTTAATGGCCAAAGATTCACATCTCCTGCTGGTTTAGAAGGAAAAAAAGCAACCTGTTCCTTTCATTACTAACTTTAGCTAGGGCCACCTATAATGCGTTTACCTATTTTACTCGGCTTATGCCTATTAATGACTCAATCTCTCTATGCAGAGCCTAACAACAAACCTAATAAGAAGGATGGGGCACTTTATAACACAGGAACACCTGCCAAAGACTGGAAATTCACCAAAAGGATAGAAGGTAAATACATAAAATCTACCTTTGAAGTGATTCCCGTAAACTCTCCGATTAAAGATGGTCTTGCCCGTTTTTTAATAAAATCTCCTCCAGACTTTAAGATCCAGCAACTCAAATTCAAAGTCCATAATGCCAATGAATTAATTCTGAAAGAGAAAGACTATGTGGTTTCAAAATTAATAGATGGTCCTCAAGGGAAAGAGCTACATGTAAACATGAAGGATCAGCCACCAGGCTTTTATCGTCTACATGTCAAAGTTAAAACGAAAAAGGACAAAGATGAAGAGTTCCAATACAAATCTGCTTATCTCGATCACGCAAGATTTGTTTTGGAAGCGGCTAAACCTGGAGTGCCAATGCCGGACCCTATCCAAAACAAAGCTACAGTTGCGGGAATTGATTCAGACAATGATGGGATAAGAGATGATGTTCAGATTTGGATTGATAACACATATGGAAATCAACTTTCTGAGAGACTTGCTACTCGCCAAATGGCAGCAAATTTGCAATTAAGAATCCTTTCGATTCATGACAGAGTCTTATCTAATCTCGCAACTAGAAACTATCTATATAGTATGTTCTGCTTAAAAACTATTGTTGGTTTTAATGAAGAAAGACAAATCCGCCGCAAACTTGAAGATCTATATTTAAATACAAAAGATCGATTGCATGCCGACATTAAGGCCAGCGGTAACTTTAATGGCCAAAGCTTCACATCTCCAAATGAGATAGAAGAAAAAAAAGCACTTTGTTCCTTTAATCTCTAAATAAGGATTTTATGAACATGGAGTTCCACTCTGGAAATAGTATCACAAAGAACAGTAATTTCAGTAGTTATTATAACCCTGATGAATTTCTTCGATATGCTACGGCACAGATTTTTTATGGTAACATTGACGGGATGAACTTTGTCGGTTTAAACGCAATCATCGATATTATAAATAACATGGTTGTCTACGAGTCATTTCCACAGGCCTATACAGGACCTCTTTCGGGATGGCCTTTTTAATGCACATCTTTTCCCAGTTGGTAGTAATGCCAACTGGGAATACTTCCCCGGTCCCATTGATAGAAGATTCCGAGACTTAACACGGAGAACCCCGTATTGACAAATCTGTCAACAATCCTTATAATAGCAGTATGTCGAGAAACGAATACACTAAATCTTTGATTATAAATGGCAGAAGTATCTCGACTGTAATCATAGATCAACATTACAAGATTTCACATCCTGAAATAGATGATGAATTGATACTAAATCTAATTCAGGTGGTTGATGGTGCAAGTTTAGAACCTGAGACTACGAAGGAAGAATTTGAGTATTTCAAAATCGATCCTTTGTATTACTTAGATAAACCATACAGGTTAATCTTTTTATTGTGTTTGAGTGATGACTACCTTGGGGTTATAAATGCATTTAGAGTCCGTGGAGGTCAAGATGAAAGATAGAAAGTTTCCAAGCTCAAAAGACATTAAAGAAGTTCTAACAGAACTAGAAACTGCTGAAGGATCTAAGTTTTTACCAAAGAACGCTTCCGCAGTGGATAAACTAAAATTCGAACTTTGCAAAAGTTTTATCATCTATAAACAGGATCGTAAGCTGAGCCAAAAAGAACTTGCTGACAAGCTTGAGATTGATCCGGCCTTGATGAGTAAAATCCTTCATTATCGTTTTGAAGAATTCACCATTGATAGGCTTGTTAAATTCTTAGAAATTTTACATAAAGATATTAGCATTAAGATTGCCTAAATCCCCTGCTCAATTTTCGGGACTACTTCCCCTACGAAACCACCTTACAAAGCGGAAAGTCCTTCTTCATCTCTTTCAACAATTGCTTCAAATGATCCTCACCCTTGGTCTCCAGATTAAAGATCACATTAGTTCCCGTAATCCCCGTGTTAGAAGAATCCCTATCATGAATCACTTCTAAGATATTGGCACCAACACTCGTAATTACTCCTGTGAGTTTATGCAGGATCCCCGGACGGTCAGCAATCGGAATCGAGATACGCACTTTTCGGTGAGACTCAATCAGACCGCGGTCGATGATTCGCTCAAGAAGATTCACATCGATGTTTCCGCCACAAACAACCAGGACGATTTTTTTGCCTTTNNCCTTCTGCGATCACTCGCGCTTTTTCCATTAACTGCAAAATGGCCCAGGCCATTTTTTCATCATCCACCTTGTGGGATGACTCCACCACTTGGCCCAAAATTTTAAGCATGTCGGGGGCCACATTACGGACCCGGATACCGTCGGCGAAGGTTTCGGCCTTGTCGATTTTTTTAATTTTTCCTGAGTTTAGAGAATCCACCATAGGGCTGCAGCCTGTGGCCTGGCCCGCAATCACACGAACTTTGGATTTACTGCCCTTGATGACACTTCCCATACCTGAAACTAAACCGCCTCCGCCAATGGAGGAGAAAATATAATCCATGTCAGGGATTTGTTCTAAAAGCTCAAAGGCGACAGTTCCCTGGCCCGCGATAACATCCTTATCATGATAAGGATGAACAAAAGTCATTTTTTGCTTTTTCATCATCGCTTCAGCATATTGAAAACCATCTTCAATGCTGTGGCCATGAAGAACAACTTTGGCGCCTAAGGTTTCGGTGTTTCTGATTTTTGTCAGGGGTGAGCCTTCCGGCATCACGATGGTTGCTTTGACTTTAAAGCGACTAGCGGCCCAGGCCACTCCCTGAGCGTGGTTTCCGGCACTCACGGCCAGAACTCCATTTTTTCTTTCTTCGCTGGAGAGCTTGGATATTTTGTAAGTGGCCCCTCTCATCTTAAAGGAACCGATGGGAAGCATGTTCTCAAGCTTTAAATAGATTTCACAATTGTACTGCTTGGAGAGCCATTCATTATAGACCAGCGGTGTAGGATGAATAATTTTTTTTAAAACGTCGTAAGCATCCTGGAAATCTTTGAAAGTGATTTTCATGTATTAACCTTTTAAAAAAACATGTTTAAGGCCCCAGAAAATTTGCACGCCTAAGAATAGAAAAATAACAGCGGCAAATCTTAAAAGCCAACGATCCGGAATTTGACGAAAAAACTGACTAATAAAATAAAATCCCCCGCACACGGAGAAAGTGATGAGTCCCACTTCAATGGCCGCAAAATAGGCCCGAGGCAATGTCCCCAGACTGACTCCAGAGGCCATGGCGTCGATACTGGTTGCGAAAGCAAGAATCAGGACCGGAATGAGTCCCCATTCGTGTTTTTTTTCTTCTATGTTAAGACTCTCTTGAACAAACTTAAGGGCCAGTCCAAAAAAGATCAAGGCCACCACAAATTGGAAATAGTAACCGTAACTGGAAAAGGTAAAAAGAAAACCAGCATAGGCACCAGTCCATAACATCACAAATTGAAAAATACCGAAGGCCAGTGAGATCAAAAAACCACGCTTTAATTTCTCAAACGGTCTCATATCATAATGCATAAGACCTATGGCAAAGGTAACGACTGCAGCATCAATTGCCAGGGCCAAACCAAGTAGTACAATCTCCAGCGAGAACATTTCAGAATCCTTTTTTGATTTAATTATTTCATCATCTTAGTGATGAAAAAGCAAAACGATCATGATAGCCTTTGTTATATGAAAGGTTTCCAGCGGCTTATTTTCTTATCCATTCTCGGGACGTATCTCGTCATTCTCGCAGGGGCAGTTGTCAGAGGTACCGGTTCAGGCCTTGGTTGCCCTGACTGGCCAACCTGTTTTGGACAATGGGTTCCGCCGACGGATATTTCAGAGCTACCGGCCAATTATAAAGAAATTTATAAAATTTCGGGGAAAACAATTGCTGATTTTGACCCATTTAAGACCTGGACCGAATATATCAACCGTTTACTCGGAGTGGTCCTGGGTTTTCTGATCGTTCTTTTATTTGGAAAGTCCTTTAAGGTTCGGTCTTATGATTCAAATATCCCCTGGTTCTGTGGGGGGCTCCTCTTTTTGATCTTGGTTCAAGGCGGCATCGGGGCCTTAGTCGTTTCGACTCATCTTAAACCTTTTTTAATTACGATTCACATGCTACTGGCCGTTCTGCTGTTATTTGGGCTGTTGTATCTTCGAAAATACTGTCATGACCTGCAGAATACGGCACTGGTCCAGAAAATTGATGCCAAGGCCTTGAGGATCACTAAAATCTTAGTGGGACTTACCTTTTTTCAAGTGATGCTGGGAACTCAAGTGCGGCAACAAGTGGACCACTATATACGGGACACCTTTCAGGCGACTCATGAGACAATCATTGGATTTCTGGGTTCAGTATTTTACGTTCACAGAACATTTTCTCTGGTGATTATCGCTCTTTTTATTTATCTGATGGTTTACTTGCAAAAAAATCACCTTAACCGCGGGGCCTTCTTCACGTCATTTTTCGCCTTTTTGTGTGTCATGGGGAATGTTGCCACGGGAATCATGCTTAATTATTTCGGATTCCCTACGAATGCTCAGCCCCCTCATCTTTTCCTGGGAGTCCTTACTCTGGGTCTTCTTTATTCACTTTTTTTAAACCTTAAAGGCTCTCTACTCGAGGACTAAAGGCGACATCATGTTAGGACTAGTGGCCCTTGGGCTTACGATGTTGATGATTTATACGTTGGTGAAAAATGCCCTGATCGGCATTCAACTAAACGCAGAAGACAAGTTCTCGGGCACGATGGAACTTATTATTCCCATTTCATCCCGTTCAGAATTTTATCTGGAGCCTTGGATTAAAAATCTCTCTTCCTTTAATACTTTGGGAGGCCATCTTCGCATTCATATTTTAATTGATGGGCATCATCCGGCGGTAAATGCCTGGCAGGAACTTCATCAAAAACTCCCCTATGTGGAGCTTCACAGTTTTCTGATGCGTCCTCTGGGACGCGAGGCCATTCCCTGGATGATTGAACAGATCGCTCCCAAAATTAAGGGTGATATTGTGGTCATCGGTGACGCGGAACTAGTCCCGACTGAACATGCTTTTATTTCTCTAGGGCATTTAGTCTCAAAAAAACAGAAAGCTTTTTTCGTGCTTCCCCAAACCAAACGACAAAATGTTATAGGAGAAGCTGTCGCCTCAATCAATCCGACTCTGGCCCTAGCTTCAATCTTTGGCTTCAGAAGAATCAGACGAAATGTTTCTCACCCTCTGGTTAGCATTGCTCAGGGCTGGATGGGCATGCCACTTAGCGCTTTTAAAGATTTTGATTTTAGTAAAGTCAATATTCCTTCCTGGAAAGAGGCCCTGGCCAAAGGTTGGGATATGGAAAACAAAACCTACATCCTGGCCTTCGGGGAAAAACACCTACTCCGTTATTACCCAGAAGATTTGAAAGTCCAAATTTACCAAATGAGAACCTATTGGGAAGAACTGTGGTTAAAAGGTGAAAGAACCGGCCTTCTTCTCTTTCTTGCCGTTCTTTTGATCTGGTCGAGCCCTATCTTTTTCCTTCCCGATCACCCGATCTGGGCCATGTCCTGCTTACTTCTGCTGATTTTATATCGCTTTTTTACCAAAATAGTTTTTCAAGAGTCCTGGCGAGCGATGATTCTCCATCCACTGGCCTGCTTAGTCTGGATTGGAACATTCATTTGGTGGTCTTTTACGGGCCTTAAAACCAAGTATAGGACCAGAAGGGCCCCTTAAACCTTTACAACCAAAACTCTATTATCAATAATGGAGCATCATGAACTTTTAAGAAGGATGGGTTATGGGTTTTGGACGTAAAAGTAAGGCCGTTAAAATGCTTCGCCGCAAAGGACAAGCTAAGAAAAAAGCTAAGATTCAAGAGAAAATTGCTGTCGGCAAGCTTAACAGAAAGAAGTAATTAAAACTTCAATGTAGGCATGAATGGCCCAAGGTTAATTTCTTTTGGGCCAATCACCTGCAATAAAATCTTGATTTTTTCTTTGAGAGAGTCTGCTTCCATCACTTCTTTTTTTATATCCCAATCATCAACTAGAAATACTGTACAGTAATTTACCAATAATTCAGGATCATCCAGAGTATTGGAGAACGTTTCACGTTGGATTGGATCTGGGAGAAAATGCAGGGCCCAACGTTCCAGCAGAATCTTCAAACTATCAAGCTCCATACTGAATGAATCATCAATAGAAAGATCCTCATCCAAAACTTTGTAGTAGTAAACTTTGTAGGGCTCATCTGATTCAAATTCTGTTAAGCGACACTTCACCGTACCGGTAATATAAATATCCATCCTACCATCGGGATAGGTGGATAAAATATGCGGTAAACCAGCGACGCAAATCTCGCCTCGATAAATATTGGAAGGATGATAAGGAACAATTGCCATAGGAATCTGCATCGCCAGAGAGTCACGAACCATCTGACGGTAGCGTGGTTCAAAAATATGGTATGGAAGAGTGACCTTCTTAAACAGTATGGAATTGGTTAAGGGGAAGAGAAAAACCTTGTTGTCCATAAATCACCCCGGACTTGGTTCAAATCTAAAGATACACTGGAATCCCGCTTCTTCAAGAGGCACAGGCCTTATTTAAAAGTAATTTTCCTACCCTGTATTGTTGACCCAAAAGCATAAGCAAGAAACAATAGTTTAATACACTTTTACACAGGAAGTCCGAATGACCACTAATGGCCCAAAGCTTACGCGTAGAATCCTCATTTGGATGTTTTCTGGAATTGTCCTGGGAAGCATTCTTAATTACTTTAAATTTGGCGGAGCTATTCAGAGCTTTTTAGTTGAAGGAGTCATTGAAGTCGGAGGGCGCATCTTCCTTTCTTCACTGAAGCTCCTGGTCGTGCCGATGGTTTTTGTCTCCCTAGTGGCAGGTGCCGGAGCATTGGATGATATTAAGAAACTCGGACGATTAGGCAGCCGTACTTTTGGTTTATATATTGTCACAACAGCACTGGCCATTTCTCTGGCCTTGGTCGTTGCCTTGCTTATTAATCCTGGAGAAGGATTTGTGATGACGAGTGCTACCGCTACTTTTGATGTGAAGGCCTCCCCCTCACTGGTAGATGTCATTGCAAATATTTTTCCCTCTAACCCAATTGAGTCCATGGCCAAAGCAGAAATGCTTCAGATCATTGTCTTCGCTTTGCTATTTGGAATTGGTCTCACACTCGCCGGAGCTGCCGGTAAAAGAATTCTCGCCCTTTTTAATGACTTAAATGAAGTTGTCATGAAAATGGTCATGCTCTTAATTGAACTTGCCCCTTATGGCGTTTTCTGTCTTTTAACAAAAGTTTTTGCTTCTCAAGGTTTCTCCGCCATTATCCCAATGGCAAAATATTTCTTTGTGGTCCTCTTTATTCTGATCATTCATGCGACCGTAGTTTATGGGTCCATGTTAAAAATCCTCACGGGTTTAAACCCCATGAAGTTCTTTAAAAAATTCAGTGAAGTCATGGTTTTTGGTTTTTCTACCTCAAGCTCTAATGCCACTTTGCCTGTGACCATGGAAGTGACTGAGAAAAAGCTCGGAGTCAATAACTCGGTTGCTTCTTTTACCATTCCACTTGGCGCCACCGTAAACATGGATGGAACCGCCATCATGCAAGGAGTAGCAACGGTCTTCGTCGCTTCCGTGTATGGAATTGATATTGGTCTTCAAGGCTATTTAATGGTGATTCTAACAGCAACTCTCGCCTCCATTGGAACAGCTGGTGTTCCAGGTGTGGGTCTTGTGATGCTCGCCATGGTCTTCAATCAAGTAGGCCTTCCAGTTGAAGGCATTGGACTCATCATCGGCGTGGATCGACTTCTGGATATGACCAGAACCGCAGTGAATGTGACCGGAGATGCGGTTGTTAGTTGTATTGTGGCCAAGGCCGAGAATCAGTTGGATGTGGATGTCTATAACTCTTAAGTAGTTTGGGAAAACCGAGGATAGTTTTTATCCTCGGTTATTAATTTAAATTATTTCTTGCCGCTCACTAAATAGTCCTTAAAGGCCAGAATCACCAGTTCATTTTCACTCACAAGCATTGTTTCATTAACTTCCGAAGGAAAGGTCACATAGTATTGTGAAACAGCGGCCAGTATCGGCAGAACTTTCTTGAGATCACGATTCCCACCCACGCTAGAAACTTCTACCTTCCAAAGCTCAACATTCTTCTTCTCTTTGAGCATCTTCACCTTATCGAAAGCAGTTAATTCAAGGAACCGCTTTGCCTTTTCCGAACTAGCAGTATCTTCAACCC
>DFXY01000013.1 GCA_002381945.1 Bacteriovoracaceae bacterium UBA4096
TGTGATGTTTTGCGGAAATAAAGCGGCCTTAGAGAAAATGGCAGCGGAAGAAGGTTTCACGATAACAAAAGAAGATCTTCTGGAGATGAATGAAACGAGAGCTCCCATCTTGGACATTTTAAAGAACGGAGCAGAAGGTATTGAGCGACAGCTCGAATTGGGAAATAGCCAGGATACCGGAGCATTTGGTGTGATCATTTCTTGTGGCATGATTGATCAAGTCAAAGACTTGATCAAGAAAAAAGGTTGTTTTGATCTGAAAACGAATAAAGTGGTTAAAGACAAAGGTGGAATTGCTGCCTGCGCTGAAATCATGGCCAAGCTTCCAAGATAATACGAATGACTATGCTTAAATTTGTTCTTTTTTTAATTTCTTTCTCGGCCTTGGCCCAGGAAGTGAATGTAAAAGTTCTATCAAGAATTAAGCATAGTCACTTCGACCTAGGGATTGGTTCCCAGGTTGAATTAGATTTCAAGACTTCCAGACAAATAAAAAAGGCCGTATTCCTCGGGCGCATGATAAATCAGGACGGAGAGACGATCGAGTTTCTTTTTCTGGATGAGGTTAAAACCAGAATCATGATGTTTGATCCTGATAATGTTTCAGGTTTTAGGAAATCCACTTCACAACCAATCATCAGCCCTATTGATCAAGTCGGATCAACGTGCACCGCTTATGGTTTTTTTCATTTCTGGGAGCAGATGTACGAAGCCGGGTTCAAAGGAAATGCTGAGCTGGCGAGTACCATGGAATCAGATCGCAGACGTATGCAGTTTTTAGAAGAAGCGATAGATCTTTACTACATTCAAAATAAATTCAATATCACCTCCCATATGAAAAATTATGGAAAACGCTATGGTTTTAAATGTAAAAATAATCCTTTCAAAGATCCATCTCTAGCGGCAGATTTCATATTTAAAACCACCAGTGAAGGAATGCCAGTGCTGATTGATTTTAACATCGGTTCAGAGATGGTCGCTTCATCCTATGAGATTAATGATTACGAAACTCCGGTCGGCCGTGATCCACGCTTGTGGATACCTCGGAGAGTGGGAGAGAGAACGAGCAGTGGTCATGTGATCGTCGCAGCCGCTGCCTTTATTTCTAAAGGAAGAAAAAAAGTTTTAGTTCTGGATTCAAATTGGACAGAACCTCGGGTCTGGGATTTGAAGAAGTATGTGAGCTCCAGGGCAGCCGTTAAAGAGATGGGTTTTCATACTTGTAACTAACAGAAATCACTGACAAGAATCATGTTTTCCACAATCCCTCATTTTTTATATATGGATTAGAATTGTTAAGAAAACTTTAACAGTGAGGCTTTGTGATTTTAGAAGATGGCTTTTTTGGGAGTGATGAGCTTTTTTTCTCCCGTACTGATCAACTAGGTAAAATCATTTCTGGAAATAATATCTTTCAAAGAGTTTCAGGTTTTGACTGGGAAGAAATGCTGGGCCGACCTCATAATATTGTTCGCCATGATGATATGCCTCGTGCCGTCTTTTTTGTGATCTGGAGCCTTCTGAAAAAAAAGATGCCTGTTGGGGGTTATGTAAAAAACAAAACTAAAAACGGAAAATTTTATTGGGTTTTTAGTTTAATACTACCTTTTAATGATGAATTTGTTTCTATTCGTTTTAAACCTTCAACTAAAATTCTGGAAGTTACTGAAAAGCTCTACGGTGAAATTCGTCTGGATGAGAAGGAAGTTAAACGTCTACCTAATGACTCTGCTGAAAAACTTTTAATAAAACTTAAAAGTTTAGGCTTTGAATCCTATGAAGATTTCATGTGGCATGCCTTCATGATGGAAATGAACTCATGGACAGGTATTAAAAAGGATGAGCTTACTAACCAATCCAACCAGATGCTGGCTGAGCTTCTAGAGCAAGGAAAAGGTATAGGAAAAGTTTCAGATAGTATTATCCAGGAATGCAGTAAAAATATTTATCTATCCCTGAATCTAAATATTGAAGCTTTAAAACTAGGAACGACTGGAGCAAGCCTTGGTCGAGTGTCTGAACAATTTCAAAAAATGATTAGTGAAATCCAAAGTGAAATAAAAATCTTTTCAGAGATTGCCATAAAGATCAATAAGACGATGAAGGACAATCAGTTCCTCGTTTATTCCTCTAACCTGATTGATCAGATGGTTTACTTCTTCGACACCTCTGAAAAGGGGAGTGAGCATATTAATACGAGTAAGGAATCAGTAATCCTTAATGATCTATCTAACGGTTACAATGAAAGTGTAAAAGAAAGTTTTCAAACTTTAATTACAATTATCAATCAACTCTGCAAATCAACTGAAAACCTCCTTACTATAATTAATGGGCTAGAAGTAGTAAGAATAACTGGCAAGATTGAAATGGCCCGGATTGATGATTCTCAAAAAATATTTACGACTCTTAACAATGATTTAAAGGTTTTTGTTGATGTACTTAAAAATGGATTAAAAGAGATTCAAATATCTTCTCAACAGATGGGTTCCATTAGCCATGAGCTTTTAAATAATTATCATTGAAGCCTTCGTACTATTTGTTCTGTAAATTCAAGGGCTTTACCTCTCTCGAATATAAGTATTAATTAAATTTAAATAGTTATCTGTCCGATAAAGTACTTACCTATGCTGCCCTTTAAACGTATTGAAATTCTTGTTCTATTGTTGTTTCTGATGATCTCAGGAAAAGTGAATGCAACAGCTTCTTTAAGTTATTCCGGCCGTTTAGTAAATGCAAACGGCTCACCAGTTAATGGGCCTGTAAAATTGAAATTTGATTTAGCTTATACCACTCCGACTGGAGTAGGACCCGTTCTTTGTTCCCAACTAATCAGCAATGTTGATCTAAGTAATGGTGTTTTTCATGTGAAGCTTGATCTGGATTGTTCTCCGACAAATTTGACAAGTGTGCTAGCACAAATTCCTTCTGGTGAATTAATAGTTATTCAGGTAATCGATGAATCGGCCGGCAAATCTTATTCTTATCAAGCCTTGAACTCGGTTCCATCTGCCATAGTAGCAAGTCAGTTGGAAAAAATGAATGCCACTCCTGGCCAACTTTTAGGGTGGGATGGATCTAAATGGGTACCAACCAATGAAGCCGGAACAGGGACAGGTACGGTGACTTCAGTTGGAACGGGTTCAGGACTAGTAGGTGGTCCTATTACGTCAGCAGGAACGATTTCAATCGCTACAGACGGGGTTGAAGGTTTTCACCTGAAAGATGGTAGTATTACTGATGCGGATATTTCAGCTACTGCGGAAATAGCCCAGTCTAAAATTAAAAATTTAACAACTGATCTTGCCGCCAAAGAATCCTTAATCA
>DFXY01000051.1:0-1031 GCA_002381945.1 Bacteriovoracaceae bacterium UBA4096
ATTTGATCCAAATCGCTGGCATAATTAACCTGCGGCAGACGATAATCAATGTTGTTTAAAAAATCCTGTATATTAACCAGATTCCCTCGGTAATTTCCTGTCTCAAGAAGTATAAGTGATCTGTATCTATCATTACTGAGGTAATTCTCAATTTGAGTTTTTAATAAAGACTGCCAATCATAAATTTTATGAGGATGGACGTTTATATGATATTCACCATCGTTAAGGGTGAATGGATAGGCATAAGCAAAGTTCACACCGCATACAATTTGGGACGTTTCAAATTCTCTTGCAAAGTTAACATCATTCACAGGAGAAATATAAAATTCTCGTTTGGTAAGCTTACTTTCTGATCGGTACTTTTGGTCAAACACAATGGTATAAGAATTCTTTCCACTTACTGAATTGAGAACAAAAGACATGTTGATAGTTTTGCTCTCTGTTTCAACTTTAAAATCTCGTTGAATATAAGTATTCCCTTTTACGGTTTCTGAGATTGGCGTAAGAAGTTTGAAAGTTTTATTAAAAGCATAACGACAATCGATATCAAAATTCTTATCAGTAAGGAGGTAGTTTTCTTTCATGAGCGAGGAGAAATCTCCGGCCTGGACATCCCAAAAAATAGTAAGGATTAATAAGAAAATAAAGACTGGTAACTTCATCTGAGTTCATTATAAAAATATGGTCAAAAAAGATACCTGGGGCTCAAAGCGGGTAAAAATTATAGGAACTGACGTTGATGTGTTGCGCGTTAATTGTTGTGGCTGCTGCTTTCAGTGCCATTTATCGTGTTTCATTTCTGCTTTAGGTGTCCATAACATTTCTACGAAATCGGCNNGAATAATCACTTCCCCTTTTCGTTCAATCCCTACAATTAACACCTTATTGTGGGGAAGACCAAGGTCAACTATGGTCTTATCTACTAAGGGCGAGTTTTCTGGAACATCAACGGTTACGATGTCACGTAAATGACCTGGAGTAGAGGAGTAATTGCGTTTCTCCGGAGCAAATCGATCATAAACTTTTAGTAC
>DFXY01000051.1:1056-2846 GCA_002381945.1 Bacteriovoracaceae bacterium UBA4096
GTACAGAACCTCTTAGCCCAACCCAGGAAACCAAGGCTTTTTCCCGAAAAGACAATTTGGAAAGAGATAATGAGAGAAAAACACTAACTGGTCTTGCAATTAAAATCATGAAGGAAGCGATCAATATTCCTGGACCGGTTACTTTAAGAATTTGACTTGGATAAACCAATAGACCCAAAGTTAAAAACATTAAACTTTGCATAAGCCAGGAAAGTCCATCGTGTAGTAGAGTAAGGGACTTTTTAAAAATAAAAGTATGGTTTCCGAGAACGACTCCTGCGATATAAACAGCTAAGAAACCATTTCCCTTTAAGGCCTGAGTAAATGAATAGATAAATATCACCAGAGCAATTGATAATACGATATATAAACCTTCAATTTGAAGTTTTAATCCATTGAATAACCAAGCAATGCCTTTTCCAAGGACAAATCCTAAGACAGCCCCAATAGTCATTTGCTGCAGGAGCAGGGGAAACATATCAATGAGTTCAAATCCAGGTGTCATCATCATCTGAAGA
The DNA here is from genome assembly GCA_002381945.1 of Bacteriovoracaceae bacterium UBA4096. Classification (GTDB taxonomy): domain Bacteria; phylum Bdellovibrionota; class Bacteriovoracia; order Bacteriovoracales; family Bacteriovoracaceae; genus Peredibacter. The sequence goes on from DFXY01000051.1 coordinate 1,575, forward strand.
AAAGCTGTCGTTAAGAAAACTGCCATCGGATCATTGGAACCACTTTCTAATTCCAGGAGAGGTTTTAAGTTGCCTTTCAGATGAATGTCTCTGGAACCTAAGACTGTAAAAACGGCACCTGCATCAGTTGAAGAAATAATGGCCCCAATAAGAAAACTTTCTAAAAAGCCAAAGCCTAAAATATAATGAATGAAACAGCCCACTAACAAACAGGTGAAAAGTACTCCTAGCGTAGACAGGGCCAATCCTTCTCTGAAAACTGGCTTAACTACTTTCCATTTAGTGTCCAGACCTCCTGAGAATAGAATGTAGGCGAGTGCCAGGATACCCAGTGTTTGAGTCGACTGAGTATCATTAAATTCAATGCGGCCTAAACCTTCACTTCCGGCAAGCATTCCTATACCAAGGAAAACCACTAAAGTAGGAATTCCCATTCTGCCGGTGGCCTTACTGGCAAGTACGCATAATATTAACAGTACTGCGACCCCAAGAAAGTAAGCTTCATTTAAATTCATACATTCCCAATACTTTCAAATAGCCCGATGGCCCATTAAAATAAGTATGAATGAAGTTAAAGTATTCGCAATTTAAGGCTGCATAAATTTAAAATCTGAATAACTTTCTTACTTGGGAACATTTTGTTAAAGTTTGCAGAAATGACAAATGAATCAAACGATCTTGAGAAGTTAGCGACTACACTGATGCCTTTTGGTAAGTATAAAGGTATTCCCTTAATTGATTTACCTGAAACTTATGTTGTTTGGTTTCACACTCAAGGATTCCCAGAAGGAAAACTAGGTCAACTGCTGGGTCTTTTATACGAACTCAAGTTGAACGGTCTGGAATACTTGGTTCCAAATAGAAGGAATAGATGAGAGATCTTGAATTGCTGCAAATTTTAAAAGAAAGATTTGGTTATTCATCTTTTCGATTAGAGCAGAAAAATATCATCAATTCGATTTTGGACGGGAAAGATAGTCTTGCCATCATGCCCACTGGTGGAGGTAAATCTCTTTGCTACCAAATTCCTGCACTCTACTTAGAAGGAGTGACTGTTGTGGTTTCTCCGCTCATTTCCCTGATGCAGGACCAAGTGATGAATTTAAAAGAGTCAGGTGTAGAAGCCGTTTTTTTAAATTCTTCATTAAGTTATCGCGACACTCTTAAAGCAAAAGAAAAAATCCTAAATGGAAAAGTAAAGCTCGTCTATGTTTCCCCTGAAGGGATTTTGTCATCGGGTCTTTCGTCATTTTTTGACCAATTGAAAATTTC
>DFXY01000046.1:0-919 GCA_002381945.1 Bacteriovoracaceae bacterium UBA4096
TATGTCTTTCCACTAAAATTTGCCGGGCAAATTCGGGAGAATAAATAATAATTGAATTCATTGGCCAGCGGAAACTGGCAATATCTCCATCATCCACACCTACCTGGGAGAAGGCGCCCAGGATATTATTCTGAAAAAAATTAACATATTTTATATACTCCATACCACGAGGACCTGGGATATGTGAAAGATCCACAAATGAGAAGGCCTTCGTTAAAGCAGAACGGGTATTCTTATTTGCCATTACTGAGCTTCAATTGTTTCTACAACAATTTCAACGTTTTTAATTGTCCCTTTGAATTTGATCTGAACTTCTGAACCGGGGGGAGTCGCCGTAATGAACTTAAAAGTATCATTGGAACTATACATACTAATTTTATAGGACTTACTTCCAATCTTAATATAATCAAATTCTCCGTTCTTGGATGCCCGTTGGAANNTGATGGAAGAGAATTTTTCCAGCTTAGCATTGGAAAGCTTTACTTCTCTTCCACAACCAATAATGAAAATGAATAAGAGTAAACTTCTAATCACCATCACTCAATGTCCCGTTGATTTTAAACTTTCCATCTTCCTTGAGAATGATGAATTCAGCTTTGTGAACCTCTTTTTTATTCTTATGAGCTGTATGTTCCTCAAGTGTAGCTAAATAGACTTCGCCCTTTTGGCCTTTCTTCCAGCTCATGTGATCTTTTTTTAAAGCTTTTTCTTTGGGAACAGTGAGGTCTTTAATCTTGCTGATTAATTCTTCTTTCCCNNTCATACTTCTTGAATAATTCCTTCATCTCCTGATCTTCAGAGGCCAGAATATTCAAACTAAACAGGGCCAATATGATTATTAATTGAATTCGCATCCATACATCCTTGCAAGGGCCTTAATCCGGCCAATGTAATTCTTAAGTAACCCCGGGCAACTGGT
>DFXY01000046.1:951-1348 GCA_002381945.1 Bacteriovoracaceae bacterium UBA4096
GGAGCGTAGTTACCTATAACTACCAGACCTAAGGTTGTGACATTGGCCTTGATTTTTCCGTCTTTTACCATTGATGGATCAAATTCACCTTCTTGTCCCTCTTTTCCGCATTTAACTTTCTTTTCATCCCNNGTCACTTTAAGCTTTGGAAGAGAGGCACCAGGATAAGCAGAGTTTATGACGTAAGAATAACCAATCATGTACCAAGGATCAGTTGCTGTCCCACGGGTCAGGTGATAATCGTTAATTTTTTCAGCTGAGACAGTACTGGGAGTTTCTGAATGATGGAGAACAATGGTATCGATTATTTCCAGGGGCCTGGTACAAAAACTAGCATGAGTGTTTCTCTCGTATTGAACCTTATTTACTTTTATATACTCAATAGGCCAGGGCCTTG
>DFXY01000046.1:1438-3821 GCA_002381945.1 Bacteriovoracaceae bacterium UBA4096
GAATGCAATTTAAGACCTTTAGTGATTTTTATCCTTATTATCTTCGGGAGCACTCGAATAATAACTGCCGGAAACTGCATTTTATCGGGACATGTGGGGTCATTTCTCTGTTAATACTTTTTTTCTTCACAGGAAATCTGATCATTCTTGGAATGTTACCCTTCATTGGTTATGGTTTTGCATGGATAGGGCATCTGGCCTTTGAAAGAAATCGTCCTGCTACTTTAAAGCATCCAATCTACAGCCNNAGAATGTTCTGGGATATTTTAAGTGGGCGAGTCAAGGCCTTCTAAGAACTGGCGCTGGAATAACTCTTAAGTGCTTTTTTCCAAACAAACAACATGACAATCCATAGGCCCACACTGACTAAGGTCAGATGAATCAAGTCGTTCAAATTCAGGCCTTCAATAAAGTATTTTGCAGGATAAGAAGCAATCAGGGCGAAAGGTAGAATGACTGTAAAAAGAATCCGCAGCCATCCTTTGAAAATTTTGTCCGGACGTTCCATAGCGATACCCAATGAATAAAATAAATCAATGAAGCCCCGCGAGCTATGAGTCCAGAAGACCGGGAGTACCATGAGCATCTGAATGCAGTAGTAAATGAAAGTTCCATTGAGGAGGAGCAGAAGAAAGTTAATAAGCTCGGCTATCGTAAATGGTTCTGAGTAGGCCAACAGGGCATAGACAAAAAACGCAAATGCCAAAATTAGATTCATAAAAGAGTTCGCAGAAAACTCTCTCAGTGAAAGAAAGAATAGGGGAGAAACCGGTCGAATGAGATAGTAATCAAGATCACCTCTGTTTATATATGTAGGAAACCACCACATATTAGTCGCAAAAATCGTCATATTAATAGAATCAACAAGAAGGTAACTTCCCACAAAAACCATCATTTGTTCTTCAGNNTAAAAAGTAAGATATTTACCACATAATAAATAATGTCCATCATGATGCGGAAGAAAAAATCAAGACGAAATTCCATCGCCCGAGAAAAGGAGAATTGTAGAAAATGAAGATACAATCTTAGATATCGTTTCATATTCCCACTCCGTTATAACGGTATTCGCCTTTGCTCCAGAGAAATCTTGCCGTTAAGTGAAAGAGGATTGACCATGCTAAAAGAGAGACAAGTCCAACTTGAATCTCCGAATTACTTGCAAGTCCCATGGTTGTTCTGATGGGAAGACTCACTAAATAAGNNTAAGTGACCAGATGTTATCGGCCCAGAGTGAGAGAAGTTCTATCGACATCGCGATCATACAGAAGACGTAAGAAGCCACAAGAAATATAACAACGCCCGAAAGCAAATTGAGTAGCAGAGTAAGAGTGANNTGTGTCAGATAAGTAAGAGTTTTATATTGAAAAAAAGAAATGGGATAAATAAGGTACCGATTGAAGGAGCCATCATATATTTCACGGGCAAGGAATCCCACATTCTCTCCTGTCAGGATCTTGTTTCCAACAGGGACAATAATGTAATAAAGAGTCATCATGGGAAGGGTGAAGCCTTCCATGACCTTAGTTCCATTGGCATCAAATATACTTTGCCATAAGGCCCGGGCGATTAAGACTTGAATGATCGTCTGNNTTCCTTAATTCATTTGCCACCACATGACGCCACCAATTCATTTCGATTTCATCCCATTCTTCATGATGGATTCAATGACGTCCTCTATAGAAGGATCGTGAATATTCAGATCCAGCACTTCATTGGCCTTGAAAATTTCAGAAGTTTTACTCGCAAGCTCGGATCGCGGCACATTTAACTTGTAAGTGCTCTCTTTGGTGGTAACACTTAAGCATTTCTCATCACCGAGCATCCCCTGGATTTTAGAGAGAGCACCATCATAAACGAATTCNNTTTATGTCTTCCATATAATGAGACGTGAGAATAGTAATAGGCTTAAATTCCCGCTGGTAATTTTTCATGAAATCTCTGACCGCCCTTTGGGCGGAAAGATCGAGTCCTATTGTGGGCTCATCCATGAAGATCACACTCGGTTGGTGCAACAGCGCTGCCATTAATTCGATTTTCATCCTCTCGCCCAGGGAGAGTTTCCTCACCTGAGTTCTAAGATGATCCTTGACCATTAATGTCTCTGCCAGGAACTCTACGTTTCTTTTATAAATCGTATCTGGAATTTGATAGATTTCTTTTAAGAGTAGAAAACTATCCAGTGCCGGAAGATCCCACCAGACCTGGGCTTTCTGTCCCATGATCAGGCACATTTGCTTTCGGTATTCGTTATGACGTTCCCAGGGTTTAAACCCTAATACAGTGGCTTCACCGGAAGTTGGGTGAACAATACCTGAAAGAATCTTAACTAAAGTTGTTTTACCAGCACCATTGGCACCTATCAGACCGATTATTTCCCCTTGCT
>DFXY01000046.1:3911-4037 GCA_002381945.1 Bacteriovoracaceae bacterium UBA4096
TCGGGCAATCCTGCCCGAGATGAAGGCGGGTCGACATTTTATAATTCAGCTTCAATTCTCCAAGGTATTCTTTGAGAACACGATCAAATTTTTCCTGAGTTACCTGATGTGTATTTAAAAAAACGA
>DFXY01000016.1 GCA_002381945.1 Bacteriovoracaceae bacterium UBA4096
TTCATGATTATCTCCCACGACAGAAGTCTTCTGAATAATGTGGTGGACAGAATTATCCATATTCAGCGAGGTAAACTTCGCTCCTTCAGTGGAACTTATGAAGCTTACCTGGAATTTCTCATCGAGGATCAAAAAAGAAGAGAAAAAGAATTGGACAAGCTTACTAACTCTCAAAGACGTGAAACGGCCTGGATTCGCAGGGGCGTGCAGGCCCGAAGAACCAAAAGTAAGAAACGAATTGAAGATTACGGCTCCCTTAATAAAACCATTCAGGATCTGAAATCTCAGGCACATAAATCTGTTAATTTAAATCTGCAGTCATCCGGCAGGAAAACTAAAATCCTTCTTTCGGCCGAAGATCTTACTCTTAAATTTGGTGAACGAACCCTCTTTAACAGTCTTAATTTTGCAATCGCCAAAGGTGATAAGATTGCCCTCATGGGAAGAAATGGAGTGGGTAAATCCTCTTTACTAAAAATCTTATTGGGGGAACTGGAACAAACCAGCGGCAAGGTCAATCGGGCCGTTGGTTTGGACGTAGGCTACTTCTCGCAGAAGCGGGAAGCTTTAGATGATAATGAGACTCCTTGGAAAATGATTGGTGAAGGAATTGATTATGTAATTTCCAACACTGGAGACAAGAGGCATGTAGCGAGTTATCTGGAAAACTTTCTGTTTAGCTCTGATGAAATAAAACGACCTATTCATACTTTCTCTGGTGGAGAGAAAAATCGTCTGCAGTTGGCCCAGTTTATGAAACACGCCAGAGATATCTGGATTTTTGATGAACCTACCAATGATCTGGATCTTGAAACAATTGGTATATTGGAAGAAGAATTACGAAATTATGAAGGGGCACTCATCATCGTAGGCCACGACCGCTCTTTTATTAATAACGTGACTGATAAATGCTGGGTTCTCCATGACGGGAATCTGGAATACTTTGAGGCGGGCTTTGCCCAGGCTGAGTTATTCCTTGAGGCGATTCATCTTGAGGAGGAGTTTAAGAAAAAAACGCCAGCAGCTTCCCAGACTTTAACTACTCCCATTACCGATGCTTCTTCTAAGATGAGTAATAAGGAAAAAAACCGCTATCAGGAATTACCCAAAGACATTGAAAAAATAGAAAAGAAAATTGAATCCATTAAAAATGAACTCAGTGGGATTGATTACTCCCAAATGGATAAAGAAAAAACGCTTAAGATGGAGAAGCTTCAGAAAGATCTGGAGCGGGAAGAAGGTAAGTTGGAAGTTTTGTTTGATGAATGGGCACTATTAGAAAACAAACTCTAAAAGTTGACCCTATTGCCCGGAAATTACCGGCAGCTATTGACCCCTGCTTGAATCTCAATCAAGAGTATTTATACTTTTAGTATGAGAATACTTCTGTTAACTATTCTTTTTGTCAGCTCGTTTTATTATTTTTCAGCTGGTGAGAAGTCTAAATCCCCCCAAATTGACTCGGTAAAACTTAAAATGGGTGCGCCTGAACGGGCCGAAGAGCGAATTCTGACCGTGGATAAGGTGGAGAAAGCTCCGGCCCTCGCTACAGCTGAGTCCAGTTTAACTGCTGACGCCGAGGAAGAAAGCGAACCTGAAGTGAGTAGCACTGAGGAAGATGAAAACGTGACCGAAGATCTGGAACATGTTCAGGAAGTTCAATGGACAGAGCTGGAAGAGGGATGGAATAACGAGTTAAAAGAAATGTTATCCCGTCTTGAGCCTCGTGAAGGGGAATCTATGCATACTGCCTACATCTCAGAGCAGGAGAGTTATCAGTCCGAACTGGATAGTTTACTTAATGAAAAACAGCAGAAATCCTCCTATGAGGCAGGTCGTGAAATAGATCAATTGATTTCTCAACTTGAGTATAAGCATCAGGAAAAGCTCAAAAACATTCTGGGTGCCCATTATGAGGCCGTAAGAGACCATTATGATTACTTTATGGAAGCGCCACCCGAAGAATAATGGAATAGATCATCCTCGTCATTTGTGATACCTTGTGGAAAAATTTCCAGAGGTATTTTATGCTTGCTGCCCATGATATCCGCCTTCAATTTGGCGGACGCACTCTCTTTGATGATGTAAATCTTAAATTTATGCCCGGTAACTGTTACGGGATTATAGGTGCCAATGGTGCCGGTAAATCAACTTTTCTCAAGATTTTAAGTGGTGAAATTTCACCTACGGCCGGAAGAATTGAGATTTCGCCAGGCGAAAGAATGGCGGTTTTAAAACAGAACCACTTTGCTTTTGAAGAAGAAGAAGTTCTGACAACGGTGATTCTCGGCCACTCAAAGTTAGTTGAAATCATGAAAGAAAAAGAAGCTCTTTATGCCAAAGAGGATTTTACTGATAAAGACGGGGAACGCACTGCTGAATTAGAGGGATTGTTTGCTGAGATGAATGGGTGGGAAGCCGAGGCCAATGCTGCCAGCCTTCTGGCCGGTCTTGGAATTAAGGATGACCTTCATCAGAAGAAAATGAAAGAGCTTACCGGCGGAGAGAAAGTTAAAGTCCTACTGGCCCAGGCCTTGTTCGGTAAACCTGAAATTTTACTTCTGGATGAACCTACCAATGATCTTGATATCAAGGCCATTCAATGGCTTGAAAATTTCATCATGGATCAACAAGACACTACAGTTTTAGTTGTTTCCCATGACCGTCACTTCTTGAATAAAGTGTGCACTCATATTTGCGATATTGATTTTTCAAAAATCAAACTTTATGTCGGTAACTATGACTTTTGGTACAAGTCTTCACAATTGGCCCAGAGAATGATGTCTGACCAAAACAAGAAAGTTGAAGATAAGATGAAGGAATTAAAAGAATTCATTCAGCGCTTTTCTGCTAACGCTTCAAAGTCAAGTCAGGCGACCTCACGTAAAAAGATGCTGGATAAGCTGACCCTGGAAGATATTCAACCTTCTAGTCGTAAGTATCCTTATGTCGGATTTAAAGCCGATCGTGAAGCTGGGGACAATCTTTTGCGAGTGGATAATCTTACCGTTTCGATTGAAGGGGAGAAGATTCTCAATAATGTTTCCTTTACGATCAAGAAAGGTCAGAAAGTTGTCTTTCTTGCCAAGTCTGAAGTCGTTACCAGTGCTTTATTTAAAGTACTAATGGGTGAAATGGAGCCAGATTCGGGGAAATATGAATGGGGAATTACGACTTCCCGTTCTTATCTGCCCAATGACAATTCAGCATTTTTTAAAGATTCTTCTCTGGATCTCATTAATTGGCTAAGACAATATTCTAAGGATCAGACGGAGACTTTTCTTCGTGGATTTTTGGGAAGAATGTTGTTCTCTGGTGAAGAGGCCCTTAAGAAATGTAATGTCCTCTCAGGTGGTGAGAAAGTTCGCTGCATGCTCTCCAAGATGATGTTGTCTGGTTCAAACGTTCTGGTATTGGATAATCCAACCAATCATCTGGATCTTGAAACCATTACCGCTGTGAATGAAGGCATGATCGATTTTAAGGGTACTATCCTCTTCACTTCTCATGACCATGAGTTTATTCAGACTGTCGCCAATCGAGTTATAGCGATTGAAGAACGGGGAGTAAGGGACGAAGAGTGTTCTTATGACCAATTTCTTGGTTTAGATTAATGAAGCAGCGCGGTTCTGTTTTTTAACAAGGCCGTGGCAGCATTAACCCTTGAGATTTCAATTCTTCACAGGGGCTATAATGGCGCGCATCATTCTCTTCCTCCTTCTATCCTGGTCCTGTCTTTCTTATTCTTTTGATTGGCAAGGCCATCGTGGGGCCAGAGGGCTTTATCCCGAAAATACCATTGGTTCAATGCTTGAGGCGCTTAAGTATCCAGTCACTACTTTAGAGTTGGATGTCGTTTTATCTAAAGATCAGAACGTCATTGTCAGTCATGAGCCCTGGATGAATAAAGAGATTTGCCTGGATCCCGAAGGTAAGAGAATCAAAGGCCGGGAATTTAATATTTATAAACTGACCTTGGATCAAATTATTAAATTTGATTGTGGTTCAATTCCCTATGCTCGTTTTCCCGAGCAGCAAAATGTGACGGTAGGTAAACCCAAGCTAGAAACTCTTCTGGATGTGACTGAAACGACTTTAAAGCAGTTGAATCGAAAAGAAGTTGGATACAATATAGAAATAAAATCATCGCCTGAAGAAGAGAGAGATGGTTTTCAACCTGATGTTCCCACTTTTTCGGATATAGTTGTTAAAGCGATTAAAAACAAACTACCTGAATCTCGTTTTACTATTCAAAGTTTTGACTGGCGGGTTCTGCGATATATTCATAAGAAGTATCCTGAGATCAGGCTGGTTGCCCTTTCAGAAGATGAAATTTCGCCCGAAAAAGAGATAGAAAAGTTAGGTTTTAAACCTTATATCTTCTCTCCTTTTTATCAGGATCTTAAACAATCTCATGTAGACGCTTTTCATAGAATGGGAGTGAAAGTTATTCCCTGGACGGTTAATTCCGTTGAAGACATGAGGAGAATAAAATCACTGGGAGTCGATGGTATTATTACCGACTATCCTAATCGCATTGAAGTAGTTGAACAGAAAAGATGCCAGGAAGGTTTTAATTACTTTGAAGGAAATTGCATTAAACTTCCGTCCCACTCACTGCCATCAAGCTCCAATCCTGGCTGGGTCTGTAGGCCAGGTTATATTCAAAAACGATCAAAGTGCATCAAGATCAATGTCCCTTCTCATGCTCATCTTTTAGAAGATGGCAAAACGTGGGAATGTGATCCCGGCTATGTTAGATACCGAAGTACCTGTAAGAAAAAATGAATTGAGGTCTATACTCTGCATTTTGTCATTTCCATTTGAGTGACAAAAAGTTCAAGACCTCTTTTCTGAAGATATTCATGAAGTTCTTCGGATTCAGCGCCAATATTCATAATTCTCAGATCTTCACCATTTAATTTCATCTTTGTGAGTAAAGAATCGAGGTATTTTTCGACAGGAGTCAGAGCGCCAATTTCCCTGATGGAATTTAGTTGTGGGGTGAAGATGATATAGGCGAGCATATGTCCATCTTTTATTAAGCAGTGAGTTTCATGAAACTCAGGGTGTTGACTGAGACAAGCCTGTGAGTTTTCAAAAGCAGGAGGACTTAACTCAAGTCGACTCATTTCCCTCGAATAGTTCAAAGGGCCTATGACATAGTCCCCTGGTGATTCAGTTTCCGGAATCTGTAAGACTCCTTTAAAGGACAAGAGTTCCCGTTTAATTTTAAAACCTAGCTTCTCATAGAGTTTTACGGCCTTAACGTTTTCCCGGATAACTTCCAGACTGGATTTTTTATGTGAAAGTTCTTTTTCAAACTTCTCATAAATTTTCTCAATGAGATGTTGCCCTCGGTGGGATGGAATCACACCAATGAGTAAATTATAAAGTTCTTCTTCACTTGGAATATGGAGAACAAACGCTACCAACTTTTCCTGATCAAAGGCACCGTAGGATAAGGCCAGATCAATAGAGGATATCTCCCAACGTTTTAAAGTGCTGTCTTTATTAAAATTCATTGGGATAACATAGTTTTCAAAGGCTTCCATGAAAGAAAAGTAAATAGTATCCCAAGATGTTTCTGTAAGTGTTCTGATTTCCATATTCATACCTTAATTCATTCTCTATCTACCTGTAATTATTTCCGGCTTCCTTGTCTTTAAGCAGGCCTGTCGATATAAGCGGGCGATTAAGATTAACAAAGGAAGACAGATGAATAAGCTCGTTATTATAGCGTCTATGGCGCTAATCGGGAATACAGCTCTCGCTGCTAAATGGAATCGAAGCAATAATCCGGACTACTTTAATCCAATCGCAAAAAATAAGATGATGACCAAGTCTCTGGCAGATCTGCCTATGGCCGCGAAGCTCCAAGATGATCGTTTCGGCTGGTCTGAATCTTTCTGGCCTTCAAGAAAAGGCGGAATTGCTTTCCGTTGGAATCACCCGAACCCTGAACCTTTTAAATACAAGCTTCATACAAAAGAAGAGTTACTTAAAATGACTCAAGCCGAGCTAGATGTCCTCTCCCCAGCTGAATTGTACGACATCTCACAGGGTGATTACAATTATACACTCACCCGTAAAGTCTTAAGTATGTATTCTCCCACTGATTTATGGTGGGAAGGCATTTGTGATGGTTGGGCCACGGCCGCTAATAATTACGCTGAACCAAACAAAACAGTTATCACAAATAAAGATGGCATCAACGTTCCTTTTGGTGCCTCTGATGTTAAGGCCTTGATAGCTATGCATGATACCCATAACTCAAAAGGGCTTTATGTGAGAGTGGGTGATCGTTGTAAGGCAAAAGGAAAAGTTGAAGGCGAGGCCATCCCTGATGCTGATACACATCCGCTTCCTCCTTCAAAACGGGAAGCTTCAAAACCGGCCTGTGAAGATGTCAATGCAGGAGCTTTTCATATCATTTTAGGAAGTATGATTGGTGTGAACTCTCAGGGGTTTGTTGCTGAGGTTGATCGTTATAATGATATCTGGAATCAGCCGGTTACTGGTTATGAATCTACTATGGTTGGTGAAGTCGCCCTCACTCCCAGAGATGTTAAAAATGGAATTGATAGAAAAGTGCAGTTAAAAACAGTGATGACTTATGCAGAAGAGCTTGTTTTATATAATCCCAAATATGCAGCTGAAGGTTATCTGGGATTTATTTCCAAAGAACCTGTTACCGGAACTCCTGCTCAAACATTTGCTTCTCGCAATTATGAATACATTCTGGAGCTAAATAAGGCAGGAGAAATTATCGGCGGAGAGTGGATTACTGAATCACGTCCAGATATGTTATGGATGAAGGCACGGGATCCTAAATTTATGAATGGTAAAGTTCCACTTGCTGGGCTTAACCAAATATATTCACCAGTTACTCATTAAAAATACAGGCCCCGAAAGGGGCCTTTCAATAACTTTTTAAAAAAAGTCTGACGGTTGTTCCTTTGTCCGATTCAATTTCGACCTGACCACCGTACATCTCTATAAATGATTTTAAAATATGCATGCCAAAACCTGTTCCGGTTTCTCCATGGGTTCCCTGGCGGGTCGTTTTTTTATTCAAGTCAAAGAGTTGATTGATAAGTTCGGGAGGGATGCCTATCCCTTGATCACTTATTTCTATTTTAACCAGTTTTTGAGGAGTCAGTTCTGCAGTAATTGTAATGGAGCTATTCTCCGGCGAAAATTTGATTGCATTTGAAATGATATTACCTAGGACCTGATTGTTAAAACTGACAGGTTCGGCAAGTACGTTAATTCCTGCATTCTTCTCAAAGTCGAATTTTATCTTGATCTTCTTTTTTTCTAACTCTGTCGCATAGATCTTTTTGATGTAATCAATTGAAGAATTGAGTGGCAACTTGACTAAATCTACATTCGCCTTGCCTTTACTGACTGCATACATCTTGCGGATATTCTGGGTAATTTCGAGCATGGAATCAGATGCAAGCCTGGCTATTTCAAGTCCTCGATTGGGTTCTTCTTTAGGAAAATTTCTTTGGGCGATTGAGAGACCTATGGAAATACGCCCTAATGGATTGGCCAGGTCATGAAAGAGGACTCGGAAAAGATCATCAATCTTCTGACCTTGTTGATGAAGAATCTTTTCAGTATGTTCCCTTAATCCTGTATAAACAATAACGACAGTGGAACTCAAAAAAATCCAGCCAAACACCAGCATCACATGACTCCATACTTTCCCTAAGGGAGAGATAAGATCAGGGAATTGGTAGTTATATAGATGCAGAATAAAAAATGACAAGGATATGCACAAGGTTAAACAAAACCAGGTAATGGCCCCTCTGCGACCCCCAATAATTCCTCCAAAAAGTGGCAAAATCCCATACCAAATAAGAATATTGCTCATGAACCCTCCCGTAAAATAGGTGAAGGTCCCTTGATGAATCATCCCTGCCCCCAGAAGGACATTTCCTACCAGATAAGCATTGTTGGAATAGCGGAAGAGAAGTGGGCATAAAAGATGAATAAGGGCGCATGCAAAACCAACCAGACCAGGGACGGCCGAATCGATAGTAAAATAGGCGAGGAAGGCATAGCCCCACATCAAAATGGCAGTCGTTAAGACCACCACTAAAGTGGTGTGAATGGCCCTAGGGTCAATATCGTTCTGCTGTAGACGAGTCGTCGCAACCCACCGGTATAATGGAAAATACCATTTAAGGGCAGGGCCATTCTTGAACTTCATGTCCGGCTTATCGGTAAACTGACGAAAAGTGTTAACTTAAGATTAATAGACGCTTTTGAGCTTAACTTCCGACAAAACGTTTTCAATGGTTTTAAGTAATTGGTCCTGATTGATCATGTCTTTACCCAGAGAATATTCCTTAGGTAATAGAACTTTGGAAATATTCTGAGTTTCTTTATTTATCCGAGTAGTGACGGATGAGGTATCAAGACGCTTGACCTGAAAGTTGAAATTCAACTCCAGCTGTTCTTCTTGCATTGAGAAAGTCAGTAACAAGCTTTCAATGTTGGCCATTTCTCGAGAGGTTGGTGGGAGTAATTTAAACTCAACTCCTTTCTTGGTGCCTTTAATTTCCTTTACTTTAAAACGGTAGAAAGTATCACACAGGCCAATGATCTTCGTGAAGAGCAATTTCGGTCCTACGTTTACCTGGAGCTGTCCTTCTATAAAGTTTTTTCCAAATGACAGATAGTAGCTGGATTTTTTATCAGTAACAGGCCCATTAGAACTGATAGGAAAAGAGAAATCCATGGTTGCAGTCGCACCAGAAATTAACTCTGATTGAGAAAAGGCAGAGGTGGCCTCAGGTTTAATCGCTCCTTCCAAGCGGGAGTGAACCTTTTTAATATCTGCATGGGCCAGACCGACTCCTGAATTTTCCAAAGAGATAATCTCTGTTCCGTGGTTTTTGACCTGCAGTGTCCCTTTAAGAGTGTCACCCTGCTGCCAGCTTTCACCAACGGTTTCTATGTTCCATTCAAGTGGTTTGTTAAAAAATGTTCCCTTCATATTGAAAACATATCCTCTGGAACGGTTTATTTAAAAGCGAAAAGGGTTGATCATTGATGATCAACCCTTGGAAATTAAAAAAAATTAACGAGGAAGAGTACAGCCATTGCGGTTAGGCTCAATCCGGAAATCCGGTGTTAAACAAGTGTAAGTGTTATAAGTCTGTTGACCATAACGTACACCTTTTCTCACTGTTACTTCACCTTGTTCATCCACTTCACATGGATTATTCATTGTGCAACGTCTGCCACTTTCATTTGAAGTGTTATTGATAGCAACAACACGTCTTTCACCGCGGGCAATAATCGGAGAACCAGAAGTTCCACCAATCGTGTCGCAACCTTCGGTGTAGCGAATCGAGTCTTTAAATGTCCAGGCATCTTCTCTCATGGCAAAAACAAAACCATCGATTTCACAAGAATAACCGCGATCCCAGTAACCTGAAATGATGTCGATTGAAATCCCTGTAAGAGGACGAACTGAATCTAAAAGGAAAGGACGAACTTTTGTTCTCTTATAAATCTCATTAAATGATTCGTTCAATTCATAAAAAGCAACGTCAGTATTGGTCATCGTAGCGTAAAGAATTTGAGTCGCTTTGATTGTATGAAGCTTCATATTGCTATCATAAACTTTCATGTTTCTAGAAACAGAACGGTTAGACCAGACTTCTCCTGGTTTTAGGAACCCGCCCGGAGCGCTAATACAGTGACCGTTAGTCATAACGATCGCTTTACTAGAAAGCGGTTGACCATTAAAGGCCACAAGTGAGCCTGAACAGTTAGAAAGTTTAACAATCCCTTCAAAGTCATAGCCAAGAGCTTCAAGAGATTGGAAAGATTTTAGGTTTGATTGTTCAAGAGCATTGAACGGAGCAACAGGGAAGGCCCAAGTAGCAGTGCTTGCTAAGGCCAGTGCGAGTACAAGAAGTGTCTTCAAAATGATCCTCCTAGATATTTAAAGGAGGATTCTTATACCAAAGGGAAGGAGCGTAAGTCCTTCCCTGTAAGGTTTTTAAAGATTTAATTAGGCTACTTTGAGCATTGAGTTATTGTGGCAAACGGTTGCAACGATCAATTCATACATTTGTTTTGAGAAGTGAAAGTTTCGCATAATCACTTCTTGTTCGATTTTACTTAGAGACTGAATGGTCTTGAGAGCTCCTTCAAGATGCTCCGGATCTTCATCCACGTGCACGCGGGCAAAATGAATCCCCTTATGACGATCTTTAACGACTTCAAAGACATCCTTTCCCCAGTGAACTGCAATGCCTTCCAGAAATAGGATATAACCTAAAAGGGCAGTACCACCTTCAAATTGAATACGATAATACTGGCCCTGATAAAAGGCCTGAGTCGCTGGGGATTCACTGAACTCACTGATGTTTCGTCCCATCTTTTGCAAGTCTTTCAAAGCGACAAGATCATGACGTGTTTCTTCACCTAGGTGCTTTTCAAAATGGTGACGTAGGTCATCGTTCTTAAGGTGAGGGAGTGAAAAACCTAAAAGAGCAGTTGAATGTCTGACAAAAAAATAAGTTTGGGCAAGCCATTCCTGATAAACGGCAGCATCACGAAAAAGAGAAGCTGGATGATTCATTTTAAAATGTTCCATCCCGAGCATAAATTCTTCTTTGATAGTCATAATAATCCTTTTTTTAGGCCGCTTTCTTAATTTCAATAATATTATCTTCTACTGGATATTCACTTATATGAACAAGCTGGCCCCATAGGTCTTCACACAGGCCTCTGAGCTGTTTTCTTTCAATCATTGATCTGATGTTTTCTTTATTGTACGCCACTAGCTGAGCGGGTAATTCTTTACCACCGTAATTGAAGCTGTGTTCTTTATTAAGGACAATTGCGCCGGCATCTTCACCGCTGGCATTTTGCATACCACGAATAAGATTTAAGCATCCGGCCATCACTCCCATTTGGGTATGTTCAAATCGGATCAAAGTATAAAGAGAAATAATATCTTTCCATCTCACCATCTGTCCTTTACCGGCAAAATCAGGATTAACCGTAAACTGAGAGCAAATAATGGCATCTGGGGAAATTGTACTGAGTTTATGATACGACTTTTGGTCCCATGAACCAAACCATGACATATCAGGCATAGGGCCTGCTTTTAGGTCGCCATAGGTAAAGCTACTGAAGCCTATGCAGTTTGATCCATGAAAGAGAACTCCCATTTCATCTGGAAGGACAAAACCATCTGAATGGAGTGGCCCGTTAATTCCTGTCTCTTCACGGTATTTTCCCCAGGCCCTTCTCCACACATCATATGCCGCCTTGTATTCTGCTTCGTAACCTTTAACCGGATGTCGGGCAGGCATCAATATATATCTACAGTCTTTGACCCAACTTTCCATAAGACCTCCTTCGGTTTTTCAACAGAAGAAGAATAAGGTCTACTGAAATTTAATCGATGAAAAAAAAAGGCGAATTTTATAAGTTGGTGGAAGCATAAAACTTTGGATCAAAGTCTTAAGAAAAGTTATAAATATTAAAATGCAAACTAGCTAAAGATGTTGGCGCTTTGAATCTCAGGGATGAACTTAGGTGTTCTAACATTAGATTTCTTAAGACAGACAGTAACTGTTGTTCCATGACCCAGACCTTCAGAATAAACGGTATGAGTGGCCCCAAAGTGGCGCAGGAAGTAGCCCATCACCATCATACCAAAGCCGGAACCAGTTTCACCTTTGGTTCCTTCAGTCGAATGAAGCAGCCGTCGTTCAAGACGGTCCTGATTAATTCCCATACCAGAATCTTTGAATTCTACTTTGACCATGTTTTGGTATTCATAGACATTGATTTTTATTTCTGAATTTTCATACGAAAATTTAATCGCATTAGACAGGATATTAGCAAAAACATGTTCAGTAAGAGTGTTCTCTTCTGCTGCCACAAAGGTATCCAGTGGCACCGAACAATCATAATTCACGCGAATATTCTTTTCTTTTAATCTCGTCTCAAATTGAGTCAAAAGATAATTGATAGAACGATCAATAGAGACGTCGTGTATCGCCACGATATTTGCCTGATTCCTGGTTACGATGGCATTTCTAATTCGAGCGATCATATCCAGTGCAGACTTAGTATTCATCTTGATACGATTCCAGATCATATCTTTGTCTTCTTGTGGAATTCGTCCCATCTGGAGCATGTCAATATAAGCGTTGATCACCGTTAATGGATTGGCAAGATCATGAGAGACAGTTTTGATCAGTATCTCATTCATCTCTCTTTCATCTTCGAGTTTAACGTTCATCTTTTGTAATTTCTGAGTCAGCTCTTCTTTCTGGCTGATTTGCAGCTCTAATGTTCGATATAATTCATCTATTTCCACATTGTAGTGAGTGTTCTGTCCGGATAGTTTCTCCAGAGCAAGTTCGATATTTTTTCTTTCTTTCTTTTCTCTTCGATGACTAATGAGAAGCGGAAGAAAAATAGACATACATTGATATTGAGCAATGGAAATGGACCATCCCCACCATGCCGTGGTTGGATCCAGACGGAATAGGGCATAATTGAAGTGATTGATCACTCCGGTGAGAAACATGATTCCCATACCTTTCTCAATCCAGTTGGCCTCACTCCTATGAGTGATGAAGATATTCCACATAGGCGGCCAGCAAGGCAGGGAAGAGGAAAAAGTTATCGGCAAAAGGGCAATGGTAAACCCAACTTCAGTGCTCAAAAGAAGATAAGTGGATACTAATGAGGCTATGACCTGGATTGTACCATAGAACATGAGGTTGAATCTCAGCCCCCGCGAGTCCATGAGGATTTTTGCCAGCATGAAAGTTGGAAGAAACTGAAAGTAATAGGCCAGAGCAATTTCTGTAGGTGTCTGACTTAAGGCCGCTGCAGCTAAGTAAGTAGCAAATAGCGTGATCCAGTACAATATCAGCTCATTAAATTCTTTTTGAGCGGTCTTAACTCGAGCAGCGATAGCAATGACAAAGTTCAGGATGGTTGTCCCGATCAAAAAGAGGAATATGAACTTTGCTAATGCTTCCATAATGATGAATTTAAACTGCACTTAGATTTAGTACAATTGAAGACTTGGAATCCTGTTAAGATTACAGGCTTTGACTAAAGTTCTTCACCTGCAGGCTCAAATAAGGGTTTGAAATCACCTAACTCCTTAGATTCCTCCAGAAGGTCTACTAAGTCGGTATCAAGGATTTTGTAAAGATCAGTGAAATTTTCCAGAACATAGTAAAGAGGTTGAGGGATATCAATTCGGTAGGGCGTCCTTAAAGCACTCAGAGGATCAAAGTCAACTCGTTGGGGGAGTGGGCTTTCAACTGAATAAACGGTTTCATGGATGGAAGAGAGCATGCCACCCCCATAGGCCTTGATACCTTTAGGTGTTTTCAGCAGTCCGAATTCAACCGTAAACCAGAAAATACGGAAAATTCTTCGTCGATCTTTGGGACTAATTGAGAGAGCAAGTTTGCCGAACTCTTCCATAAAATTGGCATATTCACTAAAAGTCAGAAGAGGAACATGGCCATAAAACTCATGAAAAATATCCGGCTCCTGAATGTAATCCAATTCTTGGGGAATACGGATAAAGCTCGCTGCTGGAAACTTCTTATTCGCCAGGAGGGTAAAGAACTCTTTGGCAGGAATAAGGGCCGGAACCACTTCTACTTCCCAACCAGAAAAATCTTTCAGTCGTTTATTAATTTCACTGTGCTGAGGAACACGATCCTGTGAAAAGCCTATTCGATTCAAACCCTCCAGAAACTCGGGACAGGCCCGGGTCTTAACGATCTCACTTTGGCGGGTAATGAGTGAATTCCAAGTCTTATTTTCATCAGCGGTCCAATCTATCAGACCCTGTGAATTAGGCTGTTTTGAAATGTAAGTAGTTTTCATTTTATTCTCGGTTTTGGGCAATCTCGTTCGAGTCGCGTTTGAAGATCATGAACGATGCTTAATATTCGACTTCTGGAGTTACCCTGAAACTGCAATTTATATTCCTTAATATCATGATAACTGAAATTCATTTCAATGGTTTTAAAAGGTCGGGGAAAATGTTGTCCCGGGGCCTGGACATGGTGGAGTCCACCGGAAAAACATAAAAGCATGGCTCCACTATCGAGGGTTTCAATAATATCAGCAATACCACCACGTACAGTCATTGGTCTTCCATACTTATCCAGACCATTGGGTCTTTTCATGCGTCCTTCCGGTGCGATCATAACTATCTTGTCGGATTTTATGGATTCCAGATACAGCTCCCAGGAAGCATCTTTCTTTCTGGTAACGGAAGTAATATTCGGCACCATAAGTTTCCAGAATCTTCCAACAATTGGCCGGTTAAGGGTAATGTCGGCCCCAGGTACACTAAAATGTCCAGTGAGATGCCAAAGAAAAGAGAAAGGCACAATTTGAAGGAAGAGTGGCTCAAAGAGAGAAGTGTGGTTCAGAAAAACTATCAAACGCACATTTTTCCATTTGAAATCAGGAACTGGAGTTAGCCACTGATAGCGGGCACGATAAAATGTCCATGAAATAATTTTAACTGTAGCAAGAATGATAAAGGCTAAGAATCTGCGCATATAATTTGAGCTCGTGATAATTCATAAAGTTCCTCCAGATGAGCAAGAGGATTATTCAATAAGTCTGGATATTTTGTGCATGATAAATGCTAGCCTGTTTTAGGTGGACAAGCTAGAGTTTAATATGAATCAAAAAGGCCTATCTCTAATTCTGGGAATCGTGACTGTTTTTTGTTGGGGAAGTCTTGCTACACTGGGAAACTTACTTATCCATTTACCACCATTCTACGTTTTGGGCCTCGTTTTCCTCATTGGCTCCCTTCCAGGTTGGTTGAGACCTCGTCA
The DNA here is from genome assembly GCA_002381945.1 of Bacteriovoracaceae bacterium UBA4096. Classification (GTDB taxonomy): domain Bacteria; phylum Bdellovibrionota; class Bacteriovoracia; order Bacteriovoracales; family Bacteriovoracaceae; genus Peredibacter. Next base: position 14,877 of record DFXY01000016.1, read on the forward strand.
AATGTTTCCTTCCTTGAAAGTTCTCGTATGGGGTGTTTTGGGTTATTTTGGTTACCATTTTTTTCTTTTTTATTCTTTTAGGTATGCTCCTGCCATCGAGGCCAATCTCATCAATTATTTATGGCCGGTGATTATGGTGCTTCTAACCCCTGTTTTTTTTCCTGAAACGAAACTTAGAATTTATCATGTGTTGGGAGCTGCCCTTGCTGTCATTGGTAGTGCTGTTCTGGTTTTAGGAAAAGAAGGGGAATTAAAAGCCGAGAATTTGGTTGGTTATTTGCTCGCTTTGGCCGCTGCTTTAACTTGGCCCATCTATTCAATCGGAAAAAAGAAAATGACCGAAACTTCAGTCTGGGCAGTCGCAGGATTCTGTCTCATTTCAGGCTTCTTATGCCTTGGAACTCACTGGTTGCTGGAGCCTCGGGTGGTGCTTCAGGAGCAAGATTTGTGGAAAATTCTGGTGATGGGAATTGGACCATTTGGACTGGCCTTTTACTCCTGGGATCTGGCCTTGAGTAAGGGAGATCCTCGAATCATGGGGGCCTTGGCGTATCTTACTCCGGTTATCTCTACCTTAGGTTTATTATTTTTTACTGATCAAGTCATGCAGACCACAACTTTAATAGCGATTATTTTAATAATTGGCGGGGCCAGTGCCGGACTTTTGGACTTTTTTCCTTCAAAAAGCTAAAATGAACCATCAGGAGTTTTATGCAGTATTGTAGTATCGAACAAAAAGACACAGGTGTTTTCCTGGCCAATGAACAAAAAACTAAATGGGTGACCATTATCACTCTACTTACTATGTTCGTGGAAATTATTGTTGGATACTGGTCGGGATCCATGGCCCTGCTGGCAGATGGCTGGCATATGGCCTCTCATACCTTGGCACTATTTTTATCATTAGTGGTTTATTACCTTTATCGCCATCCTAAATTCCGGGCCTCATTTACTTTTGGGGGAGGAAAAATCCTTTCTCTTGGAGGATATACCAGCTCCCTGTTTTTAATCCTTATCGCTGTCTCAATGATATACGAATCGATTCATCATTTTTATGAGGCCCGTGCCATTCATTACAATGAAGCTTTAATCGTTGCGACCATTGGTCTGGTAGTAAATCTAATTTGTGCCAAGATTCTTCATCAGGAAGATCATCATGATCACGGTCACTCCCATGATCACGGTGAACATTGTAGTCATCAACACAAGGCTCCAGCTCATTCCCATTCTCATGATCACAACCATGAGAGTGCTTATATTCATATCCTGACTGACGCTTTGACCTCTGTGCTGGCCATATTCGCTCTCCTCTTAGGTAAGTGGCAGGGATGGACTTGGCTGGATCCTGCTGTCGGAATTCTTGGCGGTGTGGTTGTGCTTAAATGGTCACTAGGGCTTATTCGTCAAAGCGGTATGGATCTACTTGATGCTCATGAAGATTCTATTGATCGTGATAACCTGATTAAAGAATTGGAGCTTGATGGTTCAAAGGTTCTTGATATGCATCTCTGGAAACTGGCACCAGGCCAGGTAGGGTGTGAGATTATCATCAAGAGAAATGAGAATCAGCTTTCGGCCGATTATCGAGATCTGGTTCAGAAGAATTTTAACGTTCATCATCTTATTATAGAAGTCGTCTAGAGATTTAATTTCATCAAATGGATTCCCTTGAGTGTTCCATGATTTTGGAACTTTCTTAAGTAATCAATGAAAGGAAGCTCTTCCACTTTCCCGGTTGTGCTGGCATGACGTAGATAAAGTTGCTTACCCTTCCTGAATAGAAATCCCTGATGGGATATATTTTGATGAGTTCCTGCCACTTCAGTTAAGTCCCAATTAGGTCTTACAAAATTCACAATTGAGCCATCTGGAATCTTGTCTAAAAGTGCAGGTTTCAAAACCAGAGTCTTGATAGAGATATAAGAAACCTGGGCAAGCTGTGGAGTATAGTTAGAAGCTTCAGTATGCAGTTCCTGGAGGAGCCAGACGCGCTCCTCTTGTGTGGCCATTGGTGCAATGATCTGCTCGATTTTAATCGATCTTAACCACCCTGGAAAATTAATGATAGCTTGGGCAAGTTTGATGTCATCAGGCCCTACAATCTCATGATTGATTTCAATTAAATAACCATTTTGAATGTTGTATGGAATCCATTGCAAATCAGTGAAGTGATTTCTTTTTAAATAATCAATATCTCCCTGTTCATAACGAATTTTATTTAAATGCACTTCAAACTCATCAACATTTCTGGCGACGGTCAAGGCCATGATAGTTTCCAAGTAGGTTGTGCAGTCAAAGGTGTCAAATCTGTAGAGTGGGTCTTGATCATACTTACCGCTTGGGCCTTCGCCTAAAGGCCCGTTTTTTCCATAAGGATAACCTAAAAAGAAACCAGAAAGAAGCTTCAGCCGTTTGGTGTGGGAAACCTCATGGGAAACTCTATTCAGAAGTTCCTCAGCTTCTTGTCGAGGACCTGCGAAGGCAAGAGAATAGGTAAATAAGAAGAAAATTAAAATTTTGGACATTTCTTGTTTTCTCTTTTCGTTATTGGTCTGTCAATTTTCCAATCCGACCCCGACGGAGTAAACCATGGAGCATACGATGAATAAGTTCATCAGTGGTTAAAGGTAGTAGGTTCATTTCAAAGCGTGATCTGCGGATCAGGGTTTTAAGTCCTGAAATAATCAAGCGATAGGTAATGATCTTGATTCGGTGGAGGGTACCGAAAGTGTACTGGCCTACCATCTCAGCACCCATCTTTTTGCTTAAAAAATAGAAGTAGCCGGTCTCTCTCTTCTCAAAACGTTCTTCAAAGCGGATCAGAAGTTTCCAGAGAAATCGATTCCAGCGAGAAACTGTCATAAAATCAGAAATCCAGATGTTCTCGTAACGGCGGGCAAATAAATTTCTGGCAGCAAGGCGTACGTCACCGATTAAACTGCTCTCTTTCCACGATCTCTTGGAAGAATGTGAACTCCAACTTTCAACTACAAACCAGTAGTCTTCCAGGGAGTGACGGCGAAGCTGCTCCAAGCACTCTACCAGACAAAGGGCCAGACCCATTCCCTGAAGTTTGACATACTCCTGGCGGTCTTTTAACCAGTCCTTGCTGGGAACTTCCAGAATATAACGAACAGAGGCAGGTTTGGTTTCTGTCTGAATTTCCAAACGGAGATTAGTACTTTTAATCAGGCTTGAGCCGTCAGTTGCTAAGGTTAACCGGGTGTTTTCTTCAGGGGAGGAACGAATGAGTTCAATGTTACAAACATTCTCATTGGATAAAAGAACCAGGGCCTCTTCAATGGCCGTCAGATCTCTTTCATCCAAAGTGGGTCCTACTTCCTGTTCCGGCGTGTTTTTCACCAGATCAAAGGCGATCGGTAAAATGGCCTTAGCGACTTTAAACGGGCCAATCGAGAGGATATGCCTGATCAGCATCTTCCAGCCAAATTGTTTTTGGAAAATCTGGCCGAAGTTATGACGGGAAGAAATCGCCGATGAAGTCAGATAGACCTGGGTGATTCCTCTCATGGCGGCCTGAACTTCGATCCTAAGATTTATATTGGCCTCACCCAGAAGTCTTACGAAGTCTGAGAGATAATGAATAAAGGCCCCTTGATTTCCACTGGCGATAAATTCTTTTATAAGTCCTTCGGTTCTTTCATTTTTTAAATCCTCAGGATTTTCCACCAGACCCTTGAGACTTTCAAAGACTCCTTTTTGGTCACTTAAAATCAAGCGGTATAAAAAGCCAATGAAGGTCTTAATCGTTTTATTGTCCCAATTAAAACATGGATTGAGGTCAATCAGTTTAACCTGTAATTTATCAGGGTCATATAAGATGTTACCGGCATGAGGGTCGGCCCAGATGATACCTTTTTGGAACATAAGATAAAGATAAGCATCACTCACTATATCCGCGATACTGATGCGTTCGAGATATCTCGAATGAACGACGGATGTGATTTTTTCACCTTCAATCTTTTCCATCATGGCAACGTCTGGCTCTACATGGAAGTATTGAGGGATTTGTAAATCAAACATGCCTTTTAGAGCTTCCCGGATCTTGTCGGCATTCTTCTTTTCAACCCGGAAATCCAGTTCTCCGATGCTTTGTGAAGCATAATTAATGATGGTGCGCTTTAAAGCGGTAATCAGTCCTCTTACTTCCATTTGCTCATGAGGATTAAGTTCAGTCTCTGGTAAGGATAGATCAAGATGGTTTAGAATCGAGAGGAGGGTTTGTTTCTGGGCCTCAAAAAGATCGGTTAAATCAGGCCGTTGGATTTTAATCAGAACGGTTTTATCCGTATGGAGTTTTCTTTTACCTAATTCGGTTAATTCAAATTCATAAACAGCTCCTACGGAAGCTCCTGCAAATGCATTTTGAACCTCTTCCGGAATATGAATATAATTTTTAAGACGCTGCCAGGAAGGACGATGGAAAACTTCCTGAACGTACTTCCAGGACTTGTACTGGCTGCCGAATATCCCACCAAGTTTATCCTGCTGATGCCTGAGTTCTTTTGCCAGGGAGGGTGGGGCAAGTTCCGCAAGGACTTGGGCCATCTTGACATACATGCCACCGAGCTCTTGCAGGACGATGGAAATAATTCTTCCTTGCGAGAGTTCATCTCTAGGAGTGCAAAGAATACTAATCAGCGAGGTCATGCACCTATCAGGGGGAAGATGTTTAACCGCTTCATCGATTAAAGGTAAAAGAAGATTTTTACCTTTAACATTTTGCCCCAGAATCTCTAGTAATTTTGGCCTGACTTCAAAGATATAGAACTGTTGCATAATCCGTTCTGTCAGGCGGGTGAGTTTATGATGTTCAACCTCGGGCAGTTCGTAGAGGGCAGTAAAGAGAGGTTCTTTCAGGTATGGGACGATATTCAAAGCTTCAGTCGAGAATACCGGGAATAACTTGAACAAAGGCAGAAATCTACTCGCGATAGTTCCAACGATATCTTCTACCAGGTCGGCCTGATCTACTAATTCAAAAATTTGAGGATGTTGTCCAATTGTTGTAAAAATCTTATCAAAAAATTCTGTCATGACTGGTGTGAGTTTGTTCTCATCAACCATGTCCTGATTGTATTTATCAATACCCATTGTCTGAAGAGCATCAATGGTGGCCTCAATATCCGGAGGAAAGTCGTAGTCAGGATCAAAACCATAATGAACCATGTCCCGGGCGAGGACTGCCCAGGCACGTTTCATTTCATAATCTGAAACTGGATCAAAGCTGACTTTAGTGAGCGCCTTAGCAAAATAGGCACCCAAAGAGGATGAGTAATTTTTAGACTCGAGTGCTATTTCAGAAATCCAGGAGTAATCCCTCATCTTGTGGTGCCCTTTTTCAGTGTTTATTCTACTGAAAAAGTAAGGTTCGACTATAGGTTTGCTGCAAGAATGCCTAAATCAAGTTCAATTAGTCCTAATACATTGTTAAAGTTAAGTGGTTTGGAAAGAAATCGATACACACCAAGTTCCTGCATGATTTTTTTGAACTCTGCTTCATCATAGCCGCTCACAAAATAAGTCGGGATACGACGGCCAGAGTCCTTAACCATTTGCATGATAGCTTGTCCGTCCATTTGCGGCATATTAATGTCACTCAGAATTAAATCTGGACTGTTGTGTTCAAACCATTCTGCAAATTTGAGGGAATCTGAAAAGAACTTTAGATGGATCAGGCCTCGCTTAATTTGTTTCTCTAATAACAGGTAATAAAGGTATTCCATTTCTAGTTCGTCATCGATTACTGCAATGAGTTTGGCCACTTTATCTCCGATTCTCCAATGATTTTTGTGGCCTATATTTAGCTTAACTTGAGGCAAGCTCCACCTAAAGATATCCTTAAGTGTAATTTTGGTGCATCATTTAGGGACTTAGCAGAGGAGCTATAAATGAAACTTTTTTATAAAGCAGGCGCAAGTGCCTTGGCCCCCCACATTGTAATGTCTGAACTTAATATGGTTTATGAAATTGAAGCAGTTGATTTACAAACCAAAAAATGTGCTACGGGAGATTTCTGGAAAATTAACCCTAAGGGATCAATCCCGGCCTTGATCATGGATAATGGGGAGGTTTTGACGGAAAGTGCTGTCATTTGCCAATTCCTGGCCGATGAAGCCTTGGAATCAAATCTATTGCCGAAATTCGGCACCATTGGAAGGATTCGCTGTTTAGAGTGGATGAATTTTATTGCCACTGAGATTCATAAGAATTTCACGCCATTGTTCTCATTGGAAAGAATGATGAAAAATGCAGAGGGAAAAGCTGAACTGAAAAATTTTACCCATGAAGTTTTAAAAGCAAAGTTGACTTTTGTCTCAGAGAAACTAGGAGTTCAGGATTATCTTTTGGGAACTGAGTTTACTATTGCTGATGCCTATCTTTTTAACTGCCTGGTATGGGGGAAGTTTGTCGGAGTAGACATTGGGGATTGGCCTAACCTTGGCGCTTATATCAAACGTATTGGTCAAAGACCGGCCGTTATCAAAGCGATGAAAGAAGAAGGACTCCTCTAAATTAACTGACCTTCAATAATGTCGGCCATCTCCCGTAAATTTGTTCTTTCAAGTTCATGTTTAGAGTGGGAGATGGTTTTGACTTGAGCGTGGCGAAGCCAACTACTGGTCAAGTGAGTTTCTTCGGAAGTCACCATTCTATCCTGGTCGCCCAGAATTAAAGTAACCGGTATATCAATTTCCGCCATATCTTCCCGGGTAAGTCCATCCAGACGTTCGAGATTTTGCATCATATGTGCGGTAGAGCGAAGAAGCTGTTTCCATCTCTCACCATGTTTATTTTCTAAAATTGAGGCAAAGTTAGGGACATTCGACTGAACGTGATCTGGATTGAGCAATGGCAGCTCTTTTAAGACGGCATTCTCTGTCCAATTAAACTTGGTGCCGTAAGTGAATATCATCTTGATCGGAGAGTCTTCGTAATTGGCCTTATGGTACAGGGCCACGTAACCACCCATGGAATAACCGAAAATGACAATGTTACTTAACTGATGTTTTTTTAGATAAGCCTCGAGATCCCTTGCAAAAAGATCAATCCGAAATTCGGATGGTTCAGCAGAGCCTTTGCCATGGCCGGAAAAGCTAAAAGAAAGAGTCTCATGTCCTCGTTCTCTTAAGATGGTCATTAGTGGTTCCATATCCGCAGCAATGCCCAAGGCACCGTGGAGAAAGAGTAGTTTTGTTTTTGATTTTTCCATGAGTACATCTTACTGATTTTTTGAAACTTGCACAAATGTTCCGAACTCTGATAACTCTATTATTATGAATGACTTAATTATTGGCGGATTATACCAGCACTACAAAGGTAACAAATATATAGTTCGGGACCTTGCCCGGCATTCCGAGACTTTGGAATGGATGGTCGTCTACGAGTGTCTATATGAAAACCCAGAAGGAAAAATTTGGGTCAGACCCCGTGAGATGTTCCTTGAAAATGTTACCATTGATGGGAAGAGCATCCCTCGCTTTAAATTCATTGGGGCCTAGGTAATTGGGATTTAAGTAGAATTGGTTTGGCTTCCCAAGGCCGCTCCGGCCAGTGGTGGCGAGGATAATCCCTTTGATACTCTTTCTTCATTTCCTGGTAAGTTTTCTGCCAGAAATTTTTTAAATCTTTTGTGACTTGAATAGGCCTCTTATGCGGTCCTAAAAGCTTTAATGTTAACGGAATCTTTCCTTGCATGAGGGTTGGTGTTTCATTGATGCCATAGAAATCCTGAATAGGTGCCTCAAGATATGGCCCCATGCCAAATGGGTAGTGAACCACGAGTTCTCTTCTTCCCCCAAGATTAATGTGAGTAGGTAGCTGTCTATCCAAATCCGTCACATCTAGCTTTTCTTCCACCAGTCTTTGAAGATAGTGGGATAACTGATGCCATTCCAGTAGTCCAGTGTGATTGAAATAGTCTTCCGGAGACAATTTCTCAATGAGAGTTTCTAAGTCATGGCCTTTTTGGCGGGACCAAAAATGCAGACGACCGTATTCAGGAGTCTCTTTCCAAACAGAGATTTTCTGTTTCATGAATGTTTGTGATTGAAGAGATATCTTCTTCTTCAACTCATTTCCCAACTCTACCCAATTCGGTTTAAGCACATTCTCTTCCAGAACAATGCTTCCCAGACGGGTTTTACGTTTAATCGAGATTCTTTCATCAATCAAAATCTCATCGTCTTCTGCGAGAGGAAAAGGTTCTAGTTCCCAGATCCATTCTTCTTCCACCGGGAAAACTTTGATGGCCTCTTGCCGCTGAGTGATATCCAGGATGATATAAAAATCCTCATGCAAATGATTAAGAGAAGGATGAATTTTTAAGGTTTTTCCTGAATAGTGAATGAAGTCCCGTTGCTTTTCCCGGAAACGGGCCACTTGATCAACAAAACCTTTCAGAAGGCAGCTCTCCCAGGGGAAATTCTCTGTTCCTTCAGTTTTTAAATAAAAATTCAAGCGCTTCTTGAGACTTCCGGTGCGATCATCCTCAATATCTTCACAAACCGTTTTAAGAAGTTGCTGCTTACTTTTCAGGGGTAAATTCTCTCCGGCAATGAGAATTCGGGCAAGTCGGGAGTCCAGAGGCCATTCCAGCATCTTTTTACCAATGGGAGTTATCAGGCCATCTTTCTCAAGGGCCCCCATCCTTTCGAGTAGGAGACGTGCCTTGTCCCATTTTTCAGCTGGAGGTGGATGAAACCAGTGAGGATTGTGACCACTGCCTTTAACCAGAAGATAGATATCGGTCAGGTCGGCCCGGATGATTTCCGGAATAGTGTGATCTGGCCTTTCATTAAAATCCTGTTGACTATAAAGCCTGAGACAAAGTCCCGGTCCGGTTCTTCCGGCCCGACCTGCTCTTTGAATGGCCGATGACTTTGTCACAGGCCTGTCTTCAATAAATTTTAATCCATTCCAGGCAGAGTAGTGGGCCTCTCTTTGAATTCCGGAATCAATGACCACCCGGATACCGGGAATGGTAATGGAGCTTTCAGCTATATTCGTCGCCAGGATAATTTTTTGCTTTGAGGCCGGTTTGATCGCGAGGTCCTGTTCTTCGCGGGTTAATTCGGCATGGAGAAGAAAAACATTATAGTGGCCAAGCACTTCTTTAACTTTAAGCATTTCCCTCATGCCAGGCAGGAAAACCAGGATATCCCCCTCATGTTGAATACTTTCAACCGCTTTTTTTACTTTCTGTTCCAGTGATTGACCAAGGATACTGGGTTGATTGGGTAAATAAGTGACATCAATTGGATAAATTTTAGCTTCTATATCGATGGATTTTGCTTCAGGAAAGGCCTCTATCAATTTTAAATCCAGGGTTGCTGACATGAGAATTATTTTTAAGGCAGGTCTTCTTTTTTGAAGATCTCGCAAGAGGGCCAGGGCAAGGTCTGTTTCCAGGTGGCGCTCGTGGAATTCATCTAAGATAACCACATCCACATCTTTGAGCTCAGGATCTGTCAGAAATTTTTTAAGAAAGGTCCCTTCCGTATAAAAAATCAAGCGAGAATTTTGAGAGGCATTTTTTTCAAAACGAAAATGGTAACCCACTTCCTGCCCTAAAATCAGATTTTCTTCCTCTGAAATTCTGGTGGCCGCAAGTTTGGCCGCAAGCCTTCTGGGCTCGAGGACCACCACTTTTTTTGATAAATGAGAGGCCAGCGCCCAGGGGAGACGGGTGGTTTTACCGCTTCCGGGTGATGCCTTGACCATTACAGTTGAGTAGTCCTGAATGGCCTTGAGGATTTGAGGGAGATATATGTCTATCGGAAGCGAAAGCTTCTCAATTTGCTTCATGCAGCACCAACATTTGATTGAATCTTTCTGATCTTACCTTGATAATAGGTGAATTCCTAGGAGTACATATGTCACTTTGTCCTTGTCGGTCCATGGACCAAATTAAACTTCAGTATGAAGAATGCTGTGAACCATTTATTAAGGGTAAGAAAAAGGCCCCAACGGTTGAAACTCTCATGCGTTCACGCTACGTCGCTTACGTGGTGAAGAACATCAATTACATTGATGAGACTCAGATCACTGTAGAAAACGAAGTTTTTAATAAAGAAGAAGCTCTAAAATGGGCGGAGAGTTCTGAGTGGTTGGGACTTGAAATCAAGAAAACCCAAAAAGGTGAGCCTAATGACAACACTGGTGTCGTTGAATTCGTTGCTCACTATAAAGATAAGGCTTCCGGGACTGAACTTCGACACCACGAAACTTCTCTTTTCCAAAAAAGAGATGGCGACTGGAAATTCAAAGAAGGGCAGATTCATGGAGCTCAGCCACTAAAGCGCTTGGAGCCAAAAATTGGAAGGAATGATCCTTGTTCATGTAATTCAGGCAAAAAATTTAAAAAGTGCTGTGGAGCTTAATTGAAAAAGCTCATATTAGATGAACTCATTTCCCGGGCCCGCGTAGAACTTGCGGGCCTTGAAGCTTCTGCTAAATCCAACCGCGATTTTGCTACCGATCAGGAATTTAAGGCCGAGAGTAAGTACGATACCCGTGCACTTGAAGCTTCCTACCTGGCCAGTGCTGAATCCAAACGAGTGGAAGAGCTAAAACTTGAAATTCAAATTTTAGAAGAAGTGGATGTGGAAGCTTCCAGAAAACTTGGTGAAATTAGCATCGGCGCCTTAGTAGAGCTTCAACATAACAACCAGAAACGTACTTACTTTTTGATACCGACTGCCGGTGGAACCATCATTAAAGTCAAAGACGAAGCGGTCATGGTGGTTTCAGTTTTCTCGCCTATAGGGGACGCTTTACTGGGTTTGAAGACAGGTGATGAATTTGAAGTCGAGACCCCTAAAGAAACCCGAAATTACCGGATCATAAGCTACCAGTGACCCAAATTCTTGCCACTCATCACAAGGACTGCCTCCCTGAGGTGGCTTGTGGTCGCCATAAGATACTGGATTTATATCATCAAGAATTTTTAATCAAGAGATCCCTCTTACTCGCCGATACTCTAGAGGTAACCCTTCCCTGGAGAGAACGCCATGAAATGGATCATTGTTTTGAGCATGGTATTTTCAGTCACTTCTTTTGCTCAAGTTTCAGCTGTTGAAGTTGAGAGTATGCTCAATCAAATGGTTAAAGAGAATGTCATTTCCGCTGTAGAAGCTGAGAAAGCAAAAATTAAGCTCAAAACCATCAGCCCAGATCAATGGTCAATGATTAATGAAAAGGCCACGGCCTTTGCTGCCAGAGGTCCTGCATCAGTATCAGAAAATAAAATTGAAGAAGTTCAAAAAGTCGACCTGGATAGCGCTCAGTTTAAAACCATTCAGAATGAAGTTAAAAAAATCATGCCGGCCTACAAAGATTAGAGTCTTTGGGTTTTTCTATGCCGTTGGTTTTCTTAGAGAAGAATTAATATTTCGAGATCGAAAATAACGCAAGTTTCAGTTCGGCACCGAACCGCAAGTTAATATGGGTCACCCACGTATTGCCAGATTTTATTCTTTAGAAATTTAGGGACAAGAAACTGGAGGGTACGTGAAATTGTTCGCAGACGAGCAAAGGCCTTCATGTTCCATGGGAAGTGGGAAAGAAGAATATTGGAATCCAGGACTGAGAAGAAATAATCCAGAATAAAAGAAAGAATAATAAGATCGTCTAAAAGTCCAATGACAGGGATCCAGTCGGGGATTAAGTCGAAAGGAGAGATGAGTAGGCCAATCATGACCAGTAGAACTTTTTTATCTCTTGAAGGGATACGNNTCGCGGAGAATGAGTGATGTGGCAGCAAAGGCAAATGCGCCGGTTACAAAGCTCGCTGAACCAAAACCTTCTTCGCAGTCCATGTTTTTTGCTAAACCAGCAGGTTTGTAAGTGAGGCAACCATCGGCCGTGGGATAAACTGCTCTTTCATGTGACCATACCGCCCAGACTCCAAATTCACCTTCGTTATCAAGAGGAAAAGAAAAATCCTGACGGAGTTTTTTACGTAGACGGGCGAGAAGTCGGTCATTGGCCGAAACGGACATATCTGAGACTCTGATTTGGAGAGGGTCTATTTTTCCTCCAGCTCCACCCATCACAACTAGGGGAATCTTATTTTTTCGGCAGTGATCAATCAGGTGACACTTATTGGTGAAATCATCACAAGCATCAATCACGAAGTCATAGTCTCGATCAAAAATATTCTCAAGGTTTTTAGGATTGAAAAAACATTGTTTGGTTTCTACTTCACACAGCGGTTGAATATCATGAACACGCTTTTTCATCACATCAACTTTAAACTGGCCAACACTGGTGCTAGTGGCCAGCACTTGACGATTAATATTTGTCACGCAAACGTCATCCAAATCTACCAGAGTCATGGAGCCAATGCCGGTTCGAGCGAGGGATTCTGCCACCCATGATCCAACACCACCAATTCCAATAATAAGAATTTTAGACTGCTTAATTTTTTCCAGCCCTTTTTTACCAAAGAGCCTGCCAATACCACTGAAGCGGGTATCATAATCATTTTCAATTTGTTCCATTCTGCCTCGCTAACTTATTTACTTTGAGTTGCCCACAGGCCGCCAGTATATCTGAACCTTTTGTGGTCCTCACCAGTACCCTTAATCTCTTAGCAACTAATTTTTCTTTAAAAACCTTTATTTCATCCTCATCAGGTCTTTCCCAGGGAGATCCAGGGAAAGGATTAAATGGAATGAGATTTATAATGGCCTTACGCTTTTCAAGCAATTCATAAAGACCTTCAATATGCTTATCACTCATGTTCAGATTTTTAATTAATAGATATTCGTAAGTAATAATTCTTTTCTTTTGATTTGTCAGAATATCAAGTTCTTTCATAACTTCAGATAAAGGAAAGCGTTCATTAACCGGGATAAGTAATTTTCGTTCATCTTCAAACGGCGAATGGAGGGATAGGGCCAGATTAGTATGAGGAAAATTTTTCAATGCCTTAATTCCCGGCAAATATCCCACTGTTGAGAGAGTCATTTGACGTTGGCCCAAACCCAGAAGTTGAGGGGCATTGAATACATTGATCGCCCTGGAAACTTCGGTTAAGTTATGTAATGGTTCACCTTGACCCATAAAAACAATATTGGGATTTATTGCTTTGGCATTTTTTTGCTTTAACCACTTCGTGGCAACCATGTATTGACCGGTAATTTCTCCACTTGTCAGATTTCGTTTGAGTCCTTGAGTTCCGGTGTAACAAAAACTGCACTTCATCCCGCAGCCGACTTGAGTGGAAAGACAAACCGTAAAACGCTTATGAAAGGGGATCAGAACAGTTTCAACTTCCATTTGATCTTTAAAGCGCATTAAAAATTTAACTGTGCCATCCAGAGATTCCTGAACATGAGATATTTCAGGAAGTGAGAAATCAAGCTTGCCTTTTAGGCGCTCTATAAGTTTTGGTGAAACGTGTTTATTCCAGATCTTTTTATCTTTATACAAACCGTCTAACCAAAAAGGCAGCAGATGTGGAGATTCGCCTTCTGACAATAGAAGTTTATGCCAATCTTCTTGGGTAAGTGAAAAGGCCGATAGAGTTTCCATGGCGGAGAGTATACTCAGTTGATGATGAAATGTCTTATTTTATGAAATTGGTGTGATTGACCATTTTTATAAGTATAGGCCATAATAGACCTATGAAAACCCTCCCGCTTGTCCTTATCCTCCTGATTTTTAATGCTTGTTCTACTCAGCGTGAAATCATTAAGCTACCAGAGGAAACTTCCCAGGTTAAAACCAAAGAAGAAGTAGGTGTTGTCTGGTCACTATTGTCTCACGATCAAATCACGTTACATTTGAAGAATGTTGATAATGGAAAAAATCTGTCGGTAATTATCGACAAAGGGATATCTAAACGTTCAGTACATGCGGGCCATTGGGAAATGACTGGTTTTGAACAGGGAGGGAATACTTATCTCTCACTCAGTACATCCAAAAAATTTGTCATAAGCATAAAACCTAAGGTTGATGTCTATGCAGGCTCAATTATTTTAGGTTGTCCTGCTATTACTGCCGCTCATTTTAAACATCTAAAGAAAATGAAATTTTTCAACAGATATCCTTTTAGTTCTACTTCTCATCATTTATGTGAATTTGTGGTGGGAAATGATATTGATGGCGTTCGTTCTGAACTCAAAAAAACCTACAAATCTAAGAAGTTAAAACTCATTCAGGGTTTTTAGCCTATAAACTTAGACACCTTCATTCCTCACTAGCGATAAAATTTGGCACTCCCTTTCTAAATCTTCATAAACTTAGCACTTTGCTGATTTTTCGATAAAAGCACATTGCTATAAAATTTGCCAGGAGTAGTATTGGCTTAGTTCAAACATTCTTTTATTTTCGATTTTGTCGTTGGACGTTAATTCAAGTTGCACGTATGTAGAGACCAAAATCGAGAAGAACCGCAAGGTCAAAAAGTCTGCTGTAGAAAAACTAGTTTTTATCTGTAAGCAGAAGAACACTTTTGACGCCTTTCGCTCCTCTAGGAGTCTAGTCATGAAGACCAGAGTTTCATCAATCACAAATTTGGTGTTTTCAATCACGTTTTGTCTAGGTTTAGCATCTTGTAACAAAGATGATTTCTATGAAAAAGAATTTTTAGATAATCCTTTCCAGGATCCCACTACCACAGGATCGGTAGATAGTGGCGGCCATGGCGGCGATAATTCTGGAACGGATGGGGGCACTCAAGGTGGAGTGGATAGTGGAGTCGATGGTGGTACATCAGGAGGTACCACCGGATCCTCTACTTCAGGTGGTACAGATGGATCTACCACTGGAGGGGATTCAACGGGTGGAACTGATGGTTCTTCAACGGGTGGAACTGATGGTTCTTCAACGGGTGGAACTGATGGTTCTTCAACGGGTGGAACTGATGGTTCCTCAACAGGTGGAACTGATGGTTCAACAACGGGTGGAACTGATGGTTCAACAACGGGTGGAACTGATGGTTCTTCAACGGGTGGAACAGATGGTTCTTCAACTGGAGGAACTGATGGCTCATCAACTGGTGGAACTGATGGTTCATCAACAGGTGGAACTGATGGTTCATCAACCGGTGGATATGGTGATTGTAATCAGGGTCATGGAAACGATGCTGATGGAATCGATGAATCGAATCCAACAATTGGTACAGATCCAAGATGTAAAAGAGAAACTTTCCGTCAGGCAAGCAATCAAATCAAAAAGTTGGATATCGTTTGGATTATTGATAACTCCGGATCAATGTCAGATGAGCAAGATGCTCTAGGTGCAAACTTCAGTGCATTCATTGAAGATTTTATTACTAAAGATGTAGATTTTAAAATGGCCATTACGACTACGGATACCAGTTCTAGTTATAAAAAAGGTCGTATGGTTTTCAACAGTGACATCAAACTGAATTCAGCAGCCGCTCAAAGTGATCCTGCTAAGTTTATGGATGATTTTAGGAACATGGTTAAGGTTGGTACCTCTGGATCTGGTTACGAAAAAGGATTAGAGGCTTCAGAAGGTTTTATGGAGAAATATGCTGCTTCTTTTCTTAGATCAGATGCATACCTCGCAGTCGTGGTGTTGTCAGACGAAGAAGATCAGTCGTCTAAGGCCGTTGATTCTTATACTGATTATCTCAAGTCATTTAAGAGTGAAGACGGATTAATCAAGGTTTACTCGATTGTAGATGTTGGATTGTCAAACAATCAAGGTTATGGAGTGTCGACTGGTTATAAAAGATATGCAGATGCTTCAAAAAACACTGCAGGTATTGTCGCAGACATCCGAGATGATTTTCACAATTCACTAAGTGAAATGGGGAATTCCATCATCAACCTTCTGGACTCTTTCGCTCTTGCTAATGCTCCGGTTGATGGAACTTTGAAGGTCTTTGTAAATGGAGCTGAGACTACTGCTTACACTTTTGATGTCGCTTCACGCTCCATCAAGTTTGATTCAGCTTCTCTACCTCCTGTTGGTGCAGAAATTACAGTTACCTATGTGAAACAGTAATAGTTAAGAGGGACGTATGTTAAAAATTTCTATCATTGCTCTTGCTCTCATGATGATGCTTACAAAAAGAACCCATGCCGGAGAGGAGTCGTTATACGACTTCCTCTGGCTGGATCCTGACAAGAAAGTTTACGTCCTTCAAAATAAACTTTATAAAAAAGAGCACTCATTTTATTTTGATCTGGGCTATATCTCAAACTTTACTTCTAAATTTCAGGACACTCAGGGGGTTGGGGCACGGGCCGGATTTTATGTTCATGAAGAGTGGGGATTAGAGTTGTTCTATAACCAATACTCTAATACCAATAATGACGATTTCAGAAACGTTCGTCTTATTAACGAAGCGGAACCTTTCATTCGTAGATTGAATTCAAGTTACGGTGCCAATGTTATCTGGTCACCTTTCTACGGTAAGATTAATACTTTTAACAAGATCTTCTATTTTGATTGGTCATTTGGTGCTGGTATCTCAAAAGTAAATGCAGAAAGTAACCTTAAAACAGTTCGTATTGGTAACGTTGCCAATAAATATGAAAAGGAAACCTATAATGGGGGAGTCCTGAAAACGAAAGTTAAATTACATTTAAAAGAAAATGTTCATTTGGGTCTTGAGTATATGAATACATACTACATGGCCCCAGGTCCAAAGGCCCCTAAGTCAGACAGACTTAGAACGAATACGGATATTATTTTCAGTGTTGGATTTTCTTTTTAAGGACCACCTATGAAGCTGTTACTTTTGTTTACAATGTTGCTTCTGACCTTACAGGCGTTTGGTGAAGAGAAGAAAACGACTCTTTCTGAAAAACTGGAAAGTAAGAAGTATTATTATTCGGCCTTAAATGAATTTTTTAAGGAAACATATTTTCGTACGATCATTAATGATGATTTGAAGCGTTTGGAGGATCTCCTATATTTTACCGGGATAGAACTCCTGGAAGATTATGAACCTTCACTCCTTCAAAAATATCCTACTTCTTCAACCAGATTTATTCTGGCCAGGCAGGCCTTACAAACCAAGAAGTATAAGGTTGCCCTGGAGTTATTTGCTAAAATACACCCTGATCATCGTTATTATCCAGAAGGAAAATTATTGGAAGCTCAGGTGTATGATCAGCAAGGCAATGTCAAGAAACGTCTTGAGTCTTATGAAGCTTGTCAGGAATCTGCTATCAAGAATGAGAGTTCGGCATTAAGTGAAAAAATCAAACGTTACTATCGTATGGTGAATGAAATATGCCTGGTCAATAAGGCCCGTCATCTTTTTAAAGTGGAAGATTATAAGGCTTCGCTTGAGGCCTATAACAAAATTCCTAAAAAGTCCTATAAATGGCCATACCTGTTGCTAGAGAAGGCCTGGGTCTATTATCAGCTAGGTGATTTTAACCGGGCATTGGGACTTTTAACGACTTATAAGTCGCCTTTGCTCGATACATACTTTTTTCCTGAAGCGGAATACCTGGCAGCACTATCCTACTTTAGGTTATGTCTTTACGAAGACAGTTTGACCATTATTAATCAGTTTTACAAAGTATATCGACCCCGCTTCCAGGCGTTGGATACGATTTTGAAACAGAATCGTAATTCTCAGAATTATTTTTATAATCTGATGTTCAAACCTGGTGACGAACTGAAAAAGCATGAAGAGTTTGTTCGTCATATCCTGACCAGAATGAAGAAACAAACACGTTTCAGTCTGGACTTTAATGCCATCTTCAAAATTAATCAGGAGATGAGAAGAATTGCTGCTAATGAGAAACCGGTCATAAAACAAATGCTGCTTCCTCACTTAGCGGAAGTAAAAGAGAATATGATTAACAAGATTAATTACAACGCTAAAACTGATATCTTCCAATTCCTTGAAGGAGTGCCATTTTTGTCTTCGGAACTCTTCAAGCTTAATCTTGAAATCATTTCACGTAAGAAAGATCTCGTCTATGCCAATAAGAAGTTGATTGCAGATCGTAGCCGCGGTGACTATTCAAACGTAAAGCGTTCCAAGTTTGAGTACTTCTGGACATTCCAGGGAGCCTTCTGGGCGGATGAACTGGGAGACTACTCATTGGGACTGAAATCTAATTGCCAAACTATCCGCCAAGTCACGGAAGAAGAAGGGGAATAGAATGAGAATTTTAATTTGTGTACTCAGTATCTACATGATGTCGGATGCCTGGGGAGATGAACAAAAAGTTATTTACCAGTATAAAAAATACGAAAAATTTGACCTTGGTAACCTTGAAGTTAAGGGTCAGTTGATAGCTCCCGGGGATATCTCCGTGAGAGAGCGGGAAAGGAAAAGATTTGAACTGGATCTTTTCTCCCGCAAAGACTTTGACGGGTTTATTAAGAAGGATGTTGAGTCTCTACGCTAATACTTTTAGAGACTTAAGCCTTTGCTAAATGCCTTGAAAAGTGGTCACTCTATAAGAGTGACTACCATAATTTAAGGCATTGCCTTGATAAGCAATTTGAACTCGGGCGATTTTTGATTATTTGTTAAAACATGGTTGTGATTGATTTTGAGAAGAGTAGAATCACCACCGTTGCTATAAATTTTTCTTTGATTCTTCTGTTGGACGTTATCTCAAGTTGCACGTTTGTTGATGTCTAGAATCAAGAGAAAGAAGACTCCCAGAGTCTGTTCCGGATACTAATGAATCATTCATCTACCACACATAGACACATCCTGTTTTTAGGAATTGTTTACAGCATTTTAATATCAGAAATCATCTCAGACATTGAGTCACTTTAAGGGGGACGCTTATGGAAGAAGTCGTTACGAATCCTGTTGTTCAAGAAAACATTATCCAGTGGGCCGCAAAGTTCATGACTGAAGGTGGAATCTTCATGTGGATCATCGCCATCGTCTGGTGCATTGGAATTGCCATTGCTGTAGAACGGCTTAAGGCCTATTTTAAATTTGATATTGATGGGACCAGCCTGATGGGTAATATCAAGAAGAATGTCATAGGTAATCAGGTCCAGGATGCAATCCAGACCTGTTCTGAATCAAAAGCACTTCTTCCTTTCATTATGAAAAATGGACTTAAGCGCGCCAATCAATCTAAAGAGCAGATTCAAGATGCGCTTGAGGCCAGTATTCTCGAAGTTGTTCCTAAAATTGAAAAACGTTTATCTTTTCTGGCACTCGCGGCAAACCTTTCAACTCTACTTGGTCTGTTAGGTACCATTCAAGGTTTGATTCAATCATTTGCAGCGGTCGCTCAGGCAGAAGCATCACAGAAAGCGCAGTTACTCGCTGAAGGTATTGCGGTAGCGATGAATACCACGGCCCTGGGACTCATGTCGGCTATTTCTCTAATGGTGATTCACTCAATTCTTATGTCACGTGGAGAAAAAATGATTCAGGAAATTGAAGAAAATTCAGTGAAACTCCTGGATCTTCTTGCGACTAAGAAAGGTCCTGTTTCAATGGATAAAGCAGCTTAAGAGAAGGAATTTTTATGAAAGTGGGACATAAGATTAAAAAGCCTGAAAAAATAAATCTGGTTCCTATTCTGGATGCCGTGTTCATTTTTATTTTCTTCTTATTGATGTCTGCGCAATTTGTTGATGTATATGAGATCGGTTCGTCTGTCCCTATGACTAAAGAAGCAAAGGAAGAGAAACAGGAGAAGGATCCCTTGAATCTCACATTGGAAGTGACTAAAGATCAGATTATTGTCAAGACAGGTCTTCGTTCTACTCGTTCACGGACTTTTGCATCTGAGCAAAAGAAAGAGATGAAGGAATATCTCGTTGAACTTAAACGTCAGCATCCTAAAGAAAACACGATGATCTTAAAAGCTGACCCGAAGATCTCTTTTCAATATCTGGTTACAGTCATTGACAGCACTCAGAGTTCTAAAGACAGCAAGGATAAGCTGTTTGAACAGATCGTATTTGATAATAACGGAGTGAAATAAGATGAAAAGAAAATTTCAAAGACATAAAAACAGGGAACCAGTTGATGTCGATATTACTTCACTCCTCGATATCTTAACGATTCTTCTGGTGTTTTTACTTAAGAGTTATAACGCTTCAGATTTAAAACTGGATCTTCAGAAGAATCTGGAAATGGCGGATTCTGATGCACGAGCAATGACTCGATATGCACCAGTTATTCAGATTAACAAGGAAGCGAAAGTATTTTTGAACAATAAGGAAATAGGGCGTCTACCGGCATCGGGAGATATGCCAGTATTAACTGAAGCTTTAAAAAAGGCCAGGGCGGGCATAGAGGCCGATAATGCCAAGAAGGCATCTAATCAACAAACAAATACTGAACTCGTGAACCTCATTTTTGACAAGGAAATGGACTATGCCGTCGTTCAAAGAGTCATGCATGACTCGGCACTTGCAGGTTACTCACAATTTAAGTTCATTGTGAAAGGGAACTATTAGGATGAAGATTCTACTGGTAGCACTTCTTTTTTCAGGTCTGAGTTTTGCCCAGACAAAAGCTCCAAAGCAGGACCGTTGGCATAAGCTGATGAATCTTGTTGGACAAGAAATGAAAATTCTTGAAGGGGCCAAACGTAAAGGGGTGGATATCAAGTATCGGATGCTCGAGCTGCATTCAGAGCGGCTTAAACTCATTCATGATAAAAACAACCGTGAATTCATGGCGAAATCAAAAAAGGCGGGGAGCGGTAAGGGCAAAGAACTTCATTTTAAAGAAACACGCGATTACTATAATTTGACTAAGTCTTTTGGATTAAACATCCTCAAACAGAATCCCGTCAATTCCAGAAAGGCCGAAGTTAAGTATGCCTTGGCACTTAACTCACGTGATTACGGACAAGATAACATTACTGAAAGATATCTTCTAGATGTTATCTCCCTGATCAAAGATCCACATAATTCTCTTCGCCACCACGCTGAAACGGCTTTGGCTGATTTTTATTATAATGAAAAACGCTTTCCGGAAGCGATTACTTACTATCAAAGAGTCATCAAAAAGACAGAAGATGACTGGATGACTAAGCATTTATTTAACCTGTCATGGTGTTACTTGAAAAATCGTGAATTCGACAAAGCGATTGATACTATCAAAAAATCATATTTTGAAAGTAAGAATCCTGTCTATGTGAACATTAAGGACCAGGTATTGGAGAATATCGGCTCATTTTATGTCTACGCCGGAAGACCATTGGAGGGTCTGGAATTTTATCTGGATAATGAAAAAAATCCGCTACCTTATTTATTACCGATGGCCCTAAAGGCCTCTGATAAAGGTCATGAGCGTGAAACCAAAGAGATTTTGGATTCGGCCCAAAAAGTTATTGATAAAAATGATCTTTTTGAACATCAGGAAGAACTCCTGCATACTTATCTCGATTTTTACCGTCATTATAACCGATTTGTTGATCACGAGAAAACATCTCGCATGATGGTGGCCTATTATAAAAAAGCACATCAAGAAATAGAGAAGGATAAGAAGAAGACTAAATTTAAAATTGATCTGAAAGATGATGCTATTGAAAAAATGCGATCGCTTGCTGGTTATCTTCAAGTTAAACTGGCAAAAGATGTTAAAAAAGACGACAGTCAGTATAGCACTGAAGAATTGCAGCTTGTTCTAAGTTATTTCAATCATCTCATCACTCTGGATCCAAAGCGCAAAGTGGAATATTTCTACTTTCGGGCCGAGACCTATTTTTCAGTTTCTCAGTTTACGAGTGCAGCTCCTAGTTATGTTGAAGCTGTTACTGAGGCCAAGAAAGTAAAACATGATGAACTTGCCCGTAAGTCTTTAAACTCTCTCCTGGCACTGACTGGCCAGGAAGTACTGGATAAAAATGATAATAAAAAATATCTGATTTTCGCTTATTCTGAGCACATAGAACTCTGGCCACGAGATGAAAAATCTGAGCAAATTTATCCTAAACTCTTTGAGATTTATCGTGAAGCCTTTGATGATGTAAAGGCTGCTACTGTTATCCGTTCGTATAATAAGGCCTATCCTCAACATCTGAAAGAACAACAGACTTTCATGACTAAGATTCTGGATCAGTTTATTGAGAAGAAAAATACTGAAAAGCTAACTCATTGGGTGGCCGAGTTTAAAACCGGTTTTCTTTCATTCTCGAAAGACACTATTGAAAAAACTGAAATCATCCTGGGTAATATTCTGTTTCTTCAATACCAGGACCTTGCCAAAAAAGGGGAGCGCTTAGCTGCCGCCAAAGGTTTTGAGAGTCTATATGTTCATAAGCTATACCCGGATAAGGTAAAATATCAGGCCGCACTCTTTGCTTCTATGGCCTATTTGGAACTTGGTGAAACTGTAAAAAGCTATCATTGGCAGGCCCTGGCCTATGCTCGCATGACCGAAGCAGAAAAACTGGAACGCCGGGAAGAACAAGTTAAGATGGCCGAACGTACTTATAGGCTTCAGGACTTTGTAACCTCTTATAAGATTTCCGAGTTTCTTCTTAAGAAGTTCTGCTCCCTAAAAGATGCTACTCAAAATCGACTTTATGAAGTTGCTGTGATGACGGCCTTAGTTGAAGGGCTGCCTGCTGATGCCGAGAAGATTGTCTCAAACTATAGTAATTGTCTTAAGGATATAGATGCGAAAGATGCCGCTTTATCTCAAATTTATCAGTACCATGAAAAGAAGGGGGATTTCTTTGCCCTTCGTCTGTTCTTGAAACGGCACTCAGTGGAACCGTACATAAATCAATACCGCTACACTTTGCAAAAATGGTATTGGGAGAAAAATGATTTAAACTTAAAACAAAATATCCGTATTGCGTTTAAAGATTTAAATCATCCTGAAACTCTCTCATGGCTTAATGAAATTAACCTACATAAATCTGCTCAAAAAGATATAGATGATTTATTGAACGCTGTTGTCTGGAATAAACCTAAGTTTGATGGCGAAGCTTTTAATAAGGCATTGGAATTGTACCTATTGAAGTTAAAAAACTTTAAGGACCGTTATCATTCACTAACTCAGTCAAATCAAGTGGATCTGGCCATTTTGACCACTCGTTCGTTTTCAGAAGTCTATTTACATATAGGGCAAACAATCCAGGGACTTCGCCCACAAGGTATGGAAACACAGACGATGAAGGAGTTTCAGGCGGCCATGAAAGGACTGTCTTCCCAATTCATCACAGCATCAAGGCAGTATGATAAAAATTTAGAGAAAGCATTAAAAGATAAAGAAACTCTGGCATGGGGATCGCGTTCGATCGCTTCAGTGGAAGAAGTTGAAAATCCGGTGTTTTCATTTTTTACCGGACTCACCATGGATAAGAGTAAGGATTAATTATGAAAACTATATCATTGATTTTTACATTGTTGGTTTTGGTGTCATGTTCGTCTTCACGTATTGATCGAAAAATTGACGACGTGACCTGGGACTCATTGGCAGATGAATCCTATTTACGCTGGGGAGAAGGTCGTTTAAAGAAAAGCGCTAATCCAGACCATACAGTTGTTAATTGTTATCAGGGAAAAGCTAAAGATACTTTAGAAATGTATAAGAAAGACTATCTAACTAAAGGTCAGACACCTTATTACTGGCTACATATTGGTAACTGTTATTTTATCCAGGAGTCCTGGACTAAGGCCGAATTCTTTTACCGAATGGCACTGGATGAGGCGAAACTTCCAACGATAAAATCAATTGCTTTAAATAATCTGGGGCTAATCCATTTTCGTTATGAACAGTGGGAAAAAGGTAAAGGTTTTCTTCAGCAGTCTATGGCCCTCGCTCCAAAATTTAAGGTTCCTCGCTATAATATGTCACAACTTTATCTCCAGTTTGGCCTCTATGATAAGGCCATTTCGGTCTTAAGTGAGAGCGCTTTTAGAGGACATAAAGATATTGATGTTTATTTCTCTTTGGCCAATGCTTATTTGTATAAAGGTGACCTGAGCCGGGCCTCTGAGTATTTTAAGATGATTCCAGAAGAGCATTTTAGAAGAGAAGACATCGCAGCTACGTATGCACTGTACTTAATTAAAACCGGAAACCTTAAAGGCGCTAAAGAAGTAATGAATCAACGTGATCGCTCAGATGTCTCGGAATTAACTGTTATTTCACAAAAAATTGAGAAGATACTCCTTCAAAGAATGAAAGAGGAATAGATATGAAAACAGCTACAGTTCAGGGACAGTTTAGCTTAAGATGTCTCGATCAAAGACTAGAAGAAGTTTTTGCCATTGATAAAAAGAAAATACTTATTGGTTCATCTGATAAGTGTGATTTTATGATCAGTGATAAATCAGTGTCTTCTATGCATGCCTTCCTTTGTGTAAAAGGCGAAGGTTTTTTGGTAAAAGATCTTTATTCTGAAAGCGGGATTTTTCTCAATGGTAAAAGAGTAGATGAGGCCACTGCTTTTCCGGGTGATACTCTGACTATTGGAACTTTGAGTTTTGCCATTGAGTCAATTGAAGAAGGTGTACCTGTATTTAATCCTGATGAAGAGATCTCTGCAGTTGTCAGTCCAGCCTTTGTGGAGTTACCTCCGCGAGAAGGCCTGGTTTTTATTGATGGTGAATACTGCGATATTAAGTTTGATGATTCTGGATTTGAGCCGCTTTCAGCTATTCCTGAAATCCATCTGCGTGGTGAGTATATACACCTGGATGAAACGGAAGTTCCGCTTGAGATCGCTCACGTAACTAAAGATAAGCGTTTAGAAGTCATTGGATATGTTAATGGCCTTATGATGGATGTGACATATTTAGATCTTAAAAGTGGAGATTATTATTTAAATTCTTCTAACAAGAATAAAAATGAAATTCTCTTTCACTCCCTCAATAAGGTAAAAATATTCTCTATTAATAATGGTCAATTGAAGTTTTACGCAAATGAACAAGTGTCTCCTTCTACTTCATGGGATAAAATCAATCTTAATGAACCATTGTTTTTAACTTATGGAGCGGAACAGGTTTCTTTCCGGTTAGTGGACCATGGAACGTCATGGAGAGGTATTCCTGCCTTTTATCGTGATCGTGAATTTTTTAAACAGGGCTCAAAAGTTTTTGCTTCGATTTTTTTTCCACTACTACTACTTCTTTTTGTGACCATTCCTAAGAATGAAGACATTACAGAAGAAATTGCAGTTATCTATAAATTACCGGAGAAAGTGGAAAAACCTACTGAAGCTCAGGAAAAATCAGATCTAAAGGCTGAGGAGTTAACTAGTAAGGTTGAAAATACCGGCCATAAGGAAACAGAACAGCCAAATCAGAAAGTGGAATTTGCAGCGGCATCGCAAAACAAAAAAGTTGTGGCCAAAGCAGCCGCTCCGGCAGCAGCCGCGGCCAAACCTGTCGAGACGGCACCTGTTAAGGCCTATGAATTCAAAAGCTCAGTTGCTTTCAATTCACTCGTAGGAGATGCGCCTAAAATAAATACTGAGGGTAGTAATTCTAAGAGTGCAGTGAAAGACGCTAAGTTTAATACTGGAACCTCTGATAATGGAGATTTGGTGGCCGGTGCTGATATTGGAGTCTCCAAGTTTAATGGATCAGACAAAAAAGGGTCTGGTTCCGGTTCTTATGGATCTAGAGGTCTTGCCTCCAAATCAGGTTTTGACTCGTCTTATTTAGAACCTAAAACGGTAGTCTTAGGTTCAATGGATCCAGAACTCTTAAGAAAAATCCTGAGAGAATATATCCCACAGTTCCGTCATTGTTATCAGCAGGAGTTAATAGGTCATTCTGATAAAATCAAAGGAGTGATTGATTTGAATTTCACGATTTCGGCAGTAGGTAAAGTTTCAAAATATGATATTAAAGTTAAAGACGCTCGCTTTTCGAAAAAGGGTGTCGGCTGTATGGGGCAAGTGCTTAGCTTGATTGATTTCCCTAAACCAAAAGGTGGTGGGGTAGTGGATGTCAGACAGCCACTTAACTTCTTTGCTGAGACTGGGAAAATTTAATTGTTCGCAGTCAACTGAGGATAAAAAAGTTAAAAGAAAGTCCCGCTTTGTCGGGACTTTCTCTTTTATGCAGCAATAATTTGTCTTGAAAAAGGATAAATTCGGTTCATAAAGCATGTTTCTTTCTCGTCTAACTTGATCTGGGACTTTAACTTTCGCATTCCAAAAACTTCGTCAAAATCAAGAACCTTTGAAACGACTCCTACATACATGGCGGGAGA
>DFXY01000001.1:0-132 GCA_002381945.1 Bacteriovoracaceae bacterium UBA4096
AAGAAAATTCTTGCTGAATCAGGTCTAAAAATTACTCCAGCTGGTGACCTTGCTGATGCTGCTGCAAAAGCAGTAGCTGCTGCTAAGGGAGGAAAATAATATGGCGATTTTAATTAATAGAAGTACTCGTCT
>DFXY01000001.1:149-4125 GCA_002381945.1 Bacteriovoracaceae bacterium UBA4096
ATTCCTGTCTTCAACACAACATATGAAGCGGTTAAAGAAACAGGCGCCAATGCTGCCATGATTTTTGTTCCACCTCCATACGCTGCTGACTCTATCATTGAGTGTATTGATGCTGAACTTCCACTTATTATCTGTATTACTGAAGGAATTCCTGTTGGTGATATGATCAAAGTGAAAGCTGCCCTTAAAGGCTCGAACTCACGCCTGATCGGTCCAAACTGTCCGGGTGTAATCACTCCAGGTGAGTGTAAGATCGGGATTATGCCGGGCCACATCCATATGCCAGGAAACGTAGGGGTCATTTCCCGTTCTGGTACTTTAACTTATGAAGCGGTTTATCAGCTGACTCAACGTGAGATTGGACAATCAACATGCGTTGGTATCGGTGGAGATCCAGTTAATGGAACAAACTTCATTGATTGTCTTGATATGTTTGAGAAAGATCCTGAGACTAAAGCTGTGATCATGATCGGTGAGATCGGTGGTACGGCCGAGACAGATGCTGCTCGTTGGATTAAGGCCAATATGACAAAACCAGTGGTGAGTTTCATCGCCGGTGCTGCTGCTCCTAAGGGCAAGCGCATGGGTCATGCTGGTGCAATTATTTCAGGGGAAGACGATTCTGCCGAATCTAAGTTTAAGATTCTTCAGGAGTGTGGTGTAACTATTGCACGCTCGCCAGCTGAGCTTGGACAAAAGATTGCAGAAGTATTAAAGAAGTAAAAACAAATTTATAATAAACAAGGAGCTTTCAATGGCCGTTGAGAAAACACTTTCTATCGTAAAACCTAATTCTACTCTTGATAACAATATCGGTAATATCATCGCTATTTTTGAAAAGAATGGTCTTCGCATTGCTGGAGCTAAACTTGCTCGTCTTTCTAAAGAAAAAGCTGAAGGCTTCTATATTGAGCACAAAGAGCGTCCTTTCTTTGGCGAACTTGTTAACTTCATGACTTCAGGTCCTGTTATGCTTATGGTTCTTGAAGGTGAAAACGCTGTTGCAAAAAACAGAGAGCTTATGGGTGCAACTAACCCAGCAAATGCTGCTGAGGGCACTATCCGTAAACTTTATGCTAAGTCTGTAGGCGAGAACTCTGTTCACGGTTCAGATTCAGCAGCTGCTGCTGAAAGAGAAATTGCTTATTTCTTTGAAAAGCATGAAGTCGTAAATCGTTTTTAATTTATCTAAGGCCCGTTAAATACGGGCCTTTTTTTGCCTCGTATTAAGACCAAATCATTCCAAATCCTCAAAATCTTACTCTGATACTGAATCAAAATTTTTCTCTTGTGAAACTGCGCTAGCGTAATCGCAACATAACTCCATTTTCCATAAATTCCGGTACTTGCTAAGATTTTTCATGAGAAATGGAATTCTCCTAGAGAGATTCAACTACAAAAAAGGGGATTGTTATGAAAACAATTTTAGCTTTAGCGACAGCACTAGTGATGGGCACTTCTGCATATGCTCAAGAGTCACCGTTAGATTCTGCTTCTGGATCACGTCACATGTTTGAGTTTAATGCAGATTCAGTACTCCAAGGGGTTCTGTCTTTTGATAAATCCAAGACTAAGGGTGGATCAGCAGATAATGACACCCAGTTAGAGCTGCATCTGAATTATGCTTATAGTTTACCAACCATGCCGCGACTGCAATTGGGTGGTCGAGTGAATTATGAGAAAGGAACAGAAGGCGGTAGAGGTGATTTAGAGGATTATGGCCTGGAAGTGGGTGCCATTGTTAACTGGATGTCCGATCTGGAGAACAGTCCCTATGCTTCTCTTTATTTAGGTATGAGCTGGGATAACACTTATGGAAATCCTACGACTGGCAGGAAGGATGAGGTTTTAAGCAGTACCCTGGCCGTCGGGAAACGATTTGCCATGGATCAGTGGGGGATTAAGCATTTAGTCTATACCCCTGAAATTGCGCTTGAAAATCTTAATTCAACCACTGGTTCTGCCTTAGAATATTCACAAAACATTCAAGTCCGATTCCTACAATTCGCCGTTTTCTTCTAAATGAAATAAAGTGGGCCTCCAGAGGCCCACTTTAAATATCTGTAAAAATTTCAAAAGCCTACACCTGTGAGTCATTCCGCGTTATAAATGTTCTGACTAATGCCTTATTTGGAAGGAGTTCACATGTTTAATCTCGGAGACTACGTTGTCTGTCCCGGCCACGGTGTAGGTCAGATTTGCAGCGTCGATACGAAAGAATTAAATGGTGAGATGAAGAGTTTCTACATCATTAAAGTTGTTTCTAACGGAATGAAAGTCATGATCCCTGTCGACAGTAAGGAAGGCGTGCGTGCCCTTATTCCTTCAACTGAAATCAGTGGAGTCTTTGAATTATTAGAAGAGAAAAATGTTAAGGTTGATATGTCGACCTGGAACAGACGTCATCGCGAATATACCTTAAAAGTTAAAACTGGTTCTCTACTTGAAATTGCCGATGTCCTTCGCCAGCTCTTGCTCCTCAAGATGACAAAAAAGCTCTCTTTTGGTGAAAGAAAAATGTTGGATCAGTGTAAAGAATTGATCGTTAAAGAAATCTCACTTGCTTCGGGCACAGCTGAAGGCAGTATCTCAGAGAAAATTGACTCTCTTTATACCTAGAAGATTCTCAATTTAGAGGATTATAGTGTATCCTTACCCTCATTATTCATTGAGGAGTTCACGTATGACTGTCCGAGTAAGATTCGCCCCATCACCTACAGGTTATTTACACATTGGTGGTGCGCGGACGGCCCTTTATAATTATTTATATTCTAAAGCGACTGGTGGTACTTTCGTTCTTCGAATTGAAGATACTGATTTGGAACGCTCAAAAGCTGAATATGAAAAACTTCAGATTGATGATTTAAAATGGCTTGGCCTTTTACATGATGAAGGTCCGGATAAACCCAATCCTAAATATGCACCCTATCGGCAATCTGAGCGCACTGAGATCTATCAGAAACATGCTCAGGAGCTTGTGAGTAAGGATCTGGCTTACTATGATTTCTGCACGGAAGAAGAACTTGAGGCCATGAAAGAAAAAGCGGCCGCTGAAGGTCGGGATCCCGTTTACGAAGGGAAGTGGAAAGATCCTGCTTTTCATCAAGAAGCTCTGGATAGAATAGCCAAGGGTGAGAAGCCGGCCATTCGTTTTCGTGCCCCAAAGAAGAGTTATACCTTAAATGATAAAGTAAAGGGCAGCGTCACTTATCCTGAAAACATGGTAGGGGATTTTGTGATTGTTCGATCAAATGGTCAGCCTGTTTATAACTTCTGTTGTGTGGTTGATGATTACTTAATGGAGATCACTCACGTTATTCGTGGAGAAGATCATCTAAATAACACTGTTCGACAGTTGATGATTTATGAAGCTCTGGGTGCCAAGATTCCTGAGTTTGCTCACGTCTCTTTATTGATCGGACATGACCGCCAGAAGCTCTCTAAACGTCATGGTGCGACCTCAGTTAATCTTTACCGAAGTGAACACTATTTGCCTGAGGCCATGTGCAATTACTTATGTCTACTCGGTTGGTCCCATCCAACAGAAAAAGATATTTTCGATAAGCAGGATATTGTAGAAGTCTTCAGTCTCGATAGGTTCTCTGCTTCTTCGGCCATGTATGACCTGGAAAAATTCAAATGGGTCAACAGTGAGCATATTAAGAAAATGGACAATGCTTCTCTCATTTTGTTGATTGAACAAGAACCTGAAACTGAATTTTTCAGAAAACAAAGTCCTGAATGGAAGAATGCCTGTGTGGAACTCCTTAAACGATATGCTCAGTTTGTTACCGACTTTCCGAAGCTTGTGAATGAACTCATCCTTAATGATGATCCTGAAATAACGGATCCCCTTAAAGACATTCTTTCATGGGATACAACTCGGCAAATTCTCGCCTTTATTGCTGAGGAAACTGGAAAGGTCACTTCTGAATTCATTTCCGAAGCTGAACTAAATGGCTGGATGGAACATGTG
>DFXY01000006.1 GCA_002381945.1 Bacteriovoracaceae bacterium UBA4096
GAGCAAGCTTCAGTTCTATTGAACAGACTTTATAAACAAACTCAGATGCAGGTTTCTTTCGGTATCATCTTCCTGTCTATTTCTAATGGTCAGCCGAAGGTTATGGATCTAAAAGAGCAGCTTCAATGCTTCATCGAACACCGTCGTGAAATCGTTATTCGTCGAACGACTTATGAACTCAAAAAAGCCAAAGAACGTGCACATATTTTAGAAGGTTTAAAAATTGCCGTTGAGAATATCGACGCCATTGTTGAATTGATTAAGAAAGCTGAAGGTCCAGCTCAGGCCAAAGAGCAATTGATGAGTAAATTTACTCTATCAACTATCCAAGCCCAGGCCGTTCTTGATATGCGGTTACAACGCTTAACGGGTCTTGAAAGAGATAAAATCGTTGCCGACTATGAAGCCATTATGAAAGAGATTTTCCGCTTAGAAGGCATCTTAGGTTCTGAAGAAGAAATTAAGGCCATTATCCGTGGAGAATTTGTTGAAATCCGTGAAAATTATGGCGATGCCCGTCGTACTGAAATCATCGCTCAGGCCGATGAAATTCAGATGGAAGATTTGATTAAAAATGAAGAAGTCATTGTGACTATTACGCAGAAGGGATACCTGAAGCGAATGGCCAAAGACACTTACCGCTCACAAAAACGTGGTGGTAAGGGAGTGAAGGGCGCGGATCTGGATGAAGATTTCTTCACTAGCATCTTCACTGCCGACACTCATGATACCCTTATGATTTTCACAGATAAGGGAACAGTCTTCTCGATTAAGGTTTATCAGATTCCAGAAGGGCTTCGTACTTCTAAAGGACGAAACATTGTTAATATTATCAATGTACCGGCCGATGAAAAAGTTAAGGAAATTATCACAATTCCAAGAGAAGCTGAAGGCCACTATCTGATCTTTGCAACTAAGCAAGGTATCGTGAAGAAGTCTGAACTTTCTGAATATAAGAATATGCGCCAGAATGGACTTAAAGCAATTAAGGTCGTGGATGGTGATGAAATTCTTGGAGTAAGAATTACGGATGGTAAAAAAGACGTTCTTCTCGCCTCTTCTGGTGGTAAGTCAATTCGTTTCAACGAAGAAGATTGTCGTCCGCAAGGTCGTGTCTCGCAAGGTGTGAAAGGGATGAGTCTGGAAGATGATGAATATGTTATCGGTATGGAAATTATCGACGAAAAATCTGAAATCTTAACAGTGACGGCACGTGGTTATGGTAAACGTTCAAGTGCTGAAGAATACCGTAAACAATCTCGTGGTGGTAAAGGTATTCTGGCCATGAAACTTACTGAAAAAACCGGTGAGATTATGGGAATTCTTCCAGTGACTGATAAAGATGATCTGATGATCATCACAGACAAGGGACAAGTGATTAGAACGAAAATCTCAGGTATTTCCCTTCTCGGTCGAAATACTCAAGGTGTACGTCTCATCAATGTCAAACCGGACGAAAAAGTAGTGGCTGTTGAGAAAATCGCCGAATCAGAGGAAGATACTACTGATGGTGATTCAACTGAGACTCCTGTTCAATAAACTTCTATTTATCCTGATGATCCTGGGGCTAAGTTCTTGTGACTTTACCTCAGGACTCAATCAGGACATTCTGATTGCCCAAAAGCATGTTGATAATCAAGATTTCGATAAGGCGGTAGAGCTTTATGAACGAGTCTTGAAAAAAAATCCATCCAAACAGATAAAAACCAAGATTAACTATCAGTTAGCAGAAATTTATTATCTGTATCTGGATCAACAGGTTAAGGCCCTTAAATATTATCAGTTCATTGTTGAGAATGTTGACGATCCACTGTGGCAGGTGAAATCCCTGGAAAAAATCGCTGATATTAACTTTAATTTTTCTAAGAATTATATGGAGGCCATACGGGCCTATCAAATTCTTATGCAGGTACAACCCCGTTTAAAAAACTACGATTATTACTATTTACGAGTGGGTGAAGCATTTTTTGAAATGGGCCGTTATCATAAGGCCCGTGAGATTTTTAATCAGATTCTGGCCCAGCCGACAAATCCCTACTATGTAGAGGCTTTCAATCAAATGGGACTTATCGAATTTTATAACAAGAACTGGGATAAGGCCGTCGAGTTTTGGCTGGAATACCTAAAACGGGAACGCAGAAAGGATCAGATCGTTAAGGTAAAGTTTCTTATCGCTAATGCGTATGAATCCAATGAAAAACTCAAAGAAGCCTACAATATTTATTATTCTTTGCTCCCCTCTTACCCAAATCCAGATGTTCTACGTGCTCGGTTAAAATCTCTCTACGCTCGAAGGGTTGCGAGAAAGCGCTAATTCCATTATCTTATTTCAAACATTACGACGGCCGATTATGACTAGTTGGAAGAAAGCTCTTGCACTCGCGCTAGGATTACCCTCAACAATCATTGGGGTTTTCTTCCTTTTTCAAGAACTTGTATCGATGGGATATATTTCTCAAGGTATGGCCCAGCTTGTCCTGATCGCGGTTGTGTGTTCAATATTAATTAAAATGATCATGGTTTCATGGAAAAAAAAATAAACAAGAAATTCTACATTCTCTCGGCCATCAACATAATACCAGTATTGATCCTGGGTGGTGGTCTTACCATCGATAGTCTGGCCCTTTTTGGTGCTCTGGTAGGTTTGGTCTTAAATCACACAATTCTGGTTAAAATTGTACAGTCTGTTACTACAGCTGCTAGTGGAGAGGGTTCGGGGCAGGGCGTTGGAAGAATTCTTCTCCTTATGGGGCTGAAGTTTTTAATGCTTTTTGGAATTGTGGCCCTGATTTACTTCTATAAGAAAGAACTTATTACAAAACTCTTCCTGATTATCTTTTTCCAATTGATAATTCAGGTCTTAAGTATTAAAAACAACTATCAAAATAGTTAGGGCGGCATATGAAACTGTTGGGTTTTATTGGTTTATTTCTTTCTCAGTCTGCATTAGCAGCTGGTGGCTTCAATTTCTTCACTGAAGCCTCTCTTGCACTCCACTTACCATCGCACACACTTGCTTTGGTGGCAGGATCATTGATCATGCTTCTGGCAGGATTGATTTATCGTGCCCAGGTATCGAATGCAAAAAATTATGTTATTCCTGATAAGGGAGTATCAACTCGTAACATTTTAGAAGCTCTTGGACAGGCAATGTACAGCACTGCCAAGACTGTTATGGGTGAAGAAAGCGCTAAGAAATATTTTTCTTATGTCATCTTCTGCTTTCTTTTCATCCTTATTAACAACGTGATCGGGATTCTTCCTGGATCAATGTCGGCTAACCAAAATTTAAATACTACTTTAGCTCTTGGTATTTTTACCTTCTTCTATTTTAACTTCCAAGGTATTCGTGCTGTTGGTTTCGTTAACTATATGAAGCACTTTGCTGGTCCAATGCCAGCACTTGCTATCTTAATTTTTCCAATTGAATTGATTTCAGTTTCAGTTAGACCTCTATCGCTTGCTCTTCGTCTTCGCGGGAACATGGATGGCGATCACTTGATTCTTGGAATTTTCTCAGAGCTGGTTCCATACATTGTACCAATTCCGTTCTATGCGATGGGTATTTTTGTAGGATTTCTTCAGGCTTTCGTATTTACTCTACTAACAATGATCTATATTGGTATGGCCACTGCTCATCACGATCATGGTGAGCATGAACATCATCACTAAGATTATTTTTTTAACAAAGGGATTTTAAAATGAATGAAACAGTACAAACAGCTATGTCAACAAACTCATGGGTAGTTCTTTCTGCAGCTATCGCTTTCGCTTCTGCCGTTATCGGTGGAACTCTTTCTCAAGGTAAAGCTGCTTCTGTAGCTCTTGAAGGTATCGCTCGTAACCCAGCAGCTGCTGAAAAACTTCAGACTCCAATGATTCTTGCTCTTGCACTTATCGAGTCTCTAGTTCTTTTCGGTTTCGGTATCGCGTTCCTTATCCTTCAGAAAGCTGTTTAATTTAAAAAATTAAATTCTGAAAAAAAGAAGGCCCTCGGAAGAGGGCCTTTTTTTATTATCGATTAACTTCTTTATTATCGTCTTCTTTACTTCCTCGCAGTGTGGGTGAAAGAACTTTTCCTAATCCGGTATGCACACTCGGTATCACAATCGGACTTTTCTGAATATTATTACTCGTAGCCAGAATTCTGGCACGGGATGCACCTGTAGCAACGTGAGTTTTGTATTTTACAAGAGAGGCGGTTTTTAATGGGCCTTTAGGAAGCCGAATGATTTCTGCATAAAGCTCCTTTTCTGCCTGGATGAGTTTAGCTTTAGAAACCTTTTTTGCCAGTTCTCCATATTGGAGTTCTGGATAGAGATGTTTAATTACGTCTGGAATTTCAGTAGTGCCTTTTTTAAAAGCATCTCTCAGTAGTTTCTTTCTAATAGGTCCTACGCTGGAGAGAAGTTCCTCTTCTAATTTAAGTAAATACTTCTGATTCATTTTTCCACTAAATTTAGTTTTTTGAATTCTGGCCAAGAGTGGCTCTAGTTTGGCATTCGAATCTATTATGGCAGCAGTAACTGTAGTTTTATAGGCAAGCTTTGGAGCTCCAAGCTTAAATGCTTTATCTACAGTTTTAGCTCCCGCTTTAAAGGCCATAGTAGTCAGAGGATTATCCACAGGGTATAGCACTACTGCCAAAGAATTTTTGACCGCTTTACCGGAAAAAGTGATAACTCTTCCTGTGGCCGATTCGGCTACATAAACTGATCCTTTTTTTGCCAATTTTGAAAGTGCTGTAAAAGAAGCCTTGAGAGTTTTGCGTACTGGCGAAAGCATATAAGTTTTAATAGTGCTTAAAGAAATGCTGAGGGCCGACTTTGCTCCTATTACTATTCGAGAAACTCTTGTAACTGGACGGGCAACACTTGAAGCTTTCACGGCCTTAATTCCGGCCTTGGAGACTTTGAACATTCTAGCGATGTTTGCTGCCCCCCGGGCCCCGTGTTTTACCGCTGTGACAAGTCCACCTGCCAGAAAGGAAGGAACTATTTCAGCAATAATAGTTCCAGAAATTCCACAGAGACCTGTTAGTAATGTCTTACAAGGAAGACAGTCATAGTTTTCTGTCGGCTTTAGACATTTACCAAAGTGTGGAACTCCCTCCCACTTTTCACAAAAAATACTGGTTTTGAGCCACTCCTTTAAAGAAACGACAAATGTTTCCCAAATCTTTTTCATGGTTCCGGGAAAATCATCTAACAAGGCTTGAAATACACTCGGATCTTCAGAAGCCTTCGCGAGGGCAAGTTGCGAAGTAGATGTGTGATCTTCAGCACCCGAGACCCAATCCCAAAATTCACTCATCTTTTTACCGGCAGCATTACCGGCAAGTTTAAGCAAATCCCAGGCTCCATCTAAAAAAGTCATCGCAGATTTAAAGAAAGCAGTTCCAAGCTGAGTGACACAACTATCATCACCTAGATGACAATTTTTTAGTTTGTTTTTTTCCGGAAGGAACTTTTCAGCTAAATATCCACCCATCGTTCCCATAGGCAAACTGGCAATACTTAATGCTGAGCTGGCCAGAACGCAGTTTGTGTCTTCCGGACATTGCCTTTGAATGGCCATTTTTTTAGTTTCAGTGCAGCTTATTTCTTCTTCAACTATATTTAACTGTCCCAACTGGGCCTGAAGATTTCCATCGGAAGATGAGATTTTACAATCCCCAGTGGTACAACCCACTTTCGTTTCGAGACGATTTTCATGTTTTAATAATTCAGTTTCAAGATGATTAATTTCCGTGATGTATTTCCAGCAAGCTTCACTTAATCCATGCTCCAAATGATAAGCTTCAAGATTAATGGGAATTTTTCCAGGTGGTATGCATTCACGGCGATACACTTGGCCTAAATTTTCAAGGCGCTCAATTAAGACAGGAACACATTCGCCATTTTCGCAGGTAGAAGCTTTAGCATTCGCATGAAAGGGGGCGAGAGACGAAAGTCCCAGTACAAGGCTTAAGTGAATAGAGACAAGTCGCTTAACCCACATAGGTTATACCTATCGAAAACTTGGCTTAATTACTTTAGCGTTATAGTCAGTGTTTATTTAGATTTTAATAACTTGGCCAGATATTTGCCAGTATAAGAACCCTTTACCTTCGCCACGGTTTCAGGAGTCCCCTCCGCTACAATTTGGCCCCCACCCTTACCGCCTTCCGGGCCTAAATCAATGACCCAGTCTGCTGTTTTAATCACATCCAGATTGTGTTCAATAATGAGTAAAGAGTGTCCCTGCTCTACTAGTTTGTTTAGGGCCTTAAGGAGAATATTAATATCTTCAAAATGCAAACCAGTGGTTGGTTCATCTAGCACGTAAAGAGTAGAACCTTTTATTGTTTTAGAAAGTTCCCGTGATAACTTTAATCGCTGGGCTTCCCCACCTGAGAGAGTAGTGGCCGGTTGACCAAGCTTGATATAACCCAGTCCAACAGCATTTAAAACTTTAAGGGCACGATTAACTTTCGGATGATTTTCGAAAAAGCCTTCAGCTTCTTCAATACTCATCGCTAAAACATCTGCGATATTTTTTCCACGATAAAGAATTGAGAGCGTTTCATCATTATAACGAGAGCCCCGACATTCGGAACAAGTAACGTAAACGTCCGGTAAAAAATGCATCTCAATTTTAAGCATGCCATTACCTTCGCAGGTCTCACATCGGCCACCTTTAACATTAAAGGAAAAGCGACCTGGCTTGTACCCACGAACTTTTGATTCGTTAGTCATGGAGTAAATATTTCTGATGGCATCAAATAAACCAGTATAGGTAGCAGGATTTGAATGAGGGGTTCTTCCAATAGGTGATTGATCCAGCTCAATCAAACTGAGAATTTTATCAACACCTGTAATAGATTGGTAATTGGCAGAGCTTCCTCTTCTTCCACGGGAGAGATAATTTTTTATCGCCGGGACTAGAATTTTATGGATTAGAGTCGATTTACCCGAACCCGAAACTCCTGTAACGCAAGTCATTCCCCCGAGTGGGAGTTTTAAAGTGACGTCCTGTAAATTATGTTCACGCGCTTTATTTAAGGTAATAAATTCTTTTAATGCTCTTCGTTTCTCTGGCACATGAATTTTAAGTTCCCCAGAGAGATATTTTCCAGTAATGCTCTTCTTGTTTTTCTTAATCTCTTCAGGTGTGCCGGCCGCCACTATTTCTCCGCCATGCAAACCTGCCTTTGGACCCATGTCAATCAGGTAGTCACTCGCCATCATGGTGTCTTCATCATGTTCAACAACCAGAACGGTATTACCTAAATCACGTAAGTTAATGAGGGTCTTAATCAGTTTTTCATTATCACGTTGATGTAGACCGATACTTGGCTCATCTAAAACGTAAAGCACACCAGAAAGTGCAGAGCCAATTTGAGTGGCAAGTCGTATTCGCTGAGATTCGCCACCAGAAAGGGTCATGGCATCACGATTGAGTGTTAGATAGTCTAGGCCCACGTTTAATAAAAATTTTAAACGATCTCGAACTTCTTTAAGGACTTTATGCGCAATGATTGCCCGATTTCCAGTAAACTCTAATTTATCAAAAAAGACGGCCGCGTCTTGAATCGAAAGATCACATACATCCATGATTGAATGCCCCTCGATGGTTGCAGCTAGGGCAAAAGTATTAAGCTTCCTTCCCTGGCACGAAGGACATCTTTTAATGATCATGTATTCTTCAAGATCCGCCCGAGTTCTTTCTGATTCAGATTCGTTGTACTTTTTTTCTAACCAAGAAACCACTCCACTGAATTCTTTCTTAAAATTCCACGAAGAATTCTCGGATTCAAATTTATAGGTATAAACCTTGTCATTACCCTCGTACAGAATAGTGCGGAACTTTTCTGAGAGTTTGCTAAAGGGTTTATTAATATCGACTTTTTCTGCTACCGCGACAGACCTCACCATCTGCATCAGAAAAGAATTTTTCTTAACAATTGGCATTGCCCCCTCTTCGAGAGAAAGCGTCTCATCCACTAACAAGCTATCAATATCGAATCGTTTAGAAATACCCAGACCATTACAGGTAGGACAGGCACCCAGTGGTGAGTTAAATGAAAAAAGTCGGGGCTCCAGATCAGGAAAGCTTTTACCGGATTTAAAAGAGTAATTTTTCTCAGAATAAAAATTTTCTTTATCATCGGCCAGCACTATCAGATAGCCATCAGATAGTTTAAGCGCCTGTTCCACAGATTCGGTTAAGCGCGGCTTTATCCCCTCTTTCATAACCAGACGATCGATTACGATATCAATATTATTAAATTTGGATTTATTAATACTGATAGATTCTTCCAGATTTATTATTTCCCCATTCAATCGAATACGGGAAAACCCCATACTAATGAATTTTGCGAGTTCTTCTTTGTGTTCACCTTTCTTAGAACGGATAACTGGAGACAAAATTTGCAGTTTGCTTCCAGTTTTAAACTTACAGATGGTTTCAACAATCTGTTGCGGAGATTGTTTGGATACTTTTTCACCTGTTTCTGGACAATGGGCATCGCCTAGACGGGCAAAGAGTAGTCGCAAATAATCGTAAATTTCGGTAATGGTTCCGACCGTTGACCGGGGATTTTTATTGGTTGATTTTTGATCAATAGCGATCGCTGGTGAGAGTCCAGTAATACTTTCAACTTCAGGAGCCTCAATCTGACCAATGAACTGGCGGGCATAACTGGATAAGGATTCTATATAACGACGCTGACCTTCAGCATAGATTGTATCGAAGGCCAAAGAGGACTTACCTGAACCTGAGGGGCCCGTAATCACCGTTAATGAATGGCGCGGAAGAGAGACGTCTATATTTTTTAGGTTATGAACTTTAGCTTTGGTGACTTGAATTTTTTCCATCAGCAACCTTCTTCAACATGTACACGGCTTCATTAAGTGAATAAGCACATCCCCGATAGTCAGCTTGGTTTTTCCCAAACAAGCTAAATGAAGTTCCATGATCTGGACTAAAGCGGGGATAAGGTAATCCCAGGGTAATGTTTGAGCCGATAAAACCCTGCAGGCCTTTAAATACTCCCAGTCCCTGGTCATGAAATAAATACACCAGAAGATCCTGTGAAGATTTCTGCTCCAACATCATTGTATCACCGGGCAACGGCCCCGAGATATCTAATTTAAACTCAGCTTTTATTCTTTTGACTGCTGCTGTCACTCTTTTATCTTCCTCGCCTATTAAGCCATTTTCCCCGGCATGAGGATTAAGACCTGAGACAAGAATTCTCTTGGTAGGCCAACTCCAATGCTGCAAGGTTCTGAGCGCCTGCTTAAGCCTTAAATAAATGAGTTCTTCAGTCATTAATTTAGAGAGTTTATTTATTGGCACATGATCGGATAGAAGCAGCACTTGCATTTTAGGTGAAGAGAAAAACATCCCTAACTCTGGTCTATGATAGAAGGCCCTGAAGTATTCAGTGTGACCTGCAAATCCTGGAAACTGATTCTTGGAAGTTGGTAGTGTAAATAAAACACCCGAACCTTCGCATAATTTCATACCCAGTTCCAAAGCAGTAAAGCTTTGAGAATGATTCACTTGATCTAACCATTCCACTTGAATATTAATGCCAGAAATCTCAACCGAGTTATTCAGAATTTTGAAGGGAAGTCTCATGTGAGTAAGGGTATCGATGACCGATGTCTTAAATGCTAAGAGTTTTATCAATTGCAAATCAGACTTTCTGATTAAAATGCACGATTTGAAAAAGACTTCTAACCCAATACCTTTTTCATGGCCCTGGGAGACGTAGACTTTCATGTTAAAGAAGATTTTTTATGTAGTAATTGGAGTATTCACGGTCAAACCAGTTGGAACTGACTGATTTACCTTTAACCATGAAAATATCGTTTTGGATTTGATCTTTGAATTTCAAAAAGTCCTGAGATTCAACCAGATCCTTCTTTTGAACATAAAAGACGTGTAAGTGATTATTGAGGACAATAGACTTTGAAAAAGAGCCTTCAGCGGTATTTTTCAAAATCCCTTTTAAGTCTTTTGATAGACCGTCTTCATTAAGATTATCTAACTGATTGGTTTCTAGCTCACGATATTCTTCAGGAAGTTTGCCGGTTAATTGATAATCTTTAAGCACTGCCATGAATTTATTTTCATTTTTATCAATGAGCTTATCCTCGGCGATGTAAAAATCCACCAGATTGTACTTAAAAGACAGAGCATTGTTCGTGCTATTTCGACGATAGTACTCGTTTTTAATCTCTTGCTCAGTCACAGAAATTAAAGGAGCAATAATTCTTTGAGCGAATATGTTGTATTCCATTGTTTCGCGAATAACTTCAAAATATTCTTCGTAAGTAAGACCTTTACCTTTAAGGAATGCCAGGAGATCGGCCCGTTTGAGCCCTAGACGATCTTCTGTCATCTTAATACGGGATTCAACGGCGTCATCATTAATGACATAGCCTTGGGCATTGATCTTATCTCTGATGATGTATGAACGAATGACGATATCCAGAAGTTCTTTCTGGTTATATTTTTTCTCACTATAAATCATAGGAGAAATTTCCTGACGGGCAGGAAGAGTTTTATCCATACGTTGAATTTCTGAAAGCGAAATAACGCGCGTGTTTATAACGGCGACAATTTTATCGAGGAGTTTTTCAGAAGATTTTTTATCCTGAGCTTGGGCAAGACCCAGGCTCAGGCAGATGATTAGAATTAATTTCACTTACCAACAATATTATAAAAGATTTGGGTTTGTCTTGATTTCCGCACCCTTCGCCAGATTTTTAAAGTAATTTTCGATCATGGCATCTCTTTTAGTGTCGTAAATGATTTTTTTATAGAGATTCTTGTCAATTTGGTCAAAAGACTTAACGCCTAGAACCTTAATAATATGATAGCCCATCTGAGTTCTGACAGGTTTTGAGATGAAACCAACTTTTTGCCCCTTGATGGCTTCGAAATATTCAGGAGCTAAGCGTGTTGGAGGTTGAAAACCCAGATCTCCTCCAACGGGTGCGGTAGAAGTTTGAGAAAATTTATTCGCGTATTTTGCGAAGCTATCAGGCTCTTTTTGTAGGACATTGTAAATTTCTGAGCTTTGCACAAGTGCGGCTTTTACTTCTTCCGGAGTTGGTTCAGCTCTTAGGCGATAAAGAATATGAGCGGTACGGTACTCTTTATTGTTTTCATAATATTTTTTAACGTCTTCATCAGTAACGTTAATCTTCTTAAACTCATTTTCCAGATCTTTAGAGATCTGGGCATGAAAAAGAATGTCTTCTTGTTTTGCAATAACTTCCGGATCTTTATTCGTACCAGTTTTTTTAGCTTTTTGAATTCCTAATTGGCGATTTACTAAATCCTGAAGGGATACTTCTTTGGTAATTTTTCTCTGACCAACAAATTTCAAATTCTGAAGATGATATTCATCAAACTGTTTTTTAGTAATGGCCTGACCATTTACAGTTGCTACGACTTGATTTTGTGCGATGGCCGGCATGGCCAATGCGAAAGCAATAATTGCTAAAGAAAGTTTTTTCATACACATCCCTGTGGTTTTGATTCAATCTAATAAAAACGGTATCATACACCCATTTCTGCTGCAATATGTTTCGCAAACTCTAGAAGTATGTGATGACTCACTGGCTCTTTAAACAGAGCATTGACTGAAGAATCAGGATTAATTTTATAGAACTTGGGCTTATTCATGAAGAAGTTCAACATCTTATCTCTTAACTGATGATTCCAGTTGAGTATTTCCTGATCGAAAAATAGCCCAATCTGCGACCCGGAAACTTTGACCAGTCGGATGCCTAGAGGTTGGAAAATAATTCTAGAACGAAGGATAGAATATAAAGCTTCGAGCTCTTTTGGGGTCATTCCGAAGGCATCACTGAGCTCAGTAACGATTTCTTCTAGCCTGCCCAGATCATTACAATTGGATAAGCGTTTATAGTATTTGAGCCTCAAAGCATGATCAGGAATATAGCCATTAGGTATATAAGCAGAAAACGGTGCCTGAATTTCAATATTTTTAACTGAAACTTTTTGTTCACCTTTAATTTCTTGAATGGCTTCTTGTAAAAGGTCCATATAAAATTCCAGACCAATCGCTTCAATGTGTCCGGATTGTTCTCCTCCTAAAATATCCCCTGCCCCCCTGATTTCCATATCCGATGAGGCCAGGGCAAAACCTGAACCCATCTCGGCATAAGTTTGTAAGGCCTGAAGTCTTCGCTGAGCGCTTTCACTTAATATTTTATTTTCGGGAACAATAAAGTAAGCATAAGCCTTTCGATCCGAGCGACCAATACGACCTCTTAACTGATGCAGCTGGGCCAGGCCGTAAGTATCGGCACGATCAATGATCATGGTATTGGCATTTGGAATATCAATACCTGATTCGATAATGGTTGTTGCCAGCAAAATGTCTGATTTATGATCGTAGAAGTCGTTAATTCTTTTTTCGAGTTCACGTTCATTCATCTGACCATGGGTCACACTGATGCGTGCTTTAGGAACTAACTTCTTCAGGTAAATCTCATGTTCTTCAATATCGTGAACGCGGTTATGGACATAATAGATTTGCCCTCCCCTGGAAAGTTCTTTCTCTATCGCAGACTTAAGAGTCAAATCATCTTCTTTTATAATATACGTTTTAATCGCCTGCCGTCTTGGAGGGGCAGTTTGAATTAAGGAAAGATCCCGAATTCCCAAGAAGGATAATTGAAGAGTTCTTGGAATCGGAGTGGCCGTCATGGTGAGTACATCCACACCGGTCTTTAAGACTTTAAGTTTTTCTTTGTGGGCGACTCCAAAACGATGTTCTTCATCAATAATCAGTAAACCCAGATCATGGAATTCTAATTTGTCAGAAAGAACGGCATGCGTACCAATCAGAATATCAACTTTTCCTTCGGCCACTTCTGTCATGACTTCATTTTTTTGTTTGGTGGTTTTAAAGCGTGAAATGAAGTTGATATTAACCGGGAAGTTT
This sequence comes from Bacteriovoracaceae bacterium UBA4096, assembly GCA_002381945.1. GTDB lineage: Bacteria > Bdellovibrionota > Bacteriovoracia > Bacteriovoracales > Bacteriovoracaceae > Peredibacter. Next base: position 12,974 of record DFXY01000006.1, read on the forward strand.
TCATAGCGTTTAACAAATGAGTGATAGTGCTGTAGTGCCAGGACAGTTGTTGGTACCAGGACCACTACTTGCTTTTTATCCAACACAGCTTTCATGGCGGCCCGCATGGCCACCTCAGTTTTACCAAAGCCCACGTCCCCACAAACTAAACGGTCCATGGGATATTGATTCTGCATATCTTCCAGAACATCCTGTATGGCCTTTTGCTGATCAGGGGTTTCTTCAAAAGCAAATGAGAGCTCAAATTCTTTGAAAAGATGATCAGGTGGAGAATAAGGAAATCCCCCTCTTAGTTTTCTTTCAGCTTGAAGTTTTAATAAATCGAAGGCGAGTTTTTTAACAGAGCCTCTGGCCTTCTGTTTTAATTCAGAGAACTTTTTAGATTTGAGAGAAGCAACTTTTAAACCAGACGAAGAGTCGGCGTGCTTTTGAACCAGGTTTAATTTATAGACCGGGACATATACCTTATCATTGTCCTCATAGAGAATAACCAGATAATCACTCTGTTGATCTCCGGCCTGAATGGTTTCAAGACCTTTATAAACCCCGATACCGAAATCTCGATGAATGACGTAATCATTGATCTTTAAGGTTGCCAGTTGTTCAGCAAACAAATCTTTGTTGGTTGCCTTAACTTGTTTGGTTTTTTTCTTTTTGATAGAAAAGAAATCACCTTCAGAGAGGACAAAGATATGCTCGTTCTTATAGTAGAAACCCTCATCTAGTTTTCCATAAACATATTGAAGTCTGGAACCTAATTCATTTAAACCATTTTCTTCCAACAAAAACTGCAGTTCCTGGCGGGCATTTTCTGATTTATAGTTCACGACCAAATGCCCATGAACATTTAATTCTTTACGAAGAATTTTCAGACTACCTTTAATATACTCATATTTATTATCCGGAACATTTCCTGAAATTTGTAGCTTGGTCTGAAGATAAGATTTTAATTTTTCCAGATTTAAATGAAGCTCTTTATCAAATGGCGTATCCAAATTGACAGCAATGTCTAATTGGTCGATGTAGAGCTTTTTGAAAGAGGTTTCCGGAAATCTATCCAAATAAAATGATTCAGGACCCGGAATTACAGAGGAACTCTCAACATCCTCAGAAAGATGTTCATAATCTTCCCGTTGACCGGCAATAAAGTGTTCGAAATTATTTATTCCATTGTCATGATTAATGAAGGTAATTTTGGCATTGCCAGGAAGAAAATCCAGCAGGGTTTTAGGTGCTTCAAAAAATAGCGGGATATATAAAGGATAGTTTTCAAATAATTGTCCTTCACTTACCCGACTGAACAATTGTTTTCGGGCCTCATATTTATTTTTAAAAGCAGGTTGTGCCTGAGGCAGCCGAGATCTTAATCTTCCGGCAAAAGGATCCTTGGTTAAAAAACCCGCGCCCGGAATCAGGCAAACTTCTGAAAAGACAGTTTCACGAATCGTTTTTTGTGTTTCCAGATCAATGGCAAAAATTTCTTCAATTAAATCGTCAAAGTAGTGAATGCGAATGGGAGGATGAGAAATAGGATAGACATCAAATATTTCCCCACGCCGAGCAAAAGTACCCGGCTCTTCAATTGTGCTAGCAGGAAAATAGCCCATCTCAGTAAGTTTTTTTGCCAGATCAAACGGAGAAATAATGTCGTCTTTTTTAACAATAAAACTATTTTTTTGAAAAAAATCTTGATCAGGCCCAAGTAACAAACTGGCCTCTAAAGTTGTGACGATAATCGTTGGGGAATTATTTTGAAGTTTTTGCAAAACTGACCAGCGCGTAAGAAGCGCGCTTTCAGATGTCATGATGGAACTATAAAGGCTATGATTGTGCCCCGGGTAAAAAGAAATATTCTTTAGGTGTCTAAGTGAATCAAAAACATCTTCGGCCTCATCTTGATCAGCACATACCAGCAGATGTGTGGAATCAAACAGTTGGCCGGAAAAATAACTTCCCGCAAGAAGACACCATTGACTGGGAGAAACTCCCTTTAAAGAAAGCTCTTCTTGGTTTTGTAACCAGTAATGAATTTTATTTGAGATGGCACTAAACAAGGTCACACTAAATCCTGATGAAAAAAGTTTGTTTTCACTCTGCCTTTGCAAAGGGCCAACTTCGACATTTGCTGGGTCAATTTAAAATAAGATCTTTCCTAAATTCAACATCTTTTGTATCTTAAAACTACTTTTTTGCGACTTTAATGCAGTGGAGACTTCCATGACACCAGCTCAGTTTGATGGCTTGATGCCTGTCGTTATTTTTATGGGCCTAGCGGTTCTTTTGTTTGTAGGCGGACATTTCCTTTCGGTTTTGTTGGCCCCAAAAAAACCATCCCACCTTAAGTCCACACCTTACGAATGCGGTGAAGAGCCTGTTGGTTCGGCATGGTCGGCATTCAACATACGCTTTTACGTTGTTGGACTAATTTTTATCATTTTCGATGTGGAATCGGTACTGATGTTTCCAGTGGCTTCAATCTTTAGAGAGATGAACGACATGGGACATGGCGGTTACGCTCTCATCATACTCTTAAGTTTTATTTCAGTTTTAATTGAAGGCATCGCTTACTGTTGGAAGAAAGGTGACCTTGATTGGGTGAAATCTTACCAAGTCTCTGCAAAAAACAATAAATAAGGCCACGCACCATGAATCAAACTCTTGTTAGCTATCTTTCTCAATATGAGTTTTATGATGTACTTCTAGCTGTTTTTGGTAAAAACGAAGGTTTATTGGCCTTCACTATTTATCTTCTTGCGGCCCTTGCTATCGTTGGTCTTTGTGCCACTATCGGCGGTTTAGGAACCTATGCAGAAAGAAAAATTTCTGCGGATTTACAGCAACGTATGGGGCCAAACCGTGTTGGTCCATATGGTCTTCTTCAATTTCTCGCAGATGGCGTGAAGATGATGACAAAAGAAGACATCATGCCATTTACTGCAGATAAATTTCTTTTCTATCTAGCTCCGATGCTGGCCCTGATTGGGGTTTTTGCGACATTGGCAGTGCTCCCATGGTCTAGTGGTTTCATGATGGCCGATCTTAACGTTGGGGTCTTTTATCTTATCGCGATCTCTTCTTTGGTTGGCGTAAGTGTATTTCTTGGCGGATATGCTTCGAACTCAAAATGGTCAATGCTAGGTGGTATGCGTGGAGCCTCGCAGATTATTTCTTATGAAATTCCTGTAACCATCTCAATTCTTGCCATCACTCTTTTATCTGGTGGCATGAGTTTCGGAACAATTCTATCTCACCAGCAAGGTACTCCGGTTAACTGGTTCATCTTCCATAATCCTTTTGCTTTCGTCGCATTCTTTGTTTATGCCATTGGTGCTTTAGCTGAGACCAACCGGGCCCCATTTGATCTTCCAGAAGCTGAATCAGAACTCGTCTCTGGTTATCATACAGAGTATACCGGTATGCGCTTTGGTTTCTTTGCTCTGGCAGAATACATTGAAGTATTTGTAGTTTGCGGAGTTGGAGCTGCTCTATTCTTAGGCGGCGGTAACCTTCCATTTAATCTTGATATCGACATCATCCCACTTCAGTTTGCCCAAGTTGTGATCTTCATGACCAAAGCACTTCTTCTTTATTATGTAGTGATCTGGGTCAGATGGACGCTTCCAAGGCTTCGAGTTGATCAGTTAATGTCTATTTGTTGGAAATATTTAACTCCGATTGCAATCGTAAACCTTATGGGCTGTGCAATCTGGTTAGTTGTCTTCAATGGAAAATCAATGGCCGATCTGATATTTGGATCCCATTAATTAAGGATTAGAAATGTTCGTTCAATTACTATTTGCATTGTCTGCCCTTCTAACTGTTGGATGCGCAATCGCTGTGGCAGTTACTAAAAACATCATGCATTCGTGTATTTTCCTGCTGGGTTCATTACTCGGAATAGCAGGTCTTTACGCTACTCTTGGTGCTGACTTTGTGGCCGTGACTCAAATCATGGTTTATGTCGGCGGTGTAGTGATTCTGATGCTTTTTGCAGTTATGTTAACCGGTGGAAAAGATTTTGTTTCTCGGGCGCAAAACCTTCTGGGTCTTGCTCCGGCGATGGGTAACAAATGGACTTATGCCATCGGACTTTTAGTTGGTCTGGTTGTCCTTCTCACAAACGTAAAACTAATCATGAATATCTCTAAGGCTTATCCTGCTAAGATTTTTGGCAACGATTTTCCTTCTACTGTTAATCAGATTGGTCACTTATTGATTAAAGAGCACGTTTTGGCCTTTGAACTTTCATCAGTTCTTTTATTAGGTGCTCTCGTAGGCGCGGCAATTATCGCTCGTCCAAGAAAGCAAGGATAACTTATGATGAGTCTCGTTTCTTATTTAATTATATCTCTCATTCTTTTCATCGTGGGTCTTGTGGTCATGATTGCAAGAAAGAATATCATTGCGATACTTCTTGGAATTGAATTGATCCTGAATGCTGCTGCTTTGAATTTTGTGGCCTACTCCCGGTATGTAACAAATAACCTGGATGGTCACGTTTTTAGTTTATTTATTATTGTTATAGCTGCGGCAGAATCTGCAATTGGCCTCGCTATCGTGATTCGATTCTTCCAGATAAAAGAAACAATTCACGTTGATGAAGCGACACAGTTAAGAAACTAAGGGTTGGACATGGAATATACAGTTGGAAATATTGCGCCGATTTTTCTTTCCCCAGTAATCGCGTTTGTGATTAACGCTTTTTTTGGAAGAAAACTCCCTCGTCAGGGTGACTGGTTAGCAACACTCAGTATTTTTATTTCTTTTATTTTTTCTGCCAGGATCTTCGGAGACTTCGTTTTCGGCACTTTTGCCACCGATTTCTTCATTCATAAGACCTTCACCTGGTTTGATCTTTCTCATGGTGCCAATATCTGGAAAGTCGATATGGGTATCTATATCGATAACATGGCCGCCATTATGCTTCTTATGGTCTCTGGTGTGGCCTTCTTAATTCACCTTTTTTCTACCTGGTATATGGATCATGATGAAAAGCACGGAAGATTCTTTGTGTTCCTTCCGCTTTTTACATCCGCTATGCTGGGTTTAGTTCTATCTGATAACCTATTCTCGCTTTTTATCTTTTGGGAAATCATGGGCTTTTGCTCATACTCTCTAATCGGTATCTATAATAAGAAAGAAGCCGCCGGAGATGCCTCCCTTAAAGCTTTCATGACCACGCGAGTAGGCGACGTTTTCTTACTTTTGGGTATGGTTGCCATTTGGATGGTGATTGGAAGTGTGGCCTATGTGGATATTTACGCTGCTATCGCAGAAGGTAAGTTTGCTGGTCAAACAGTCATTGGAATCTCTTTAGCGACTTTTGCTGGTTTATGTATCTTTTTAGGTGGAATGGGTAAATCAGCTCAGTTCCCACTACATGTCTGGTTACCGGATGCGATGATGGGTCCTACTCCTGGTTCTGCTCTTATTCATGCGGCGACGATGGTTGCTGCTGGTGTTTATCTTTCATTAAGAATGTATCCACTAATGGTTTTGGGTGACTTGACTTGGTTTATTGCTGTTATCGGTGCCATTACCGCTTTTGGTGCCGCCACCATTGCTTTGGTACAAACCGATATTAAAGCTGTCCTCGCCTTCTCTACTATCTCTCAGCTGGGATACATGATGATTGGTGTGGGTGTTGGCTCCTATAATGCAGCCTTCATGCACTTGATCACTCACGCTATTTTTAAAGCATGTCTCTTCTTGTCTGCTGGTTCAGTCATTCACTCTGTTCACGAACAGGAAATGCCAAAACTCGGTGGCCTTCGTAAGTATCTTCCGTACACTCACTTTGCGATGATGTGTTGTACACTGGCGATCGCTGGTATTCCATTCTTCTCGGGATTTGTTTCCAAAGACAGAATATTGGGTGATGCCTTGTACTTCGGTTTCATGGCAGGCCAAAATCCACTTCTTGCCATCGTTCCTATTTTGGGTTTTGCGGGAGCCGGTTTAACCGCTTTCTATATGTTCCGAATGATGTTTTTAACCTTCTACGGTGAAAATCGTATGGGCCATCATGACTCTCATGGGGATGATCATGCTCATGGTGATCATCATCACGGTCACGAAATTCATCACGAACACCTGGATGCTCGTTCTAATGTTCCTCTTCTAATCCTCTCAGTCTTCACATTGGGAGTATGGTTTGCAGGAAGTTTAACTGGTCAAGGTATCGTGAAAGTTTTTGGTGAAAAAACAGAATGGTTTAAAATTCTGGTTGAAGCTCCTAAGGTTGAGCGTTTTGTAAAACATCCGCGTGAAGCTTTTGGTGCTACAGATTCCAGAGTTAAAGCTGAACTACCGAAAGCTAAATATGATCATCAGTCTGGTTATGCCGGTCCAAATCCAGATGATCACAAAATTCACACTGCTCACGTTGTAGGGGCATGGATGTCGATTGTTATCGCCTTCCTGGGTGTATTCATTGCTTTCTTGATGTATATCAAAAAATCAATCAAACCATTGGCATCAATGTTTCCGGGATATACCGAGACACTCAAAAACAAATACTACTTCGACAATCTTTATGTGGACGTCATTATCAAGAAAGGACTACTGGGTCTTAACCGCTTCCTTTCATGGTTTGATATGGGAATCTTTGACCGATTCGCCGTAGATGGCTGGGCCGCAGTCAATAGAGTCCTTTTTAAGGCTTCGAAGTGGTTTGACAACGTTGTTGTCGACGCCATTGGTGTTGATGGAACAGGTGTAGCGGTTAATTTATTCAACTTGGTTTTAAGAATCGTTCAGTCAGGTAAGATTCAGTTCTACTTCATTATGCTGATTGTGGTTCTTGCTAGTTATATTTGGACAGTAAATATTTAAGGTTTTTTTCTTAATAGAGAGAGGTTCGTTGTGAACGGAATACTGAATTGGATTTTATGGTTACCGATTATTGGTATGGTGGGTATTATTCTTACGCCTAAGGCGAAAGAGAATGTCATTAGAATGATGACCCTGGTAACAACTTCAATAACATTGATTTTATCAATACTTCTGTATTTGAAGTTTGATACATCAACTGCTGATATGCAGTTTGTGACCAAGCTTCCCTGGATTTCACAATTCCACATCAATTACTTCATTGGTATTGATGGAATCACAATGCTCATGACCTTCTTGAATGCGCTACTTTTCTTTATCTGTACGCTTTCATCATGGACTGTGACTAAAAACATTAAGGCTTACTTCGCTCTGCTTTTAATGCTTCAGTCGACAGTCTTTGGGGTTTTCTTCTCGTTAGACTTCTTCTTATTTTATGTTTACTGGGAAGTTATGCTTCTTCCAATGTTCTTCCTTATCGGAATCTGGGGTGGCGAAAACAGAGAATATGCAGCGATCAAGTTCTTCCTCTATACTTTCTTCGGTTCGATCTTCATGCTTGTAGGTATCATTGCTCTTTACTACGCTTCTGGAAAAGGTGTTGATTCCTTCAATATACTGGCCCACCAAGGTGGTAAATTTACAGAGCTTCAGGTTAACGTTTTCGGTAAGGACTTCTCTTTTGAGCATCTCTTCTTCTGGTTTATGTTCCTTGGTTTTGCCATCAAGGTTCCAGTATTTCCTTTCCATACCTGGTTACCTCACGCCCACGTTCAAGCTCCTACGGCGGTTTCAGTTATCCTCGCCGGCGTTCTTCTTAAAATGGGTACTTATGGTTTCCTAAGAATTGCTTTCCCAATCTTCCCGCAAGCGGCTGTTGAATATTCAACCATCATTGCAGTTCTCGGACTTATTTCTGTTATATATGGTGCTTTCTGTGCAATGGCACAAGATGATGTGAAGAAGTTGATTGCTTACTCTTCAGTTTCTCACATGGGTTTCGTTATGCTTGGTCTTTCGGCCATGACAACTCAAGGGATGAACGGTGCAGTTCTTCAGATGTTCAACCACGGAACATCAACTGCCATGATGTTCTTACTTATCGGAATTCTTTATGAGCGCTCTCACCATCGTTGGATTGTTAAGCCAGATGGTTCTAAAGGTTACGGCGGTCTTTCAACTAAACTTCCTAAGTACACAACAGTATTTATTATCGGTATGTTCGCTTCATTAGGTCTTCCGGGACTTTCTGGCTTTATCTCTGAAGCTCTTATCTTCTTGGGAATCTATGAGAAATTCACAACAATCACTGTTATTGCAGTTGTAGGTCTCCTGATTGGTGCTGCTTATCTTCTTTGGATGTTCAAACGTATGTTCTTCGGAGAAGTTAATCCGGAAACAGAAGACTATGAAGACATGAACGCGCGTGAAGTGTTCTATATGATCCCACTTTGTATTTGTGTAATTGTGTTTGGTATTTTTCCAAGCCCACTCCTCAATGTGATGAAAGCGTCTGTAGGACAACTTGTTGATCTGTTGAGTAAGTATTAAGAGAGGTTTTTTGTGATTGACCAATTATTTGGTTTTTTAGGCTACTATATTCCCGAGGTCATCTGTATCGTTTTGATGACAACTCTTTTAGTGGCTGAATCTGCGGTTAAAGATGAGCATGCTCCAAGAACCAAGATTCATGTTTATACACAGATTGTTCTAGGTATTGTTTTGATCAGCTTATTCCAGAATCTGGGAGAAAAGCCGCTTCATATTTTTCATAATGCCGTAACTATTGACCCTTTCAGCACCTTGATGAAAATCATTATGGTGGTAGGAACTATGGGGACTGTGTTCTTGAGCCATTCTTCGAAAGATATCTACACCAATCTTAAATCTGAATTTTCAATCATGGCGGTTGGGGTATTGATCGGTGGTATGTTACTGGCATCTGCCAACAACATGCTGACGTTCTATCTAGGCCTGGAAACGCTTTCAATCCTGTCTTATGTTATGAGTTCTTTTAAGCGGGATGAATCGACTTCTACAGAAGCTGGTATGAAGTATGTTCTGTACGGCGGTCTTTCTGCCGGGGTTTCATTATTTGGTATTTCACACCTTTATGGCGTTTTCGGTTCAATTCAGTTTGGAGAAATTGCCCGTCAAGTTCCAGGACTTGAAGGAGTCAACCTGGCGATCGTTCTTGTTTCATCAGTGCTCTTTTTTGTAGGTGTAGGTTATAAAATTTCGGTTTTCCCATTCCACATGTGGACGCCGGACGTTTATCAAGGTGCCCCAATACCGGTGACATCATTTTTCGCGATTGTTCCAAAAATGGCGGGTTTGGCAACTCTGGTACGAGTATCGTTCGTTTTCTTATCTGAAGGTTCTCCGCTCACTGTTTCATGGGTTGGTCTGATATTAGTCATCGCGGCCATGACTATGACAGTGGGTAACGTGACTGCCATTGGCCAGACGTCAGTTAAGCGTATGCTAGCGTTCTCCTCGATCGGCCACGTCGGGATGATGATTTTGGGTATCGTGGTTATGAATGAATCTGGTGTTCAGGCGATTCTTTTTTACGGAATCGTTTATATGTTCATGACCCTGATTGCTTTTTATATCACTTCACATTTATCTGATATGTATGGTTCAGATTCTTATGATGTTTTCCGGGGCCTCGTTTATAAACATCCGTTAATGGCCATTATTATGGCATCTGTATTGTTCTCGTTGGCCGGTATTCCGCCTTTCAGCGGTTTCGTCGCCAAGTTCAACATGTTTGCCGTGGTGATCGAGAAGAAACATTACGGCATTGCGATTGTTGCAGCATTTAACTCTGTTATTGCTCTTTACTACTATATGAAGCTGGCCAAAACCATGATCTTTGGACAGGCCGATGGTGAGGAGAAGGTACTGGGCTTTACTCCCCTAAATCAAGCCGTCATTATTGCTCTTTTCATCCCGGTTTTATTTCTGGGAGTTTTCTGGGATTCGGCCATGGCCCTCGCAGGAAATGCGTCTCTTTTTATAAAGTAATCCTATAAAGGGGAGCTTCTGCTCCCCTTTTTTTGTTTTACCCCCAAAAGTCTAAATTCCCTTATAATTAATGCTATGACGAAATACCGTATCCGACTGGGAACTGGTCGGGTGATTGGACCGTTTGTTAAAAATCAGCTTTTTGACTTAAAGGCCAAGGGACACATTAAAGGTAATGAGGAAGCTCAAATTTTTCCAACTGGAAATTGGGGTCCAATTGCGACGTTTGATTTTTATCCAGAACTCATGGATGAAAATAAAACTGCAGTGGAATCCCCGGCACCCAAAGAAGAAACATTCATCATTGATCTAACTCAACTTCGAAATCAAAAAAATGAAAAAGAGCTGGAAGAGTTTGACCATGGCACCATTTCAGTCGTTGAACAATTAACAGAGACGGTACGTTTACCCCCAGTCGAAGCCAGCCCTGTCATTCCTGAAGAATTGGATATTCCAGATGATCCAACTCGTGTGGTGGACAGGCATAACACCGCAGTCACCAGTTCAGAAGAGCATCACTTTGATTTATCACAGGAGGACAATGGAGATAAAACCCTCATTAATCCGGTCGCCCAGCAAGAAATTGAAAGAATGCGAAAGCTTCAGCGTGAAGCCGAAGAAAAAATAGAAGCAGAGAAGAAAGAAGCAGAAGCTTTACGGGTAGCCGAGGAAGAGGAAGCAGAAAATCTCGCATTAGTCCTCGCTAAAGAAAACGAAGTTGTTTCGTACGATGAAGCCACGCAAGTCATTAATCTGGATAAGACAGGACTCTTACAAGATGCCTATGAAACGGAAACGACCATTGATGAAGAGCTAAGAAAAGTTCAGAAAAAAAGAGAGAAAGAAGAAGCTGAAGATGAAGCTGAAGACGAAACGGAATCTGAAGCTAAGAAAAAAGCAAAAAAGAAAAAGATTGTAATTATTGTGGCAGCACTGGCGATTGCTTATGCAGTTTTATTTCCCGAAGAAAAGCCAAAAAAACCAGCATTTCAGCATCTACAACCTAAGATTGTTTTTCCTATCCCTTTTGATAAGGCCGATGCCCAAAAATCTAAAGCGGAATTTAACCGGGGCATTGAGCATTTTAATAGAGGCACTTACCCAGAGTTAGTTCAGGCGGGTTTGAATTTTAAGAACAGCTATGAAAATGATATGGAAAATAGCGATGCGCTTAATTACATGGTCAGAACTTACGCGGAAGAATTGAAACATTCCAAAGACAATATGGCCGACGCTCAAACGCTATTTAATATTATACAAAGTAAAAGACCTTTTTTGGTTCAGAATTCCAATGGTGTCATTGGCCTAAACCTGTTTTACATGGCCATTAATAAACCTGCGGCTGCGATTGATGTCGTACATAAATACCTTAAGCTTAAACCCAAAGATCTAAGCCAGGATTTATTTGCTGTTTATGTTACGAGCTTAATCAAGCAGGGCAAGATTGATCTGGCCCGACAATTCTTCCAGGCCCTGGAAAAAGCTCCAGATAAAAATCGTTACGCCTACATCGCCCTCATTGAATATCTTTTGCTCAACCAGGAAACTGAAAAGGCCATGGAGTATGTAAACGACGCCATTAAACGCAATCCTAACAATGTTGTGTTCCTGCTCAAAAAGGCAGAGATGCTGCTAAAAGATAAGAAGTTTAAGGAAATGGCCGCACTCTTAAAGAAGGCGGAAGAGAAAGGACTTGAATACAACAACAGTAATCGCGCTAAGTTTTTCGAACTCAAAGGCTTAGTTTATGCTTTTCAAAAGAAACCCAAGGAAGCAACGGCATACCTGAACCGCTCTTTAAAGCTCTATGACTCGACTGACCTCCGCGCCATTCTCGCTACACTAGAAACTAGTAATGGTAAACTTGCAGAAACTGATAAGTTGATAAACGAAAGTAAGGCCTTCAGTCTTCTTCTCCAGGCCAAATCTTTTTTCAATAAAAGAAACTATGAACTGGCCTTAAGTTATGCTGCTAAAGCGACGGATGCCTATCCGGGACACGTTCCCTCAGAACTCTTTCTTTCAAAAGTGCAGATGAGACTAGGTCTTGCCCAGCAAGCTTTAAAAACGATTGAAAATCTGCTGCAAAAATATCCAGATGACAAAGAAATCAACCTGGCCTTGGTGGATGCGTACATTGAAACTTACAAGTTTCATGATGCCAGAAACCGCATTGCCGTAATCTCCAGTACTGATATCAGAGATTCTTACGAATATGCTTCTCTTAACGCCAAACTCTTTTTAAAAATGGGCGATATTCTTCAGGCAATGTCCTGGCTTCGAAACTCAATCAGTTTAAATCCATTAAATGATTCAGATATTTTTCAGCTAGCGGAAATATCTCTTAAAAAGGCCAACTTTGATTCGGCCAGGACCTTCTTAAATAAGGTCATAGAACTGGATCCGGTTAATCCTGATTATCGAGTCACCTATGCCAAGCTTATTTATGAAACTCAGGACGATCGTGCAGCGATTGGATATCTCTTAAGTCTCCTGGATGAGTTTGGAGAAAGTTCAAAGATACTTTCTGAAATTGCGATCCTCTATTATCGAGCTGGTCGGGTCCGGGACTTTGAAAACTTTAAATCCAAACTTGAGAAGTTTCATTCTCAAGATAAAACACTTTATGAGTTTTTAATTAAGGCTGCCCTGATGGACGAGCGCTTTAATGATATTCCAGATCTTGTTAACAAACTTCTGACAATCGAACCAGGCGAACTTGAAGCTATGATGACTGCCGGTCGTGTGCTGTTTGAAAATGGTAAATTAGTGGAAGCTGCCGAGTGGTTTAAGCGTGTGCGGGATAAAATGCCTTCTTATCCCAAGGTTCTCTACTATGTGGCCAAGATCAGTTATCTGAGTGGTAATTTGGATAAGGCCCTGGAAGAGATTCAACTTGATATTAAAGAGAATGGCGAAAACGACGCAGACTTTGTATTCATGGCACAAATTAAACTGGATAAGGGCGAATACCTTGAAGCTGAAAATCTTTTTAAACGAGCGCAAAAACTTAACCCCAGATCTTATGATGCGATTGTCGGGATGGCCGATCTTAGCACCAAGCGGAGTAACTTTGATCTCGCGCTGGATCTTTATAAAAGAGCACTCAAGTTAAATGCCGAAGAGACCATCGTTCATAAAAAAATTGGGGATGTCTACCGACATCTGGGTCAGGGGACTCTGGCCATAGAATCCTATCAGTTGTATCTTGATATGGAACCTGAAAGCCCCTACAAACGTCAAATTGAAGCTTATATCAAACTCATGCAATAGGTGATCCATGTTAGACATTAAGAAGATTGAAAGTGAATTCGAAACCGTTAAAGCAAGTCTCTCAAATAGAAATTTTGATACTTCGATTTTGGATCAGGTCGTTAGTTTAAATAAACAAAGAAAAAATCTTACAACCGCTTCTGAAACCAAAAAAGCTGAAATCAATAAACTCTCTCGTGAAATTGGTGAGCTTAAAAAGAATAAGCAGGATGCTGCAGGACCGATGTCTCAGGTAACCGCTCTGAAAGCTGAGATGGAAAAAGAAGCTAAGGAATTGGATGAAGTTCAGGCCAAGCAAAATGAACTTTTACTGAATATTCCAAACCTTCCAGTTGCCTCTGTACCGGTTGGAAAAGATGAAGAAGAGAACGTCGAAGTTGCCCGATGGGGCACTCCGCGCGAGATGGATTTTACTCCCGTGGATCATGCTGAACTAGGTGAGAGATTAGATATCTTAGATTTTGAAATCGCCACTAAGATTACTGGTGCCCGTTTCGTGGTTTATAAAGGTGCGGCTGCCCGCCTTGAGCGCGCTCTGATAAATTTCATGCTGGATCACCAGGGAAGCAAGGGCTTTACCGAAATGATGACGCCTTTTATAGCTCATGAAAGATCTCTTCTTGGAACAGGAAACCTTCCAAAGTTTGAAGATCAGCTCTTTAAGCTAAATTCGGAACAACCTTGGTACTTGATTCCTACTTCTGAAGTAACCTTAACGAATTTAAAACGCGAACAGATTATTGATGAAGCGGAATTTCCATTTTTGTACGCCGCTTATTCTCCTTGTTTTAGATCAGAGGCCGGCTCTCACGGAAAAGATGTCAAAGGCTTAATCCGTATGCACCAGTTTAATAAAGTGGAAATGGTTGCTATCACTACGCCTTCACAATCAGAAGAAATTCATCAGAAGATGGTTTCAAGTGCTACCGAGATTCTTCAGAAGCTAGGCCTTCCCTACCGGACTCTGGCCCTTTGTACCGGTGATATGGGTTTTGCGTCGCAAAAAACATTTGACCTGGAAGTTTGGGTTCCTAGTCAGAATAAATACCGAGAGATCTCGTCGATTTCAAATTGTGGTGATTTTCAAGCGAGAAGGGCCAATATTCGCTTCCGTAACAAGGAAGGCAAGGTTGAGTTCGCCCATACATTAAACGGATCAGGCCTGGCCGTAGGCCGAACTGTGGTGGCAATCCTGGAAAACTACCAGCAAAAAGACGGATCTGTTCAAATTCCAGAAGTTTTGGTCCCATATATGGGAGGAATTAAAGAGATTCGCAAATAGCGATTGTCTTTTTTCCAGACTTTATTTATATTAAATGTCCTGTGGAGGACTGGCCGAGTGGTTTAAGGCAACAGTTTTGAAAACTGTCGTGGGTTAACGCCTACCTGGGGTTCGAATCCCTAGTCCTCCGCCACTTTTAAATTTAATCTTGGTAAGTGATAAAAAACCACAACGGAGACGTGGGTGAGTGGTTTAAACCACACCCTTGCTAAGGGTGCGATCCCGAAAGGGATCCATGAGTTCAAATCTCATCGTCTCCGCCATTTTTTGAACTTTTAATCGCATATAGATTATTAAAAAAGCCCGACTCTGTTCGGGCTTTTTTGTTTTTGGGCCGTAAAGGTTCTGAAGAGTGATCAGTTTTAATCTAAGAATGACTTGAACCTAAATCTCATTCTTTCCAATCTAAATTTTTTTCGATTCCTTTAAAACCTGTTCCTTAACATGTTTCCTCATTACCAATACACCTACAATTTATTCAAAGATTTAAGCCGCACTAGCTTAGTGGAGAAATAGAACAATGAATTTTTTGGAAGCTATAAGAGAATGGAAACTAATTTTAACAGATGATTTTGTACAAACTTCACCTGAATATATAAAACAGGTTGAAACAGCTACCTTTCAAACGACGGCCAAAGTTCATGCAGTCATTTCCCCTCCGAATGTCGAAGCACTAAGAAAGTGTCTACGTGTTGCCAATAAGTTCAAAACCCCTCTTTATCCTATAAGTCAGGGAATGAATTATGGCTATGGTTCAAAAGTTCCAACCTGTAATCAAAGTGTCATTGTAGATCTTGGTCGAATGAATAACATAATTAGCTTTGATGGTAAGCAAGGAGTACTGACGGTTGAGCCCGGAGTAACATTTCAACAAGTATTTGAGTTTTTAAAACAGCAAGGAACAAATTACACCTTGGCCGGGACAGGAGCTCCTCCCACGGCAAGCTTAATTGGAAATGCTGTCGAAAGAGGAATCGGAAAGGGATTAGCATCCAATCGGATTGATAACATCTGCAATTTCGAAGTCGTACTACCTACTGGTGAATCTTTCACTACAGGACTTGGACGTTATAAGAACTCTAAAGGGATTGGTTTAACTAAGTCTGTACCGGGTCCCTTATTTGATGGTTTCTTTACGCAGTCAAATTTAGGCATAATTACCAAAATGAGCTTTTGGTTAACTCCCCTGCCTGAAAATTTTCAGACGTTTATTTTTGCAGTTCAGGATGAAGCAAAACTCCCATTAATCGTAGACGCTCTACATGACTTAAAGCAAAGAGATATTCTTAGGTCTTCGGCAACATTATTCAATTCTCACCGTATGCTTGGATTTATGGGGAAGTATCCCTGGGATTTACATGATGGAAAAACGACATTGCCTGATCAGGTTGCCATGAATGTATTGAAACAGTGTATGCCGGTTGCGGCTTTTTGGTATGGAGATGGTGCCTTATATTCAAATTCATACGCCCAGGCGAGAGCCGAGAGAAAATTAGTTAAAAAGGCACTGAAAGGATTAGTGAAGAATTTAACCTTTTTTTATGAACCAAAGGTTTCGGTTTTAAAATTTTGTTCAGGGTTTTTGAGTAATCTTGGTGTGTCCCTTCCGCTACAAATGCTAGATCTCTTTTTTAAAAAGTCACTTTATACCGGACATCTAATCCCTAAAGAAATTACTCTGGGTAGTACATACTTCCGAATGAAGTCACTGAGACCATCTCCTGAAAAGATGGACCCTTGTCTTGATAACTGTGGGATATATTGGATGGGTCCGATCGTTCCCTTTGATGGAGTTAATGTTGAGGCGGCGATTAGTATAATTAAAGATACCATTACCAAATATGGTTTTGAACCTGCCATGACCTTGCAAATGATAACATCAAGACAAATAGATATTATCGTTTCAATTGCCTTTGACCGCACTATTCCTGGTGAAGATCAAAAAGCAATGGAATGTCATGATGAGCTACTGAGAAAATTAATGACTGAAGGATTCTATCCTTATCGGCTAGGAATTCAGTCACAATCACTCTTACCTTCACCAGACGATGATTACTGTCTTTTGATCCAGAAAATCAAACAGGCCCTGGATCCCAATGATATTCTTGCTCCTGGTCGATATGATTTTAGATAAAAGTGCAAAGGATGATTGAAATCATGATGTACTTAAGGTCTTTATGCCACTTAGAATAAGTGAATGAAGCATGTTGTAGATAATAAATCAGGAAGCTCCCTTATCTTTATATTTGCCGCACTTGGTGTCGTGGCTTCAATATCCATTTACGTTCTTAAGGTAAATAAGCAGTTAAACGAACAGACTTCTTTGCTTTGGCAAAGAACAATCGCCGATGAGACGGCCCAGTCTGCTTTTGTAATTCTAGAATCTGCGATGGCGAGACGTCTTTGGTCTCCGCCTCCTGATGATGAATGCATGATTGATGAGGAGTTTTCTGTTCAGGGGAAATTAGATAATGGCGCTACATATGAAGTGAGTGCCAAATATATAATTGATTCTAAAACTTTGGAAATGGTTTCAACGGCCAAGTATAAAGATTATGAGTCAAAGTTTTTAAAGAATCTAAAAATATATGACGTCTCAGATTATCTGGTTTTAAGTAAAACAGGCAAAACAACAACGATTGCCTCACCTCGGTATAGTACTACACTTCCAGCGAGTATGATTGCGCGTGATCGTAAGGTTTATTTTGAGGGGGGTGTGCAGTTTGAATCTATCACTCATCGTCCTCATGACCCAGACCCTGATAAGGATAAAACGTATCCTATTTTAAATCCTGGTGAGATTAATATTATCTTACAGGGGGAGCGGATGATCTTTAAAGGTGGCCTCATGTATGAGCCTCGAGAGGCACCCACCCCTTCTCATATAGCACATCCAGGTTTTTATAATGATTTCAAAAATATAACCACTGACGTTTATGGCACAACTTCTGGCCCTCGTTACCTTTGGCAATGGGGTGGAGGTGGTGCTTTCCTGACCGGTGACTTTAATCTGGCCACGAGTGTAAATCAGAATATGCGCTATGGGATACCAGTGAGTTTAAGTTTAATTCGAAAGCATTTTTATCCCATTGCTTTTATGAATGGCCCATTGCCGCTAAATGCAACCAATGCCACCGATACGGGAAGTTACTTTAATGATCCCAATCGCTGGTTGGTTTTTTATTATACCTACGGACCCAGTGGAGTTCCGACCTATGGTGCTCGTTTAAATTTTAGTTGCTACACAATGAACCTGGGTACAGATTCTCGCTACTGTTCATCAAGCTCTCTGTTCCCGAAAGGGTTTGAGTCCTGGCGCTTAAACTCCGATTTGAAAGGAGTTCTTTTTACGGATGATTTTGAAGAGCTACAAACTCAAACGATTACCTGGGATAACATGGAAGCGTTGAAGGAAGATGCAACATCTTGCGGGATAGTGGTAAATGCATCTTCAGGAATGGCCTCGAGTAGTTATGATGATTGTGACTTAAGTGACAGTAATTTTGTTACTAAATATATTTCTGGTGCGGGAGCAAGTTGCAATCGGATTTATCGATTAGATAGTGAATCTATCCAGGGAAAACTTGGTAACTTTTCACCTAGTCTCTATTCTGGATTAAATCCCAAAAGTCTTAGGCGAATTATTTATTCAGAAGTGCCTTTAGAAATTGTTCAATCTCAGGCAGCTGGACTGGCCACCAGTATGAATTCAAGCGTAAGAAAAAATCTTCCATTATGGATCGTGAATGAGGATGTAAATATCATTCGACCTCATCAACCAGATACCACTAGTCCAATTAATGAAAGGCCAGAGGTATTTCGTCACACCTACTTTAATGGATCTAGCAGTGGTTCTCTGTCTTCTTTGAAACTAATGTTTATTAGTCCGGAGAAAACACTCATACATTCTCCTTTTCATGTTCCTTTAACCCCTGCTGAGTTAGCCCTGGATTTTCCCGTTTATGGTGGGAAAATTCGTCCAAACTATAGCATCACAACGGATTGGAAGCATCAGGAAGAAGACGGATTCAAGTATGGTGTCCGAGTCGTCAACATCAGGAATACTTCGTTGATTGATAATACGACTTACTATAGTTATAACGAGGGTTTTTCCTTCAAAGGACTATGGAGTGCCGTTGATTCATCCGCAATTCAGGTTTTAAGAAATGGATGCATGTTAAGTCCATCTGAAAATGAGCCAGTCTCCGGTCAGGCCGGAAATCCGGCTTATATTACGGCGACTGGCAGGGAAAGTGTTTTGCCGGCTGGACATCCAGCTTTGGGTAAAACAGTTCCTCCATTAAGTAGTAAGTTTTATAATAAAACAGCAGGTGTTCAAATTCCTGCTTATTATCGCCCATATGTATTTCAACTTCAGTCCAGCTTCTCTGATGTTTATGGTTCAGTGATAAATTATGAGGGAACGAGATTGGGGGTTTATTTTTCAGATGAAATTATAGCTGGCAAACGAAACCTTAATGTTCCTAAATATAATCGCCAGGACTATTACTATCAAAGTGCGATAGATTTTTCCAAACGCTCTTACATTTGGGATAGTCCAAACTGGTATAATCCAGTAGGAAGTGCAGCGAATCCTATGCCCTGTACTGTTGATCCTGTCACGAAAGGAACTACAGATAGAAATGATCCTATGAACATTCCTCTTAATAGAGCAGAATTTACTTTCATGCACCAGTCACCGGCAGAAGAATTTAATTCTTTGGGCTCAATCATGTCACTCCCACTCCCTATGATTAAAATGAGAAAATGATGGAAAAGTTTTTTAAGCATAGTGGCGTAAGTTTAGTTGAAGCTCTGGTTGCCATGGGTCTTATTGGAATTGTGGCCTATGCCTTTATGTCTTCGTCTCAGAATATGAATCAAGCAGCTGCCCAGCAGAAGCATGGCGATTTCGTGGAGGATATTGTGATGAGAAATGTTTCTCGTTTAAAGTCAGCCAAAAGCGAAACATTTCCGGCCTATGGTCAAACCGTACTTAGGGAATACCAGCCGAATGGTGACCTTGTACAAGAGAGCTCAGTTGCAAACTGTAATAATTTGTCCATTAAGCAAGGTTATGTCGCTGTTTGTATTAAGTACATGAGCATAAATGATGATGAGGTTGAATTTTCCAATGGCGATTTCATGAAATTACCGAAGCTCGGACAAAAGCTTTATAAACTTGATGTCACAGGAGAATCTTTATCTTCTGGTAGACGTGTATTTAGAAAGATAATAATTTTTAAACGATGAAAAAAAATAATGGGTTTACACTTGTTGAAATGATGATTGCTGCCGGTTTAATGGCCGGGGTGGCCCTTGTTGTGAGTGGCTTCATTCTAAAATCAAATAAGCAATATACTGATTTCGAAGGAAAAATGCTGATTACAACAGATGTAAATCAGGTCTTTCATAATATCACTGTCGATCTATCGAATCTGGCCCGCTTAACTGACAACGGTGATGAGGTTGAATCATTTAAGGACACAGATAAAACTTATCTCGGTATTTATGGACTTGCTTTGGAAGATGCCGCAAAGTTTCCAGTGTGCGCATATGAAGATGTTGTTGGTTCAAAGGGATATTCAATTATTCGTTACACAACGATTACTCAGCAGCGTCCGGCAAAGCTCATGAAGTTTTGGAGAGAAAATCTCTCTCCCACAGAGCCAGTGTTTTTAGATCGCAGTGAGGGTCTTGATAATCAGATTTTTTTTGAATTGGTAAATGGAATGGATTCACCGACAAAAGAAATAGTCATACTGGATGGTGATGGATTTACTTCTTCAAGACTTATGGTCACAAATGCAGAATATATCGAGAGCACGATTGATCCATATGATAATATCGATAAAAGTCCTACAAAGTTTAAATACTATAAACTCAAAGTGAAAAAACCAGGGACTTTTTATGATGTCACTTCTCAGGAACCTCTGGCCCATCAGTTTATCACCGGATCATATGTTGTAGCTGTATCCACCAAAATTCTATGTGTTTCTCAAAATAAGACTCAACTTCTTTTAATTGATGAACAGACGGGTACGGCCCGGGTTCTTTTAAACGCAGAAAGTGAAAAGTCTACTATCACGAGTTTCCGGATTAATTATCTTTCTTCGACTAACCTTGAAGCAGCTCCGTTGGGAGTTTCGACTTTTCCGGCGGTGGAAGATCCAGGTCTTTTGTTAACTAGAAGGTGTATTGATCAGCTATTGATTTCGATGGATGTATTACGAGGGCGGAATGCCATGACTTATTCTCAAAACGTTTACATTGCGAACTATAATTCAAAAAGACCAGGGAGCTGTAAGTAAACTGAGAGAATATCAGTTGTTCACCAATATTCTCCCATGGAAAAGCTAGTGCTTAGTAACGCTTGTTATCACGCGGAACCATAGGTTTAGCTTCAGAAACATTCATTTGACGTCCGCCAAACTCAGATCCATTAAGTGAAGAGATAGCTTCTTGAGCTTCTGCACTTGTAGACATTTCAACAAAGCCAAATCCTTTACTACGATTAGTATCTCGGTCCATAATGACTTTTGCTGAATTAACTGTTCCAAACTGTGCAAACTTATCTGCAAGTGTATTGTCGACAACAGAGTAACCTAGGTTACCGACATAAATTTTTGTACTCATAATATTCTCCAATGAAAGTTCACCACAGTAAGTTGTAATGAATTACTTTTTTTAATGTAAATTTTAATTTGGGATTTAAAGATAAGAATTGTGAAGTCTAACTGAAAAAAACAAACTGAATAGACTCGAGTATATAGATTAAAAGCTCTAAGGCCATGAAAATAAAATAAATATTAGTTATTTTATATGATTCCAGTGACTTGTCGTGTCTTTAGGGGCCCCGAACATCTGAAAATTCCTTGAATTTCAATCTTGATTACTGGTGTATCTTGCATTACAAATAATGACTCATTAGCGCAGCCGTAGCTTAGTTGGATAGAGCACTTGACTACGAATCAAGAGGTCCTACGTTCGAATCGTAGCGGTTGCGCCATTTTTAAATCCAAGCCCCCATTCATTGTTTTTAAACGTTAGCATTTGTTAACAATTTTCGCGTAAGTTTCTTAAATCACAATCAAGAAGTTTCAGCAGTTTATCAATCTTCAAAATCTTCACTGTTACAGATCGTTACTGTCCGTGACGGTAGAAATCTACTTCGAGTCTACTCCGTGTCTACTTGCATTTCTTCGTATTGATTAAGCCATGTTTTGTTTTTGAAGAGATCTGTCTCTCGCTAGGGATACTTGTCCCTTGCGAGGGATTTAACTCTTTGTTGAGGGGAATGGCCCTTAGGATAATACCTATGAAGTTGAGTAGTAATTTAAAGACATTGATGACCAATGAAAGGATTAGCTTAGTCGCATTGGCCAAGCTTTCAAAGGTACCAAAACAGACTTTGCACAATTGGTTGAGTGGCGCTGAACCTAAGAGCCTGGATCAAATTAGAGTTGTTGCAGGGGTGTTTGGATTATCCATTGAAGAGCTTTGTTATGGAGAGAAAGCCAAGCCCAAGGCATCAATAGAAGAATATTCACATGAAATCAATGCAGGGATTTTCGAAGTAGTATTGAGGAGAATTAAAAAATGAAAGTAATTAGTTTGTTATTAGTATCTACCCTCTTATCTTGTTCTACATCGAACACTTCAGTTAAAGGTCGATATCCTTATGATCAGGTTGAAAATCTTGTTAATGAGGGCAAATATGAAGAAGCCATGACCATTGCTAAAACGAAGCATGTTGCGCCTCATTTGGGAGTTAAGCGTATTGAAGCTACTCAAAGGTGCGCGCCAATTTTGAACAAATGTGGTGTATCTACTCTATCCACTCAACAAACAAGAGAATGTAGGCAGCAAATTGGTATTAGCTGTGAACGTAAATATCTGACTAGAAAACTGGACGCCCAGGTAACTAGTTTGATGAATAAAGCTATTTCATCAGAGGAAGATAACATGATTGCACCTGTTGTTATGGGTAAATGCAGTGATGGGATGAAATGGGGTTACCTGAAAGTCGAAAAGAGTTCTTCCCAATATATTCTTTTTACCGACAAGATTGATTACAAGAAACTCCATGGAGAATTCGGCGCAAAAGATAAATGTGAAGAAGCTCGTTTGCTGGAAGATACAAAGTTTAATACTTCGAAGAGTTGTTTTTGGAGATATCTGGGTGAAAAGAAAACACTCACTTTATACATGGCTCTGGCGATGAAAGGCACGGGAAAGGAAAAGATCTATTTTTCTGATAGAGAAAAATGCGAGAGTTCTGTGAAGTCTGGATTTGATCATATCAACCGAGAAGGCATAAATTCATCATTTGGAGCGCATGGATCTTCCAAGCCGAATCGATTCATCAAAGAATGTGAACAGGAAGATGTTGTTGTTTGTGAACAGTTCCGACAAGGGGAACTATTTCTGGAAGAAATTATATAAGGCCCTCAAACAAAATTAAACGAAACCCAATGACGAGAGTCTAATAGCCATTGCTTGTTCGGAAACTTCGTACTCTCTGGCTAATTTACTAATTGTTCCTTCATTTATTGAGATCTGGTCATTAAGGCTTTCAAATAGCCACTCTCTGTTCATGAGTAAACAGGCAGCAAAATAATTTGCTTCGTATTCTTTTTCGAGACCGGGATTATTAGAAGATCGAAAATAAATTGATTCATTCTTTCTGAGAGAAAGGTTCATGTCTTCATGCAAAATCAGGTGCCCGACCTCGTGGCCTATTGTGAATCTTTTTCTTTCAGAGCTATCTGTTTGGTTCAATACAATAAGTTTCTTATCCTCATCAATAATTAATGCCCCAGATAGATCAGAGTAGTTTCCTTCAGCTATATCAAAACCAAGGTTCTTAACAAGCTTTCGAATATTAAAACCCTTTTCCAGATTGAAATCTGAAATGAATTTCTTTACCGCAGCTTCTATTTGGTTTTTTCTTTCGATTTTCATATTAAGTCGTCCAGAATTTTAAGTAAGGTTATTTGATCTTGTTTGCTGATAGGCTGATTCTCAATTTTTACCTTGAGATCAACGTTAGAAAGTTCACTCTCTAGTTGTGAAAAAGTTAGATCAACGGCACCAAGAAGCTTTCCTAATTCGTGAAAATAGATTTTCTTTTTTCCGGATTCAAGCCTAATGATGGATGGACGGCTTAAACCCACAAGTTCAGCCAGCTCGCTATGCGTTAGGTTCTTTTTCTTTCTGTATTTCTTTATAATCTGGCCCAAGGAGACGTATATGTCTTGATTCATAAATAAATATTACTAGGCCGGACACGGCCGGTCAAGAAAAAAAGTGCATATTTCTAACAAAATGTTTCAAGATTGATACTTTTTGTGATTTTTATTTAGGCTTTTTGTCTCAAAACACTAGACGAACATGACTAAGTGTGGTATTCTGTCTATATCAGGTCATAGAAGACTTGTAGTCTATAGAGACAAATGCCCAAGCCGGTCAGAAAATGTTTATTGGAAAAGCGCAGTTTTTTAAACTTCTAGCAAAAATCCCTTAAATTTCGAAGATTTGCAAAGGCATAAAATGTCTATGTGGATTGGTAAGACCGACTTACCTGAAGGTTTAGACCCTCAGGTAAGAGCTTAAATAACGTCAGCCTAAGCTGAGCGTTTCTTTACAATGGGTACGTGAGACTTCCTATTTTAAATGAAATGTTCATTTCGGTCAAGGTGACAAAACTTTCTTACAGAGAGGTCCTATGTCGTCTTGTAGCAATCAGTAGTTAGCCCAGGTAGTACAAAAAGATTAACCTGGGGAGTTTCTGTTCCGAAGATCGGTATCCATTAAGGATTACTGAATGATTACAAATTTAACAATAGGACCTATATGTATTTAGCAACGACAATTAATGTCATCGATGAAATTCAGACTTCTCTACCTCTTACTACTTACCAAAATTTCCAGAAGGGTGTGAAGCTCAAGGGAAAGAACAAATTCCAATTCTTAATTGCGATTGAGGGGAATTCTTTGGTTGGTCGCTCTTATGGAGACAGCTGGAACTACCAGTTTAAAATTGAAAAGATTGGCGGACGTTACAGAATTGATTTTCCTGTTAATAACCAAACGTTTGCAGAAGCTGAAAAGCACCTGCTGAGAAAGTTAAAAACAGCTCTTACAGGTATCCGGAATAAACTTAAGGCACCCAAGTCTAAGCGCAAAGGTGGCAGACAGCTGAATGGTTATTATATTCGTTCAGATAGACCGAATTCAAACACGCCCGAATACTTCAAGCGTTGCAAGGCTTCTGGTGAGTATCCAGTTGATTTTCTAGATTTTGCAAAGGCGCAGAGATTTATTGTTCAAGGTTACGGTAGCTGTAAGGTATAGGCTCAATTCAACAGGCAGGGGGAAACCCCTGTCTTAAATTATATTCCCTACTAAGCCGTCCCATTCGCGGTTTTTTTCTTCAGACACACAAATAAAGTAAGCATAGTTGTATTCAGGTGAGCACCCATGATCTGCAATCTGAAACCCTCTGTATGACTCAAACGCTACTGGTATATTGGCTGTAAAATATTTCTTACAGCAAACGCACTGAACAGATTCAATTTTTAATGAATATGTCTCAGACCATTTTTGTGAATCAATGAGGGGATAAAGCATGAATTCTCCTGAAGGACTTATCGGCTGATTAACATCCTACTTAAATTTCTTGGATCGGCCTACCCCCGGGACTTTAAATTATTGTTTACGCGGGGCCGTAAGAGCCCAATATTTCATGTCTTGTTAGAGAATTAATTTTTGTGCAGGGCCATGAAATACCTTAACAAAACTCAACATTTTCAGAATGAAAGCTCGGATTTGCTCGGGTTTCAAAGTTTCTTTTTAGAACGACTCTTTCTTTGAATAGATATTCAAATTACAAAATTCTCACCTGCCTTGGCCAGAGGAGGCAAGAATAAGTGAAACTAAGAAACTAATCTCGAATCATTTTAATTCCGGTAACACCTTTGCCAGCAAACTTTTCAACCTTGATTTGACCGTAAGCCAATTTAGGATGCTTTTTACTGAGGTGATGAACTAAGGATTTTAAGTCCTTACCAAATTTGAATTTACTTGGCTGAGGAACGGGACATACATGACTTACAAAATCTGTATACAAAACATCAGTGATTTCTTTATCAGCAGTATTTTCAGTAATAACAATTCTTTCCTCAAGCCATGAAGCCATCACATCTGATTCCATGAAAGTCTCCTCAACTCGCTTTTTGATCGTCACAGATTCTGAAAAATTAGAGCGTTCTTTCAAGCGTTTCAACCCATCAATTGCTCTGTTGATAATACCTGAAACCTCATTTAGGAGCTTGCTTTCAAGGTCGGGAATAAATAGTTCTGGATGATCAGTAAAATTCTGATCACAAGGAATGGTTAAGAGTCTTCTGAACATTCCATTAGAACGATCAGAAATTGCAGGCATTTTATTATAAGTCATGACTAATTTTGCTCTATTGGTAAATTGAAAAGCATCCTTACCCTTCTTTTCTGCGGTTAATGGACTTCCTCCAGTCAGTCTTTTAAAATTATCAGTTTCGCGGAAGACTGAAACTTTTTCTTCTTCTGAGATATTAAGCAAAGATTTAAAAAGGTTTGATGACATGAATCTATTTTCGTTAATACTTGAAATAAGGATAGAGCTTACGTTCTTATTCCCTAGAACCATTTTAAAAGCATTAACCAAAGTGGTTTTTCCATTCGCCCCACCTCCATCCAGAATAAGTGCTTTAGGTAAAAAAGAATAATCTATATTAGAAAGGGCAAAACCTAAAAACTCTTCAATATTTAAAGTAAGATCTTTTCTGTCTAAAGTTAAGTTCTTAAGCATTAGATCCCATGTAGGACATGTAATAATGTGATTATAGAAATGTGGGATAACGTAGGTGAAAAAATATTTTGAGTCATGTGGAAGCAGTTGACCTGTAGCAACCTCTAGGACACCGTTGAAGAAATTGATAAATGATCCGTCCCGAATAATGGAGCCATCAAATTCTTCGACCTGATTGGTTCTTTGAACCAAGGAGTAAAATTCAGCAACTTCTTTAGCCGAAACATACTCACCGCTGGCAGAATAATGAAATTGAGCAAATTCTTTAATTTTTAATTCACCGATTGCTGAATACATTCTCCCATCAAAAACAAAAATTCTTCCATCATCTGACACCACCTTATAATGGTACATAAAATCAAAATACTCTCTAAGCCGATTATGGTCTTTGTAAATGTTATCACCAACGGTTTTAATAAATCCCTTAATAATATCCATTTCAAAATCCTTACTTCTAAATGTGGCTTCATCCAAGACTAATTGCTGTCGAACTTGATTGATATCTTCTGAAGTATGTAAGTCGTTAAAGTCAGTACCAGAGGAGGGATTGATGAATTTAGGTAGGATGTAAATAGCCCCAGGCATGTTTTCTACGGCTTCCTTGGCTTTCTTTTCTCCAATACCACTTTTATCAAGGTCAGCTGCGATTATAATTTTTGAAAATGGGAAGAGATCTTTAATATTTTTAACAACGCTTTTGAGATTGCCGCTATTGAAAGCACAAACAACTGAACATTCGGGAACTGCTTCTTGAACTGATGCCGCTGTAGCGAAACCTTCGCAAATATATATTTTTTCTCTAGAGCATTCCTTGTTTAAAAAACAAAAACTTCCCTTGGTCTTAGTTCCAGTCGCAAAAAACTTTTGAGATTTTCCATTAAAAAATGAAATTCTTTGTAAGCCAGAAAAGCTTTTATCTGTATCATACAAAGGGATTAGTAGCTCTCCCGAGGGTGAAACTCTTGAATTAAAGGGGTGAATGCTTTTTTGCTCTAGATAAGTATGAGTAGCTGTTTTAGAAGTATTCCATACTGGAAGCCATTTTTCGATACAAGCTTTTAACGCTTTTTCTTTTTCCTCTTTTACCTTTTCATTCATTTGGTTTTGAATTGAGAGAATCTTATTAGCCAGGGCTCTTGAGTGCCCCTCACCTACATTGTTTATTCTGTGAGAGCTACCCTCAACAAAATTACCACAATTAATGAATGAGATCTGTCGGTCTTGGTGGGTAATTTCTTTTCCAATAACCCAAAACTCCTTCTTCTTCCCGTAGCGATGAAATTTTCCATCAAATTCAAAGTCCTTAAGTTCGATGCCGAGATGACTTTCGGTTTTAATGATTAATTCATTATTCACTTAATTTACTCCCGTTAAAATTTTTGAAATTTTGGATCTATCTGTCTTGAGAGCACTTGAAATAGCCTCAATTTCATCTTCGGTGGGCAAAACATGGGAGTTTAGGATTCTCGAAAGTCTTGCTTCGCTGCAGCCTAGAATCTTGGCCAAGGTTGTTTGGCTAAATCCTTCTTTCCAAATAAGGCTCAAAATTTGGATTTTTTTGTTCATGGTGATAGTCTCCTGAAAAAAGTTTTTGAACAGATTTGAGACTATTGGTTGGTGGGGTCAAATTTTAGGTAGGTTATTGTTTGGAAAAGAAAATTTTATATTCAGAAGATTTCCTTTCTTATGAGAAGACGCCAGTGGTGATAGATGAGATTTTAAATGCCTTTGAAAAATTCTTCTCTGAACAATTCCCTGTAATCAGTCGACCTGATCAAAGAGTATTGAATATCTCGACAATCGAAAGAATGTTGTCGCAGCTAGTTCGTAGTTCTTCGCCAAATGCAATTAATTCGAGATCAGACGAAAGATTTGAAAGACTTAAGGAAAGAAAACGTGACCTGCCAGAGCTAAAAGGTAAAAGCACATCGCCTTCCGTGCAGTATAAGTTTCAGTTTCTGGATTATTTAATTTACGGCAATGGTTCAACCTTAAAAAGCGATAAGGCCTATATAACTGAATACGAGGGATTCTCTTTCTTGGCTAAGTTGATAGTGATTTTGCAAACTGACAATGCCTTTAGTTATGACAAATTGAATCTCAACCCTGAGATGTATAATGATGCAGTAAAGAGCATTCATGAATCACTTAGGACTGACTATCGTAATAGCTATGTCTCAGGAACTTTAGAGGGATTTCCAAAGGGAATACGGATCAGCTCTGCTAGAGGCCGGCCCCGTGTCATGAAAATTAAACAATAACCTACCTAATTTTAGACCGTTCTATATTGCCTAATACCTGAAATAACTTTTTTCCAGGGATCGGCTATGATATCAAATTCTTATAAACTCTTTGAAAACTTAATATGGCTTAATTCAAACGAAGCTGCCGAGTACCTAAGAATCTCTCCTGAGAACCTTAGAGTCATGATTTATAGAGGCTATATAAAGCCTTATAAACTTAGAAACCGAAACAGATTCAAAAGATCAGAACTTGATAAATTGCTTGAAACTTCAATTAAAAAGGAAGTATCTCGTGGCAATTAAACTTTATCAATTTGAGAATAAAAAACTCTATGAGGTCTATGTATCTCACCGTTCAACTATCAATCCTAGTTTTCGTGCTCAAAGAAGAAAAAAGAACATTGAAACAAAGGGTAAAGCCGAGCGATTAGAGAAAGAACTAATTATCCAATGCATTGAAGAAGTAAAAAATCTCGAAGGCCGTGGGGATAAATGGTGTCAGGTTGTGGATAAGTACAAAGTTTATAAAGAAACTTTTGAAAATGTTCAACAAGACACAATAGACGATTATGTTTCCATGCTTCGGATTTGGACTAGTAACTTTTGGGATAAACCTATCGCAGATATTTCTAGATCTGATGTTCGCCATGCCATTGAGAACGCTAAAAAAGCAGGTAAGTCTAACAGCTACCTAACAAAGATCCTTCATACGACAGGGCGTGTTTACCAATGGGCAAAGGATGAAGGTTTGTGTCCAAACAATCTTCCAAGTATATCAGCAGGTATAAGTATAGCTAAGGTGGAAGAACGAGCACCCAAAATTCTTTCATGGGACCAGCTCCAGTTTTTCTTGCAGAAAGCCTATGCCCTTAACAATCCCTGGTATGAGATTTGGGCAACTGCAATCCACACAGGTATGCGAAGTGGGGAGTTATTTGCTTTAAAATGGGCCAGTGTTGATCTTGAGAACAGAACGATCCTTGTTGATGTGTCTTTCAACAAGAGGAAAAATATCTTCAAATCCACAAAGTCAGGACAATTCAGATCAGTTCCTATTAATGATTTTCTTTTTCAGATCTTAGGAAAACTTAGGAATGAGACCAAGTCAGAATTCGTCCTACCTCGAATACCTAGGTGGGAAATTGGGCATCAAGCCAAATGTGTTCAAAGCTTTTGCTCAGAGATTGGATTACCTCTAATTAACTTCCATACTTTTAGAGCTTGTTTTGCCACTCACCTACTGTCTCAAGGAGTTTCCCTTGGTCAGGTTATGAAGTGTGCAGGATGGGCTGAACTCAAGACAGTTCAAAAGTACAATCGCCTAGCAGGAGTAAATGAAAAGGGAGCAACAGACTGCTTAAATGCTCTTGGACCTGTTTTGAAAGGTGATAACGTCTTAAAAATCGGTGGTTAAAAGGCTTCCTGCCTACTTGAATCTACTTGGTTTTATAAACCATAGGATTTAATAGGTTTTTGGATCAATACGCCGGTTGCGCCATTTTTAATTAAATCCCAAAACACACTCTGACTCTCATCCCTTCGTGGTGGAACACTCCACAGCAACACCTTTAAGTACAAGCGTTTAGTAACCTCAACCTTCACTCTTATTATCGCCTGGAAGATTCGCATTTTTAGGAAGTGTGACTGTAAATACTGTGCCGCTATTTTTATTGCTTTCAACTGCAACTGAACCACCATGAGCTTCTGCAACTCCTCTGACCAGGGTCAAGCCGATGCCCCAACCTTTATGAGTCCCGCCTAGTGCACTTTGAGTCCGTCTGAATTGATCGAAAAGCGACTTTTGATCTTCAGTTGAAATTGCATCACCAAAATTATGTACAGAAATTTGTAAATTCTCTACTTCTTGCTTAACCTTTAAAGTAACTGGGGTATTGGGAGAACCATACTTAATTGCATTATTACACAAATTCTCAATGATCCTTCGAATCCCGTTGGGATCACAAAAAAGTTCGGCGGAGTCTGGACACTGAATAACAAAGCGATCCCCGTGAATCGTTCCTAGCTCCGCGACTGTATCTTCAATTAAACTGCACATATTAACTGACTCTAATTTCAAAGGCAGTTTTTCACCACTATGGATGCGGTTTGCATCCAATAAATTGGTAATCATCTGTCCAACCCGATTCACGTGTTTGACAATTTTTTCTGCAAACTTCTGATTAGATTTTAGATCGTCCGGTTTTCGAAGAATGAATTGGGCCGATCCAAGAATGACAGACAAAGGGGTTCTTAAGTCATGAGTCAATAAAGAAACAAAGGCTTCGCGAAGTTCACGTTCATTTTCTAAATTCTCAACTTTATTTTGCAGGCTATCCCGGAGTTCTTTCTCTCGTTTGGTCTTGTAAAACCTGTCGAGTGCGACACTCACCAGATCTGCTAAAGCACTTACAAATTCCAGGTCAGTTTCATCGAGAGCACTTCCTCCCTCTAGTTGTAGAGCGCCAAGAGGAGGAAGATTGTATATGATCAAAGGTAAGACGATATAATTTTGTTTTTTATTTGTACCAAAGTTTTGAGTCTTCGCATTTCTAGGAAGTACCGTCTTTGAAGTCATGTTTTTATGGATATCGGCACTTTGTGATTGGGTGGCCCCCGACATGTAGGAATAGACATCCCTGGCATGAGTAATTGCTTCTAACATTTGTTCTTCAGTTGCTTTAGAGGAGTGCCATACAACCGTATGAGGTTTTTCCTCCCAGTGCTCTATAAGAACGACAGTTAATAAGGGAAAGGTCTCGGAAGCACATGTAAGAATTTTCGGAAAAGTAATTTCAATACTTTCAAAACCTGTAAGGTATTTGCTTATATCGTAAAGTATTTTGAGCCGTTCATAGGCTTTATCTGAATTAACTTCAGCTTTTTTCATTTTGGCTTCTTGCTTGTCCTGGTTGCTTTCTTCTTTTTCTTCAGTCTGGGCTTTTCAGTATTCGGTACAATAACGATACCGGTTTCACTTATATCCATTTTATGCCGTCCGTTTACGTGGGCGGTATTTCTTAGTTTATAGATTTCAATAAAACGTTCTCTTGTGAGGTCTTCATCTCTATTGCTGGCAGTTAGGAGGATTACTCCGTCCACAACGGTCTCTTCAACCCCAAAACGGCTGATTTTCATGCTTCCATAAGGTATGTCGGTAGCAAAAAAACCCACTGCCTGGGCCACCTGAACAAGAGTTGCAAGCTGAAATATTTTTTCACGGACAACTTGAGGATCCTGGATCTTGTGAACAAAAACAGAAGCTGAGTCAATGGCAATTCGTTTTGCTCCCATCCGTTCAATGGAATCTTTCATCATTAGTAGATGCTTTTCGACCATGATTTCAGGTTGAGGAATAAATATAATTTCAATATTCCC
This sequence comes from Bacteriovoracaceae bacterium UBA4096, assembly GCA_002381945.1. GTDB lineage: Bacteria > Bdellovibrionota > Bacteriovoracia > Bacteriovoracales > Bacteriovoracaceae > Peredibacter. The sequence continues at coordinate 44,859 of DFXY01000006.1, forward strand.
CTTTTTAATTTCATTATCTATGTCCCAGCCCATACCTCTGGCGTTGGAAATTATGCGCTCTTTTGTTTCTTCGAATGAAAAGAAGATACCTTTTTCTCCAAAATCCTTAGCTCCCCTATAGATGAACTCCAGCAACAAGAGAGTTTTCCCGGTTCCGGCCACCCCGGATACCAGAAGACTTGATCCATATGGAATTCCTTGTCCTAGTAGCGTATCAATTTTTGAAATGCCAATCCGGGCCCGATAGGGGCCGTTGCCAGGTATCATTTTGTCAGCAGCGGGAACTCTCTGTATGGTTACACGAGGGGCATAAATTTCAATTCCTTGAGGATTGATCTCAAAAGTATGTTGGTCTCGACTATGATTGGTTCCTCGCATTTTTAAAACTTGAATAAATCTTTGATGCTCTCCTGAATCAAATCTTATCTGTAGCGTGATAATACCATCTATGATTGAAAAGAGAGGATTAGTTTCAATATCCTGCTGACTAAATTCTCCTAGAAAAAAAGCAGTGCATTCCCAGGCCATCAAATTGATGACCATCTCATAAGAAAATTTCCTTAATTCCTCACGTGAATTTGCTAAATCCTCAAAAACTTTAAAACTATCTATAACCACTATTGAAGGTTGGATTTTCTTAACGTGAGACATGAATAGCTCAATGGTCTGCTCTAGACCTTTGGATCTCATGATCTCACCTAGATCCACAAAACTTATACTTCCATCATCAATTTTCTTAGGATCAAAAAAGGCAAACTGTTTTAGGTGGCGCAAGGTCTTTGCAGTCGGTTCAGACAAGGTCTGAAAAATGACAGCACGATTTTCCGTGGTCGCATTCTCGAAAATTATTTGTTGGGACAGGATTGTTTTCCCTGAACCAGGTGAACCGGCCAGCACAATAAGCTCACCTGCAGGTATTCCACCGTTAAGGACATTATCCAAATTGCGGACACCTGTATGAATTCTATTTCCAGGCGCTTGGGTTTTCATGTTTCCTCCGGATCTGTCCACGTCACTTTAAGCAGTTCCTTATGAAGTGGGGCTGTAAGTATATCTGCAGTAATTCTTCCCAGGACTGTAATGAATTCAATCAGAAAAAAGCGAAGTGCCTCAATTAATTCTTCTGGTGTATGGTTACTCGTATTAAGCAGCCCCTGAAAGCTCAGATGTTTATTGATGAGTTTTACCTTTGAGAGTATGGGGAATTTTTCATGGCCCTGTTGAAGAACGCGGTCAAGAATTACTTCTAAAGTAATGCGACTTAATGTCATAAGTGCACGCTGTTCAATTACGTGAACTGCTTTTTCCAAAAGTATAACTTTTTGGATTGGGGACAAATCATTGGTATTCTTGTTTTCCCAATCTTGGACCAATCTGGAATAGGTAGTATTTTGCTCAACCGTCATAGAGGTCCCAAATTTGGAAAGTTCCAAGTCACAAATCTAATGTACCGTATCCTGAATTGGGATTTAATACAATATCCATGGCATTGGCCCTTTAAGGTAGGATTGGTCTAATGAGTAAATGTCCATCAAATAATCAATCCATTATGTCTTCGGCTTCTGCTGCAGCTTTCTGAATACCATGCTTAACTTTTTGAATTGCGCATTCCATTTTGCCTTTGACCATTTCACAGGTTTTATCTTTTGTAACTCTCACTGCATTTTCTGTCGCTCGTTTAGAATCATTTGCCAGTTCTTTGGCCGTTTCACTTAATGAATCATCGGCTTGGGCATTGGAAAAAATAGCCAGAAATAAGATGGGTATTAAAGACTTAGAGCGGCCAACAAAGAAGCTGATAGAGGCTTTTAACATAACGATCCTGTTAAACACAAAAATGTATTTATTATGGGGCTTGAACTGAAATAGGGATTTTAAAGAGAGTTGTAAATTCTGAGTTTAGTCTACAGGATTGAAACATTGAATGATACGGTTATAAATTATATTACCCGATATACGTGCTTAAACGATGATTTGGAGCAATAAAGAAGGGTGGCCTTCCCCTTTAAGTCGTCGATTTTTCAAGATGGCTAATCTTTGGACAGCACTGTAATTACTACAATTGAATGTTACCCATTAAAACCCTGACATAGAATCCTCTCATGAAATTAATTCATCTTTCATTCGTTTTATCCTCGCTATTTTTATTGGCCTCCTGTGGGGAATCTGGCATTAATGGTCGTAAAAGAATCACTATTACCAAAGAAAGTATATCCTCTCTTGTTTCAGAGCAAAACTTTGAGTGTGCTCCTATAAATGGGAGTAGCTGCCCTGTTGGAATTGCTCGTTTATTTATTCATAACCCAAAAGATGTAGAAGATTCTGCAACCTGTTCAGGCTTTTTAAATGGATCAAATAAAATTGTAACAAATAATCACTGTGTAGCGAGTGAGAAAGAATGCCAGAATACTTACATAAGTATTTATACTGGTGAGGGTTATGAGTCGGTAAGATGCAAAAAAATTATCAAAACGCAAGTTGACCCGGGAGCGCTCAATTCAAAAGGTATTGATTACACTGTTATGGAAATTGATCGCAGACTCTCTCTTCCCACATTGCCCCTTTCGATAACCGCATCATATCTCGGAGAGAGTCTTTCCGCTTGGGTGGTTGATCATAAAACTCTTAATTCTGCTCGCATTACAGAACTCAATTGTGTTTATTCCAAAAGAGGGAACTCGATGCAGTTAAATAATTGTCCTGTGATTCAGGGAAACTCAGGTAGTCCTCTGATTAATGTTTATGGTGAGGTGGTTGGACTCATTTGGGGCTCCACCACGGATGATGAAGTTGATGAACGCTACCCATTACAAGCAAGGCGAAATTTAGGAGAAATTGCATTTGCCACTGAACTACGATATTTCAAGGCTTACTTATTAAAATATTAGTGTCGAGCATTTCGATCACTATCAAATGAAGCTTTATATGTTTCAGGATCAACAGGACTTCTCTGGTAAGAAGAAACATCCGCTGAAATATTCTTATCTGTATCATTGTCAAAAGATTCCATTAAGTGATCGAATTTCATTTTAATCTCCTCTTTAGTCTCGCCATAACGTTCTTCCACGAGACCCGAAATTTCTGTTAAGTCCCCTTTCATTTGTTCTAGTTCATCATCAGTAATTCTTCCCCACAAATTTCTAATACCGCCCTTGATTTCTTTCCATTTCCCTTCAAACTGTTCTTGATTCAACATACTGCTCTCCTTGTTCTGGTTCATATGTGAGAGAAGCATTATTTATGCCAGATGCTTAATGGCATATCATTTGCAATTCAGACAACAAAGAAGAAGGGGGATTTATGAACACGAGTAAAGCAAAAGTGATTAATAAGTTAAGTAAAAAAACGAAGCCAATTACAGAGAATCAGTCTCTTCGGGAGCAATATGACATAATTAAAAATGATCTGTTAAAGCTCCGAGAGGATTTGTCCAAAGGTTACGACCTGGCCAAAGGTCTTGATAAAAAAGGTCTTGTTAGAGAGATCTTAAAGACAAAGTAATTAATGCCTTTAGTTAGTGCGACAATAAGTCGCAAATTACGCACTTGCCAAGAGGAAGAATGCCCCGCAAATTTCAAAACAAATTTTTTAACATCCTAAATTTATGTCAAAGGTTCTTGGCATTAAACATGCCATAGCTAGTTGTGGTGAATGTCTTGTAAATGACAAGGAGAAATTTATGTTAAGAGCAGCAATTGCATTTTTTGTTTTGGGTTTAGTGGCCATTCTCCTGGGTGCCAATGGCATCGGTGGTCTATCAGTAGATATCGGTAAAACACTTCTCTTCATTTTCTTGGTATTAGCAGTCATCAGCTTCATAGCAAGCTTGGTCGTTGGAAAAAAAATAGTTAAATGATTCAATATAAAAAGGTAGTGCCAATGGAAATCAGGAAACATTATTTCATGACTGTTGCTGCTTTGTTTTTCCTCGGTATTATTGTGGCCAAACCGGGATCAACTTTTAACCCTTCACATGAACAACGAGAATGTAAGTTTGTAAAGGGTAAGATGGATTGCTCAAACAAGTATCAGGAATACAAAATAAATCACGCCTCATTTTGGTATAAATCGGAATAGGAAGCCAGAAATGAGCTTCCTATTCCTCCAGAAAACGGAAGCTCATTTCTTCCAAATTTAATTCTCTTAAAAGACCTTCAAGTCGGTGTCTGGGATGTGCTTTAGGAAGATCTTTGAATTGAGCGATGATCAGTTCATTTTTCATGGAATGTTCCCAACCTATTAGTTCTGTCACGGTTACTTGATAACCATGTGACTCTAATTCAAGACAGCGAAGAACATTGGTGATTTGGCTGCCAAATTCTCTGGTATGGATAGGATGACGCCAAATTTCAGTCAGGACATTCTTGCCCAAGTTTTTACCTTTATTCTTTCTGAGAACACTGGCAACCTCAGCTTGGCAACATGGAACCAGAACAATAAATCGCGCCTTTTTCTTTAACGCAAATTTAATGGCATCATCCGTTGCTGTATCACAGGCGTGAAGTGCTGTGACAACATCAACTGTCTCGGGCATATCTTTTGAAGTGATTGATTCCTCTACGGAAAGGTTTAGGAACTTTGTCCGATTAAAATTTAATCTTTGTGCCAGTTCAACTGATTTTTTAACTAGTTCTTCGCGGGTCTCAATCCCGTAGATGGTTCCCTTCTTTAAACTTTTAAAGAATAAATCATATAGAATAAAACCTAAATAGGACTTACCTGCTCCATGATCAACCAGAGTTAAATTATGGTCCTCGGCTTTTACCACTTCTGCCAGAAGGGGCTCAATGAAGTTATACAGATGATATACTTGTTTTAATTTTCGTCGGGAATCTTGATTGAGTTTTCCATCCCGGGTAAGGATGTGCAGCTCTTTTAAAAGCTCAATAGACTGGCCACGGCGTATTTCTGGAATTTCACTCATGCTAATGAGTATAATCCCTTGGAGAAAGGAATACCACCTTGGCATTGGCCAAGGTGGGCATTCGATTCAAAACTTTTAAGCTAACATTGTGTGCAGGTAAAGTAATGAGTGGTTAAAGATACTTAAATGCGTCAGTCCATTCGGACTCAGACGTGTTAGCAGGCTCGAATTAAGCACTATTTGTGCCACATAATTCAAGCTGCATTTTCAATAGTTTATTTATAACAAAAGATTATTGCGGGGAATTCTGACTCACTTGCTTGGGGTGTTATTCCCAGAAATAACTGGTACTCTTGAAGCTTTTCCTTAAAATGTCTCTTTGGAGGTCATTATGGAAGTTCCGGTCGAAATTCATTCTCGTTATCTAGCGAGGAGAAAAGAAGATTTAGAAAAATGCCTGATGAGCTTTCAGGAGCATAATTTTTCTGCCTTAGAAAAAGTCGGCCATCAGTTAAAAGGTAATGGTCTGACATTTGGTTATCAGGAGCTTTCGCATATTGGTGCACAACTTGAATTGGCGGCGGCATATAAAAATGAAGCCGAACTCGAGAAGGCCATTAACGACTTCTCGAGCTGGGTAGGTCAGCATCTTAGTTAAGATTCATTTCTTTTAGTTTTCGATACAAGGTTTTTCTATCAATCCCAAGATCTTTAGCTGTCTGCTCTTTGGCACCGTCATTTTTATCAAAAATAAACTGAATGTACTTTTTGCTAAGTTCATCTAAAGTCACTGGTTTTTCTTCCTCAAAGCTTAAGCCTTTGGGTTGTTTTGTCTGCGCTTCAGAAGCAAGTGGATAATTCTCTTCTGTCGGTAAATCTTCCGGCAAGATAAATTCAGCCGAGGTGAGAACCACTGCTCTTTCTATGGCATTTTCCAGCTCCCGGACGTTTCCTTTCCACTCGTATGCTTCCAGCTTTTGAATGGCTTCTTTACTGAAACCTTTTACCTTGGCGTTGTTCATGAGAGCAAATTTTTTAAGGAAGTATTCACTTAAAGGCAAGATATCGTCTTTGCGTTCGCGAAGGGGTGGAATATAAATTGGAATGACATTTAGTCTGAAAAATAGATCTTCTCTAAAACGACCTTCTGCAACTTCTTTTCTTAAATCTTTATGAGTGGCGCAAATAATTCTCGCCGTAATGTCACGATACTGGTTTTCACCAATACGTTTAACTTTTCGTTCTTGTAGCACTCTTAATAATTTTGCTTGTAGCGGTAAACTTAAATCACCAATTTCATCCAGGAATAATGTTCCTTTGTTGGCCTCTTCAAACAGACCAATCTTTTTATCATGAGCTCCGGTGAAGGCCCCTTTAGCGTGACCAAAAAGCTCTGACTCAAGAAGATTTTCAGGAATTGCAGAACAGTTAATGGCAATGAATGGGCCATCTTTTTTATCACCCAATTCATGCACTGCTTTGGCTATGACTTCTTTACCGGAACCGGACTCCCCCGAAATCAGAACATTGGCCTGGCTACTTGAAACTCGTTTAGCTAGTTCCAGTGCTTTTCTGAAACCTTGAGATTTGCCTATGACACCTTTTAGCCCCAGGACATCCTCTTGGAAAAGACTTTTTAAATTTGAATTTTCAATTTGGACTTCATTTAAGAACAAGGCCCTTTGCACTGAGATCAGAAGTTGTGGAATGTGCAAAGGCTTAAGCACAAAGTCATATGCCCCGGCCTCAATTGCTTCTACCGCCGTTTCAACACTTCCTTCAGAGGTCATAAGAATGATGGGTAATGTTGAATTTGATCTGCGGATTCTTCTGATAAAATCAAGTCCAGACATCACTGGAAGCTTTAAATCAGAGATAACAACATCAGGTTCAGTTCTCTTATTCTCAATTTCAATCAAAGCTTCTTCAGCATTACTAAAGGCCAAGACTTTGTACCCTCTTTGTTTAAAGAAACTAGACAAGAGGTCCAAGAGGTCTAAATCATCATCGATCAAAGTTATGGTTGAGCTATTTTTGAGTTTCACGGGGCTAAAATCCTTTGACGGGAAATTTTGCCTAATATAGTGGCATTATTACCCAGTGACAAGAAATTAACGAATCGTAAGTGATTGAAAACAAAGTAAATCAATGTGGCATATTGCATGCAATATTATGGTTGGTGTCGCGAGTCATAACATAAGTAAGGGTTTTTTATGTTAAGAGCAGCCATCATATTCTTCGTTATGGGGCTTTTGGCTTTCCTTTTTGGGGCTTATGGCTTTGCTGGAGTATCCATTGAAGTTGGTAAGCTACTGCTTGTAGTCTTTTTAGTGTTTTCCCTCATTAGTTTTGTCGGTGGTATAACAACAGATAAAAATTTGAGGTAAACTAACTGCTAAGTGGGTGCCAATGAATTTAGCAGATTCAGTTAAATACATTCTAAAAAATAAGTCACAAAATTTTGTAAAAGAATTATGGAAAGAAGATTTAAAAATCATCCTTAAAGATCTAGGCCAGGATTTTTCTCACCTGGTGAAGTCAGGTTCAACCTCATTAAAATCTTTTAAGAATAACGGTTATCAAATTAATATCAAGGAAGCATTGGAATCTGGTTCTGATTCTTTGCTTATCATAAAAGTTCTGCCAGGAAGAATCCGAAAGGGATTCTCTCTCTTCAAAGATGAGTTCATTGAAGAGCTGGAAAATCAACCAGACCAGAAACAAAAAACCATATTCTGCCTGAAAGTTATAGGAGCATTATCCAGTTTCACCGTTGGTACTATTTATAATTTGAAGATAGGTAAAACCGATTTCTCTTTAGTCGGATTAAAAAGAAGAAATGCATTTACACGATTTTTGGTTGCTGAGTTAATATTCAAGATTAGCCAGCGTTTAATTCAAAAGTTTCTCATTGAACTTGAAACGCAGCTGACAGACAAAGATGATTTAAATCATGTTAGATATTTCAAAGAACTGTTGGCCGATCGTTCATTAGCAAAAATAGAAACTTCTGATTCTTCTATTGAAATGGTGGACAATCTTAAGGCCTATATTATGAAGGGCCAGTGGAATACACATAAAGTTAGCCATGACAGAAAACCAAACTAGCGCTATGTTTATGACATGGAAATTAATAAAACTCTCGAAAATTTAAGAATTAACTATCAATCGGCCGCTTTGGATATTCATGATTGCGATCAAGACCCTTTATTGCAGTTTGATAAGTGGTTAAAAGAAGCCCTTTTGTCGGAATGTGACGAACCTAATGCTTTCATTCTGTCCACCGTTCGTGATCAACAACCAAGAGCTCGGGTAATTCTCCTTAAAGGCATCCATCAGAATAAATTTATCTTTTATACCAATTATAACAGCGCTAAAGGCGTTGAACTTGAAGACAATGCTAAAGTGGCCATGACTTTCATGTGGCTGCCCCTACAGCGTCAGGTTAGAATTGAAGGAACGGTTACCAAGGTAAGTGAAGAACTTTCTGATGACTATTTTCAGAAGCGCCCGCGAGGAAGTCAGCTTGGTGCAATTGCTTCTCCTCAGAGTCAAATTGTGCCAAACCGTGAAGCTTTGGAAAAAATGTTTTCGGAAATAGAAAATAAATTCAAAAATATTGAAATCCTTCCACGGCCTACTCATTGGGGAGGTTATGCAGTGGCACCAACCTTAATAGAATTTTGGCAGGGTAGAAATAATCGCATGCATGACAGGATTTGTTACGTTAAGAATGGAAAGGACTGGGAACTTCAGCGTCTGGCCCCCTGAATTAATTTAAACATGGTGGAAAAGATATAACCCCACCATAGACCTACTAAAGTACCCCCCAGGATATCTCCAGGATAATGCACTCCCAGGTAAATTCTGCTCCATCCCACTAATAAAGGGATCAACCACAAGAAGTAGAACCATTTTTTTTGAAAATGGAGCGCTCGCATGGAAAAGAACACTAGAATCATTGAGTTGGAAGCGTGAGAAGAAACAAAGCCAAATTTACCACCACATTTCTGTCCAAAGGAATAAATAAGAGGTCGTAAATCTAATTCACGACATGGTCTTAAACGATTCACCAAATTCTTGAGGATATAGGAGGAAGTCACATCACTCGCAATTAATGCCAGAATGAGAAATAGGCCAAAGTAGAGAGTTTGTTTTTTTCCAGTCTTTTTAAAGGAATACCAAAAGAAAAAACCGATCAAGGGAATCCAGATAGACTGACCGGAGAGAATTTGCATGATTGGATTAAGCCAATCTGAGTGGAAGGAGTTTAAGTAAAGAAAAAGTGCCCGGTCTAAAGCAGTCAGGCCTTCGATCATTGAAGGGTTCCCATTATTTTCTTAAACCGTAAGCGAAAGACGTTAATAACTGCTTCAATGATAATTTTCCGGCTCATTTTTGATTTACCAACCGTTCGCTCATAAAAAGTAATTGGTACTTCCAGACAAGGTAGTCCCTGAGACCAAATTTTATATTTTAGTTCAATTTGAAAAGCATAACCGATTGAAAAAACTTTATCTAAATTGAGTGATTGAAGTGCCTTCCTGGAATAGCCATTAAAGCCACCAGTTGAATCCGAAAAAGGAATACCGGTAATTACACGAGCATAAATAGAGGCAAAATACGACAACAATAATCTTTGCATCGGCCAGTTCATGATACGGATTCCACCAACATAACGAGAGCCAACGGCCAGGTCGTACTCTCCAAGTTTATTGGTAAATTCTGGAATGGCCTCAGGGTCATGGGAGAAGTCACAATCCATAGTAATGACAGCTTCATACCCCCGCTCAAGTGCCCATTTGAACCCCTTTATATAAGCGGTGCCTAAACCAAGTTTGCCAGTGCGTTCAATGATGTTGAGATTGTTTTTCTTTTGCTGGAAAGCCTTAATAACTTTGGCCGTGCCATCCGGGGAACCATCATCAATAATAAGCACATTAAGAGAAGGATGGAGACGATGAAGTGTTTCCAGCATTTTTTCAATGTTAGCAATTTCATTATAGGTTGGTATGATAACAACCGTTTTATCTAAACTAATCAAGCTAGGGCCTCTGATGATGTTATGAGTTATTTGTAACACACAAATCCCTGAATGGCGATCATGACAAAGACTTTGCGTTTAAGTTTATTATTGGTTTTTCTCTTCCAGATCCTAATGGCAGCTGGTTTTGAGCTGGCACACGATGAAGCTTACTACTGGCTTTATTCCAAACATCTGGATTGGGGGTATTTTGATCATCCTCCTTTTGTTGGTGTGGTCATTCGATTTTTTTCTTTTCTGCCTCATTCAGAGCTAGCTGTTCGTATTGGATTTATTATTTTGCAGTTTTTGAGCCTGCAGCTGTTATTTTCCCTGACGGCAAACTATTTAATTGTATTCTTACTTTTTTTTAGTTTTCCACTGGCTTCATTTACAGGTCTCCTCGCATTACCAGATATCCCCTTACTCTTCATGACTGCGTGTTATTGTTTTCAGTTAAAGAAGTATTTAGAAAAAGATTGCTTAAAAAACTCTCTGCTCCTTGGCTTGATCATCGCGCTTTTGTTCTATGCCAAATACCATGGGGTCCTGCTGGTGTTTTTCACACTTCTGGCCACACCTAAACTCTTGCTAAGAAAATCATTCTATCTGGTAGCACTCGCTGCTTTGGTAAGCTTTTTTCCTCATATGCTGTGGCAATATGAGCATGATTTCTCCACCTTGCGGTATCATTTTATTGAACGCCCCTCATCTTCCTTCAGTTTAAAACGCAGTTTGGAATTTATTGGTCTGCAAATTGTTCTCGCCGGAGTCCTGGTGGGGCCGTTGGTCTGGTGGACCGTAATAAAAAACAAAACCACGAGTGCCTTTGACCGGACTATGAAGTTCATCTCAATCGGAACTGTGTTCTTCTTTCTCTTCTCATCATTTAGCAAAAAGGTGGAAGCAAACTGGACGATCTTTCTGGCGATTCCTCTTATTTATCTATGTGCCGGAGGAAAAATTTGGCAAAAAAAATGGGCCCGCTCGCTTTTATATAGCTCTTTTGCCATTGTATTATTGGCCAGACTCCTCTTCGTGCTACCCAGTGAATTTGTCAAATTGAAGCGTTTAAATGAATTCAGAGGTTGGAATGAATGGGCCCATGAAGTTCACTCTGTCTGTAAGGAACAACCACTTCTGGCCAACTCTTATCAGGTAGCCTCTAAACTATCTTTTTATCTTAATCAGGAAATCGGTGCCCTTAATTATCACTCACGGAAAAATCATTTTGATTATTGGCGCTTTGAAAAGAATATTCCGACTAAAGAAGTCTGCTACATTACCGATAAAAAGGATTTTTCCGGTGAATTAATCCAGGCGCCGGATGGGAAAACTCTGCGGATTGTAAAAAATCAAAGCATAGAAGCCCTGTTGAAGTTAAAATATGATGAAAACAGGTAATATAAAAAATGGTTAAGTTAAATCTGCAAAATTCATACGACAAGGTAAAGTTCCTGACGATCCTGCAGTTCGTGTTTGTTATTATGGCCTTCGTCTCTGAAGCTTTGGTCACACAAAGTGTTTTAAACTTTTCTTTTATTTTTCAATTTATCCTTTTGCTGGTGGCCTATAATTTTTATTACTCGGCTTTGAGCAATTTATTCTATTCATATTGGAACATGTCCCTCATCTTTGGGGTTTATTATCTGGTTTCTTTGAGTCGAAACTTTTTGGTACTCGGAAATCCAATGATCGGTTTATTGTTCCTGTTGAGTTTATTCTTTTTGATAGTGGCCTGTTATATTGTTTCTTCACCTTTATATTATCCTCGCTTTCACTGGTGGGAATATGATTTTCGTTTCAGGGCAGACATTCGATGCTGGATAGAAGTTGATGGGAAACAGTTCCGTGGTCGGATTTCCGACCTTCGTCGGGGAGCTGCTTGTCTGGAACTTTTTAACAACATTACTGTTGGTCATCCAATCCAGGTCAGTGTGGAAATCCTGAATCAAAACTTCACATTATTTGCCGAAATTCGCTCCAAGCGAGAACCTATTATTGGACGTTCTATTATTTATGGGGTGAAGTTTATTAA
>DFXY01000062.1 GCA_002381945.1 Bacteriovoracaceae bacterium UBA4096
ACTTTAAATTCTTCCGTCTTAAATCCGACTTTAACAAAAGCTATCCAGCTAGATCTATCAACCGGCATTGATTGCGAAACTTTTTCGGAATTTGCCATTACAGAAAATGATCAGACACTCAACACTGCGGCCTTCACAAACCTATGTACCGTTTCACCTGTTCAGACCATGAACTACACTTTGAATCAGGTCAATGACGGTCCAGTGACCCTTAAGTTCTGGTCCAGGGACATTGTAGGACGAGTTTCTGAAACTCCTACAACTCTTTCCATTGTAGTTGATACAACTGCACCTAAAATGTCTTTTGTTAATCTGCCGGCCAGTTTTACGGCAGATGAAAACCATAACATTGAATGGACCCTGACTGAAGATCACTCAACCACTGCCCAGAATTTCTCTATCGAACTTTTTGATGGTTCTTCCTGGGTTTCCATGGGTACACAACCTTTAACCAGTGGCCCTCATAATGGAACTTCCTTTATCAAGGCACTTCTGTTTCCTAATCTCAATATCATTAAATCAAAACTAAGAATCACTTACGCGGACACATTGGGACAACAGACTGTTCTTGAGTCACCCAACTTCAATATCTTGCGACCTTATCTAAGCTCACAACCTAATATCATCAATATGGGTCTGGTTCCCAATAAGAGCTTGAGCAGTGGAACTCTATTTAATTTCACAAATACAGGTCTGGCCCCTTCTAAACTTTGTGGGCCAGTGACTTTAAGTGGTATTCATGCCTCTGAATTTGTCATTAGTAGTGATGGATGTAATGGAAACATAATCTCGGCCGGCGGAACATGTCCTATGACTGTTGCTGCCACACCTACTCAAAAAGGCACTCGAGAGGCGCTGGCCACGATTACTTGTGGAAATGATACCTACACCGCCAAGCTTTTGATTGAATCAACCAACAACGCTCCGATTACTACACCAATAGCGCAGACAACTTTGGAAGACACTCCCTTTTATGTTGATCTGGGTAGTCTTCAAGATATGGACAGTGATTCACTGACTTATTCATTTCCCTCAGGTCCTAGTAATGGAACTCTGTCTAATTGTTATGTGAATGCTGGAAACTATTTCTGCCAGTATTCTCCTGACCTAAATTTCAATGGAGCGGATTCTTTTACTTACCGGACTTTCGATGGCCTGCAGTTTTCTAATACCAGTACTGTGACCCTTACCGTATTACCGGTCAATGATGCTCCAACTATAACTGGAACCCTAACCCTTACGACTGATGAAGATACGGCCCATAATTTTGATTTAACAGCAGGCAGTGACGTTGATTTTGATACTCTCTCTTATATCATTACCTCTGGCCCCTCACACGGGACTTTGGTCTGCCCAATTCCAACGAGTCTAAATTGCACTTATACCCCGGCCCTCAATTACAATGGGCCTGATAGTTTTACTTACAGAGTGACTGACGGTCTGCTGAATTCAAGTGGAACACTTACAGCAACGATTACAGTCAATCCAATCAACGACGCTCCTGTGGTCGCAACGGATCAAACCCTTGCAACTCGTGATAACGTTAATTTTAATTTCACAATTGATCTGGCAAACGACATTGATACTTCCCTGGCCTCTTTAACCTATAAATTGGTTTCAGCACCTGCTGTTGGAACACTCTCAAACTGTATTACTACAGGAGCATATACCACCGATCGCACTTGTAGCTATATTGCTCCTGCCAATCAGCATGGTCCTGTGACCTTTACTTATCTGGTTTATGATGGAGAATTTGATTCCTCATCTGTGGCCACTATAACGATTAATGTAAATGATGAGACACCGACTGTTCCTAACTTATCGCCGGCAAACTTCTCATCAACGGTTTCAACTACGACTTCACCTATTACACTAACAGCAGCGACTTGCAGTGATGTGGCCTATGTAATGATTCAAGAATCAGCAACAACTCCAGCGTCAACAGATGCAGGCTGGCAGAATTGTACGACGGCGGTGGGAGCACTGACTTTTGATCCTTCTATCACCAATCAGCAAGGCTTCCGGACATTAAGAATTTATGGCCGCGATCCATATGATAATATTTCATCTCCTCAGCTTATTAATTTTATTTATGATACACTTCCTCCGGTTATCACTTTTGAAAACATACCTACTCTCCCAAATGGCATCATCTATCCAGTGAAATGGAGTCTTACGGAAGCTTCAGTCACGGCCGCCTCAACTTTTAAAATTGAATATTCACTCGATAATGGCTCAAGCTGGACAGTTCAAACTAATATGCCAGTAGGACAAGCTGGACCTCATGCCAGTGCTCCTTTTAGTTATAATTGGAGCGTTCCGGCAGGTACATATCCGAATTGTTTTGTTCGCATTACCCTTACCGATAACAATGGTATGACCGGTACAGCAACTTCCAATTCATTCCGCATTCTGGTTGATACCATCGCTCCTAATATGCTAGCAGGTGGAATGAAAATTAACGGTTCAACTACACCGCCACCAACACCACAAAAATATGTGAACGTGGATCTGAGTGCCATCGACAATGACACCAACATTACCCATTTCTGTCTTAAGACATCAAGTAGTGTTCCTACTGCGAGCGACTCTTGCTGGAACACGGTACCATCGCCCTCGACAACTTTGAACGTAACTAATCATCCATTTCTACTGGGGTTCACACCTGCAACCTTTAATGTCTACGCCTGGATTAGAGACTTATCTGGAAACGTTTCAAGCAACACGGCAACAGTTGGAACTGACCTGGTATCGATTACTTATTTCGGTGATACATCACCATTTCTGTCGAATTTTATTGTCTCTAACACTTTGACACCACCCAATCCCATCACTCCCAATGAAATGGAATTTGACTCAGGAAATCCTGTCCATATCAAGTGGCGCGCAACAGATGATAAAGGGGTGAAGAACTCAATCAAGCTTTTCTATACAACTGATGACATGAACTATATCCAATTTGCCAGCGGTCTCAATAATGGTCTTAACAACTGCGCAACTTTAAATGAGGCCGGCACGAGCTTGGATGATAGCTCGACTGGTTGTTATAACTGGACCAGCCCTGTGGCCTTGAATCAGTACATGCGGATTCAGATGATCGTGGAAGATAATGCCGATCAGGCAACTTCAATCACTTCTCTTCCCATCAACTCAACTCGCTTTAAAATCCTCGCCGGAAATATTGATCCCGGAGTTAATTCACATGCTAAAAGTGCCATCATTGCCTCTCCGGGAGCACCTTCTACCTACGCTTTGGCAGTCGCAACTGATGGGAAGGTTTTTGTAAGAGATGCAAACTTTGGTCTTATGTATATCAATCCGCAAACCGGAATTTATGAGCAGCTTCTCCGGGTCTCTGGCACATCTACCGGAGATAATGGGCCTGTAAGATCTGCAACTGCCAAGGCAGTTTATAAAATCACTATGGATTACCAGGATCGTCTCATCATTTGGGATTATGACCGTATTCGACGAGTGGATACAAGAACAGAGCCAATGCAAATTGAGACCATTATCGGAGCTTATAATAACGGCGCATCTGGAACTCAAACTACCGATACGGTGACGAATCCTTCTGACTTAAAAATCCATCCGGGACCTCAGCAAGGGGTGATTCTACAACCATTGCCAAATGGCGATATTTACTTTCAATCAGGTCCTTACGGATCGGTTAATGATGGAAACCTCCTTCGAATTTATCGAGGTAGCTTACCGGTCCCAACGATCACTTCTATTCGGGTATCAGGAAGTGGGGCCTACGATGATTACGCATCGGCCCCAATGAGTTTAACCAGTGACACAGTTGAAGGCTATGCTCTTAATTTCAATGTCGCCACATCTGCAATAACTAAAATGATCGTACAACTACGTGAGTACCCTTACGGATGCTCTTTTTTGACTGCAGCAAATGTTGATATTACTTCTTATGCTTCAACTGGACCTCATCCCCCTACTCATGCCTCAACCTGCATTGATGCCTACTTCCGAACAGGTCTTGATGGTAAGATGTATCAGATAAACACTTATGTTGCTTATCAAGTTAAGACAAGTAGCTATAACCCTGGAACAAACTCCTGGACAACGGTTGTGGGTTCTAATTACCAAGGCTTTTGTGTCGATGGCACTCTCGCCACCGCTTGTAATTCAAACATCACTGACATTTTTGCCACTGCCAACGGACAAGTCTTCTTTCTTGATAATGGACTCATTCGTGTTATTGATGGAGCAGGCAGAGTGCAAACACTTTACGGGCAAACCAAAACGTTTGGTAACAATGGACTTGCCCAAGATGCCCGCTTCAATAACATTCATTACATTGATCATGGAGTTGGTGATAATGTCATCGTCTTTGACTTCGCAGAAAAGGTCTTAAGAGAAATTCGTCCTAACGAAACTAGCGCTCAGGTGATACTACTCGCTGGAGACGGTACTTCTGGCACAATTAACTTTAGTGCAGCGGCCAGTTCACAAACTCTCAACGGGGTTGGCTGGAACCTTCCAGGTCCTTTTGTAACGAATCCTACTAATGGTGATATCTATTTTGCCTGTGTTATGGGACGCCTGTGCAAACTCAATCGTGCCACTGGGCTTTGGGAAATTCACTCTGGAGATCCTTCGGGAGCGCCAGGGACGACCAAATGGACCGATCATGGCGCCCTTGATGCCACAACTATGAGATATAATGGATACGCACAAACTTCATTGGGCTACTATGGAGGAAGAATAGTTACTGGTCACTATGAGTGGTCAGGAACAACTTCCATGAACTCAACACTTCGGGAATTGAATATTTCTACCAAAATTTCGACTTTCTTAGTGGGAAAAATCGAACTAGATAGCGCTTCAGGCTGTCCAAACGGCGCTGGTAGCGGTTGTAACCTTGCCTCTGCTCGAAGTGAAGGTCGGGCCATGACCTATCACACAGGTCTCAATGGTTGGTTGTATGAACATTTAAGTAATCAGATAAAATTGGTGAAGACCAGTGGGGCAACCGGTTCTATTGGCCTGTTTGATACCATTCCGGAAGGGGTCGCCTCTATGGTTTGGAACGGTGATACTCTTTATTACTGTACTGACGATGGAGTTCTTAAAAAACGAAATTATACAACAAGTCTAGAGACAACATTGAACTTTCCAGGATCCGGTATCACTTGCTACGGTAGTAAAATGCTCTGGAAAAACGCTTCCGGCGACAAGCCTGCCCGACTTGTCTTCCCATTTCGTCAAAACGGATTAAGCGGTATCGCAGAGTATCTATCTCCCTAATCCTAATTGAAGCAGCGCTTTTGCAATGACTCTTAGTCCGTTTGTAAATTACCTCCTCCAAGGAGGAACTCATGATTCATGAGCATGTATTTATTTGCTGGCACGCTAATCAAGATGAAGGAGATGGAAAAGAAATCAAGGCCCCCACCATTCGAGCAGCTGCAAAAAAAGCAGTGGATATCTGGAGGCATGAACGTGTAGAAGAACTAGGTGGAAACAAAGTAACGGTATTTGTTAAAGATGAATCACGAAGAGTGCATCAAGTGATAGTGACCAGTGAAGGAGATCCAACTGCACCAGAGGCCTTTCTTTAAATGAAGAAGGGCCCATTCGGGCCCCTTCTCTTTTTATAATGAAATTCTCATTGAAGTAAGAAATTCTGATTCAGAGTTTAAACCTAAGCGCATTATTATCAAGGTTAAAAACAAAAAAAAATGGCCATCCTTAAAGATGACCATTTTAACCAGTTCGCTCTCTGAATCGGGTCTAACCCTTTTCTCCTGCGATCCGGTATGGAGAAATTTTAAAGTTCTCTCAATGCAGAGGCATCTGAATTTTTCCTTAACTCACAACTTCCTGTGGCCTAATTCTGACTGAATTTGATTCATCGGGTTTGCTAAATGCAGAGGACCATCATTAAAAATTGTGCCTTAGCTTTCCTTACGGAGGTGGCCAATGGATGTCGTTAAAATAACTCTTCTGTGCTTGTCTCTAAGTTTAGTTGCCTGCGGTCCGGCCCCTGACATGCCTACCTATGCCAATCCCTTGATCGAAAACCAAAGTGAAAGTGTTAAGCTTGAAGTAGTGGATCCAAAAGATGAAATAATATTTTATCTTCTTCCGTTAAATGGTCGAGTACTCGCAAAAAAAACTTTATGGTCAGGAGCTTATTGGCCAAGTCGTTTTGGCGGGATTAATCAGCGTTGGAATTTGCTAACCCTGCCGGCAGAGAGCACTTCACCAAACTGGGTGGAAGCTTTTCTAATGAGTCAAGATGAGCTAGCACAGCTCTCACCTACTGAAAAGTTTGATCTCTTTCAAGGCCGGTATGACTACCCTTTAAAAACAGACGTGAGTACCTTCACTGGAGAGAACCTTCGAGAGGGAATGGTAGTGGCATCTGCATTTTATAACGAGCCCACACCTAAAACCTTATCAAACTCAGAAGGGATTCAAGTCCCGTTTGGTTCATCCGATATTAAGGCACTTCTGAGTTATTATTATCAAAAGAATCAAATTCTAAGTCAGCTACCGCAATTAGGGATAAAGAACAAACTGGATGCAGGGTCATTTCATGTGGTCCTCGCAAACAATGTGGCCCTTAAGAATCTTAGTTTCCTGGTAGACATCCAAAACGGCGGTGAAGTTTTACCTATGCCAGTCAAAAGTTTTGCTTCAAGAGTTGAAGAAGAACGGGCCGCGAATCAAACTTCTCCGGCCGGAGCAACCCGTATTTTAAAAATGCGAACAAAAGTCTCTTATATTGCCCCATCGCTCAGAAATACCTGGGAACCAGTGATAGGAACTCCGGATCAATTGGTGATAATAAAAGAATATTCTTATGAGCTCTTTTTGAATTATAAAAATGAAATTATTGCGGGGTCTTGGCTTTCCGAAGAACAACCAGAATCTCTATGGATTCCTGAAAAACTTCATAAGTTTCAAGGGCTCCTGGAGAATTTAAACACCCTTCTCGATGATTAAAATAATTCTCCCTCTGGCATTTCTTCTTTCCGCTTGTGGGAAACCTATAGAAGAAAAACTTGAACAAAGATATGAGAGCGCTCTTTTACCGGGTGTCGCAGAAGAAGCTCTTCTGGGAATGAAGGTTTATAAAAACTTCAATCTCCTCCCATTAACTGGCCGGGTTCAGCATCAGAATAAGTTCTGGTCCGGAAATTCCTGGCCACTTATAAAAGGCGCTATCAACTATCGTTGGAATTCTCCTGGCAAGGAAACTATTGGTTATCTTTCACCTTCACGCAGGGAAGTTTTCTCCATGCCAACTGAAAGACTTAAGATCCTTTCTCCATCAGAGAAATACGATCTTTACATGGGACGCTATGATTATCCTCTGAAGTATGATGTTGAATGGATTGCCCGCCAAGGGACTATGGATTGGGAAGGACTTTGTCATGGTTGGGCAGGGGCCAGTTTAAATCATGCGGAACCAACTCCAAGAGTGATGGTAAATCCTGATGGTCTAAAAATTCCTTTTGGCTCTTCAGATATTAAGGCGCTGTTATCTTATGCCTATTCAAGAGTGATCATTAAGGATGAAGAGATGCTGGGAAAACGATGTGAAAGAGAGATAAATGATAGAGACGAGAACTGCGATAATGACTTAACTGCATTGAGTTTTCATGCCTTACTCGCTAACCGGCTCGGACTAAGGGGAAAAAGTTTCATTGCAGATCTGGATCGTTATAAAGAGGTTTGGAATCATCCAATTATTGCTTATGAGGCAAAAGTGATAAGGATGGATTCAAAAGGTTCTGGGAAAGTTGGAATAATAAGAACCACATTCGAATATTTGGATGTAATTGAAAAAAACTCATGGGATCTTGCAGTTCCATCTTCTCTTTCCAGTAAAATGACAGTTGAGTATGAACTTACCCTGGATCATGAAGGCAATATAACAGACAGCAAATGGCTCACGAGAGAGCGACCAGATTTTCTATGGGTCATACCCCAGGTCGAAGAATTTGATGGTTACATGAAGAATGTTCGGGACTTAATAAAATAAAAAAAAGGGCCATAAGGCCCTTTTCCTGGATCATCTGTTACATTTTTTATTCTTCCAACACACATTCATCAGTCGCATCGGGACTAGTATTTGAGTTGTCAGTTGAATCAGCGGCCTGGGTCACGTTTAAGTGAAGGGCCAAGAGACCACTAACTGTCAGAAGTAAAAAATTTTTCCAAAGTGATTTACGTTCCATCCTAGAACCTCCAAGTTCTAATTTCTAAACTTCCTGTAGTTTGAACTTCGCCAAACCTTCAGGCAACCTTAACGAATGATTCTTTAAACAATTTGGAAGAAGAAAAAAAGATAATCATAACTTATAAAATTCGACACATTTAATGGGTAGGTTTTTAAAGAGCAGGATAAATTCGTAATTGAATTTTTAAGCAAAAAAAAAAGAGCTACCTTTGGTAACTCTTTTTTCCAGTATGCCCTCAGAAATTTGTCATTATCCTGAGATTTGACCTCCGAATCTGACATTTTTCTTTTGCAATAAATATAAGTTTCGAACCTTATATCCCTGGTGAAACCATTCTAACAAAGAACACTCCCCCAGGGGAAGTGTCCTTATTCTAAAAAATAACTGAAGATGATAGACTTAAACGGCTATTTTCGATCAAGTATCATGAAGTTAAATTCATGATCATTATCGGCATTCTGGGGAAAAGTTTGTTCTGAAACTTTTTTCCAATTCTTAAGGGAGAGCTGAGGAAAATAGACATCACCTTTGATGTCTCCTTTAACTTCAGTCAGATAAATCCTATCAACTAACGATAGTGCATATTTAAAAATCTTCTCCCCACCAATAATAAAAAGTTCTGTTTCCCCGCTCCTTTCGGCCTGCTTAATGGCGCGAAAAATCGACGTAAACCAGAGGACATTTTCTTCATTAGCTCTTGGAGTACTTGAAATAACCAGACTCATTCTACCAGGTAATGCTCTACCAATAGACTCAAAAGTTTTTCGTCCCATCAGGATGTGATGGCCCATCGTATACTTTTTAAAATTTTGTAGATCATCTTTTAGATGCCAGGGAAGTTTATTATCAATTCCAATGACATTATTACTTTCAGCTTTCGCAACGATAAATGAAATTCTCATGTTAAACCGCCACTGGTGCTTTAATATGTGGATGTGCCTGATAATTCACAAGTTCAAAATCTTCATACTTAAAGGAAAAAATATCCTTCACTTCAGGATTAATTTTAAGTTGTGGGAGGGCGAAAGGCTCACGTTTTAACTGTTCCTGAGTTTGTTCAAGATGGTTAATATACAAATGAGCATCACCAAAAGTGTGAACGAAATCACCGACACCCAGTCCACAGACCTGTGCCACCATATGAGTCAGAAGAGCATAACTTGCAATATTAAAGGGAACTCCCAGGAAAATGTCCGCCGAACGCTGATACAGCTGACAAGAGAGCTTGTTATCGGCGACATAAAACTGAAACATTGTATGACATGGCGGAAGTGCCATTTTATCCACATCAGATACGTTCCAGGCCGAAACAATGAGACGTCTTGAATCAGGATTCTTCTTAATCATCTCAACTAAATTTTTGATCTGATCAACCGTTCTTCCGTCATGAGTTTTCCAACTCCTCCACTGAACCCCGTATACTGGCCCCAGGTTACCATGCTCATCGGCCCACTCATTCCAGATAGAAACGCCATTGTCTTTTAGATATTTAATATTTGAATCACCCATCAAAAACCACAGAAGTTCATGGATAATAGATTTCATGTGACATTTTTTGGTGGTGATAAGTGGAAAACCATCGGCCAGATTAAAGCGCATTTGATGGCCAAAAACAGAAAGGGTTCCCGTTCCGGTGCGATCTTCTTTTTTCACACCTTCACTCAGCACTCTCTGCATGAGTTCGTGGTATTGCTTCATCTGCCCCTCCCCTAAATATGTATGCTGCGTTCTTAAAATAGTACCAGAGATACTATGGCTTGTTCAACAGAAGCTTGACCGCCAAAAAAATGACAGAATTCTATTTCAGGAGAAGTGGACGCTTAACACGACGGTAAGAGTGAGTTTCACTGGTAGAAGTATCTAGATACTCGAAAACGACAGGAGTTAATTTGAGGATTTTATAATTTTGAAAACCAGAAGTGCTCTTTTGATTCAGGTTAAAATAGGTAACCCCTGAAATGCCCCAAATACCAAGTTCCTGAGCGTTTGTTTTATTCAGGATATATTCTCCACTTGGTTTGAGCTCCAGAAGCCTTCTTTCACTTTTGTTAGTACTTTCCCACTGGCCCGCCAGAAGCTGTCTTTTTTCATTCATTTCCCGGGTTAACACTGGGTCATTATGATGAACCGTTGAATAGTGCGAACAACCGAGCAAAATAATCATGGGCAAAACGAATTTCAACATACTCTCACTATAGAGTGAAAACTCATTTACTTGAAGAGGTTTTCCTTCATAAAATAGATCATATTTTCAGGAGAATAAAAATGACAGTGGTTAGCACCGGTCTTGAGCGTTTAATTTCAGAAAAGGCACTACAAGAGAAGTTCAAAGGGAATATTGGCTACCTCTGTCATAGTGCATCTGTTACCAGAGATCTAGAGCATGGCCTTCTGGCACTTCAAAGAGTTTTTGGTAAGCAATTAACTAAAATCTTCGGCCCGCAACACGGCTTTGTGACTGATGTTCAGGACAATATGGTTGAGAGTACTCATTACATTCATCCCTATTTTAAATTGCCGGTTTATTCTCTCTACTCTGAAACCCGAATTCCCACAGATGAAATGCTGGATGGTTTGGACCATATTTTTGTGGATCTTCAAGACGTCGGTACCCGGATTTATACCTATATTTACACTATGACTCTCCTGATGGAGGCCTGCCAGAAAAAAGGCATTGAAGTGGTCATTCTGGATCGTCCCAATCCCATCAATGCTGAAACCCTGGAAGGAAATATTCTGGATCTTAAGTATGCATCCTTTGTCGGTCGTCACCCTATTCCGGTTCGTCATGCCATGACGATGGGAGAAGTGGCCTATATGCACCAGAAATACTGGGGGGGACAAAATTGTAATCTTACAGTCATTGAAATGCAGGGCTATAAAAGAAGCATGAGTTATGAAGACACTGGTTTACCATGGGTTCTTCCTAGTCCAAATCTTGCTACTATTGAAGCGGCCTATACCTTTGTAGGAACCGTTTTGTATGAAGGAACGAATATATCCGAAGGACGCGGTACTACTCGCTCTCTTGAAATTATAGGCCACCCTAAAATTGAATCTTTTGGATTTCATGACAAATTAAAACCTGTACTTGAAAAAGCAAATCTTAAGGGTTTTATCCTTCGCCCTCTGGTCTTTTTACCTACATTTCAAAAGCATATGGGCAAGCCTTGCGGCGGATACCAGATCCATGTGACTGATCGTAAAACCTTTGAGCCATGGCGTCTTTGTCAGTATCTTTTGCGGGAAATATATCATGAGTTAGGAACCGAATTTAAATGGAAGGAACCACCTTATGAATATGAGTTTCACAAAGTTCCCGTAGATCTGATCAATGGTACAGATGAACTTCGTCACTGGGTTGAAAAACGTGGATCAGAGGATGAGTATCAGGGGATTATGCAAAAAGGTCAGAAAGAGTTTCAGGAACAGAGACGATCGATCCTTATTTATTAAGGTTCAATCGACTCTACAAATTTAAATTTTTGACCTTTAACCTGTAAGACAACCGCTGACTTAATGGCATCACGGTTTTCATTTATAGAAATAACTCCAGTTACCCCTTTGAAATTTTTTGTCTCTGCAAGTGCATCCCTAATGGCCTTGCCTTTAGTGGATTTGGCCCGTTTAATCGCTTCAAAGAGAATTCTGGCAGCATCATATCCGGATGCGGCCTGAGAATCAGGTTTAGAGCCAAAGCGGGCCTCATAACGTTTAATAAAACTTTGCACTTCAGGTCGAGGATCTTCTTGAGTGTAGTGATTTGAAAAATAAGAACCATTCACAGTATCACCAGCAATATCTATCAAACTATCTGAGTCCCAACCATCCCCACCCATAAAAGGTACTTTAATTCCCATCTCCCGGGCCTGTCTTGATATTAAGGCCGCTTCTGCATAATAACCTGGGATGAAAATGAATTCAGGATTTTTCTCTTTAACTTTAGATAGCTGTGATTGAAATTCTACATCGCCAGCGATGTAATTTTCATCGGCCACAATACTTCCACCGAGTCCCTGAAAGGTTTTAATAAAATAGTCGGCCAGTCCCATGGAATAATCTGATTGAGTGTCTCTTAGGATAGCTGCTTTTCGGAGCTTCAAAGATTTATAAGCAAACTTGGCCATAACTTCTCCCTGAAAAGGATCTATGAAGCAGACACGAAAGATATAATTTCCTTTTTGGGTCACCAATGGATTGGTCGAGCTGGGGGAAATCATGGGAACTTTATGTTTTTGTGCAATGGGTGCGCCCGCTAATGATCGTGTAGAGGCGACTTCACCCAGGATGGCGACAACATGATCAAGCGTAATGAGCTTTTCAACTGAAGCCCGGGCCTCTTCCGTAGTACCGAGTGTATCGTAGAATTTTAATTCAACTGTCTTTTCTAGCAGGCCACCATTCTTGTTTATTTCTTCAATGGCCAATGTGATTCCGTCTCGGGAAGAGATACCAAAAGTTGCTTCAGGTCCAGTAAGTGCACCGAAAAATCCAATGACAACTTTTTTTGAATCTTTCTGACAGCTTGAGAATGAAGCAAGCATAACGATAAAGATTGAAATGAAAGCGAATTTCAAGAAGACTCCTCTTAATTATACTCTAAAAATGTTATTTCTATAAACCAAGAGAGTCAAAGAATACATTAGACATTAAATAATCGATGGGGTGAAATAAATACTATTGCAATTTTTTTATTTGTCAGAGGAGGTTTATGCTGGAGACCATTGAACAATTAACGGGCCAATTTGTAGGAATCGTCTGGGGCGTACCACTGGTTCTTGCACTCGTAGGTTCAGGGATCTTTTTCACAATCTATTTTGGCTTTCCCCAATTGCGTTTCTTCAAGCACTCTATTGAAATCATTTCAGGAAAGTATGATGATCCCAAGGATAAAGGGGAGATTTCTCACTTCCAGGCCCTTTGTTCTGCTCTTTCGGCAACTGTCGGTTTAGGTAATATTGCAGGTGTGGCAGTGGCAGTGTCTTTAGGTGGCCCTGGGGCAGTCTTTTGGTTATGGGTCGCTGGCTTCATCGGAATGTGCACTAAGTTTACTGAAGTAACACTTTCAGTGAAGTATCGTGATATCGAAGACAACGGAACCGTTCATGGTGGGCCGATGTTTGTCATTAAGAATGCACTTTCCAAGAAGTTTTATCCAGTCGCCTGGATCTATGCTTTTTTTGTTATCCTGTCGTCTTTTGGTGCAGGAAATATGTTTCAATCAAATCAAATGTCTTCCGTGCTTAAGTCTTCGGCCGGTGTCCCAGAATGGGCTTCTGGACTGATCTTTTGTTTCGGTGCTTCCCTTATTCTTATTGGAGGTATTAAACGAATTGGTAAAGTGACCGGTAAGCTCGTTCCACTAATGGTAGGAGTTTATTTTATTGGCGCTTTAACTATAGTTTTGTCTTTATATGAAAATGTTCCTGACATGTTTATGCAGATTTTCGCAGGTGCTTTTGCAGGAACAGCAGCGGTTGGTGGTTTTGCAGGTGCGGCCTTTAAAGATGTCATCATCATGGGTATTCGCCGAGCTACATTTTCAAATGAAGCGGGAATGGGTTCATCGGCAATGGCACATTCAGCAGCAAAATCTACACCAGTTCAAGAAGGTATTGTGGCATTACTGGAACCTTTTATTGATACCATCGTAGTTTGTACCATAACCGCTCTTGCCGTTTTATTGACTGGGGCCTGGTCTCAACCCGGGATTGCAGGATCTGAAATGACAGCAGTGGCCTTTGAGACAGTAATGGGGCCAATCGGTCGATGGATTGTAACTCTGACAGTCACCCTCTTTGCCTTTTCAACCATCATTTCCTGGTCCTATTATGGTGAGCAAGGAGTTACCTTTATTGCGGGATCAAAATATATTCCACATTACCGATGGGTCTTTATTGGGTTTATTTTTATTGGCTCAATTGCTCAGCTGCATGTAGTGCTCAATGTATCTGATGCTGTTTATGGCCTTCTGGCGCTGCCTAACTTATTTGCCTGCTATATGCTCCTTCCAAAAGTGAAAGAAGCATTAAATGAGTATCAAGAGAAACGAAATAGAGGCGAGATAAAACCATTTAAATAAATTGATGGGTTGAATAAAAAAAGGGCACCTCTTAAAGAGGTGCCCTTTTTTTTTATCTGAACATAGGACTAAGAGGCATTGGGATAACAGCTGAAGGATTTACATTTGAAGTCATAAAAGATGATACATCTTTTACTTGAGACTTAGCACGTGTGATAGCTTCAGTTACTGACATAGAAAGTGACATTTGAGCAGCTACAACGGCCCTTTCTGAATTCACAATTCCGCCTGTAGATACTTTTTCTTTTAAGAAACCTTTCATATCGACTGTGCCCATGAGAATTTTCTTTACTTCAACTGGTCTAAGATTTGGATTTGTATCTTTGATTTTTGCGGCAACATTGGCCACATATGGAGCGGCCTGAGAGGTTCCTGATACTTCCAGATAATCATTGCCTGGGATAGCAGAATTGATCAACATGCCAGGAGCTGCAATGTCGACCATCTTCGTGCCGTAGTTTGAAAACGGGGCAAAGAATTCATTTTTATAAGTAGCGCCGACCGTAATGACGTTATCGGCCTTGATGTTGGCCGGAGAAGTTCCAAATTCATCATTGG
This sequence comes from Bacteriovoracaceae bacterium UBA4096, assembly GCA_002381945.1. Taxonomy (GTDB): domain Bacteria; phylum Bdellovibrionota; class Bacteriovoracia; order Bacteriovoracales; family Bacteriovoracaceae; genus Peredibacter. Next base: position 14,851 of record DFXY01000062.1, read on the forward strand.
ACATCCCATCGTTACCAGAAGCAAATACAAAAAGTGTATTGGGTGCTGAACCAACAAAAGATTTGCCATGTTTAACCATTGAATCAATGAATAAACGAGCTGCTTTGTTAGATTCATCTTCCTTAGGCTTACGGAAGAAAATAACCTTAAAGGCAGTATCAGTGATCATTTTGGCCTGATTGAAGCCAGTACCAAAAGAACCGTTAGCTACGTCACCTTTATGGAATGCAATAAAGCGACCAATATCTGAAAGCTGCTTCATTTGTTCAGACGCCAAAGCATCGAACGCCTTTTCAAGAAGAGACCATCTGTCGACGTTAGATGATTTCTGCTGAGCAAGACCTTCTAAGAATGGTTTCACTTCCGTTGGAAGTAATTTAATTCCCATCGCTTGGTTCTTTGATTCACGAATAGAAATTCCTGCGACGTGGGTACCATGAACAAAATTACCGAATTTGCCCATTTCTTTAATAAATTTTTTATCTTTTACCTTTTCACGAAGCCAGGCAATTTCTGATTCAGTTGCCTTACCAAGAAACATTTTGCCTTGAATATCAAAATATCTCTTACAGTCTGGAGAGAAAGTTCCCAGATATTTGTAATCGATGATCATGCCATTTTGTTCAGCAAAATTCCAGCCATGGACATCGTCCTGATAACCATTGTTATCATTGTCTCGACGATCTTCCACTTCATTGATATTAGACCAAAGATTTGGTGTGATCATTTCGTGCTTATAATCTAGCCCAGAATCAATCACAGCGATGGTAGCGGCGTTTACACTAGCAACTGATGCCAGTAATAAACTCATTGAAATCCATTTCATAATGTATTCTCCTTAGAGAGTTAGAGATAAGTAATTGTCTCTAGTATAGAGAGAGATCGTCAAGAATTAGGCCAATAAAAAAGCCTCACCGAAGTGAGGCTTTCTCTGTCATTTGAATAGGAGCTCTATGTTAAAGCTTCTTAAGAGCTTCAATGTTGGTGATATAAGTTACATCTTCACCTCGGCAAGCATCATTCGTGCAAACGTTTGATACCTGGCAACCAAGATTACTGTCATAAACATAGTCATTATCGCCACGAACAAGGATACCTTCAACTTCAGAAGTTCTTGTATTAAAGACGGCCGAACCAGAATTACCACCGTAGGTGTCAAGGTTAGCGACAAAAAACTTTGTAGAGTGAGAGCGAACTTTCGCACCATCAGCAATTTTAGTTGGAAGACCAGTTGGGTGGCCGATAACGACCAAAGAAGCGCCTCGAGCAATTTTACCTTTCTTACGGAAAGCAAGCGGTCTTCTGTCGTTAGCAGGTCGATTAAGTTCAATAACCGCATAGTCATCCTTGGTGGATGAATCCAGGGAGCGAGAAATTATCTTTTTGCATGAATAAACAGCACTTGAAGGAACAGTAACTGTAGTTTGGTCTGCATGATCTACCTTGAAATCAAAAACCCACTTACTGGCGCTACAATCGTAATCTGACTTAATACAATGACCAGCCGTGACAAGCACGTTTGGTGCTACTAAAAAGCCTGAACAGTTAGCCGCGGTAATTTGCTTAGAGAATCTCTCTTTTGCGCAAATTCCACGAGACTGAAGAGAGGCTGCACTGATTTGAATTTCTCCACTTGAAAGTGATTTTAGGTTATCAGTGCTAATCATGGCCGCTGTCGATTTAGATAATTCAACAAATGCAGAATTTCGGGATTCGAAAACATCCTGACGATTATCTTCGCCATAGATAACATCTCGAGCTTTATTACTGGCAAAAGACTGAGCAGAAGCAAGTAAAGTTGTAACTATAAGGAGACTTGGTAAAAATTTCATCGGAAATCCTTTTCCAGGAGTTGAAGGTTAACTGTCAGGTATCATTCCAAAAAAAGAACCTAACCGTAAACTAATAGTTTCTTACATGAATAGTTCTTCATTTAAGCTGGTTGTTAATGGGAGATTTTTCTTGAAACGCCAGACACGACCATCTGGGTCAATAACTTCACATAATGAACAAGAAGAGCCTAAAAATAAGAAGCGTGATGGGCCTTTTCGATAATAGAAGAAGGATACTTTTTGTTTGAGAGCTGAGAAATTTTCAGAATCTAAACCAAATTCAACATTACTAGCAACTTGATGAGGAGCGCTTGGGACCTTGATAATTTCTAACCAGGTACCTTGAAGGTCCAGACGCATAGAAATATCTGTAAGCTCACATAGCTCTAATTCTAAAACTTCCGTCAAAAAAGAAAGATAATCTTCAAAATAAACTGTAGGAAGTGTGATTCCCATTAACTTCATAAAAATATTATACACAACCAGAACTCAAAGCGTAAACTTATCTCCATGAATGAATTACAGCAGCATATTTCAACAGCAACAATTTTACATGTTCAGCAAGTGTGGGAAGGATTTGAAATCGTTTTTGGATTTGAAACCAGGAATAAATATAAAATTCTGGATAAAAATTTAAAGCCTGTGGCATTCGCAGCAGAGCAGTCCACTGGTATATTAGGTTCTATTTTTCGCCAATTTCTAGGACATTGGAGAACTTTTCAAGTTGTACTCTACAATGAAAACCGAGAAAAAGAATACCTCCTCGATTTTCCTTTTCGATGGTTTTTCAAAACTTTGTTTTTAACTGACATCCGAGGTCACAAAGTTGGGCATCTTCAGCAAAAATTTGCTATTTTCAGGAAAAAGTTCGACGTTTATGATCAACACGGCCAATTAATAGCGAAAATCAATAGTTCCTTCTTTAAGTTTTGGACTTTTGAATTCTTTGATGGCCATAGAAGTTTAGGTAAGATTCAAAAAAAGTGGTCAGGGGTCCTGGGCGAGCTTTTTACGGATAAGGACAACTTCGTAATAAGTTATAACGATCCAGATCTTAACCAGGATGTGAAAGTATTGATGCTGGCCACTTGCCTTATGGTTGATATTATTTATTTTGAAAATAATCAGGGGAGTAAAAAGCCTGTTCTAGACTTTGGGACTTAAAATTCAACTTTGACCTTATCCTTGCCCTCTGATTACAATTTGAACATAAAAGCCTAATGTTATCGGAAGAGCTGCCTCCACCTAGGGCCCATGGGACTCTATGATCGTAGTTTAAATGTTTCCTGGAGCCACAAATTGTACATTTCTTATCTCTTAGATAAACCTCTCTTTTAACTTCATTATTCACAGTACGCACTGTTTTCACTGGAGAAAGTCGGCTCTGAGGTTTTTGAACTTTAAACTTTTGTTTTTCTACTTTCTCTATAGTAGTTTTGACCATCAACTTTATTAATGCATCATTCGACAACTCTTCTCCTAGGAGTTCTTTTAGTTTCTGGAGTTCTAATATTGTCTCATTGGTAAGAATCATTGAAACTTTAGTTTTGTCCTGAGAAACACGTTCACTTGTATCTCCCTCATGAACTTCTTTACCGGACAACTCAAACAGTTTCTTGATGCATGAATTTTTAGTTAAATTTTCCATTTCACCAAGTATCTTTTTTTTCTCTTCAGTATCAATGATCTTATTCTCTTTAAAATATTGATTCACTAAGGCAATATTTGTAATAGACAAAGACCCATTAATAATTTTATCTCCGACCTCAGGGATATTAGTAATGAGCTTCGAGGCTTGTATACGTCGATACGCACTTGACTCAGAGTATTTCAGGATTCTGACACAGAAATCAAATAAACTTGTACATTTTAAATCGGAATATAATTTCCGATGTTCAATTTCTTTAAGATGATGAAGCATCAACAAAGTCATTTCTCTTTCATTCTTTGCAATGATAATAGCATCATTAACTAGAGTTTCATCAGCCAAATGTTTTAGTAACATAAATCCCTCCAACACAGTACTGTGAAGAAGTAACACACCAGTTCCGCAATAAACTATTTACACGTGAATCAATATTAAGAATTTTTCAAAAAAGCACTTTCACTGGTGAAAACTTGCTCGTTTAGAAATTCATCAAATCGGGACGATGTGTACGAATCCAAATAGTTCCTCTAAGATCAGGAATTAATTCATTAAGTATTTTTTGATGATATTGATCTAACTGTTCTCTATTTTCTGCTGTGATTTTATCTAACCCTAACTTTTTTCTCAAAAATGATTTTCTTGAAAAGCCTAGAAGCCAGAAATCATGATCTACTTTTCTTTGTAGCTCACCAAACTTGCTTAAAACAAGCCAGTTTTGTTCATAAGTCTTAGAAAATCCCAAAGTAGGATCTAGAATAACTCTTTCTCGCTTAAAAGGTCTAAAGTAAGAAGCTAATTCTTCGAGGTATTGCTGCCCTTCAAAACTTGAAATAAATCTCATGTGTTTGCCGGCAAGCTCACGTTTTGGAGCTAGATTATGACAAAAAACATAATAGAAATTTTTATTTAACTCTAAGAACTCTTCCACATACTTATCAAATTTCCCAGAAACATCATTCCAAATGAGGGGTGATTTAATCCCTTCATCTTTCCAAAAACATGCTAACTGCCCAATTGTTTCTGGATGATAAGTATCAATGCTGATAGGCAGACTTAACGATTTCAATATTGAAAGAAAAGGTTCAAGCCTCTTCCACTCTTCCTCAAATCCAATTGATTCATTCATGGGTGCAGTAGATTCAGCTCCCACATCAAGAACATCAATATTCCCAAATTCTTCAATGCGCTCACTTACTTTCACCGGTGAAAGTGTTTCTCCAAGCCCTGAAAATGAATTGGGGGTGATATTAATCACCCCCATTCGTTTTAAAATTAAATTAGAAGAATTCAAACTTAAGCTGGAGTCGGTTTACCGGCACCAAACATTGGACCAGCACCAACTACCGTGCCAGAAGGAGGAGTATCAGTTGGCTTTTTAGTCATAACTGGTTGACCAATATCTTTCCCGGCCACAATATCCCTGATCTGCTGAGCATCAAGTGTTTCCCACACTACAAGAGCTTCAGTTACTCGATGTAGGGCATCCATGTTATCTTGTAGAATTCTCTTGGCAACTTCATAGTTAGTTTGAACGAAATTCACAATTTCCATATCAATCTTGCGAGACGTCTCATCAGAGAAAGATACACTCTCCCCACCATAGACCATTCCACCATTTTGCTTGGCATAGTTGATAGGCCCAAGTTTCTCACTCATACCCCAGTTACAAACCATACTACGAGCAAGATCAGTAGCGCGCTCAATATCATTTGATGCACCATTGGTCATTTCACCATAAACAAGCTCTTCGGCCACTCGACCACCCATCAAGAATGAAATAAAGTTCTCACCCTTCTCTTTAGAGAGGTTCAACATATCTTCATTTGGAAGAGTTTGTGTTACACCAAGCGCCTGACCACGAGGAATGATTGATACTTTATGAATCGGATCCGTATGAGGCAGGTTCATCCCCACAAGTGTGTGACCAGCTTCATGATAAGCAGTCAGTCTCTTCTCTCTTTCAGAGATCATCATAGATTTACGGGCAACACCCATTAGAACTTTGTCTTTTGCATTTTCAAAGTCCGACATTGCTAAAGCTTTCTTCCCATCACGAGCTGCAAGTAAAGCTGCCTCGTTTACTAGATTAGCAAGATCTGCCCCAGTGAAACCTGGAGTACCTTTTGCAATTGTCTCAAGATCAATATCAGTAGTAAGAGGAGTCTTACGAGTATGCACTTTTAGGATCTGATGACGTCCACGAACATCCGGACGTCCAACAGTGACACGTCTATCAAATCGACCCGGACGCAATAAGGCAGGGTCTAAAACATCAATCCGGTTTGTGGCCGCCATGATGATAACACCTTCATTGGATTCAAAACCATCCATTTCAACGAGCAACTGGTTAAGAGTTTGCTCACGCTCATCATGACCACCACCCATACCGGCACCACGATGACGTCCAACTGCATCGATCTCATCAATAAAAATTATACATGGAGCGTGTTTCTTACCTTGTTCAAATAAATCACGAACCCTGGAAGCACCTACCCCAACAAACATTTCTACAAAGTCAGAACCAGAAATGGAGAAAAAGGGAACACCCGCTTCGCCGGCCACAGCACGGGCCAATAAAGTTTTACCTGTTCCTGGAGGTCCAACTAAAAGACAACCTTTAGGGATTTTACCACCTAGAGTTGTGTACTTCTTAGGATCTTTTAAGAAATCTACAATCTCAACTAATTCTTCTTTGGCCTCTTCTACACCCGCAACATCTACAAAAGTAATTCGCTTGTCATTTTCAGTCAGCATCTTGGCCTTGGACTTTCCAAAGCTCATGGCCTTCCCACCACCGGCCTGAAGCTGGCGGAGGAAGAAAAAGAAGAACAAGAAAAGAAGAATCATCGGCAGCCAGTTAATGAGCAAGGTCGCTAGAAATCCTTGTTTTTCTTCCTTCTTGTAATTAGGAATAATCCCATGTGTTTTTAAAATGCGAAAAGTTTCATCCCCTGTGTTTCCGGTTAATTCAAAATAAGAACCATTTTCATAGCCTTCTTTAAATTTACCTTGAATTGTATTATCACCCTGGAAAGTGACTTCACGTACATTTCCACTTTCCACTGCAGTGATGAAATTACTGAAGTTAATGTTTTTTGCGCTGACTGTTTTTTGCTCAAGAACCTTCATTACAAAGGCCATGATCAAAATCACAACGATCCAAAGCATTAACGTTTTCTGTTGTTTTTTCATGATAGGAACCTTCTTTATCTCGTAGGAATAATGACCGACTGTTATTCGGGTGGTTCAATTATAGCGAAACTCTTTCATTGTTGGGAAGCAAAGAGATTGGAAAGGTTATATAGAGGAAGAAGCTTGAGTCTTTCAGGCAACTTTTCTCTTTTTTGCATCCAGACATCAAGACATTTTTGAAAAGTTATAAAACGCAGTCCCCGCTCTTTACACACTTGTGAGATGTGAGGGAAAAGCGGATCATAAACGGAAGTATTTAGCGTTTTGCAAATAGACTCGGACTCCAACACGAGTACTAATCCAGGCATATTTCTCATTGCATCCGGGTCTTTCAGTAAGTTCTGCCAAGCATGCTCCAATTCAACTTTTTTATAAGTCGTCATTAAAGAGAGTGCATTATTAGAAAGCTGCGACAAAACAACCGCTATAGACTCATCATAGTTTTTCATTCCCTGCTTATAGAGCATGAGCAAACCATGGGAGTGATAACCCTCCATTCCACCACTAAAATGAAAAGGCCCTTTTTTCCCGTTCTCAATTGCCCTAATCATGCGTTCAATAGGAGTGATAATCTCTCCCCGGTCGGTATTGGAGTAATTGTGGATCATCTCCTGAATCTGCAACTCAGAGAAATGTTTGCCTAAAATTATCGCCCCATTCTCGTAAGCAAAAAGCTTTGAAGGCCCACCGCGACTAAACACATTCACTTTGAGTACCATGGCCGAAAAGTTGGCAAAGTGTGAGTAGAATTTGAGATATTTCGGATAACGCTCTTTAACTAACGGAACAATTTTTAAACGAATAAAGTTCCTGTCATGCTTTATATCTTTGTTGGTAGGATCATCCAGATAAGGAATTCCCTCAAATCTGGACAAACGCTTGATTTGCGCCCGACTGACACATAAAAAAGGGCGAATAATACTTTTATTCCTGACAGGGATACCAATACTGGCCTTAGGTGAAGTGGAGCGATGTCTTTGCATAAAACTCCACTCATACGAATCGTCCAAATGATGTCCCGTCCAGAGAAGCTCATTTGCCTTACGTTCTTTCATGCATAACTCTAGCCGAACTTTCCTTGCCCGGGCCTCAAAATTACTATCATTGGCAGAGAGTCCCTCTGCATGGAGAACGACCAGAGGGATCCCCTCTTGTTTACAAAAGTTCTCTATCATCGAGGCGTCATCATTTTGGCCGGATCTGGTATGATGATGAACGAAAAGGGCGCGAACTTTCCCAATTTTTCCCTGCTGAGACAGCCTATTGGCGACCCACAGTAGAGTCATTGAATCCAGCCCCCCGGAAACAGCCACGGCATGATCCATAACCAGCTCGTGAGGAGCGGCCACATTTCCAATAAATCGCCACACATGCTTGAAGAAAAGGGACCGGTAGGCAATTGGACTTAAATTTTTCATGGGCAATACACTTCTAAATAGGGGAAATAATATTGACGGACTGTGTTCCCGCTATTAGTATGACACTACTTTTTTCTTGGGGCAACGTAGCTCAGTTGGTGAGAGCACAGCATTCATAACGCTGGGGTCGGCGGTTCAACTCCGCCCGTTGCTACCATTCTTTTCGCACTAAGTTAAAGCACGTATTTCCCAATCTTTGAACCGAGAACATCTTCTTCCAATGAAGGAAATTTAACCTCTATGAAGTTGACACCAACTCACCTTAAATTTACCTTTATTTCCAAGATCATCCAGGAGTAATTCATGATCAATATTTTGGTCGTTGAAGATGAAAAAAAAGTTTCTGCTTTTATTCAGCAGGGCCTGCAAGAAGTCGGTCATCATGTAGAAACGGCCGATACCCCAAGTATGGCCCGTGAAATGCTCAATGCAAAAAACTTTGATCTCATCATCTTAGATGTCATGTTGCCTGAGATGAGTGGAATGGATTTCGCTAAAGAACTCAGGTCCAACAGTCATACAAGCTTTATTCTTATGCTCACAGCTCTTTCAACGACTAAAGATAAAATTATGGGTCTTGATTCTGGTGCCGATGATTACCTGGCCAAACCGTTTGAATTTGAAGAACTACTGGCGCGAGTCCGTGCTCTCATTAGAAGAAAACACGATGATAAGGCCCAGCTCATCAATGGTGACCTTAAGATGAACCTTATCACTCGTGATGTAACCCGGGATGACTCCAAAATTGAACTCACCACCAAGGAGTTCTCCTTACTCGAATTCCTGATGAGAAACGTTGATAAGGTACTAGACCGGAATGCCATTGCCAAACAAGTCTGGGGAGCTGACTTTGATCCTGACTCAAACGTAATAGATGTTTATATTAATCATTTACGTAAAAAGATTGACTCTCCTTATCCAAAAAAACTTTTAAAGACTGTTGTGGGCCAGGGTTATGTCCTTAACAAAATTGACTAGTCTCTTTAAAGGTATCAGATTTCGTCTTACTCTTGTTTATTCTACTCTCTTTGGATTATTCATCTGTGCATTTGCCTACATCCTTTCAAATCAGTATTTTCAATCAGGAAGAGCAGATTTTGATTCAGGCCTCTTAAACTATGCGATTGATCTCTCTGAATACCTTTATATTGATGATTCAGGCCTGAAAATTGATTTTAAATTGCCAGAAAGTGAAATAAAGAAAGCTTTTCCTTTTATACTGAATAAAACTATCTATATCGTAAGGTCATATGACGGTAAGATTTTATCAAGAAGCCAAGATCCTCAACCAATTTCCGAAATTCCTTTTGATTCTTTTCTTCCTTCCTACGAAGACTATACTCACCGCTACAAGACTTTCTCCATTGGAAATGAAGTATTCAGAGCAGTAAACGTCAAAATCAGTAATGAACATGATAAAGAAATGATTCTGCAAGTAGCAGCTTCTATGGATACTCTGATCACTCGAGAAAGAAATCATCTTCTTATTACTTCTTTAATGGTTCCAACGCTTATCCTGATTTCAAGCTTCATCTCATTCTTGATTGCAGGCAATGCCTTGGCGCCGATAAAAGTGTTAACCGAAACCGCCAACACCATTGCCGCACGAAATCTCTCCTTACGTATTCCTGTGCCACATACAGGAGATGAAGTTGAAGAATTGAGTAAAACGCTAAATAACCTTCTAGAACGACTGGAAAAATCCTTTAAAAGTCAGGAACACTTTGTCTCAAACGCCAGCCATCAGTTAAACACACCTCTTGCCATAATTAAGGGTGAATTAGATGTTCTGGAATCCAAAGAGCGGACAATGGAAGAGTACCAACGGTTCCATCGATCGCTTCGGGAAGAATTAGAGCGTTTGGTAGAGCTCGTAAAGAACATGCTTCTTATTTCGAGGGTAGAATCCGGGTTGGATAGCTTTGTCTTTCATTCGCTTCGCCTGGATGATCTTCTGTTAGGAACCTCCTCTCGCCTGAGAACGAAAGCGAAAGAGAAAAAAATTACCATTCGTTTTAATATTGAAGAAGAGCTTAATCTGGAAGTCATGGGTGAGAAGCAGTTACTGGATAGCTTGTTTGAAAATATTCTGGATAATGCCATCAAATACTCCCCCGAGGAAAGCACCATCCAGTTAGATATTAAAAATGTAAATTCTCGAGTTGAGGTCTGGATCCAGGATGAAGGCCCGGGAATTGATGAAGATGACTTTGAAAACATCCTCAATGTCCGTTTCCATCGGGCCTCCCCAAGAGGAATCACCGGAACTGGAATTGGCCTTCCTATTGCTCAAAAAATTGCTCAATTTCACCAGGCCGAAATTGATTACCGGAAATTAACACCCTGTGGAAGCTTGTTCATCATTCGTTTTAATGCGTCTCAAAATCAAGTAACTTATTCTAACCAAGACTCGCACTCTTAAGATTGGCCCTATAAATTGGCCACTGCTAAACAAAAAGTTCAATGATTTAGACAACTTGCTTCTTGTACCAAATTGCCCAAACTTTAGACATTTGTCCTCAAACCTCACAGGTATTTGAGTTCAACTCATTAAAATAATTAAGCAATATCCTTGTCACAAAAATTGCAAGGAGGCACCTCGAGTTGTGGCTTTCCAAAGACACTGTCTGTAGTTTTTACAGCCTTAGGGATGTTTAACTGCACAGCGTCAGGAAGTTGGATACACTCTCCCCAAAAACGAACAATGTTAGCCATTATTTGTGAGGTCGTTGTGATTAAAGTGAAAAATTCTCGTCGCAAACTGCAGCCGTATAATCCAAACCAGGGATTTATTGGAACGGTGAAGGTAGATGTGGCCAATTACATCTTCTCATCAAGGCGAAAACGCGCACCCTACAATCACTCCAAAGCTCTGGTTAAGAACCTTCTTTCAAAAGAAGTTTCAGTTCATTTAAAAGAATCCAGAAGTTTGACTCGCTTCATTCGGAAACGGGATTTAACATTTCAGAAATCAGATGCAAATGGGAATTACAAGATATTCACTGTCCCATGTACAACTACAATCGTTCCACTTCAAAAGTCAGTTTTCAATACAATTGAAAAGGCCGCTCAATCACTCATCGTCTCACTTCGCTGTGTGATCCAGGATATCTATGGCTCTAAATCAGTAAAAGACTCTCCTTTTGTAAAATCCTTGCCGGTTGAAATACGTAATATCTTCATCCAGGCAATTATGGAATCTCCTAACTACTTTCCCCAGCTACATCACCCGAATATGAAGAAATACCCTTTCTTCGATAACGTGGGCCTTGATCTGGTTTTAATTGAAGATTATCTTGAGCAATCAAAAAACTTTGAACAAATCCTGAAATCTAAAAAGATCTCAAAATTACCGGAATTGCCATTTAGAATTCTTGAACTCAATGCGGGAGCTCCGTCAGGTGCTTCCAATAATATGAACGTACTGGAAGGTCACTACGAGCAGAACCCGGAAGTACTTGAGTCCATGGGCAAGATGTTGCCAAATGATCACTTTCAAGTTTTAGCGGAAACGTATAAATCTTTGGGTGAAGACTGGACCGGCGTTAAAGATGGCATTCAAGTTATTCTTCCACCAGGAGGAATGAATGGAGCTGCTCCAGAGATCCATAACCTAGCAGCTTATTCAGGTCTGGTTTATGCCGATCCCGTCCAGTTATTCCAGGATGAGAAAGGTTATATCCGACTTCGCACCATCAATGGCTCAAACCCGATTGTAACTGCTATCTACTCTCGAATTAATGCTGATTCCGCACTATTTGACGTTGATAAAGGCATCATCCTGAGAGATCCGGACACTAATGAGCCTATTTATCTTTGTGATTCACTAAAACTAGGTGAAGAAGGTGAAGCTCCGAGAGTATTGGATGTAAACGGGAATCCAATTCCTCTTCAATCTGACTACGCGGTTCCAGGACTTCTGGAGGCAATTTTAAATCATAAGATCTACATGGGTGGGCTTAACCGAATCCTCGATAATAAGATTATCCTGGCGGCCTTAACCACTTATGCTCCTAAATTTTTCTCAGGTAAAATTAAAGAGCTGGGTATTCCGGTCAATGGACCTAAAATCACGCCACCTGAAACTCTTCCTCCTAAGAAAGAATCAGTTAAAGTGATTGAAGACAATATGGATGAGTGGGTTATCAAAGCACCAAATCTCTCAGGTGGCTCTGGAATCTACATCATGAAAACCCTCTCAAATGATTCGAAGAAAGAAGTCATGGAGATGGTGAGAAAGAATCCGTCCCATTACGCCTATCAAAAACTGGTTAAAATCGCTCGCATTCCAGTTGCCATGAAAGACAAGACAGGAACCCGCTTCGCAAACCTTGCGGCCGATATCCGTCTATGGGTTTTCTATGGTGGTGGAGCTAAGGCCTTACCTAAAATGACCCACAATGCTTTGGTCCGTTACGCTCCTGAAGAAAAAGGGCCAATGAGTTCAATTGTAAACACCTCTAAAGGCGGTGGATACGCTCCTTTCGTTGTGATTGATGATGTGGGAACACCTGAAGCGGTGACTGCGGCAGAATTTATTAAACAAAAGTCACCAGTACCTCTTCAGACTCATCTTCCTATGTTTGTGGCGGCCCAATTAATTCAAGTTTCGCGTCTGGCGACTGAAATTTATAACCATCTTAAAAATGGTACGGCCGATAGTTATACGATGTTAGGTCTGGCGCTATCGCTTAAGACTCAGTCACGTGAAGTTCTCTCATTCATGAACCCACGTGCAATTGAGCCGATTTATAAAATTATTGATGTTCTTGAAAGTAAACAGGCCACACTGGCCATAGCCGCTTACTTTGAGAAAATAAACACTAATCAGATTACTCTGGTGACCACTCTCGAACGCCTGGAAACAAAAAATAAACTTCCTAAAGGTTTCCGCGATCAGATGGATGAACTCTTGATTATCGATCAGGACATCGTTTACCAAAATTATACTGACGAGCACCGGAAGCATGATAGAAAAATCCTTAAAAACCTTAAGGCCATGCTGGCAGAGAAGGCCCAGGATAATAAAACTCTGATTAAGGAATTCAATGTTCTTCTGGGAATTCTTAGAGGAAGTATTGAGGCCAGCTTCCCTCGAGAGAACATTACCGGGAAGACAGCTATTAACATGATGAAACTTGTTGAGAGCTTCATGGTAACAGTCAGAGACCGTTTACAAAATTCTGAAAAGGCCATTGAATTTGCCAAGCTCTTTTCAACTGAAACAGTTCATCCGGAACTTAAGTTCGAGACTTTCGGTCTCTCTGATATCAGTCTTAACAAGACTAGTGGCTTCTTAACCGCATCCCAGCGGGAATTTGCAACCGGTGAGCTGCTGATTGATTCTGATTTTGTCCCTGACCATATAAAAGAGGCCCGGGCGGCCTGGATGGAAATTGAATCCAAGGCCCGTAAAATGTCGGCCGACAACAGAGCTAAATTCCTCGCCGTGAAACGCGAGGAGCACTTCAAAGAATTCCCTTTCCTTCAGCGCATGAAGGACATCATGAATTCAAGACATGTTGGAGTGAAGGATCTGATTGAGCTTATGCCGGTCATGCCTTATGCCAAATACAACCTTGAGCAATTTGCGAAGAAGCAGGGACTCTCTCTCGAGGAAGTCTTCACCAATGAATTAGTTCCCAATAAGATTTCGATTCTAAGCAGTAAAAAAATTCTTGAGAACCATCTTTCTGCACGGGAAGATGCGGGTGAATGTTTTGCTAAAAAACGTAAGTCTCATGGTCTTTTTTCTGATTCAGATATCTTCATCTGGATTCGTAAAGAACTTGATCCTCTGACCCAAATCTATACTGCCGGTCATGAAGTGATTCACTTTCATCAGATCGAAGAAACTACCAAGATGGAGGCCAAGGCCCTCTCTGACGGAGCAATTGCTCAGGCCTACTTCTTAAATTTCTATGGAAATTTCCTGGGAGTTTCTGCAGCTTCTCTGGAAGGCCTGTCCGTGGATATCTCAGTTGAGCGTCAGCCTCTCTATGGTCTGGCCGATAGAATTGTTCCATACTTTTTCAGTAACCTCATCACTGAAATCAGAAATGGAATCAATGCCAGCCGTGAAGAATATGATGCCGTTTTAAATAAATACGGCTCTCTATTTGGCTATATGATGCCCAACTCGAACCAGGTAAAAGTAAAAGCACTCCAGGAAGTAATCCCGGCCCTCGAGAATGCCAAGAACATTTTATTTGCGAAGGAACTTGGACTGGAAATCAGCTGGGATGAAATCCGCTCGGCCCTACCTTCTGCCAATAATCAGCAGATTAAAATCAATGCCGTGAAAATCATGCGTGCCATTAAAAAAGCACGTCCTGATTATGAAGCATTGACTGCCATTGGAAATCATCAGTTTTACGGCGTAAGTTTTGCCCGTAAGCTGGATCTTTCGAGATCAATTACGCTACGTCCGATTTTGAGCACTATCTCACTCGGCAATAGCTATAACCAAACCCAACAGCAACAGCAGCAGTAAGCTGACCCAGGACGATTGCAATGAGACTTGAATTACTTTCGATGGATGTTCCAAAGATACAACCTTTCCTGGAGACTGTTCTCCAGGATGGTGGAAAGAAACTCTATTCCATTGAGGGCGAAGTTCTATCAGTTCATAACCAAAATGGGATGAGCGGTTTTGAGTATCAGGAAGAAGGTCTTACGGCCCAACTCTTAGTGGGCCTGATCCTGGGTGGAACAGGTTATGTTTTAAAAAGAACTCTCCAGACTGAGAGTGAAACGCTGGAGCGCCATGATTACTATAATATCAAAGGCGAAATTACTTTTAGTTCAGACAGAGAGGCCTTAAAGTCAATCATAGTTGATTTCCACGAAATGGACCTGATGTGTCCCATTATCAATCACTTCTATAACTTCCTCTCTCTTGAATACAAGAAGGCCAATGATGGAAAGGCCAGTACACAACTTATTCATTCGGTTGAATGTTTTCTAAAGACGGTTTATAAATCAAAACTCATCCGTCTTCCTGTCAAAGACCGTTCAAATGATCCGGCAGTGGTAAATATTTATAATAAAATTCTTACGGCCGAGATGGATCCTGTCCTGACTTGGGAAGAGCGTCAGCTTGTTTTCCAGAATTTTAAAGATGAGTTGAAAATTATTCTGAATACTAAGATCAGGGCCCATAAATTATCCAAAACGGCCTTCAAGCTTGCACTTATGTCCAAGAGTGCTGGAAATTTTCTTGCCAGAATCATAGCCAGACCAGTCAACAACTTTAAAGGTCTTTTTTATCGTTATACGATGGGAAAAGTAATCTGGTTTTTCCAGACTGTCCGAAATAACTTAGGTTACTCCATTGCTCTCGCCGTCTATGGGCCATTTACTTATTATTTCATCACCATGCCTATGAATCCCCATGCAATGCAGGCCGTAGGTCACGTGCGTTCAGTCTATCTTGAGGCCAAAAGTGAAATCACAAGTCTTATGGATAAGAGTGAAGTTGTTATCAATGACATGAGAAGTAAAGAAGCAGTCGCAGAAGTGACGAAACCAGGCCCCACACCAAAAGAAGATTCAGTTTCCACTACTCAAGCGGCCCCGGCCGTGACTGTAGCACCTGAGAAGGCAATCCTTGCCAATATTATTGAAGCTTCGGCAGTGACAAACAACTCATCTGAACCGCTGGTTATTCAGTTAGGTAATGGTCAATCTGAAAAGGCCAGTCCTGCTATCCTTAATATGCTTTTAACGACTGATTCCCAAAGCATCAATCGGACCAGTTGGTCTGAGCGTATGAGTAACTTTAAACAGCTTCAGATCGCTTATGAAGAGAATATTGAATACGCCTCACGAATGGGAAGACTTGAACAATTAGAAACTCAATATAACTTCCCTATGCAAATTGAGGCCACTTGGGAAGAACTCGAGCGTTACAACAATCTTATCTTTAAATTAAGAGAAGAAAATCCCAATCTCTCGGCCAAGATGAAGCAGTACCTCTTTAATGAAATCAACCGCACTCAACAGCTGGAGCTTTATCTCTGGGACCGCATGGGTCGATTTATTCTGGATCAAGTCTATGTGATGTTAGATCAGGACAACGAGCAAAAACGCAGTGATTACTATGTAGGACGTGCTTTTGTATTCATGGAAGAGATGACCAATATTCTCTCATGGCGCTATAAAGATCTAAAACGCCCAGAAGGTTATGAAAAGATCCAAAAGCTGGCCGAAGCTTATGCCAAGGCCAGAAAAGAACATGGTACTGTTCTTAAAAACTTAAAGGCCAATTCAAATCTCTTTAAGCAAAAAGATGTTTATGACACAAAAGAATTCCGCGCTCACATGAAGCGTCAGTGGGAAATTCTTTTCCTGCAAAATTCAAAGGCCGAAGAAGCTTCCAACATGGGTCTTAATATGTACATCTGGTCAGTGAGAAACACCGCCTGGGTACTTCAGTCCATGTATTCGGCCAAGCGTGAAGAATTGGCGCTACTCATTCAGCGTGATGTTACCGGTAAATTATTGACACCGGCCGAGATGCTAACCAGAACAAAAGTTTCTATGTTATATGAGACTCTTCTCCACAACTTGACCTTAGAGTACGTGGGGATCAGAGAAGAGATCATGAACAGAATCGGGAAAGACATTGAGTCAACCCAAAGGATGATCGTGATAAATAATCTGAGAGAGTTTTTAAGTGACCGCGACAAGCTTGATAATTTAGGTATGGCGAATAACCAAAACACTGCCGGGACTAAAATATGAAAACTAAGCGTTCAAGCCTTTCTTCCAACATTCTCATTCTGGTAATGGCGGCCTTTGTGATCCTGGTGATGATTAATGCCGCCCAGGCCCAGAGTAGTGACAGGTCAGGACTTGTGGCCCAGACAAATTCCCAGAACCAATACCTCCAAAATAACCCGGGACAAGTCCTTAAGCTCAAGATGCCCCAAAAAAGTCTCGCTAGGGAACTCTGGGATAATACTTCGCTCTCATACTATCAGCAGTTTCTAGGCCCGACAGCTTCAGGTAAGGCGACTGAAACCTACAACGTTTTTCAGGAAGGAATTGATTCCCCAAATTCAGGTCGTGCTCCTCTGCAAAGTTTTCATGCAGTTAATCTTCGTCATCAGATTAATTTTGACTGGGCCATAGGTGCGACTCTTTCGGCCAGTAATGGTTATACTGATGAAGTAGAGAACAAAGATAAAGATGGTTTCACTTTAACCAATCGTCCCAAAACTGAGTTCTTCAATGCCCGCGCTTACGTGAGTCTTCCTTCACTCAATCTTCCCGGTGCCACTCTCTTTACGACTTTCTCTTATGAGGCACCGACATCATCTACCTCTAAAGACCTGGATATGACCTATGGCTTGGTATTGTCACAAAGTCTGGCCTTCAATTTACCGGATGTAAGATGGACAGCAGGTCTCACTGGTCAGATTTACCGCATGTATTACAAGAACAACGTAAAGGCCCCGCTTTTTCAGGGTGGGACTCCAGCGGCCATGCAGACTATGATTGTCAGTACCGGCCCTTATGTGAATTACCGATTCAATGATCGCTGGATGCTGGGTTCAGTCCTCACTTTTGATTGGGACCAACGGGGAGTGCAATCCGGATCCCGTGAATTCAACAATAACCTGCCTCATCGTGGGCGCGTGAATCTGACTTACTTCCCTCAGAAGATTAAGTACCTGCAAAGTGTTGGTCTTTTCACCCAAACGCTCTTAAAGCTGCGTTCGGATGCCACTGCCATTGGTGCTGATTTCGCCGTTCGTTTTTAAAGATATTTAGATTTCATCTCAGGACCTGAATAATTAAAAATAATCGATCCAGGTAGATCTTCTCTAAGAAGTTCTACTTGGTCTTTATTTCGGCCTTTGCGGTCCAAATGCTTCATATTGATGGTAGGAACACCCAGACAGCCTTCAGTCGGGGGAAGAAATGTTGGAGTGATAAGAGAGCCTTTGATGCCCCAAATAGCGTCTTCCATCTGTTTGGTCGAAGAACTTCTAAAATCAGTCTTCATCACCTTTTCAATAACATCATAAGGTCTATTAAATTTCCCGGTATCATAATTATACTCTCGTAGACCGGTAGAGTACTCACCCATAGGCGAGGCCCAGCCATGAATGATGACGGCCCGGGCACCGAGATTTGAATTATTAGAATCTATTCCTTTCAATAGAACATTGGGCCCGAAACGATTTCCATGAGAAGCTGCCGTAGCAATGATAAAACCATCGGAAGATTTCAACGAACCCGGTTGATTTGACATCGAAGGAGAACTTCCCTTTCCATCTACACCGCCTCCTTCACTTTTACCTATTCCATGGGCTGTCCAAGTATTGTGAAGAACTTTGTTGCTCGCCAAATCAATGACAAACATCCTCCGCTCATTGGAAGGACGGGTATAATCCACGATGGTGATTTGATTCTTATGAGTGATACTCCTACCATGACTTTTTAAAACTTCCTCTCTGCCGGCCATTGCCTTCATGAAAGCATCCTTACCAATAAAAGGGCACTCTATCTCTCCAGAGGGATTCTTTTTAAAAATATTTTTTTTAGTCAATTCCTCTTTTATCTCCTGGCCCAGTTGATGAGAACCGGGACGATAATTTTTAATAATATCCTGAAGAATAATTCCCTGGGCCTTGGCCGCAATATTCTTCCGGTCACCAGCACCACTCAGAAGGTTCGAAACTTCATTGTGAACACTGCGACTCACATTGAACTTGCTCTGCATCTTCCCTAAGAATTCTTCCTTTTGAGTGGCCGAGTTTAAGTACGGAAGAGACTGCAACTCTTTCATCAGGATACCGACATAAACCGCACTGGGTTTTTGGTCAGAATTATTAATTACTTTTTCCGGATCACAAAATGGTGAAGAGAGAAATTCTTTCTTAATTTTTTCATAAGACTCATCAAAGGGTTCGTTCAACTGTTTTTGAATGGCCGCCACGTTCTGGGCCAATGATTCCGGCGCAGCTGCCGGTGGCGGACAATCTTCTTCTGCTGCCAGCGGTGCAGGACTTTGGGTCGGAATAGGTTCCGGTTGTACTTCATCTCTATCAGGAGCGGCAGATGTATGAGTGATTTCCGCTTCAATAAACCCGCGATCAATGGCCTTCATGGCGTCTGGTAATTTATCCTGAATTTTTCGACAAACCACACTTCCCTTTTGGGGAGAATTTGATTTGGGGTCACAAATATCGACCGCGAGGGCCGACATTTCCCGCAAGTCATTTGCTTCCCTACGAGAAGTATTTTTCAGAAAATCATACTGACCATTTCTTTGTGCCTGAAACTTTTTTTCACATTGCGAGAAAGAAGAATTTCTATCTTGTTTTGTTTTAAATGAAACACAAAGATTTTTTCCAAATAAAAGAGGCTGACACTGGAGCTCATCCCCTTTACAAACTCCTTTCTCATAACTAGAGTTCGTGCGCTCAGGGAGCTGACAAAGTTTTTTTCCGCCACTTGCTCTTAATGTTGAAGGCCAGCCTGCATAAAAGCAGTCATAACGTGCATCCGCCCAGGCGCTGGTGATCAAAGACCAGGAGTTAAAAAACTTTTTCTCCAAAAGCACCATTTTATGGTCTTCAGTTTTTTCTATTTCAACCAGAAGTTCTTTAAGTGTGCGAACCCAACTCACCCGCATTTGAAAATCATCTTCTGCAGAAAATGAAGAGAAACTCGTCAGAAACATGAAGAGTGAAATTAATAGCTTTAACCTCATAAATTACCTCAAGGACTTATCGGATCATAAACGAAATCCCCTTAAGCGCTGGAAAAAGCAGTCATTTCACTAGTTTAGTGCCTTGTAATCTTTACTCAAGTGCCTAAAAACACTGGCAACTGACCCTATAAAAAGATACACCAAGTCATAAAAAGACCCATATGGGAGGCCAGATGAAAAAGTATCTCTACTTATCAATGACACTTGTCGTTCTTTCGACTCCTGTTTTCGCCCAATCGACGGAAGAAGATTGTGATCCTGAAACCCAGGACTGCTCTACTCCCGGTAGGATTAAAGAGCCGGCCAAAACAATTTATCCTTATAAACCTTTTTCAACTGACCAGATCAAAACACGCTTAAAGGCGTTGTATGAAGGTGAAGGCTACATCGCCAACATCTACGAGATGGAAAAGCGCGGGCTCAATCAGGCCAATACTAAAGTGCAACCTTGGGGTGGATCTTACTGGCCACTTAACCAGGGAATGATTGCCAACAATTATCAGAACAAAGATTACACCACTTTTATTTTCAGTATCAGAAAGCACCTGGACTGGAAAAAGAACGTTCGGGATGCAAAAAAGCGTGTTTCAAAAGTCCATTCACGAGTCTATGAGCTCGATGAAGAAGATCTGGCCAAACTAGCTCCTTCTGAAAAGTATGACCTTCTTTTAGGTGATACTTCGTTTGATCTTACTAACCGCATCTGGGACTACGCTGAGACATGGGGTAATGAGAAGAAATGGGGATTCCTTTCTGCAATTGAAATTCCTGATGGCTACAGAATTCCAAATGCCAATAAGCTTATGGCCCTTTGGGAAGGAATTTGTCACGGATGGGCAGTGGCCGCCGGACACTCGCCCCGAGCTGAAAAAACCGTAACCGTCACATTGCCAAACGGCAAGAAGATGCCTTTTTACCCTAACGACATTAAAGCATTAGTCTCTTTAATGTGGGCCAACTCAACCATTCAGAGTAACGTTATCTTCGAGGGCAATCGTTGTAATAAGAAAAATCCTGATAAGGATAAGTACGGCCGCTATATCGACACTGAAATAGATCGTGATGATACAGAGCTTGTGCCTCGTTGTGCTGATGTTCACCCGGCCATCTTTCACGTCTCGATGGTTAACCTTTTGGGCGTTGAAGGCAGAAGTTTTGTTGTGGATAAAACTGCTGAAGCTGCCATCGCCAATCAACCGGTCTCAGGCTATGAACTTTTTTATTACAACCCTAAGACTGGAGATGAGGGCACATTAAAATCTGCCGCTATTTCGGTGGAAGAATATGGGGATAAGGATCCGTTTAAAGTTTCACGAAATCCTGAAACGACTCACATTGTAGGTGTGAACGTGAAGTTGAAGTACGTTGACTGGGAATATCCTCGTAAGAAAGAAACCAATTCAGAAGAAGATGATAAGATTTCAGACTTTGATTTTAACTATGATCTGGAGATCAATGCCCAAGGCAATGTAGTCGGCGGACAATGGCGTGTAACGAAGAAAAGTGGCCGAAACTTCATTGGAAAAACTCATCAGCCAGACTTCTTCTGGGTAGTTCCCCGTGATTGGAAAAATTATTTCCAACCTCTTCCAGGCCTTCCAAAATGGGACTTTGACAAAAGTACACTGCCACCAGCTGAATATGCTCCGGCAGCACGTGCGGCCCATAGTTTTATCTATGAAGAGTCAAAACGCTTCTTCGCTCAATCCCCTAAATGCCCGGTCTTTCCGGTAAATGGTGGCGAACCGATTAAAGTTGATTGTGAATTTAAATATCCTCGTCCGCAGCCTTTGATTCAGGTCGTGGAGAAGCTTTTGGAAGCATCAAGAAATTAATTCGTTTAATAGAAGGGCTCCGCTAAGTTTTAACTTAGTGGAGCTTTCTTACTTTTTCAATTCGTTCGGCCATTTCACCAATGATATAACCAATAGCGTACGGAGCTGAATCATGCTCCTTGGCAGAGCGGTGATCAAATCCTATTTTGTGCGTCCATTCATGAGCGAGGTTACTGGCCACTTGATGAGGGGCGAAGTTCTTAAAAAACTTCCAGTTCATATGAATGACATTTGTGTCCCCTGAAGTGTAACCAATGACCCGGGACCAGCTCTTGTTATAAAGTTTTAAGTAGAAGTTCATTTCGCCTGGGGTATTTTGCTGAAGGGTTTCTCGGCCTTCCATGAAAATCTGATAAATCTCTTCATTACTTAGACCCTTATTTGAAGCAAATGAGCGCTCACCTTTTGAATTTTTAAAGTTGATCACGCGGTCCTTGAATTCTTCAGAATTAACCACTTCTTCCAGAACTTCAAAAGATCGATAAAGCTTCTCGCGACTATTCGAATCGAAGCCAACAATCTGCATACCTTTAACTGAAAGATGAGCGGCCTGAACAAATGAAGGCGGCACATAGGTCGAATCCTCCGAGGAAACCATTCCTGGAGCAACGTCGTGAGCGTGAGAAATCATATTCTGGTAAGAGGTGTCTGTGATTGATAGAGAGAACACTAGTGCCAGCGAAAAAATCCATTTTTTCATGGGCCATCCTTGAGAGAAAGGTTTGTCTATGGATGGCTTTTCGGATAATGAATTTTTAGCTTAAAGATCTAAGAGTCAGGCGGTAAAAAGTTCCCAATCCCTTCTAAAACCACGACTTTTTTGGGAAAAAAGCTGCATGAAAACAGGTTTTTTGCTTCTCCTTTTGTCTTTTTCCGCCTGGTCACGACCACTTGTTTTGGTCGGACATTTTGATGCTTTTGGAAAGGCCCCTTTCAACAATTCTGAAAATATCGCCAATCGTTTATTGGAAAAATTAAAAGACCATCCGGAGTTTGAACTCAAACTTTGTGCTCTCAATACAATATTTGATAAATCGACCTATCAGTTAGAAGACTGTCTCAAGGCGCAAACCAGAACTCCCAAACTTGTTCTGGGACTCGGTGAGGCCAATTGTCATTTAAAAATTGAAACCATGGCACGCAATCTGGATAACACTGCAGGTGCTGATAATGACGGGAATGAACGCCACAATTCAGTCATCCTACCCGATGCTGATGAAGTGATTGGATTAAACTATCCTCTGGCCCAAATGTACTGCTCCCTGCAGGAAAAAGAACGAAAAGACCTGCAAGTCTCAAATCACGCGGGCACCTTTGTTTGTAACAATCTCGCCTTCCAGTTTGCCCACCTCTATCCAGATTTAACTTTTGGTTTTATTCATGTGCCCAGTCACCATTGCCGAAACCTGGAAAGAAAAGATGTGGTGACTCTTGAGAACTTAGAGAAGATGCTGACGGCCGCAGTTAAAGCAACAGAGTTTAAGCGCCTCTCTACCACCAAGGCGGAACTTAAGAAGTTAAGAGAAACCAATAAGAACAATCAGTGCTTAAGTGAGTTCTACAAAAGAACTAAAGGTATTGATGAGAAAAGTTTTTGGACATTTTAAGCGCCAGTGAATAACCGTTTTTGTACATCCCACCCATTAAATAAACATCACCTTCCCGTATGGTATAAGGTTCGCGCTTCTGGGCCTTCTCCCTTAATCCGACTTTAATTTCCGCTTGCGAGAGATCCGGTAAAGTAAGATCCACCAGTTCAGAGAGCCTTTGATATATTAAAGTGAGCTCCGAGAGCGGTGGGAGAAGATGATGAGTCGCTGAGGTGGTTGAACCAATCAATAGACGCTTCAATCGATTATTCCAGATTAAGTTATCTCCATCAAAAGTCAGAGAAAAAGAAGGCAAGTCCCATGGAAGAGAATTGAATTCGAGATAACTCCCTTGAACGGCCTTGGAAGTTTTGAGTTTTGAATCAGGAATAAGACCCTTCCAAAAACGATTATAATTACCACCGGTAAAGATCACCTTATCAAAAGACAGAACCCTCTCTTGTTGAGTTTTTAAATGAACTCGATCATTTTGTTCCAACTCCGTCACAAAATCATTGATGACTTCAAGATGATATTGCTCCATCATCCGGGCCTCACTTAACAACCAATCATTGTAGCTTTTTGGATCGATCAGGTAGGCCTCTTCACTTGCGATATAAACCGTTTTTTTAAGAGGAACAGACGAAAGTGAGTCCAGCATACCCCCATGAGGATAACGGGCCCTAAAAGCATCCAGCTTATCCGAGGCGCCGGTAAACTGAGTCACAAGCTCCACCCCTTCAGGATTATCCAGCTCTATGTGCTGCTTAAAACCAGCATAGGCCTCCAGCAAAAGATCACCCAAGGGAGAATGGCCTTGCGAGAGTCCTCGGGGTGCTACAATGGCGGTAGAATGGAGACTACAGGGAAAAGCAAAAGAATCAGAGTTAAAAAGAGTGATTTTTTCGAAGCTTTTTTGTTCTTTGGCAAGAGTATATAATAAACTTCTTCCAAGGATTCCGCTTCCAATGATGGCAAGAGTCGTCAAAATCAATCCTTTTCATTTAATTCCCTCTAATATTCTCACAAAATCTTGCCAATTTCTACTCTGAGTCGTTACCATTTTCATTTCTTACTTAGAGATATTTTTTCCAGGAGATTCGCCTCATGGCCGCACAGACACTCGATCCAAATGCTATGATTTTTTGCACAACAAAATTGGGAATTACTCCCACTAAAGTGATGGCCACTTGTAAATTATTATTCGAAGAAGAATGCACTATCCCCTTCATCTCCCGATACCGAAAAGAGGCCACTGGTGGTCTTGATGAAGTTCAAATCCGAGATATCCAGGAATCCTATAACGAGTATGTTGAAACTGAAAAACGTCGGGCCTATGTTCTTGAGGCCATCAAAAAGATGGAAGCACTGACTCCTGAGCTTGAACGCCAGATCAAGGCCGCCAGTACTTTAACTCAACTAGAAGACATCTACGCTCCTTATAAATCGAAGAAAAAAACCAAGGCGATGATCGCTAAAGAAAACGGTCTTGAACCATTATCTGAAATGATCTTAAAAGGTGATAAAGATATCCGCACCATCATGGCGGAGCTCGAAGAGAAGTTTGTTAAACCTTCGGCCGGAAAAGTTAAAGACGTTCAAGAGGCCATCGCTGGCGCTTGTGATATTTTAATGGAAACTTTTTCTCATCATTTAGAACTTAAAGAAAAAATCCGCCAGACATTCTGGGAATCCGGTGTCATGAAGGCCGCTCTTCGAAAAGACGGAGACAAAGTTGAA
The DNA here is from genome assembly GCA_002381945.1 of Bacteriovoracaceae bacterium UBA4096. GTDB lineage: Bacteria > Bdellovibrionota > Bacteriovoracia > Bacteriovoracales > Bacteriovoracaceae > Peredibacter. The sequence goes on from DFXY01000062.1 coordinate 39,830, forward strand.
GACGCTTCTAAGTTCAAAGACTTTTTTGAATTCTCAGAGCCGCTGGCCAAAATCAAGGATCCAAAATCTTCTCACCGCTACATGGCCATGAGACGAGGGATGAACTTAAAAGTATTAAAAGTTGATGCTGAAATCGTTCCTGAAATGGGAATCGGCATGGTTGAACATGAATTTTTCCCACAAAAAGAAAAACTCGCCAACTACGACATCTTAAAGAAATGCGCTGAAAAATCTTTCACCAACTACATTCAGCCGTCTTTGGATCTAGAAGTTAAAAACGAACTCAAAAAAATTGCCGACACCGCAGCGATCTCAGTTTTCGGAATCAATCTAAAAAATCTTCTCCTTCAGCCTTACCTTGGCTCAAAAGCGGTACTGGGTATCGATCCTGGTATACGTACCGGTTGTAAAGTTGTGATCGTGGATGACACCGGAAAATTTCTGGGTGATCACGTGGTATATCCCCATGAACCAAAAAATGATAAAGTCGGTGCCGCTCAGATTCTGACCAAGATGATTGATATGTTCAAAATCGAATACATCGCCATTGGTAACGGAACTTATGGCCGGGAGACTTTGGAATTCGTTGAATCTCACATCCCTCAAGTTAAAGACGGTAAAGTCAAGGCCACTATGATTTCCGAGGCCGGAGCTTCCATCTATTCAGCTTCCGATATTGCCCGTGCTGAATTCCCGGATAAAGACGTTACAGTTCGAGGAGCAATCTCAATTGCCCGCCGTTTCCAGGATCCTCTGGCCGAGCTGGTAAAAATTGATCCTAAATCCATCGGAGTGGGTCAGTACCAACATGACGTGAATCAGGTTCAATTAAAAAATAACCTTGAGGCCGTAGTTGAGTCGTGTGTGAACTTTGTAGGCGTGGATTTGAATACGGCTTCTGCTCCCCTCCTTTCTTATGTTTCAGGCATAGGTCCTACCGTGGCCCAAAACGTGGTGAAGTACCGTGACACCAATGGTGGTTTCAAGTCACGTGCCGAACTTTTAAAAGTCACTCGTTTTTCTCAAAAAGTTTTTGAGCAATCCGCGGGCTTCCTGCGAATTTATAACGGCCCTCATCCACTGGATGGAACCTTCATTCACCCGGAACGTTATCCAGTGCTTGAAGAATGGGTGACCTCAAAGAAAAAAGATCTAAAAGACCTTCTGACAGATGATTCTCTCCAAAATGAACTGGCCAGTGATAAGGCCTTAAGAGAGAAAATCGGTGAGATGACTCTAACTGATATTGTGAAGTGTTTAAAAGCGCCGACTCAAGATCCAAGAACGGCCTTCAAATCAGTTGAGTTCACCAAAGGTATCTCTGATCTTAAAGATCTTAAAATCGGCCAGTGGTACCAAGGCCAGGTAACCAACATCACCATGTTTGGCGCCTTTGTTGATATCGGTATTAAAGAGAATGGGCTTCTGCACATTTCTGAAATGAGTGACCGTTTCGTAGAAAACGCCATGGATGAACTCAAAGTGGGCCAGGAACTAAAAGTACGCATCCTAGGCATCGATATGGATCGCCGCCGTATTTCTCTTTCCTGCAAAGCTGATTCACAAACTGAAGGTGTGACCGGGACTGGTACCGGAGCTGCTCCTCGTCGCGGTGGAGGCGGTAATCGTCCTCAACCTCAACAGCCTATGCATTCTGGACCACAGTTTAAGAATAATGCCTTCGCAGGATTAAAAAATCTTCAGGTTAAAAAGTAAGTCTTACAGGCCATCTTCGGATGGCCTTTTTTTTTGTTCATAAAGAGTTTTAAATTAACTACACTAAGTCCCATCACCCTGTAGTTTAACTGGATAAAACGGGGACTTCCTAAGTCTCTGATCCTGGTTCAAGTCCGGGCAGGGTGGCCACTTTCGGTACGAGTTTCATCTGTGAGAAGACTTCACCAAAAGCCATATAATATTAGATTTGTTCACTAAATCCCTCTAGATTTAAGCTCTTATAAATATCNNTTGGTAACTCTGTAGGCGTGATTCTCCCTAAGGAAGAACTCAGTCGTCGCGGCCTGCAAGTGGGTGATCAGATCGACATTGAGCTTAACGATGATCCTTTTTGGGACGAACTTAAGCAGTTCACAAAAGAGCAAAGAAAGGCCGCCGACAAGAAAGACCATCTGTCTGACGATGATTTTAAAGAGTGGGAAAACCTTTGAAGCCTGGAGATATTATCCATCTAAATTGGAGTCCTCATTCTGGTTCAGAAATGGCCCAGCAGCATTATGGGGTCGTATTAAGTGTTGAAGCCTTTAATAAACTCATACCGAGAGTTGTCGTGGCCCCAATTACAAGTAAAGATCGGCCCGAATTTGGTCCTCTGAGGGTTCCACTTCAAACTGCACATAATAAAGTTCACGGCTTCATCTGCATGGATCATATACGTTGTCTTGATCCAGACACTCGCGGAGTTCAACTCAACCAAGATGAAATGACTTTGGCCTGCAAGAATCAATGCAAAGGTATCTTGAAGAAGATTTTTGGACTTTAAGTCGTTATTGTAAATTATCCAGAACCCGGATCAATTTCTTGTCCGCTTCCTCGCCAAGATTAACTAAATTTTCATCTTCAATTAATTCCATCATAAAAGATGGCCGGGCCAATTCGACGGAAATTGTTCCTGGTTTAATTTCTCGTATAACTGCATTACAAGGAAGCATACTCGCCACGTCAGTATTGGCCTGATAGGCCTCATAGGCGAGTTCGGGATTACATGCCCCAAGAATAATGGCAGGAGGAATTTCCTTGTTTAGTTTTTCTTTTATTTTTGCATCCAAGTCGATTCGGGTGAGGACCCCAAAGCCTTCGGTCTTGAGCACTTCAGTAACACGGGACGCGACCTCATTAGCATTACCAGTTACAGTCTTCTTAAAATTGATTTCTTTCATATGGCCCTCTTTGAGTCACGAAATTGGCACATAAAATATTTGCAAAGTAACGGCCAGTACATTTCCAACAGTATTGATCCACTAATCCGTTCTTGAGAAAAAGCCTAAGTCAGTTAGAATAAATAGTATCCCGTAATTGAAGGCAAGGACGTTTGATTGGAAGCAAGTCAGTGGAGTCAGAATGTATTACTGGTAACAATGGATCCTGAGATCCGAGAGAAGATTTCATCTTCATTTGGAAGCAGCACAAGCTTGAAAGTGGTTGAAACTTCAGAGGCCGCAATTGATCACCTCACTGATTTTAAAGTAGATGCCGTCATCATTGATGCCAAGGCAACTATTGAAAAAACTTTTTACTTTGAAAATAAAGAGGTGATCTCCTTTCAGGAAATCTCTCAATACGCCAATCAACTCAACAACCATCTTCCCATCGTCATTTTGACCAATGCACTCTTAAGTAAAGATGGAAGCTTCGCCGCCAAGTGTGGGGCGACCTTGATCATGGACCGAAAAGACATATCACTTAATAAATTAGTCTATGTGCTAAGAGTGTTAAGAAAACGAACCTTCAGAACCATCCTGACCCGAGACTTAAAGGTGGGCAAGTCCTATTCGGTTGATTTGTATCACTACCTATCAGTGAACAGAAGGTATCTTCCCTTTCTGAGGGCCGGAGAGATATTCACCGAAGAAAAAAAACTTAAGGTAAACTCTTCAGAGACAAGGCACCTGTATGCTAAAGAAGATGAATTCCGAAAACTTCTGCAAGAGTTAAGCACTAATCAGGATTTCTGCTTTTCTGAAGAGCTGGCAGACATTCAATTTAAATTCAGAAAACTCCACATCGATTTTTTTAATATTTCCACGGACGGCGCTCTCCACTTTGGAAAACTCCTGCAGGAGGACGGTTACGCCATCATTGAAAGAATTGAAAATCTCGTGAATCAATATCCCGACGCCCACACCTGCTTAAAAGAACTACCCTACCCAAGGTGGAGTGCTCTGGCCCATGGGATTAATAGCGCTATCTACGCCGTCATTTTCGCCAAGGCCTGTGGTTTAGAAAAGGTCCAAGACATTGCCTTTGCCTCGCTTATTCATAACATCGGNNACTGAGATGGAAGAATATAAAAGGCATGTCGGAAAATCTCTTGAACTCATTCAGAGAAAGAAGATGCTAATTAGTCCTCTCGTGGAAAAGATCATTTCCCAGCACCACGAAAACTTCGATGGAACAGGTTATCCTCAGCGATTATCCGGGGATGAAATTTCGCTGGAGGCTTCCCTACTTTCCATCCTGGGTAGCTTTGATTATCTCCATACTGTTCGTCCCGGTGAGAAAGCAAAGAATATCTATGAAGTTTGGGGCGAGGTAAAACGCCATCATGCGGAGAGTACTTTGTTTTTTAAAAAGTTTCATCCCAAGCTTATTGAGAGATTGGATCAGTTCTTTGCTCGCCCAGTGTAGTATTAAGAACAAATTATTAGTAAATTGATAAGTCCCAGAAATAATGATTACTTTCAATAATCAAATATTTTCTTGCCTCCAAGATAGCAGTTATTATCTTCAAAAGAATCTGAATTCCGACAGCTGATGAAAAGATCATTTAGTTCCATGAATACGCAATACTGATCAGAAAACTTACATAGAATAACTTTGTCATATTCTTCTCTTTCAAAATGCTTGTATTTCCAGCGTTTCGGATCATTTTTGTAAATCACATAGATTCTTTTGGAGTCAGAGATAACTTTGTATTGACCACGTTTTATAAAATCAGAGAGAAAATGGCCCTCTGCTCTGTCTGATGGTATATCGTAGATTTTCTTTAAATTAGTCTTAATTAATTCAGAACATTGAATATCCTTATGAACACCATTTACCAGAAAGTGATTGAATTCATTTTCTAAAGGGAAACGCCTGCAATTAGTCATTGCAGCTTTTAAAAAATAATAAATGGCTTCCATGGGCCAGTGATGGAGTTCATCTATCTCTTGTTTTTCATCGTATCTCTCTATAGGAAAAATTCTCACTTCATAATATATTCTCGCAATATAGGCCAAACCAAGTATAAAAATGACAACGACGCCTACTAGAAATTTCTTCATAACTTTCATATAAAGATCCAAGCAAAAAAACTCACACAAGATTTAACAAATGTGAGTAAGGACATTGTAATTGATTGCAAAAAAAATAGGATTATTTTTTTAAATAAACAAGATTGAAGGACGGAAAGAAATCACACATCAAAGCTTCAACTAACTAGAATGTGAATACATCAAAGGCTTTAAAACATTATTAAGAAAAATTAAGAGTCGAATTTTTATAGTACTGGGGACACTAAGCCGATAATAAGGTTTAATATTACTTTTTCAAAAAATAAACATGAATAGTATTCATAAATATATTATCAAAACTTTTGCAGTTTCTTGTATTGCTCTACTACACTCCAATTCTGTAAGAGCTCATATGGCCTGGCCTGAGGACGAGCGTTCAATTGAGAGAAGACAACTCTATCAACGCTATCTTGATCCTATGAGTGGAATTAAATCAATCCTCAATTCTATGTTGCTTCTTTGTAATCGCTTTCCAACTCAGCATGAGTTCAAAGACTTCGTTTTAAATGGATCACATAAAGATATCAAATGCTCAGAATTAATTAAGACTCAAACCAATCCCCGAGCCAATCTAAAGCTTGGCAAAGACATTCAAGAGCTAGCTGAGTTCTTTGAGCGAAATGAGCACAAAGTTTACTCCGATACAAAAAAAATCTTTATCATTTTAAATATTGACCCTAAGAAATGGAAAGGAAAGTATTTTAAAAGTGCAGATTATGCATATGTGATTGACTGTAATTTCGGGTCGGGAAAATGTATTCTTTCTCCACTTGATCTTCGAGTAAAGAGCTGCCGTGGAAGTGAAACATTCGTAAAAAATCATTGCCTCTTCAATGGAAAGAAAATCATTGATTATTAACTGAATGATGTTTCTTCCTTATATGATATATGGAGTAACTAAAATCGTAAACGACCCAAAGAATTTTGAGCCACGATTAAACGAGTCATCAACCGATGATCCCTGGACTCAATGGCCTAACATTCTCATTAAGCATTACTACCCATGGGAAGAAGAGGAAGTCTACAGTTGGGTAGATCCAGGTAATGCTTTATACGTCAATCATCTCATGCCTGTTCATGTTTATGCCTGTACTCCAATAGATTTTGAAGAAGGTGATGATGGCATAATCAGAGACTTCTCTTACGACTGCGGTTGGCAAGAGCTTAGCCTTTCCATTGAAAATAATTATAAGATAACTCTTACCAACTGCTTTACTCCTCTTTTTGAGGGAGATGTTCACGTTGGTTTTACGGCCAATGGTACTGAAACATGTCACTATGAGACTTCAATAATTCCAAGCGGAGAAGAATCTGTGGTTAAAAACAGCAGCAAGCCATTAAAGTCCTTTTTAAAGAGTTTGAGTGATATTTTCGCACCACGCGCTTATGCGCATATGCATCTTATCCCAACCAGACCAAATCCCGAAGTATTGTTCGGGATCAAAACCGAAAACAAAAGACAGGTAAGGCAATAAACATGAAAAACATAAAACATACTATTGTGACCTTTGCAGTTTCTTTTATTTTCCTACCTCACTCCAATCCTGTGATAGCTCATATAGCTAGTCCCCCAGACAGGCAGTCAGTTGAGGAAGAGCGGCTCGATCGACGCTATCTTTATCCCATGAGTGGAATTAAATCAATCCTCAACTCTATGTTGCGTCTTTGTAATCGCTTTCCAACTCAGCATGAGTTCAAAGAATTCGTTTTAAATGGGTCACATAAAAACATTATATGTTCTGAAGTAATTAAGACCCAAACTAACCCTCGAGATAAACAGAAAGTTGGAAGGGAGATCCAAGGGCTAGCTGAGTTCATTGAGCGAAATGAGCATAATGTCTATTCCGATTCAAAAGAGATCTTTGTTGTTTTAACAATTAATCCCAAGGAGTGGGAAGGCAAGTACTTTAAAAGTGAAGATTATGCATATGTTATCACTTGTACTTTTGGATCAAAAAGATGTGATCTTTCACCACTCGAACTTCAAGTAAGGAGCTGCAAATCTAGCAAATCATTTGCAAAAGACAATTGCTACTTCAACGGCAAGAAAATTATTGATTACTAACTAAATGATGTTGTTCATGTTTATTCACGTGTCTGCCTGTGTTCCAATAGATTTCGATGAAGGTAATGATGGCATTATCAGAGACTTCTCTTATGAATGCGGTTGGTAAGAGCTTAGTTCGGGATCAAAACCGAAAACAAAAGACAGGTAAGGCAATAAACATGAAAAACATAAAACATACTATTGTGACCTTTGCAGTTTCTTTTATTTTCCTACCTCACTCCAATCCTGTGATAGCTCATATAGCTAGTCCCCCAGACAGGCAGTCAGTTGAGGAAGAGCGGCTCGATCGACGCTATCTTTATCCCATGAGTGGAATTAAATCAATCCTCAACTCTATTTTGCGTCTTTGTAATCGCTTTCCAGCTCAGCATGAATTCAAAGAATTCGTTTTAAATGGGTCACATAAAAACATTAAATGTTCTGAAGTAATTAAGACCCAAACTAACCCTCGAGATAAACAGAAAGTTGGAAGGGAGATCCAAGGGCTAGCTGAGTTCATTGAGCGAAATGAGCATAATGTCTATTCCGATTCAAAAGAGATCTTTGTTGTTTTAACAATTAATCCCAAGGAGTGGGAAGGCAAGTACTTTAAAAGTGAAGATTATGCATATGTTATTTCCTGTTCTTTTGGTACTGAAAGTTGTTTTCTTACCCCGCTTGAACTTCGGGCCAATAGCTGTCGTCCGAGCAAAACATTTGCTAAGAATCATTGCTACTTCGACGGCAAGAAAATTATTAATTACTAACTAAATGATGTTGTTCATGTCTATTCATGTTTCTGCCTGTGCTCCAATAGATTTCGATGAAGGCAATGATGGCATTATCAGAGACTTCTCTTACGACTGCGGTTGGCAAGAGCTTAGTTCGGGATCAAAACCGAAAACAAAAGACAGCTAAGGCAATAAGTATGAAACTATTAAAAAAATTATTTAAGATTACTTTTATTTTTCATGTAATTTTACTTTCACTTCAATCCCTAGGTCATGAATTCAGCCCCTTCGATAAAAATTTACCTGAAGAAAAGGAACTTAATGAGCTCTATCGCTATCCGATGTTAGCAATAGATAATTTTCTTCACGGCACTGAACAATATTGCAACCGCATGCCTTTAGAAAAAGAATTTGAAGATTTTATATTAAATGGTGAGCATAAATCTATTCAATGTTCAAAAACTATAAAAGCGGCAATCCCCTTAAAAAAGACTGGAGATCAAATAGGCAAAAATCTTCCTCATCTTCCTGAATTCTTGAAAAATAATCAATATCAAGTCTATTCTGACACAAAAAATATCTTTGTGATCTTGAAACACAAGCCGAGTGAATGGAAATACAAATATTTTAAAAGTGAAGACTATGAATTTGTTATCCATTGCACTTTAGGTCATGGAACATGTAAACTAAACAAGATAAAAAACAGGGCGAGTAGCTGTCGCGCGAGTAAATCATTCGCAAAAAACTGCTACTTTGGTGACAAGAAAATAATTGATTACTAGTGCTCACTCACCCCTTACTTCTTCTTATTCCGATTCTTAAACCCCGGATGCTTCTTGGCCACCACCACTTTCTGTCTCTTCGAGTGATCAATATAAACTGATTTCTCCTGACTCTTACCTGGTGTTGGAGCAGTCACTTGTCTCACAGACCCCTCCTGAAGCCAGATCCCTGGGGCCTCAGATGTTCCTTTGAAAGTTTCTGTTGGAAGTTTTAGTTGAATGAGTTTTTGAATGCGCTCAAGGATGCCTTTTTCGGATTCTTCGCAGAAAGTGATGGCTGTTCCGGAGTTACCGGCGCGGGCGGTTCGGCCGATACGGTGAACGTAGTTTTCAGCTTCCATGGGGAGTTCAAAGTTAATGACGTGGCTCACGCCCTGGATATCGATTCCGCGGGCCGCGATGTCGGTGGCGATGAGGATTTTCATGCTGCCGTTTTTGAAATTGAAGAGGGCCTTCTCGCGATCTTCCTGGGACTTATCTCCGTGGAAGACAGTGGCGGCGATTCGGTGAAAGCGTAGGTACTCTTTAATTTTATCAGCTGAGTTTTTAGTCTTGGTGAAGACCACCACCAGTTCTCTATCTTCTTGCTTTAATAATTTACGTAAGAGTTGGAACTTATCTTCTCGTTTGCAGAAGATGACTTTTTGTTCGATTTTTAAAACGGTAGATGAATTGGGTGATACCTCTACTCGTTTGGGGTCATTGAGTATTTTTTTGGATAAGGCCGCAACTGGGCCCGGCATAGTGGCCGAGAAAAACATACTCTGGCGATCTGAGGGCAAGGACTGAATGATGGTGTGGAGATCTTCGATAAAACCCATATCAAGCATCCGGTCAGCTTCATCTAAAACCAGCATCTGGATTTTTCCTAAGCGCAGAAGGCCTTGCTCCATCAAATCCAATAAACGGCCTGGAGTGGCCACCAGGATATCAACACCCTCACGAAGAGCTCTCACTTGGGATTTTTGCTCGACTCCCCCGTAAATGGCGAGACTCGTAAGTCCCAACCCTTGACCGTATTGCTCGAAGCTCAAGTGAATTTGCGTTGCAAGCTCGCGGGTAGGAGCAATGATTAAGGCCCTGATGCCTGTATCATCTTGGATAGTGAGTTTTTGGAGTATTGGTAAGCAGAAGGCGGCGGTTTTGCCAGTACCGGTTTGGGCAATCCCTAGAAGATCGTGGCCCTCGAGGAGAAGTGGAATACTGGCGGCCTGAATGGCAGTCGGACTCTCGTAACCCAAAGTTTTAAGATTTTTAAGCAAAGGCCCAATCAGGGATAATTCATTAAATGTTAACATGAATGAACAATTGTTCGAGAGACCCTATATGTCAAAGGAAACTTACTTTTCAAGACTTTTAAGGGTGTCTTCTAATGATTCGCGGATCTCATTTTGGCGTAAGATTCCTTTTTCCAGCAGCATGAGCTTAAGGTTTCTGTTGAGTCCCACTAAGTAGAGTTGTTTGGATTTTCGGGCCTCTTGTTGAAGAATGGCGAGTTCCCGATTCACCACCTGATCTACCGTAGATACGTCTTTAAATAAGAAAATGACCACCTTAGATTCCAAGGCCAGAAGTTCTTGCTGACATTGAAGTAAGCTATCCTTGGCCTCTTTGCTCATTCTTCCTTTGAAGGTAATGATCGTGAAGTTATTCTTGGTTAAAAATTTGTACTCAAATTCCATAATTGCCTCGGGAGCAATTCTTTCATAAGACCAAAAAAATTCATAGTAACTTTCTAACAGACTGGAATTGTTCATACATTCTGTACGAGAATATATTCATTTCGGATTAAAACTAGCAATTTTTTGGGGCATACTCCCCAATTCTAATCAGTTACTAATTCTCTGAAATGATCGGTAAAGTCTTGGAGGTCTTCGCCCCTAATTCTTTTAAATTCTCCATTCGACTAGCGAGACTTCCTTTGCCTGTTAACATCCGAGAGCGAAGATCATCAAAAGAGTTTCCTACTTTCCGGATTTGTCCCTGCATCTGATCTAAGTCTTCGGCGACACCAACAAACTTATCGTAGAGCTGGCCTGCCTGACGGGCAATCTCAATGGCGTTCTTAGTCTGGCGTTCTTGTTTCCATAAACTCGCGACCGTTCTTAAAGTGGCAAACAACGTTGAGGGGCCAACCAGCATGATGTTTTTATCCCAGGCATGAGAGAAGAGTTCCCGGTCTTTTTGCATGGATAACATGAAGGCACCTTCAATCGGAATAAAGAGCATCACATAATCAGGCGAAGCTAATTTTTCCAGCTGCTGATAATTCTTGGAAGAGAGCCCTTTAATGTGAGCATAAATAGAATCTAAGAAATGAGAGAGATCTTCTTCCAGTCCATCCGTCACATAGCGCTCGTAAGCGACTAAGCTCACTTTGGAATCTACAATCAGATGCTTATTCTCTGGAAGGTTAATGATGACATCCGGTTGTTGAGTTCTTCCCTCATCATCTTTTAGGCCCAGATTTTTCCCTTGCAGGATAAACTCTTCACCATTTCTAAGACCGGAAGCTTCCAGTAATTTTTCCAGAATCATCTCGCCCCAATTCCCCTGGGTTTTGACGTCCCCTTTTAGAGCGCGGGTGAGATTTTCAGTTTCCAGACTCATCTTCTGGCCGGTTAAAACGATACGCTCAATTTCCGCATGAAGTTTTAAACGATCCTTAGTATCCGTTAAATGCATTTCTTCGACTTTCTTTTGAAAGTCATTCATTTTATCTTTGAAAGGATTTAAAACCAGTTCCATTCCTCTGAGGGAATCTTCCCGAAAGCGTTTGGATTTTTCTTCAAAAATTTCCTGAGTCAGAGTTTTAAGTTTTAATTCTAATTTTTCCGATGATTCCAGATGAACCCGGTCCTGAATGGCGAGTTTTTCTTTTAAAATACCAAATTCCAGGAGCATCTTCTGGGCCCGAAAATGATAAAGGGCGAGTCCTAAAACCACTCCGCCTAAACCTACCAGAATCGTTAATGCCATTTCTAACTCCTTGATTCTTAGATTATTTCTTTTTTTTCGACTTTGTTCAAGGACCTCTCATTAAAGAGGGGAAATAATCCGATAAATAGGCCATGAGATACTTCTCTATACTTACTCTATTCCTTGTTTCCTGGAGCAGCTTTGCTCAGCGGGTTCCCCAATCTTCCTGCTCTCCTATTGATATTCGAGAGGTAAATCCCAAGATCAGTAGTAGCCCGGCCTTGAAAGCTCATTTCTCCACTCCCCGTAACCAGGATTCAATTGGCTGGTGTTATGCCTTTACCAGTGCGGATCTCATGAGTGCGGAATTGGGCCATCCTGTTTCGGGACTCCATGTGAGTGCCATTTACAACCGATTCATGCTGAATGATCCAAAACTCAGAGAAGAAATTGAAAGTGACAGGGCCAATAATCCAGCAGGCTTTAACTTCTCTCAGGTCTATGAGTCGGGAAGAGTTCAAATGGCGATTGATCAGTCAGTTAAGAATGGATGGATCTGCAGTGAGAAAGGGTTACCATTTGATAAAACAAAACCCAATCAGATTCATGATCTGGTGAAAGCACTTGAAGGGCTAAAGCCCATTGCTATGATTAATCAGTTAGATAAGGAAACTGTCTGCAGGGAAATTTCCAACATTTTATCTCCCTTCATTCTGAAGTCGGATGAGATCAATCAAATTGCTGATTCACTCCTGAAAGATAATCTCAATCATACAATGAGTTTATTTGCAGAGAACGCCTGTACGGAACATATTAAAGATATTCCTCCGATGAATGTCAAAATCGTTTTTAAAGAAAATGATTTGGATAAGTTCATGAAGGAAGTAAATTTTAATATTGTTAAAGGCAGGCCTCAGACGGTGGATTACGATGTTTCCCATTTCACTGGTTATAACGGCTTCCATTCAAGCCTCATTATGGGACGCCGATGGAATAATGGAAGATGCGAATACAACATCAGAAATAGTTGGGGCAAAAGCTGTGCATCCTATAAGGCCGGCATAGAATGTAATAAAGAACAGGGAACCTATTGGGTGAGCGATGAAGACTTATTTAAAGCTAGCAATAATATTCGTTACATTTCAAACTAGCGCTTCCTGGGCCTGCACAAAGGTTACAATGGTGCACCAAGGGAAGAAGGTAGAGCTATGTCATGATCAAAACAAGGATCTCTACCTTTCAAAGAACTGCCCATCCTTGGAAAAGTGTTTCTTTGACAAAAAAATCACTCTTAAGTTTTATTCCAATCAAAGTCCAGGTTTCTCCCTATGCTATCAATTAGGAGGAGATGCCTTTTTCGGAAGTATTTCTGGAGTAAAAGATACAGTCCCTATGTGCCAGAAGAAGGGCCATTACGCAGATCAGGAGAGCCTTCTCCTACATTACAAGTCAGGTAATTGATTCGTTCTTCGCTTTGCCTTACAATTTGACTATGACAAAGAAAGAAAAATCCACTGAGCTTACTCTCCAGGTGAATCAGGATCTGGCCCGAAAGTTTCAGGAAGCTGCTCAGAAGAAAACTGATATTCGGGATTTCATCCAGGAATTTCTGGTGCAGTTTCTTTCTCCGGATACTAAGACTGCTTACGTTAAGGATCTAAAATTCTTTTTTGATTTTTTAAAGTCCGGCGCGGTTCAGATTTCTCATCCTAAAGAGATTCAAAGTTATCACTTCCAACTCTACCGTGACCATCTGATGGAGCGAGGGCTTTCTTCTGCCACAATCAATCGCCGCCTGGTCTGTATCCGCTCTTTCATGAAATGGGCAATCGCCGCCAGGCTAATTGAACACAATCCCTTAGACACAGTTAAACTTCCAAAAGTTCAGACTGAGTCCCCCACTGTGGCCTTTGATGATGATGAAGTTCTGCAAATGCTCAATGCTCCTGATCTCTCAACTCATAAAGGCAAGACCCACCGGCTGGTCATGATCATGTTATTTCATCTGGGTCTTCGTCGCTCAGAGCTCACTCATCTAAAAATGCATCAATTGGTCCAGGATCGAACTCACTACGTTTTAAGGATCCTGGGTAAGGGAGATAAGCTCAGGTTAATTCCACTCCATGAAACTGTTTATGAAGAGATCATGCTGTATCTGGCCCATTTAAAAGACCATGGCATCATTCTGGGGCCTGAAGACTACCTACTTCAGACAGAAATAAAGTCCAAGAACGATAAACCCATGGATGGCTCGACCATCTTTCGGGTCATCGGAAAGTACGCAAAACAATTGGGTATCAATAAAGCGGTCTCACCCCATTCCTGCCGGGCCACGGTGATCTCCCACTTACTCGACACTCAACATGCCGCCATCCGCGATGTCGCCACGTTTGCAGGACATTCCAATATCACCACGACTGAACGCTATGATAAAAGAAGAAAGAATCTGGATAAGAGTGCGGCCTATCAGGTGGATTTTGCGCTTAAGAAAAACGGCTAAGCAGATTTTATCTTTGAGCTATTCTGATAATGATCACGAACCAGGTCTCTGGTCATATTCACAAAATTCTGAATAACTTTTACCCCTTGCGAACTCCCCTCGGCCACTTTCGCATAAGGAATAAACATGAAGACTTTTTTATTCTTCGAAAAGTCAAAGCTCGACTGAATAGAGAAATCAGAGAGCTGACACACTAAAGAATCAATTTTATTTGATGAGTAAAGAAGATTGAAGGCAAAAGGTGCGAGATGTTCTTTAACTTCATTTAAATTTTTAGCATCTTTTAACCCAAGCATACTGGTATTGATCAAAATCCGCACTTGAGCTTCTTGCGCAATTTTTTTCATGTAGGTCTCTGACTCCATCGATAAGAGTATGCCATTCATGGTTAACTGCTCAAGGGAGACCAGATGGGCCTCAGAAAAATGTGGGCCATACTCCATCAATATTTTACTCTTAAGCCTGATACGAAAGTCTCTTCTTGGAAGTTTACCCTTTAATAAGTAAACCAGAACAAAATCCCGGTAAGTGGATTTATTGAAACATTCAGCGACGGACATCCCTTTAAAAGGGCCAGTGCTTGAGATGAACGAAATATCCAAAGGCATGAAGGGATCAATTTGAGTTTGATTTAAAATATATCTCTCATACATCTCATGCATGGTGGTCTGATGAATTTTATTATCAGTCTTAATCCACACAGGAATCAGGCACAGTCGCTCCAGGGCCTTTTCACGATGGTTAAAATCATCCATCAAGGCCGGATTGCTATCGAGTTGGGACTTGATAAAATCACAAGTTTCAAAATAATCGGCCCAATGAAATACCATGTTTCCATTTTCACAAAGAGCAAATTCCTCGCCCAGTGTTTTAGTTAAGATGGAATCATTTAAGAAATTCGGAGCAAACAATTGAGAGATATTTTGGAAGGCCATAATGTCCTCTTAGTGGCAGGAGATTCATCGTGAATCGAGATCCTATTTTAACTCATCTCGGGTTTTTTTTGAGAATTTTAAGCTTAATTATCCCAAGGAACGCACAATCGATACAAACGATTGATTTTCCTTTCGGAAGTGGGCAAAGGAGAAATAACTAAAAATCAATGAGATACCAAAAGGTATAAACAAGCTCATGACTATGTGACTGAAATCTAATTGAACAGGGAGCTGTCTCTCTACAAAGATATCTGGCATGAGATCGTGACCAAACTTCTCAAGCAGCAGGAGGGAAATATGTCCACACAGACCTCCGATCAGCACGGTAACGGCAGAAAGTATCAGGGTGAACTTAAAGCATAGTCCAACCAGCTTTTTTTGAGACATACCTAGTATCCAAAAGCTCATTAAATCCCTTCTGATTTTGGAATAAAAAATCAAAAGCCCAGAGGTGATGGCAATCGCGACTAGAAGGCTCATACTGATAAATAAAAAAAGCATGACTTTGGTTTCAAGGTTTAAAGACCACACCAGGGCCTGGTTCATTTGTTCCCAGCTTAGAATCCGTTTAGAAACTTGGGTAGGAATGACTTTAAGTTTCTTCAGTGTCTCTTCAGGAACTTCCCCAAAAAGCCTTATTTGATTAATTCCTGAGTTTCTTAAAAGGTTTTGAACCATACCCAGCCTAGCCCAGATTTCAAAATCATCCACTTCGGAGAGCTCAGTATAGAGGTAGTCCGAAAGAGTCTCAGAGGTAAACCGTGGCACCTCCCCCATCAGGGAATCAGTCACCCCCGGGGCAATCACTTGAACTTCGTCCAGGAATTGAAGTTTTATTTTACTGGACAGCTCACTTCCCATGACAAGACCTTCAAAGTCCTTGTTCATTAGAAATTCTGGTCTTTCATCTTCCAGGTTAATACCATGAAGTTTGGCCGGTGCGATGAAATTCCGGTGCTTCAGCATGACTTCAACTTCAAGTTCCGAATAAAAAGGGATGGCCTCTTTCCGCAGGATCTCTTTCATTTCACTCAGGGACTCATCAGTCATTTCATCAAAAATGATAAGATGAGTTCCGTGGATACTCTTCGAGCGGCCGATGAGTCCCGCTTGCAGCCCACCCATGATGCCTTGAATGACCATGAGACTAAAGGCCGAAAGGAACAGACCCGTCACGGCAATAAATAATAGCCGCTGACGAGTCTTCGCTCTTAAAATATAAGTAAAAAAATAACTAAAGAAGGGCCATGTTTTCAAAGGTCGTAAAACTTTTTCTTATCGTTAATCATCATAGATAAAAATGGCGCCATCTGATAACGTTCAGAACTGACTTCTTTTGAGAAGTTGTTCAAACGCTCAGCAATCTGATCTAATCCTTCCTGATCGGCCCATTTACAAAGACCACCACGGAAAGGAGGAAAACCTGTCCCATAGATCATCCCGACATCCACTGTCGCAGCTTTATCCACAATTTTGTCTGCAAAAATATAGGCGGCTTCGTTCACCATTGGCAAGAAAAGCCTCATCTGAATTTCCATTTCATCTTTGCGGATTTTTTTAGCAGGTAAAAGTTTGGCAATGTCGAGGTTTCGGCCAATCACTTTGCCTTTATCATCATAGAGATAAAAACCTTTATTATTTTTTTTGCCCAAAAGTTTGGCCTCAAAAAGTTTAGTCGACAATGAACTTGGAAGGGCCCTTTCTCCTAAACCGTCATGCATGATCTTTCCAACTTTCACACAGACATCCAGTCCAATTTCATCCATCAGGCGACATGGGCCCATAGGCATACCGAAGTTCAGTGCCGCTTCGTCCAAGGCCTCAACTGATACGCCTTCTTCCAAGAGATAGGCGGCCTCATTTAAGTAGGGAGCTAAAATGCGGTTAACTAAAAAGCCCGGGCCATCTTTAACCACGATCGGAGTTTTCTTTACATCCAAAACCCATTTTACCAGCGTATCGATGGTCTCTTTGGAAACTCGTTCATGAGTGATGATTTCCACTAGTGGCATTTTATTAACCGGATTAAAAAAGTGCAGCCCTGCAAACCTCGTTGGATCTTTCAAGGCCTTGCTCATTTCTTCAACTGAAAGTGAAGAAGTATTACTGGTCAAAAGACAGTCGGGTTTTACAAAAGTTTCAACTTCCGCAAAAACTTTCTTCTTGATATCCATATTCTCGACAACCGCTTCAACCACCAGATCCGCGGACTTGAAGCTTTCAAAATTAAGTGTCGGCTCAATGGAGCGCATCTTACGGTTGAACTCATCTTCCGACATTCTCTTGCGTTTAACTGCTCCTGAGAAATTTTGCGAGGCCTGTTTAAGACCCAGTTCCAGAGCTTCCGGCGTGAGATCCTTCATCAAAGGTGCCTGATTACTTTGCGCAAATAACCACGCAATCCCACCACCCATGACACCGGCACCAAGGACCGCTCCCCGTCTGATTGTTTTGAGTTGATCCTTGTTATCGAGTTTCTTGGAATTATCAGTCAGGAAAAAGATATGCTGCAAATTCTTACTTTGAACACTCTGAGAAAGTTCTGCAAAAGCCTCAGCTTCAATTGAAAGATAATCAGTACGATTTTTAGTCGCGCCACTTTCCAGGACTTCCAGGATTTTTAATGGGGCCGGATAAAAACCTTTAGAGGTTTCCAGCACCTTTTCACGGGCCTTCTGAAAAATAATTTTTCTGGTTAAAAAATTATCAACCACCTGCTTTTCAACTTCTTCTTTCATGCTCTTTTTCTTACCGGTCTTTTTTTCAAGCAGATAAGTTTTAGCAAGTTCCTGCATTCTTTCTGTCGGTAGCATGGCATCTGCCAGACCCATTTTCAGAGCGTTTTTGCCTTTAATCTGACGACCAGTCAGGATCATATCCATGGCGGTGGTCAGTCCCACTTTTTTTGGTAAACGGTAAGTTCCGCCAAAACCAGGAAGTACACCCAACATCACTTCGGGTAGACCCAATGCGGTTTTAGAATTATCGGAAATAAAAATCTTTTTACAGGCCAGAGACAGTTCCAGCCCTCCACCTAAGCAAATGCCGTCAACCAAAGCGACGGTTGGCATCTTTAGATCGTCCAAGGCATTGAAGATGGCATGAGCTTCATCCAGCGCGCGCAAGGCTTCAGCTTCAGATTTAAGGCCATTGATGACTGAAATATCCACTCCCGCCAGAAAGACTCCGGGCTTATGAGAAAAGAAAACCAATCCTTTAACGGCCTTCTTTTTATCCATCTCAGTGGCTTCAAGAATGGCCTTTTTTAATTCTTCCAGGGTCTCTTTGGTGAAAGTGGTCATGGATTTTTTTTCGTATTTTCCAAAACCAATCCAGAGAAGATCATTTTTTGTTTCGACAGTAAGAATCTGATAACTCATATGAACTCCGCTTATACTTTAAGGTTCTCGATAATAACTGCTCCACCTTGACCGCCACCAATGCAAAGTGTGGCCAGACCATACTTCTGACGACGACGCTTGAGTTCATGGGCCAGTGTCACCACCAGACGTGAGCCAGTCGAACCAACTGGGTGACCTAAAGCAATCCCACCACCGTTCACATTTAGTTTTTCAAGTGGAATATCCCCAATGACTTCATCAATTCCCCATTTGGCAGAAAGGGCCTTATCACGCATGACTTTTTGACAACCCAGAACCTGGGCCGCAAAAGCTTCATTAAGTTCAAACAAATCCATCTGCGACATCTTAAGACCTGTGCGCTTCAAGACACCATGAGTGGCCATAACAGGACCCAGACCCATTCTTTCAGGCTCAAGACCATGGAAGTGATAATCCACCATACGGGCCATCGGTTCTAGGTTATATTTTTTAACAGCTTCTTCTGAGGCCAGTAACCACATTGAACCACCATCAGTGATCGGACAAGCATTACCAACAGTCACTGTTCCGGTTTCTCTTTCAAAATACGGCTTAAGTTTACCCAGGCCTTCAACCGTGGAGTTTGCTCTGAAGCCAATATCATCGGCAATCATTTTATCAAGCTTAGCTCCGGCCGTGATAGGAAGAATTTCTTCACGGAACTTTCCTTCTTTGGTAGCAGCTGCGGTTTTGTGGTGAGAGAGATTGGCAAATTCATCCTGCTCAAGACGCGAGATGCCTAATTCCCGGGCCAGGGTCTCGGCGGTTTGTCCCATGTTTTTTCCACAGAAAGGATCAGTCAATCCTTGCTCAATAGCAATGACCGGCGCCAGAAAGTGAGGACGGAAAGATGAAAACACTTTTAATTTCTGAGCAGTACTTTTGGCTTTCATCAGTTCCAGGAAAAAATCTGTCATAAACTTGTTGTACATAAGGGGCATCTGAGACATGTTCTCAACACCACCAGCAAAGATCAGATGATTTCTACCAGAAGAAATTTTGTCATAGGCCTGAGAGATCGCTTCCATACCAGACGCACAATTTCTATGAACAGAATAACCAGAAGTTTTTTTATGAAGACCTGCTTCAAGAGCAATAATTCTTCCGACGTTTGGATATTTTGCAGGTGTCCCCGTGTTTCCCACAATCACTTCATCGATCTGATCCAGCGGAAGAGCATATTTATCGACCAAATGGCGAATGAGGTAATGACCTAAATAGGGAGCAGCGATTTCTTTTAATTCAGCACCGGCCTTAACTTGCGGAGTGCGCTTACCATCAACGAGATAAACTGGTTTCATTATGAAGTCCTTTTCAAAGGGAAAATAGAATAAATGTCTGGGAATATTTTAGTTCAGATCACAAGATAGATTAAGACAAAAGCAAATCAGTCGGGTTAAAAGGTTCCAACACACTTTTACGTAAGCAGCTCGTTAAAAAAGCCGGGCTCAATCACTCTACCGGTAGTGCGGTCTTTCTTAAAGTCAAAGACCGATTTCCTAAGCCCGCTCTTGATACTCTGGGCCTCTTCCTCCTTAAAAGAAGCATTAAGCCACGGTAATAATGATTCAACGTCATGTCCAAAAAGCCTGGTTAGTTCAAAAGGTTGTTGGGTCAAAGAATTTAATTGATAGAACAACGTACTATAGGGATAGTTTTCGGCCTTATCCGTGATTCCTGCTGCAACCGGATTTCGATAAATGTATTTAAAAACATTCATGAGGTAATTTTGATGTTCAATGATGCACCCCTTGTATCTTCCACCGAAGATTTTATTGATTCGTTTTGTTCTTTTTTGAATGCTCAAAGTGACTTCTTTCATAAAAAAATACATCACCCGGTCAATATCTTCTTTGGGCGATAAAATAAGTAAATGAAAGTGATTATTCATAAGAACAAAAGCACCGATCTCGAGATCAAACTTTTTTTGAAGTTCACTCAATTTTCCAGTCATCATCTGCCAGGTCTCTTGTGATGAAAGGTAAAAATATTCTTGATTATTAGAACGGGCCACAATGTGATAATAATGCTGGTTTGATCGTACGATAGGTTTACGAGGCATATTTTCTCCTAAAAGAAGAAAACATCTAGACCCAGAATCACTACTACTCAAAACTATTCGGGTCTTAAATTAAAAAAAATTCAATAAAGAATGATACGCCGCTTACGTAAAAGTGTGTTGGAACCAAAAAAAAAGCCTCGGGGGTACCGAGGCTTTTTCGAGGGGAGATATCGGTGGAGGAGAATTTTAAAAAATTATCACTGCACCTGCAAAGATAGATAGAGCACTTGAATTGATCACTTCATTTCCTAGTTCCTGAAGACGCTTTTGGTCTGGGGAGTTGTAAGGATTTTTAGCATCCTCAGAACCCATTTCCCCTAAACCGCTTGAGTAAGCTAGCTCAAGATTGATACCGAAACCGCGAGAGATCATGATTTCAGTACCGGCCATCAAAGTTCCAGTGGCATGGCTGGAGTCAAACTCTTCTCCACCAAATTGAGCACCCATTGGATTATAAGAATCGTTATTCGAGTACTTCATATTGGCCTTCTGATAACCTAAACCAGCGCCAAGGTAAGGACGGAATCTTTCACCTTGAGTAATGAAGAATTTTCCGTAAAGATCCAGACCCATAGACTTATATTGAATTTCACGTCCCTGAGCACCATAAGTGTTATAGTAACCGCCGCCATAATTTCCGTAGAAGTTATGAGCGAAATCAGTTGTTTTCAACTGAGCAAAGTTCAAACCAATACCAAGACTTAAACGTGAATTGATATTTGATTCAAGTCTTAGGCCAGCAGCAATCTCTGCCTCAAGCTCTTCTGTCTCACCACTGTAAGTAGTTCCACCAGCGTAAGGAAGAAGCTTAATTTGCTCGAAAGTTCCAGTTCCAGTCGAAGGAGCAACCTCAGCAGTTGAAACCACCGGTGCTGCCTGCTGAACCTGAATCTGCTGTTCAACTTCTACTTTTTTATTCTTACGATATTTATTTTTGAAAGGATCACACTCAGCTGAGTCTGACTCTTCCATAATACAACGAAGTTTTTTCTGATTTTCTTCATACTTTTGGTTGAAGTCTTTAATCGCTTGAGTCGATTCGATTTTTTGATCGATGTACTCTTCCTGACTATCAATCAGTTTTTCAGTCTGATTAGTTAACTTTCCAAGGTCTTTTGCTTTTTCCTTGTTCAGTTTAGTTCCCGTCTTCTGCTTATTAAGCTCAGAGCGGATTTGTTCAAGCTCACCATCCGTGACTGGTCTCTCTTCTGCAAGATAACCATCAACATTGATTGGTGCCGAATTAAGAATTTGTTCTTCACCCGTTTGGGCATAGGCAGTGGCAAAACTCAAAGAAAGCGCCAAAACCAATAGGTTTGTTTTTTTCATACACTCCTCCTCGAAAGGAAATGACAATTTGCATCAACTTTAAAGGAATTATCGATACGGCGGAACATAAACTGGCAAGGAGAGTACTTTTTACACGGACTGTCAAAAAAATGATTATCTAGCTACTGGGCCCATACTGCGGTAGTAACGGAAACGTCCCGTAGGATCCTGATCAAGCTTATTCTTGAAATCTTTCAATGGTTTACCGATCATTCCATTAGGATTTCGGATCACCCATTCGTCCATTTTCTTCATGAAAGTGAGCCCAAAAGAAACCGCCACCGCAATAATAAGCAGGTATTCAGTAGAGGTTTGCCCTAGTTCAGATTTGAAAAATCGACGGATCATAGGTCTATTATAACCTAAACTTCCTCAATTCCATAAGACAGGGCCAAAAATCCCAGTGATTGATACCTAAAAGGTCCCCAGTACTCAAACCCTTGAATTGATTGATCTTGAGCGGCAATATCTATCGGCAGCCGCTGGAGGGCCGGAATCAGTTGTTTGCGCTCTGTTTTAACTGACCGAAGATCCAAAGTAACACTTTCAGAAGGGGTTGATTCCACGGGGCCACTTTGAAAAGGAAGTCTTGAAGCGTCCTGCTCGAAGGCCTCTTTCAAATCTCTTTCATAAAAGCCGGGTTTAGAGCCTGGAAGTTCAGGATAAGGCCAGTGGTAATAAGAAAAGTCATTTCCTCGGGCCAGAACCCGGTAAGGTCGTTCGGAACCTAAAAGATGACTGTCGGTAAAGTATGTTAAGTTGGTCGGTGGAAAAGGGGCAGCACTTCTTCTAACCGGACTCACCTGAGTTTTTCTGAATAAACGATATGGGGATCTAATTCCAAAGGGAACATCTTCCGGTAAATGAGAAAAGAAAAGCACTCTCTCTCCCGATACCACACCTTCAAAACTTGCCAGCAGCAGGTTTTCAAATTTATTTTCATGCAATTGCCAGAACTGCACGGAACTCTCCTTATAATCCCCACCTAAAAGCACCAAACGACGCTTTAATTGAGTCGCCAGAAAAAAGTCATGTAAACGGTAAATGGGAGAGAAAGTTCTGAAAAAGTAATAGGGAACTTCGGAAGCGGACAGACCAGTTTTGAGTTTTTCTTCGGCCGATAGGCCCAATAGATGCAGCAAACTGGAAAACTTAAGCCCCTTTGACTGTTGATACTCCTGATTTAAGAGTTCACCAAACCGAGTGTATATAGTTTTGAGCCATTTACTTCCTTGAAGTTCAAAATGTTGACCTTTAGGCTTCATGCTCGTTTCATAGACCTGATTTTCAAAACGGGCCAGCTCAGAAATAAAGTTCTGATTAAAGTCTTCTTCGTTTTCGGAGTAGACCTGGTCAAGATCACTATCGTCGAGAATCTCCGGGTACTTTCTGAGCATTTCCTTAATATTCGTCAGAGGACTCTGACCTAGCTGAAGTCTTCTTTCATCGGTGATAAAGTCAATGTCGGCCTCAACCAGGAACTGCCGCAGATCCTGAAGTTCCGGAATCTCGTATTTTTTTCCAAGACGGATTAAAGACAAAATCTCAAGTTCTGAGAGATACAGGCCTGGATAACTATCCACTGTAAAGCGTTTATCATTGATTAAGAGCGTAGAGCGATCGCGCTTAAGAGAAATTATCCCCCGAACTAAAGACATTAGTCCAACACCCACCAGGATTTCCTGATAACGATTCTTTAACAAGTCACAAACTCCCGAAGAGATTCATAGCCTTTCATAAGTGACTTCATTCTAGCATGATCTTCTTTTTTTCCATGATCATTCAACCAGGCCGTGAACTGTTCCGGAGTATTCACCTCGGAAATCCTGCCACAATCCAGGGCAAGATCGTACTCAGTCGATCTGTGGTGAAAAGGTCCACAAGACAGACTGGAAGATCCGGCCACCAACGGCTCCAGCACAGAATGAATGCTACCCTCAAATCCCCCACCCACATAAGCATGGGGAAAATCCGAATAGAGCTCGCACAAGATACCTTTTTTATTAACCAAAACGGTGTTTGATTCTCGGTAAGTCTTAGTCTGATAGTTCATTTCAAACACTTCCCGACCCAGCCCATCCAGGCCCTCTCGAAATAAATTCAGTATTTCATCACTTAGCTGATGAGGCACAATCACAACTAAGACATCTTTAGGAAGGTCTCTTAAAAGAAATAAATCGCTGGGCCAGGCATTCCCCATAATGATGGTCTTACCCATTTCATAGGAGGCCAGATGCTTTTTAAAATCCTGATACAAGGGAAAAAGGACCTGGAATTTAGACTCTTTCTTTTCCATACGGCGCTTAATCTGCTCAATTCTAAAATCAGACTCAGGTCCTGAGAATCCAAGCTTTGATCCTTCTAAAGCGTCAAGAGCGCTAGCGTAGACAATTCCCTGGGAATTTTTTAAGAATAACTTTTTCCAAATAG
Organism: Bacteriovoracaceae bacterium UBA4096; assembly: GCA_002381945.1. GTDB lineage: Bacteria > Bdellovibrionota > Bacteriovoracia > Bacteriovoracales > Bacteriovoracaceae > Peredibacter. The sequence goes on from DFXY01000062.1 coordinate 63,957, forward strand.
AGGGTCCTTTACCTTTTGATCGTTCTTTTTTAAAAGTCACCCATACCATCCGGAGCTGACGGTCTTTCTTCATGGACCATAGAAGGAACTCTGGAAATAGATCATAGCGAACCAAGATCAGGGTTTTAGCTGTCACCCAATGAGTAAATGAGCGCCTTTCAATAAAAGGAAAAAGCCGGATGAAAGGATATCGAAGATAACGGATCTGAGTAGGATACTGGGCCGCAAGTTTCATGATCGCTTTCTCAACACTGGGTGAGAAAAATACCAATTCTACTTTTTTTCCGGCCTTAAGTTTATCTTCAATTAAGGGCGCCACTTGCTGATATTCCCCTTCCGAGGAAAATTCAAAGCACAGATCTGCCACAATCCCCTTCTCTTTAAAGGAATGGGCACGGGCCTCAAATTTGTTCCGTTTCTCAAAACGCTTGCGCTCAATAACCTTTGTATTCCAAAAAAGGACCAGGGTAAGTAAGCGCAGAAGCGGGAAATACAAAAACCAAAAAACAATGAACAATACCGCTTTCATAATGATCCTAATATTTCGTGAGTGACCTTCCGCACTTCATCCACGGAAATCTCTTCCATGCAGTAGTGCCGGTCCCGATAACATGGGGTCTTCCCCGTAGTCGAACAAGGCTTGCAAAACATCTCTTTAGATAAATAGCGGGATTTTGATCCATGGGGGGCAAAACCAAAGCGTGGATCTGTCGGCCCAAAGATCGTGAGGCAAGGCACTCCGTAGGCCTCTGCTATGTGATTCATCCCGGAATCGTTTCCAATGCAAATCCTGGCATGGGCAAGAATACTCATGCTTTCCTTCAAGGAGGTTTTCCCTTGGAGATTATGAAATCTCTCGGAAGATATTTCACTAAAAGCTTCACAAAACTTATCATCCGGACCGGCCAGGACCACCAAATGAAAATCTGTCTCACTCAAAAGCTTCTGGGCGAGCTCCACAAAATATCCAACAGGCCAGCGCTTATAAAGAAACGAAGCAGAGGGGGCCAGCACTATATAAGCACCAGCAATCGGATAGACCGGTAATTCCGATAATGAAGTCATCTCTTCATGAGGTCCATGGCGGAAGTCCACAGTCCTTCTTTTGGCCCGAATATCCATAAAGATGCTTTCAAAATCTTTCAAAATGCGCTCAACCTGGGGTTCAAGCCCAAAAAACTTCTTATCAAAAAGCCGTTTCAGCCTCACGTTTTTGACTTTTGTCAGGAAAAACCTCTCCCAACGACGCTTATCCACCGTTAAAGACGGAGTCGTCCAAAAGGACAACTTTAAACGAAAAGAACGCAGGGTCGCATGCAGATCCAGAATAAGATCAATCGGCTCTCGGTTATCAAGCTCCTCAATCTTATTGACCAGCTCCCCCCATTTCTCCCCTTTCCGACGGTCAAAGCTGATGACATGGCTGACTTCCGGGTGGGTATCAAGCAGTGAAGAGAACTCTTTAGAGGTCACAAAGGAAAAGCGTGCCTCCTTCCCCAAGAGGGAACGAAGCCAGTTTATAGTTGCGGTCTGAAGAACTACATCTCCCATGCTGGAGAAGCGGACTAAGAGGATATGCATGCGAAAATTATAGGCTTTTACGGGGGAAGAAGTAAATAAGGGTACTCCTAAATGCGGGTTTAAAATCTTTTTGAACCTACCTTCCGAGTTGACCCCCCATGATTACTTTTTACCCTTTTAATACAAAAGAATGTTTTAGTTTGATCTTAAGCAAAAAATAGTTAATCCTATAGTTATCTAGTTTCATAAAGCATATTCAATCCTGGAGGATTTATGGCCAAGAAAGCGACAAAGAAAGTATCAACTAAGAAAGCTCCTGCTAAAAAAGCTACTGCTAAAAAAGTAGCAACTAAGAAAGCACCTGCTAAAAAAGCTACTGCTAAGAAAGTTGCAACTAAGAAAGCTGCTCCTGCTAAAAAAGCTACAGCTAAGAAAGCTCCTGCTAAGAAAGCAAAATCAGCTCGTAAGCCAAATGCTGCTTTCATGAAAACTCTTACTCCATCTGCAGATCTTGCAGCAGTAATTGGTTCAACAGCAGTTCCAAGAACTGAAGTTGTTAAGAAGCTTTGGGCCTACATCAAGAAGAACAATCTTCAAAATCCTAAGAACAAGAGAAACATCCTTGCTGATGAAAAACTTTCTAAAGTTTTCGGTAAGAAAGAAGTTACTATGTTCGAACTTGCTAGCCTTATTGGTAAGCACCTTAAGTAATCTCTGATCTAAATTAGAGGCCAGCAGTTCTTCTCCGTCCTGCTGGCCTCTTTTTTTTTCTATAAAGCTGGATAAGTAATTTTTTTTCGATAAACTTTGGCAAAGGCCGTAAGTTTATGGGCCCTAGTCTTTAAAATTCCGAAAATATCCAAAACATTAAAACCCTGAACTAAAAGAGCATCGCCCACTAATGACCTATGACATCTCCATGGCACAGCTTCAGCACACATGATGACAACTGTTTTTTCCCGGGCAAGCTCCATCAACACTTTTAAATTTTCCTTGAATTCTTTGGTTTGCATATAGTCAGCATAACCTCGAAAATTAAGATTCCGCCACGCAAGATTGAGTTCCATCCCCTTTGTGACCGAACGCCTTCCACCTAAACCATCCATGTGAAGGTACTCAATGTGATTTCTTAAGAGGTTCTTTTCCAAGCGGGCCTTGCCAAACTGAGGGCAATAGCGTGAACCTGGATAACTTCTAATATCGACTACAAGATCTATTTCGAATGACTTAAGTATCTTGATAAACTCGCGGGTGGTATGGGTAGAATGACCGATGGTATAAATGATTCTTTTTTTTTGGCCTATCATTAATTCAGCTTAAAATAACCCATAGAAAGTTGAAATAAACCCAGCGTAAGCTTTTCATTACCCAATCAAATCAAGTAGGATGCACCATGCTTGATCTCCTAATTGTGGCCCTCTGCCTCCTACTAAATGCTTTTTTTTCTGCTTACGAGATGGCCTTTGTGACTGTTTCTAAAGAGGAAGTCGACGAGCTGGAAGAAACAAAAAAAAATATTTCAAGACGACTCGATCGATTCAAAAAGAAACCAGAGCGGACTTTATCCATCATTCAAATCGGGATTACACTGGTCGGCGCCATTGCCGCGGCAGTAGGAGGTACCGGAGCAGTGGAAAACCTTGAACCTTATTTAATAAAAAATCACCAATTATCCGCTTCAATGGCCGAAGGGATTGCCGTGACGATTGTCATTTTGCCGCTGACATATTTTAGTGTGGTTTTTGGAGAACTCCTGCCTAAAACAATTGCGCTAAAACATCCGACAAAGGTTTTAATTTTTGGAACAAGTGCCCTGAGCTTTATTGATAAAATGCTCTCACCTATAGTCACTTTCCTGGAAGTCTCAACCAATGTCCTGTTAAAGGCCATTGGAGTCAGCACTAAGATTGAAGAAGAGGATAGTTTTTCGCAAGTTATCGACATTGGCACTCTTCCGGACTATCACCAGAAGTTTGTAGAAAATCTTGTCTCACTCAAATCCCGAAAAGTCTTAAAATCCATGCTCTCCTGGGAGAAAGTCATCTATCTGAACTTTAGTGATAGCGAGGAAGAAGTCAGACTAAAGATCGCCAGTTATCCTCATTCCCGATTTCCTGTCATGGATGGAGATACCCTGGTTGGAATTTTAAATGTTAAAGAGATGCCGGCCAGAGACGCTAATATTCCATGGGAAGGCATATTACGGCCTGCCCTCAAGGTAGCAGCTGCTGATAAGGTGCTGGATGCTTTTCTAAAAATGCAGGCCAAACAAACTCATCTGGCCGTGGTCACCAGTGGCAATGAACATATTGTTGGTATCATCACTATCGAGGATATCCTGGAAGAAATCGTAGGTGATATCTACGAGAAAATCGATATTTCCCGAACTTCGAAGATGTTGTCAAACCGAAGTAAGATCAATCTCAAAAGCTAGATTTTCTTGAGATTTAAAGGCTTGATCACAAGATTCTTGGTATCGAAGCCCTTCTCTTTCAGATAATTCCGTGCAGAAGTTGGATTCGTTTTATTGTAGGCTTCTTTGATATCAAAAATTTCCAGATTAAGGCCAGAAGCTGTTTTTCTAATTCCTGAACGGATGGTGATGTCACCGATATAGATGTATCTGGCCTCTTTGCTGGTCTCAAGCGCAGTCCCAAAAAGCGGTTTGTGATGAATATCATCTCTCATAATGGCCATCGTCTCAACTCCATCAATCATGAACCGAATAGAGCGAATGCCGAAGTATTGAACATCTTTATTAGGTACTGACACCCAAAAATAATTATTACTCGGATCAACATTAGGAAAGGCCGTATCCGTTCCAAAGATGCCACCAGTCCGGTCTTTTGAAAGGGTATAAGTCAATTGCAGCTTACCTTTTACCGACTTGGGATTCAGATCAATAATTCTTCCGAAGATAATGGTGTTGGTGCTGTTACTTCTTTCGTTATGAAGAGCGGCCTTATTGCCTCCAGTAGGAGCTATCGCTGAACAGGCGCTAATGACAAGAGCAAGAGACAGAATCAAAAGATTTTTCATACGTTTCTATATCCCCATAAATGTAAATGGCCGGTTCTCTTCCGTTTGAAGTTTGAACCCTTTTTCATTATAACTCTCACGGTATTTTTGGTACCGCTCCCAGTTCTTTTTCCCGTGAAGATTCTCTAACTGTTTGTGAAAATTTTCTTCCAGATCAATCATCTTACGACGTTGATCAAAGCTCGGTTCCTGCATGGGTTTTTTTGGCCATAAAGTGGCAGTCTTTTGATAGAACTCTTCCCTCAGTTGACGGTGCTGAGCTATCTGCTCTTCACTGAGTCCCAGTTTATGGGTAAGAAAATCTGTCCGCTCAAACTCCATCTTCTCGGCCGCATCCTGAAATTCAGAAGGCCCGAAAGTTTGGAACTCCGGAAGTTTTTCTTCAGTGGTTTTATCACTGGCAGCTTTTGAATCTTTGGTTTTGATTGGTGCAGGTAACGGTTCTGGATGAACATTTTTTTTACGGTCTGCATGAGTCTCGATAATAACTCTCTCAATGACCTCTTTTTCCGGCTTTCTAGTCAGAAGGAGGTAACCCAGAATCATATTAAGTGCGAGACTCGTCCCTAAAAGTATCTTCATCATTTGTTTAAAAGGATTGCAGCTTCTTTTGCAAAGTAGGTAAGAATGATATCTGCACCGGCACGTCGGAAACTCATAAGAGATTCCAAAATAACTCTATCGTTATCAAGCCATCCATTTTGGGCGGCGGCCTTCACCATGGCATATTCCCCACTCACATTATAGGCAGCAATCGGCAGAGTGCTGAGCTCTTTTAACCGATAGATAATATCTAAATAAGGTAGACCTGGTTTTACCATCAGGATGTCGGCACCTTCAGCTTCATCCAATTGAGCTTCACGCAGGGCCTCATTACTGTTAGCGGGGTCCATTTGATAAGTTTTTTTATCACCTTTTTTTGGAGCGGAATCCAGAGCGTCTCTGAAAGGTCCATAAAAAGCCGAAGCATACTTGGCGGTATAGCTCATGATGAGAGTGTTGGTGAAATTTGTTTCATCCAGCGCCTCTCTCAGATAGCCCACTCGTCCATCCATCATGTCAGAAGGTCCGATGATATCAGCTCCGGCCTCGGCACTACAGATGGCCTGCTTGGCCAGCACTTCCAAAGTGGGGTCATTTAAGATTTCACCGGTTTTTGGATCTACCAAACCGTCATGTCCTTCACTGGAATAAGGATCAAGAGCAATATCGGCCATCACCATCATATCCGGCAAGGCCTCTTTAACAGCGCGGATAGCACGGGCATTGATTCCATCCCGGTTATAGGCCTCACGAGCATCAGGTGTTTTTAATTTTTCATCAATCGCTGGAAAGAGATCGATACAGCGAACTCCCAAGCTATAAAGAAGTTTGGCCTCTTTTACTAATTCATCAATAGAAAGTCGGTTTTGCCCCGGCATGGATTTAACCGGTATCACCTGATTTTTTCCTTCAATCACAAATAATGGAGCGATGAAATGATCAGGCGAGAGATGAGTTTCACGAATCATGGAACGAATATGTTCATGGCGACGATTACGTCTTGGACGATTAAGCATCATGTTTAAACCTTTTGCATGGATTTAAAAACTAAAGCATACATCTGCATCTGTTTCATCATGGCCGCAAGACCATTTGAACGATTCATCGACAGGTGCTCAGTAATACCAACTTCTTTAAGAAATTCTGGTTTGGTAGCAAGGATCTCTTCGGGGGTTGCATCTGAGTAAACGCTCACAAGAAGACCCACAATACCTTTTACTAAAAGTGCATCAGAGTCCGCATAAAAATAAACCCGCCCATCTTTGAATTCCGGATACAGCCATACTTGTGACTGACAGCCTTTGACTTTGTACTTGTCTTCGCGCTTGTCTTCCGGAAATGGGGCCAGGTCTCGACCTAAATGGATGAGTTCTTTGTAACGGTCTTCCCAGTCTTTGTACTGGAGAAAACGTTCTTTTACTTGAGTAGTTCTCTCTAGCATATTCACGTAACTTCCCTTGGTTGGCCCCGTAGTATGCCCCTGTCGCAAGACTTAGTCAAAAGACTCAATAAATTTCGGTGGGGACCTTAAAGCTTTTGTCTCTGTGCACCGAAATAGTATGGGAGACAAAAGGAAGAGTGCAAATGGCCACTTTAGACTTAAAACCATTAAGTGATGAAACTATCGATAAGATGGGTTTCAATAACCATGATTTATGGATGGTGAGAATCGGTAAAGAGGTCCTGGGACCTTATGAAACCGAATCTCTGAAGCAGTACGCTTTTGAGAATGAGGATCTCTTTATTGATGCCCTGGCATCTCGCATGGACAGTCATCAGTTCCTCCCATTCTGGAATCATCCTATTTTTCAACGACGTCAACCCCAAGTAGTAGGGAGTATTCCTCACGAAGGTCATTTTTGGTTACTGGAAACCGGTCAAAAATCAGGCCCTTTTAGTTTTCAGGATATTGATAAAAAAATTGAAATGGGACTTTTAGTGATGACCGATCACATCTCAACAGATGAGGGTCATCACTGGAAAAAGATTTTTGAACTTGAAGGCTTTGATCGCAGGCTTCATAGCGTGGATGAGCTTCCTATGGCCCCAACTGAAGCAAGTTTTCAAAAGGCCAAACTGCAGCTAGTGGAAAAATTGGAGAAACCCAAATCCCATACGCAAGAAGAACTGGCCGAAATGTGCCATATTGGTCAGCAAAAAGGCAAAGTTTTAACCCTGAAGCTCGATGAGCTCACTCTTCATTCGATTAAACCTACAACCGAAGTAAGTGGATCTCTGAGATGGGCGGTTCCAGGTGCTGCTGCGGCGGTCATCATCCTCCTTACTACAGGATATTTCACCTTCGCTCCGGAATTAACCCCGCTTCCTACGAAGGCGGAAGTGGCCGCTAAAGAGAAAAAACCATTCTATCAAAGACCTCAAGCTAACCCCTCACCCCAAGGTGTAATTCCCGATATTCAAAGAGCGCCTGCCAGTGTGGGAAATGTTAATCCGACTTCAAGCCGTGCCTTTAATCAGGATTCTCGCTATCCAACGATTATGGAAACACATAATTATGAGCAACCTTTTGATGATCGTGCTAATGACCAATACGGGCATTCTGATCCCATGAATGAATCTCCTGCGCCGGAAGTACATTCTTTAATTAATACCAGTCAGACTGAAGAACAATCCCTTGATGCTGCCATGAATGGCATTCAGCAGCCCATTGATCAACCGGTGATTGAAGAAGCATCTGATTTCTAGTAAGCTCTCTCTGGTGAAAAACAAATATAGAAACCCAGAAACTCCAGGCAGTCTCTTTCTTTCCCTTGAAGGGATTGAAGGTTCAGGCAAGACCACTCAAATCAAGGCAATTGAATCTTTTGTGAAAAATAAAGGGATGCGGGTTTTAACTCTAAGGGAGCCTGGTGGAACGACTTTTGGAGAAAAGCTTCGTGAAGCGATCCTTCAAAGTGAAACTCCCCTTCATCCTCTGGCCGAATGTCATCTCTTTCTTGCCAGCCGTGCTCAACTCTTAAATGAAAAAATCCTGCCCTTTCTTTTGCAACCGGGATCCGTAGTTATACTGGACCGTTATATTGATTCTACTCTGGCCTATCAAGGGAACGCCCGAAGACTGGGTTATGAAACCATCTTAACCCTTCATCAGTTTGAACCGCTGAATCTACTTCCCCATCGCACTTATTTTTTAGATATTGGACTTGAAACTTCAATGGAGCGCCAAAAGACCAGAGGGAATCAAAAAGATTATTTTGAATCCCAAAAACAGGAGTTCTATCAAAATCTTCTGGATGGATATCGCGAAGTCTCAGAAATTTTTCCAGAACGTATTCTTAAAGTTAACGCAGAAAATACGCCAGATAAGGTCACTCAATTGATCATCAGCGACCTGGAGAAAATCCTTCCATGAATCTAGAGCAAATCCTTTTAGAGAAGGCAAAAAACCAAGAGCTAGGACACTTCTACATTCTGGAGACCTCGGCCCCGGAATCATTGGCCCATGGAAAACTACTGTCTTTCGTTCATGACTTTATTCGTGAGTATTATCAAAAAGTGGAAGGTCACAAACAAAGTCTTAACCATCTCATGGACCACCCGGATGTTTTTGTCCTGGGTAACCTGGGACAAGTTGACGAAGAAAAAAACGATAAATTTTTTAAAGTGGAAGAAGCAGAAGGCCTTGCCCGATTTTTTGAATTTAAACCTGTTCAGGGAAAAAGAAAATTCGCTGTTATTACCGACGGGCATAGAATCAATCCTACCGTGGCCAATAAATGGCTCAAACTTCTGGAAGAACCTTATGGCACTTCCACTATCTTCCTGCTCAATCCGCGGGGAGGTCAACTGCTTCCAACCATTCACTCCCGCGCCATCCACTTAAGACTTCCGACTAAACCAGATCCATTGGAATTTTCTAACTGGAATGAAATGCTGATCGACCTTAAACAAATGACGCTCTCCCAATTTTTAGAAAATTATGGCCGAAGTGAGCCTAACCTTTCCTACTGGGTAAATGAACTCATCAGCTGGGAATCTGAGCAAATCGATAGCCCCGTTCCAAAGCAGAAATTAGAAAGCTTTCTGAAGGATTTTCAGGAAATGGAGACCTTCCATCAACCAACTGCAACAAAATGGACCCTGTTCTATTCTCATGTTCGGGATCATGTTTTACCACGTCTGTAGGCAATGGAATCATTGACATAGCACAGGATTACTCACAGAATAGCTAGATGACCATAGACCAAAACGTAGAAGAGGAAAAGCTACCTCCTACGGATCAAATAAGCTCTGAAGACGAAACTTCAGGGGACTCAGATGGTGAAACATCTGAAGATAAAGAGAACCGAGAAGAAAATAGATTCAAAGAAGGCCAGATCCTGCGCTTTGTGAGAGTCCGATTTCCCGGTAACTCACGCTCGTTCCCATTTCTTGTAGGTAAAAGACGCATTGAATACGGTCAGAAAGTAGTCGCCATGTCCGATCGCGGAATGGCCGTGGGTTATGTGAACTCCTTTCCTTACGAAGTACCTTTCAACAAAAGCATGTTGCCCATCAGAAGCATCTCAAAAGTTGCGACTGATGAGGATATCGTCAAAGATAAAGAAGCATATCGCCAACAAAAAGACGCTGAAAACATTTGTAATGATCTCATTCAGGATTTCAAGCTCGATATGCAACTGACCCATGTGGAATTCACTTCTTTCGGAAAGAAAGCAGTCTTCTACTTTATCGCACCTGCACGAGTGGATTTCCGTGATCTGGTAAAAGACCTGGTCGGAAAACTTAAAACTCGAATTGAACTCCGTCAGATCTCTGTTCGTGATCGTTCTGCTTCCATTGGTGGAATTGGTCCTTGTGGCCGTGAACTTTGTTGTTCGTCTTTCCTGACCAAGTATGGAAATGTCGGCATTAAAATGGCCAAGAATCAGGACCTCACCCTGAATTTCTCGAAACTCAACGGGGTTTGCGGCCAGCTTAAGTGCTGCTTGCAATACGAAGATGATGTTTATCGTGAAAAACGGGCACGTCTTCCTAAAGAAGGCGACTATATTTCTACCCACACCGGAGAAATGGGCCGGGTGGATCGTCTTCATCTTTTAACCGAACAATTTGTCATGATGACCAACCGTGGAGTGCGTAAGCGCTACGTTGTTGACCTTTATAAAGACACTCTTGATAGAGAGTCTGCCAATTTCCCGAAAGAGTTTGATTCAGTTTCTGATGAAACTCATAAAGTCATTGGAATGGATGAGGCCCAGGCCAAAAAAACCAAGGCCTTCGAAGCCGAAGTTAAAACTTATAAAGAATCAGGTAAGTCATTTGCTGAGGGGATTTTTGAATCCCTGTTTGGTGAAAAGTCCCTCGATTACGCACTTCCAGAAATTGCTGAATTAGAAAATGACAGACCTCGGATTAAAACTCCGGATGAGGAAGAGGAAATCTCCTACACTATGTCGGATGAAGATCGTCTTCCGGATGATGAAGATGAAGATTTAATTGATCATGGTCCGGTGAGAACCCGATCAGATTCAGATAGAAATCGTGGTCCTCGCCCTGATAACAGACATCGCGACCAGCAACGAGGACCCAGACAGGATAATCGTCCTGCCGGTCATGGAGCAGGTCCGAATACATCTAATCGTGGTCCGAGACCTGATAACCGAAATCGCGGGCCTCGTCCACAAGGTGCAAATCCAAACCGTCCTCAAGGTGGAGGACAAGGTCAAAATCAAGGAAGAAATCGACCACCGAGATGATCTCATGAGGATACTTCATACATCTGACTGGCATCTAGGAAAACGTCTCTTCAAACTCGATCGATCCCCAGAACATGAACTTTTTCTTGCCTGGTTATTACAGACTTTAAAAGAAAAAAAGATCGATGTCCTTTTGATTGCCGGGGATATTTTTGATACTCCCACTCCACCCCATCAAAGCTTAGAGACCTTTTATAATTTCCTTCATCAAGTTTCAGTTGAAACTCAGACTGAAACGATGATTATCGCAGGCAACCATGATTCAGGCCTTCTGCTTGAGGCACCCTCCAAAATTCTCTCTCCTCACAGAGTCAAGGTTTGGGGAAAACTCTCACTTAATCCTGAAGATCATTGGATCAAACTTAAAAACTTTGAATTATGTGCCCTACCTTTTTTCAGATCTTACGAATTATTACCTCAAGGTGACGGTGATGCCCTCGAGGCCTTAAAAAAATACCTCACTAAAGAGCGAACTCTTCCTCAGGTACTCATGCTTCACCATCTGGCCGGAGTCTTTGAGGCCGCCGGTTCCGAACAAGTCATAGGTTTAAGTGGTGTGGATTCAATCCCAACCGAGATTTTAAAAAGTTTTGATTATGTGGCCTTAGGCCATATCCATAAGCCGCAGAAAATCGGCGATATGAGCTACTACTCAGGCTCACCGATACCCCTGCGTTTTTCAGAGACGGCGAAAAAGTCAGTCGTCTTAATTGAAGAAAGAGAGGGAACCTTTTCGTCTGAAATTCTTCCTCTGCCAGTGTTTCGAAATCTCTTTATCGTTAAGACCAATGAAAATGATTATCGAAGTGACATTGATCAACTGACCAAAACCTCTGATTTAAAACCAATGGTTGAAATTCAGATTGAGCTATCCTCCCCTAAAGTTGGCCTGATCGATGAAATTAAGGACCTTCTGGACAAAAAAGAAATGGAGCTCTTGTCTTTCATGCCTCTCTATCAGGATGGGGAGAAGAAAGAGCGCAGGAGCGAGAAACTTTTTGAACTCTCGCCAGTGGAATTATTTGAAGAATTCTTTGCAACCAAATTTCGGGACGCCGAGGGTATGCCGGAAGATTTGAAAGATGATTTTAAGGCCCTTCTGGATAAGGTGAAACATGCGTCTCATTCGCCTTAGAATCAAAAACATCGCTTCACTCAAAGGTGAGCATCAAATTGATTTCAAACAGATTCAGGAACAGAGTCCGTTATTCGCCATAACAGGTGAGACCGGATCGGGAAAGTCTTCCATCTTAAATAGTATCGGCCTGGCCTTATACGGACAAATTTATAAAAAAAACGTCAATCAACTGGACGTGGTTACACTGGGTGAAAAAGACGGATCAATTGAGCTGATCTTTCAAGTCAAAGGTAAATACTATCTTGCTGACTGGAGAGCACGGGTTCGCAAACAAAATGGTGAGCCCTACTCCACCCCACAGACTCCTGTCAGAAATCTTTACGTTCTGGAAGGGCCGGACTTTTCCGATGCTAAAAATATCGCCACGCTCTCAACCCCTGAATTACTGAATCTGGATTTTGATCAATTCTGCAAGTGTATCATCTTAAATCAAGGTGAATTTGCCAAATTTCTCACCAGTTCCTTTTCTGACAGAAAAGATATTCTGGAAAAACTTTATCCAGGAGAACTTCTGGAAAGCATGGGACGGGAACTAAGGCAGGAACTCGATGCTCTTGTGGCCACAAAGAATGAACTGGAGATAAAACTCGGTGAACTCAAAGGTGATACCTATTCAGGTGAAATGCTAAAAGATGATAAAGCAAGACTAGAAAAAGAATTGAGCTCTCTTGAAGTAACTTCAAAGCATATAGAAAAACTTGATTATCATTTTGTCAGTCTCTTCTCCTANNCACATCATCAAGAGCGGTGAAGAGATTCATGAGAGGTTTCAAAAGGTAAAAAAAGAACAGGAGACGGAATTACCCCTGCTTCAGGATTATCTTAAGAAAGAAGAAAATTTAAAACATCTAAAAGAAAATCATCAAGGCCTTAAGCAAAAATCCCTTGAATTAAATAAAGAAATGGATCTTCTGAAAGGGAAAATAAAAACCAAGGAAGAAGAAGAAAAAGACTCTCTGGGAAAACTCACGAGTGCTAAAAATGCATTAACCCATCCACTTGACCATTTAAAGGCCGCTCGTCCCTTTTTTGAAAACTTATTTGATCTATTCTCCGAAAAGGAAATCCTGGGAGAAGAGTTAAAAGGTAAGACCGAGCGGCTGAATCAGCTGGAAACAACTGGCAAAGAATTAAAGACTCAGGTGGAGCAAATTGAAAATGCCCTCAAGGCCATACCTCCCAATATTAAAGAACTGGAACAGGATGTTGAAAAAAGAAAGCTCAGCCTGGCCCAAAAAGTCGAGATTAAACAAAGAGCAGAAATTAAATCAGATGAATTAAAAAAACATTCCCAAAAGTCCCTTGGGGAGATCACTCTCTTGGAGCAAAAGCTTCTCGCTCTTAATACACTCCTTTCAAAAACACAGATCGACATTTTCCCTTTAGAGGCGACTTTAAAACTGCAGGAAGTCCTGAATGCATCTGAAGTCTGTGTCGATCATGCTCTAAGCCGCGGCAGCGATCACTGCCCGGTGTGCGAACAGGCCGTTTCTTTGTCAAAATGGAATTCCTTAAAAGAGAAATTAGGCCAGACTGATCTTGAATCGATCAGGCTTCGTTTTGAAGAAGGAAATAAGATCCTTTTTAAGAGTCAGGAAGAGGCCAAGCTCTATCAACAAAGAATTGAAAATGAAAAAGCTCAATTAGATCAAAAGAATAAAGAGTGGCTTGAACTAAAACCTGTTTGCGATGAAATCCTGCCATCGCTAGCAGACCTGGACCGTGAGCTTTCTATTATCCGCGAGCAAACATGGAACCTCGCCCGGCTTGAAAAAGAATTATCACATAAGCGACTTGAACTTCAAAAGACGCGTGAAAACTACAGTCAACTCAAGGCCCAGGTGAGTGAGTGTGAACGACTCTTGAAGACCAAAACCGAGAAACTAACTGAAATTGAACAAAAGATTTCTCATATTACTCCAGTTATTAACCGGGACACCATCCGTGATTTACGGATAGAAGTCAGAAACTTTAATCTCTATCTTGAGTGTGAAGCTGGATTGGATAAGATCACACAAGAGAAGGCCTACCTAACTGAGCAAAAGATCAAAGGCCAAATCACGACTCTTGAGTACCAGAATAAAGAAAACGAAGTCTCACTCAAGATCAACCTTTTAAATGATGAACTTCTATTGGCCCTTAAAGGGGAAAAGGCATCCGAGCTTATTCAAAAAATAACCTTTCGGGCCCAATCTACCAGTGAGGAATGGTCTCGCCATGTAGAAGAGCAGAAAAAGCAGGAGCTGATTCTTAAAGATTCAAATGGCAGGCTTTACCAATTAGATGAACTTACCAAAGATTATGATCTTCATTTCACCAATGAGCTCCATGCAGTCAAAGAACTCGCCCGAAGTGTTGAAAGCGAACAACTCATACGCCTAAGAAATCTTGATTTAACCTTTTCTTCTCCCAGAGAACTTTTCCTCCCATTAAAGGATCTTCTTGCCCGAGAGAAAGAACAATACAAAAGCGCTGTAAACCAGTGCCGCATGAATTTTGCCACCGTTTCTGCGCGCTTATCTGACTGGGAAAAACTCCAGGATAAAATTCAACTGCTCGAACTACAAAATAAAGACATCAATGAAGCCTTGGCCAGGAAGATGAGGCTCTTTGAAGTTTTAGGTAAAGATGAACTCAGAACTTTTGTTCTCTCATTAGTGGAAGAAAACCTCATTCATCAAACCAATGAAGAACTTCAAAAACTTTGTCAGGGAAGATATGAAATTGTTCATCAAACCCGCTCCTTAAAGATGACTCCGGAGTTTTTCATACTTGATAAATTCCGTGAAGGCGGCAGAAGAAAAGTATCCACTCTCTCAGGAGGAGAAACTTTTATGGTCTCCCTTGCCATGGCGCTGGGTCTGGCCGAGATGACTCGAGGACAGGCGGAGATTGATTCCCTCTTTATTGATGAAGGTTTTGGAACCCTCGACCAGGAATCCCTTGAGGATGTGCTGGATATGCTGGCCCAGATTCAAACCCGAGGACTCATGGTTGGAGTCATCTCCCATATAAAGACTCTGACCAATGCCTTACCAGTCAACCTGGTTTTAAGCAAACGCCAGGATGGAACCAGCACTATTAAAGTTCAATTTAACTAAGGCAGTCTTAAAAAAATTTGGGTCCAAAACATCTGACCTTGAGAATCTTCTTTAAAACCCAGCCCCGTGTGCGTGTATTCCTGATTTTCAATCGTTCTTCGATGATCAGGTGAATTCATCCAGGCATTAAAAACTTCTCCTGCTGTCTTCTGCCCTTTAGCAACAATTTCTCCACAAGCAGTACTTCTTAATTCATCCTGCAATCTTCGACAGCGTTTTTTCATTCCACTGTGTCCGAATCGTACTTTGCCTTTGGCCATATCAAAACTGTGAGAGAGAGCGAACTCTTCAATAATGGGAGAGTACTCAAGTGCCTTGAGTCCAAGATTTAATCGATGATTGTTTACAAGATCCAGATAGGTTAGATGTGTAATGGTTTCCTGGAAAACTTCCGGTTCTGATTTTCTAGAATTTTTTCCACAGGAAAAGAAAAGCAGAAGTACAAAAAGATATAGAAATGTTTTCATCCCTTAATTCTGGCAAAAGAATTCACTCTACTTCAAGAAAAATTTGCGTCCAAAAGATGACACCGGCATCACTCTTAGCTATGCCCAGACCAGTGTGGGTGTAACGAGTGTTCAAAATTTTATCTGCATGAGTAAAGGAACTCATCCATGAGGCGAATACGCCTTCAGCTGATTCCTGCCCCTTAGCAATGATTTCTCCACATAAGTTTCCTGAACCCAACTCAACCATAAGCTCAGAACATCTTAGACTGGAGCCTGTATGCCCAAACGCCACTGATCCACTGGCCATCTTTTCACTGTGCTCTTGCGCTTTTAGCTCTAATTCCTTGGAATAAATATATGAATTAAGGCCCTGATCATGTCGGTAATTGGTCATGAGTTGAATGTAATCTTCACGCAAGTTGGGATCAGCTTTGATTTGAGGATCTAGATAGGCCTCAAGAGGATTGATATTATCTACACTTGGACTCTTACAACCGACGGCCAAAAACAACAGGATAAAAATAATTTTCATGGACTTATTCTATTGAGCAGCCTCACTGCGTCAAAGAGAGGCATCTTTTACCGTCCCCAAGAATAATTCATTTGCAATCCCTTGTTAGCAGACTAGAATCCTCGGGATTTCAAGCCTTTTTGCATAAGGAACAATTCATGAAAAGAATGATTCTACTCTTAACCGTCGTTCTGGCCTCACAGGTTTCGGCAGCTCCCTTACATCTTGATCTTGAAATGACCTCCGAAGAATATCAAAAACTCCTGCAAAAGATTGAATCCAATAATCAAAAAGCTTTTAAGGCAGATGAACCTGCTATTGTTAATGCTTTAAAAATTGGATCACGTTTAAGTCAGTGGATTGCCCTGGTTAACCAAAACCGTTCTCCAGAAACGGCCATCCGTTTAACTTCGGCCGCCACCCGTCGTGGTATTCCTATTGATAAACCCAACATGTACTCACCATCAATCATTGAAAATGATACTCGCAAGATTTTAAATGAACTGCCAAAGACTATGAAGGATGTTCTACTTGCCACGACCGAGCTTCCGACAACAATTGGTATTGATGATGAAACTTTCATTGTTAATGCCAGGAAAGTAGATCGTAATTACCAGAGTGCTGCCCGATACAAAGGCGTAGATCAATATCGGTCCGAGTATATCAAGGCCGCCAATAAAGATGTTCGTGGATATTATTATTTAATGACCAATAAAATTGGAGAAATTGAATTAAGCAATGTGGCCACGATACCTGCTTCTCAGGTAGAGAAGATTAAAAAATCTCTGACTCAAATGTGCTTAAATGGCACTGGCAACCTGACACGTTGTAAAAAAGAGGTCACCAAGGCCTTCAGTAAAAATACACTTGATGAAACATACAAGCGATATATCAAGGCGGCCAAACGCACATGGGATGATTTTTTTAAGATACCTCCGTATGGACGTCGTCATGACTTCAAATGGTCGGATGCTGTGGCCACCGTTCCTTTCAACACTCCAGAGATCCCTAAGTTCATCCCTTATCTTCAGGTGAACATTGAAGATGAGTTTCGCTGGAACAATTGGCGTCTTAAAATAAATTTTGGCCATTATCCTAATGGGCCACTTTTAAAATTTGAACCTGGTGTTGTTCCTCACGTCAATGAATTGGGTGGTAATGAAATTGTTATGGATTCAAATCAGCCGATTGAGGAATATGAGTCTCAATGGACTATACGTCACGAGTTTGGCCACATCATCGGCCTACCTGACTGTTACCATGAGTTCTATGACGTGCAGGCCAGTGCCTACGTCAATTACCAGCTCGATACTACAGACCTGATGTGTTCTCGCGCTGGTAACATGAATGAGCGTATTTACCTGGAACTTAAAAGCGCCTACTCAAGATACTAATTCTGACAAAAAGGCGCTTTAGGATCTTTCTGACAAAGATAATTTTTAAGAGAAGCGTTTTCTACTTCGAGTGATTTTATTTTTGCATTAAGGTCCTTTACCCCTTCAATCACCGGCGCAATCAAATGCCCATAAGAGACGGATTTAATGCCGTCTTTTCCTTGGGCTACGACTTCCGGAAAAACTTTTTCAATTTCCTGGGCCATGACACCTAACTTTCGCGACTGATCTTTACCTGTTTTCCATTGATAGTAATAACCATTAATCGTTTCGAGTTTTTCCAACACATGGGGAATTTGTTGAAAGTTCTTTTTTAATCTTTTATCGGAGAACATAGACCATGAGTTTGCCATGGCCATTGAGCCATCTCCCATGTTACCCACCTGCAACTTAGCACTCGGAACAGTCGTACCAATCCCTATATTACCCATTTGATCGATCCGCATTCTCTCTGTAGGGACAACAGAGCCAACTGAAGTGGTCTTAAAAAGTAAATCCGATGGAGTGGAACTCATCGAGTAACTTCCGGCCGAATAACCTTCGATGGTGGCCGCCGCGTTAAAGCCGGAACCATTTTGGCCATTAAAACGAATTTGGCCTAATTGATCACCATAGGCCGCAGGACCTGGGGCCATACTGTTTCCAGTGGCCTTTTGTAGAGCGATGATAGACGTATCAGTCATGGTAGCTGAATAAGTCGACACGGTAAAAATAGCGTGTCCATTTTCTTCGGAAATCTCCAAGTGAGAACTAGGGGTATTAGTACCAATTCCAACATTTCCGGTATTATAATAAATATCTGATCCGGTAGCAGACCAAGGAACTTGTAGATTGGTTAACTGACTTCCATCAACCGGTGGAAGTCTCCCCATACCATCGATTTGTACAATCTGCCCTGCCGACATACCCACATTGACTGAAAGGTTGATATCTCCCGTAAGAGTGCCGCCACCTATCAGACCAGTTCCTGGCAGAATTTGACGATTCAGTGGCACAGCTCCCAGAAGAGATGCAGTGGCCCCGGTAAAATTGATATTTGCCCACGGTATAGAATTCGATGTCTGAGTGGTGTTCCAAAGAGCATTAAGCTTGGTTTCGATATAAGTGAAGTTCTGATTCATCTCAGAGGAACTAATGACCCCACCATTGGTAAAGCTTTTGTAGGGAACAATGACCTGACTGTGGGCCTCAAAACCCAGCATGAGAAAGGAGACAGTCAGTAAACTCTTTTTCATATTTCCTCTTTTCATTATGGTCCCCACTTAGCTTCATCCCACTTACTGTTATCCCAAGTAACCGGGTTGGAAGGAGTTTTTGCACTAATCATGTTGTTAAAAGGAGTTTGGGTACAATCACTATTCACGATGATTTCCACTGTCTGAGCTTCAAGTGAAAGCACAACATCATGGACCACGCCACACTTATAAGGACCAGACCAGGCAGTGGCACCTTCAAAACCCACAAGATACATGCTCCATTTACCATGGGGAAGCTTAACCACGTTTGAGGTCGTTAACTCATAGGAAGTCGCTACTTTGGTAACAGGATCAATGATTTTCAGAAGAGCGCCACCATTAAAAGTCATTCCGGCAGATAGCGCAGAAAGGGAAACAATAAACTTCGACTCAGTCTCTTTGCCTTTACTGCAAGCAGAACCCAGGAGAAGAAATAAAATCATTAGTATAATGTTTATTTTTAGCATTACTCACGGATCGACAGCTGCTGTTAAATAATTGATGCTTTAATAATTGAGTAAAGCTCATCGGCATCAAGTGCCGGAACCAAGCGTTTTAGAAACTTTTTCATCAACCTCAATAATTCGTTTCATGAGGTCTTCGGTGGCCCAGGGCTTAACAATATAGTTATTAACCCCTGCTCGGATACTTTCCAGGACATAACTCACTTCCGATTTAGAGGTCACCATAAGAACAGGCAGTACTTTGGCCTGAGCATCGGCACGGATAAGCTTGACCAGGTCTATGCCTGAGCCGTCTTCCATCATCAAATCTGTGATAACAAATTCCACAGGATCAAGCTTTAATTGAGACTCTATGATTTTGAAACCTTCATTGCCAGACTTGGCCGTCGAGATTTTCACCACTCCAAGCTGAGTTAAACTATCACTTATCATGGTTCTCATGCTCTCGTAGTCATCACAAATTAGAAAATGCTTGGATTTTATCTTGTCTGGTAATTGCATTAGTCATCCTTTGGCATGATAAATTCAATATCCTCAATGGCAATGGATTCATCATCCTTGCCTGCCATATAATCCTTCAAGTTTTGAATGAGCTGGACCTTTTCATCCAGTTTATACACATTGATCCTATACTCTTTCATTTTCTTCTGAGCTTCAGCATTAAAGACTCCATTAACTGAAAGGTATAAATAAACTTTGTACTTGAGCTCGGCCAATTGGGCCGCTTCAGTTTTTAAAAGTTCCAGTGCCGACTTGGCATCTGAAAAAACCAGGGCAAAAGGCCCGGATTGAAAATAGACCTGTGAGTATTCATCAGTGTTTCGACTCTCAAAACAAGAATACTCCTTACCTAAAAGTTTCCTGACTTCATCAGTATGAGGGCCTTTAGCATCCGGAAAAAAAATAACTTTCTTCATATTCATCAACCTTAACCAACGAGCTTCATACGTTCTGATTTAGTAGACAATGGTACACTCAGATTAATGGTAATTCCTTCACCTTCTACGGAATCCATCTGCATGGTTCCCCCGGCCTTCATGATGGTGGCATAAATGGAAGAAACACCTACACCTCGACCTGAAATATCAGAGACTTCATCCCGCGTGGATAATCCACCCGAAAGGATTCTTTGAATGGCATCATCCTGTGACTGGATGGATTGGTCTTTTTCCGCCATTTTTCTCCAATTCACTCCTCGCCCATCATCTTTTAAAGTTACTTTAAGTTCATCTCCCTCTGATTTGAAAGAAAAGACAATTTGACCTTCTTCAGGTTTACCGGCATTTCTTCTTTCATCCGGAGTTTCAATTCCATGATCGAGTGAATTTCTTACAAAATGAATGAACGGTTGAAAGATATGATCCCACTCACCTTCAGGCATGGTAGTGCCTGCCCCTTCCAATTTAAAACTCACTTTCTTATCTAATTTCCGGGCCAGATCCTGGGTGATAGTTTCATACATTTGAAAATATGAAGACACCTCAGTTCTGAAGAAACTATCTTTAAATAATCCAAAGAGCTCAGGGCCTCGTTTGTTTAAAATCTCTCCAAAACTCTTAAGCTCGCTGACAGGGATCACCTTCATCTTGCTTGAGCGCTTATACTGAAGGATGGATTCATATTGATCAATAAAATCTGTAATCGAAAGATCAAGTTCGGCCAGTTTCTCACTGACATAAACCTTCACCTCAGCAGGACAGACTTCCACTTTAAGATAATTTTCAAGATGAGATTCCAGATCATGACATTTTTCGGAAACCACTGAAATATTAAAATAAGAAAAATTCCCTTTAATGGTATGAATCAGACGTTGAATGCCCTTGAGACCATAGGCCTGGTCAAAATAATCAAAACAATCAACCAGCATTTTTTGTGACTCTCCCAGAATTTTATTAAAAGAATCACGGTTACTGGCAATCTTATAAATCATCTGTGAGAAATTCCATTCTTTCTTGAATTTCTCCATGTTTTCATATTCTTGAGTTTTATCCGTCCCTACCAACATGATGTACTGAAATTCCTGGGAATCTCCACTGGTAATAGGTGCATATGTTAATTGGATCTTTTGATTTTTTGAATTTGATCTTAATTCAGGAGCAAGTCTAACCATATCTTCTAAACTTAAAACATTATCATAGACCATTTGGAAAAGTTCTTTGAAGGATTCACCGTCTGCTTCAGAGAGCCCCATAATTTCCTGGGGAGACGCTTCATCAGGAATAACTTCAAACATACTCTCAGCGACTTTTGAATAAACAGGATGAATCTCATGGTCTTTGTTTACGATCACAAAACCCTGTCCTAAAGCATTTAACATCCCTTTTTGGATATCAGTCAGGTTCTGAAGTTCTTTGGTTCTTTCTTCTACTTTCATTTCCAATTCAAGGTTATAAATCCGGAGATCCTCAAGAAGGGATTTTATCCTGCCACCCATATGATTGAAGGCCTGACCAAGTTTTGAGAGTTCATCCCCACTATTAATTTCTACGATGACGTCAAAATTCTCTTTTTCAAATTCCTGAGCTGCATAAGTTAACTGATCAAGATGCCAGGTAAGCCATCTGGCAGCAATAGTACCAAGAAGAAGTGATATCGAGGCCATCAAAAGGAGCAGGGCCAGACCCTGTCTTAAAAAGACTTCCTGAACAAGCAGGACCTTCTTTTCTGGAATAAGGCCAATTAACAAAAAATCTTTATTGGGTCTGGAAAATGACACAAAATGTGATTCATCAAAAAGGGACATCTTAAATAGACCGCCGGCCCCAGGATGGTTCCCAGTCTTCTCTTTAATCTCTTTTAATTCTTCAGGCGTAATGGAAGTTTGATCTTTGGAAAAAACCTTTCCATCAGATAGAGCGAAATGAACACGGCCATTTTTGGTTGAGAGAAGATTTAAAAGTTCGGGTTGCTTAAAGACAATAGCGGCAAAGGTTTCAGGTTTTCCCAGGTTTTTCTTTAAAACAAAAAGGTTATTCTTTTGGTCCAGGATAGAAATGCCTGACTGTCGGGATTCTATGGAACTAAAATTCCAACTCACTTCTGACTTTCGCTCAAAAAGTACCGAAGTTTTAGCTGCCCTATCCGGTAAATGATAATACAACCCCACAACCTTATTCTGATCCCCTGACAGAAAGTGCTCCAAAGATTCAGAAACCTGATGGTTCTTGGGATCAACTCGGGCAATTAATGAAGTCAGTAGGAATTCATAATCATCAATGACATTTACAAATAATCTGGATTTTGAATTGATTTCACTACTCAAGCTATCGTAGACAAAAGCTAATTTATCTTCTTGATAAGTATTAAAGGTCAAATAAGCAAAGATACTTAACCCACAAATTGAGAGAGAAATGGTTGAGGTTAATATTTTTGTTTTTAATGAAAAGTTCATGCATACTATTCGTAAATAAATAAAAAAATCTTTATGAAAGAAACCTTTAAGAAAACCGACAAATCCACTCTCGTTCTCATAAGCATCGCCGTGATAGGTATGCTAATCAGTGGGTTCTTCCTCATAAATGATCATTTCGGTATATTGAAGGGGCCGAAGGCCGACACTATAGCTACCATTGCCCAATTCAAGGCCGATACAAGAGTAAAAAGATCAGGAGATTTACATTGGTATCCGGTAGCTCAGGAGATCCAATGTTATCCGGATGACTCCATTTTCACAGGTGCAAATTCGATTGCCACCATCGACCTGGTCAGTGGCGGTTCAATTACTCTCCATCCAAATAGTTTGATTACTTTGACTAAAGGTCGAGTTTCACTAAATTCAGGAACGATTGATATTAAGATTGATCAAGGCAAACTGGAAGTTGAAAGCTTTGGAGAGATCATTCAAGTAGCTTCAAATGATAAAATTCGAATAGAGAATCATGAAAAGAATAAGAAGATCGTTCCTCTGGCCAAAACCTGGTCAGGTGCTAATGAGACCAGGTACAAGGCCTATGTGCTTTCCCCCTCTCTTAAACTCCTTAAACCTCAAACTTTTGAAAACATTCCAAAATTAGCGGACAAATCCATTAGTTTTGATTGGTACACCGAAAATAAAAGTCAAAACGCCGATTTTAAAATTGAATTTTCTCAGGATCAGGACTTTCAAAATATCCTCCTGGCAGATAGAACTATCTTTTCCAGTCTGAAGATAGATTCAGGTAAACTTCCAGAAGGACTCCTCTACTGGCGGGTGACTCATGGAGAATTAAAAGAAACTTCTTCTTTTTATCATCTCGGAGATTTCAGAATTGATCATATTCATCCGCTAAAGTCTGAAGAATATCAGCTGGAAGAAGCACAAACAGCAGGTATTCCTTTTGAATGGACCAATCCGCTTAAACTTCCACAATTACTTCAAGTTTCTATGGATGAAACTTTTACCGCTAATTTAACGAATGAAACAATCAATGAAACGAAGAAGAACCTTAACTTCACTGAGGAAGGTCAGTACTTCTGGAGAATTGGATATGTTCTTAACGGCCAGACTCACTGGTCTGAAGTTTCAAATTTTTCCTTGAAACCAACTTTGAAAACGGTTCCTCTTGCAATTAATAAAATTCCTCGGCCTTTGGACTTTTCACTAATTGAAAGCTTTGAAATTCAAATCACCGCCCCTAAAGAAATAGATAATTATGAATTCCTCCTTACTCAAGCGGAGAAAGTGATTCAGAGTTCTAAAGCTCAAGAACCAAGATTTAAGATTGAACCTCTACCGGATGGCGTTTATAACTTACAAGTAACCGGTTCCAACCAAAAGCAAACTCTTACAGGTCAGGCCACTAAAGAGATTTTGGTAAAAAAATCCAAACCAATTAAAGCGCCACCAAAGATTCCTGCAACGATTCCTGCAGAACCTACAGCAGAACCTCCTGCCGAGAATCCTCTTGAAGCCCCTAAATTGAAAAATAAAAAGAAAGTGAAAATCTTTGTTAAGGTCTTTAATGTCATATTCAATAATCTTTTCCCAACAGCAGAAGCGGCCACTCCGGAATATTTTTATTCCCTCCAATGGGAACCAATTGATGGCGCTTCTTATGAAGTAGAAGTTTCTAAAACAGATGAAAAACAGGTTATTTTAACTGAAGAAACAACTGAACCGCGATTTAAACTGATTATCTCTGGTCCAGAGGCCTATTACTGGCGGGTCAGAACTAAGATTGGCGATAGATGGAGTCCCTTTTCTGAGTACGCCCTGGTGGATGTTCAGGATAAAGTACTGGCATTAAAATCTCCGCTCATGGTCAGTCCTGCCCATGGTGCCAATGCTATTTTGAAAAATAATGAAATGAGTTTTTCCTGGAAAGAGCCAGTCAAGGGAACTTACTTTCTGGAGTATTCTACGGATCCTAATACGCGCAAAGTAAAAAGAAAAAAAGTATCTGGTGGACAGGAGACCGTTCGAATTGAAGGCGCTCCTCAAAAAATATACTGGCGCGTTTTTGTTAAGAGTCCTTATGGAAACCGAAACCCAAACAAAAACTTCTTCACTAGTAAGGTTAAGGCCATAAATGACAAGTTCCCATTCGGAAAAGTGCTTGCCCGAGTGGCCCTGCACCAATCTCAATCTGACTTTCAGCTTGAGGCCAGTTCAGTCGATGTTGAGAAGAAAACACCCTTAAGCGGTCAAATCCTGACCATGGAACTGGAACATTTCCCACATCGCTTTAAGTATAATTCAATCCATCTAAGCTTACGCTCCACGACCTTAACAGATGGGGACAATAAGCTAGATGAAAAAAAACTAGGGGCAGAGTTTAGTTGGCTGTTAAGTCCGAAGTCCCGAACCCACCAGCAGTTCTATCTCGGCTATTTTCTTTTAATGCAGTATGATTTGCAGCTCGATTCAGGTGTAGAGGCCACTTATTCAGCAAATTTCTTAAGCGCCCGCTATCTCATCCGGCACCCTTTAACACAAAGGTTAAGGGCCGAGCTTAACTCCATGATTCAATCACCCATCACTTTTGACTTCACCCCATCCCTTAGTTTCAGACCAGGTCTAAATTACCGCTTAAATCAAAAATGGTGGATTGATTTTTTTGCCATGTATGAAAGGTATTATACCAGACCCGAGATTGATAATAACAAACGCGGTGCCAACATCACTCTAACTAACATTGCCCTGGGACTAGGTCTTACCTGGAATCCTCACAGCGTTGGTTTTTAAAACAAGGCTTCCTTTCCGGAAGCCTTGGCCGTTTCTTAAAATTCAGCGTTTTTTGGAGTTCTTGGGAATGGGATAACGTCCCGAATATTGTTCATGCCTGAGATGTACATGACAGCACGTTCAAACCCCAGACCAAAGCCTGAGTGAGGAACTGAACCATACTTACGAAGATCAAGATACCACCAGTAATTAGTAGGATCCATTTTAAGATCATTCATACGAGCAACTAGTCTGTCATAGTTCTCTTCACGCTGGGACCCACCAATGAGCTCGCCCACACCTGGAACTAACACGTCCATAGCGCGAACAGTTTTCCCATCATCATTGAGCTTCATATAAAAAGATTTAATCTCTTTTGGATAGTCCGTCACAATGGTTGGTCGCTTAAAGTAGACCTCGGCCAGGAAACGTTCATGCTCTGTCTGTAAATCAGTTCCCCATGAAACCGGGAATTCAAATTTGTGAGTTTTTGAAGCTTCCTGAAGAATCTCCACGGCCTTAGTATAGGTCACCATTTCAAAGGGTGAGTTCATCACGTGTTCAAGCGTTTTTAAATTTTCAGGAGCATATCTACTGGCCAGGAATTCCAACTCATCACCGCAAACTTCAATGGAGCGCTTGATAAGATGCTTTACATACCCAGAGGCCAGGGCCGCATTTTCTTCGAGATTCATGAATGCAGCTTCAGGCTCTACCATCCAGAATTCAGAAAGGTGACGGGCAGTGTTTGAATTCTCAGATCGAAAAGTCGGACCAAAGGTATAAACACGTCCGAGTCCTCCAACAGCAAATGTTTCAGCTTCAAGCTGGCCTGAAACGGAGAGGAAAGTTTCCCGGCCAAAATAATCCTGTTTAAAATCAATCTGTCCTTTGTCGGTTCGAGGCAATTTATCCAGTGGCAGTGTAGAGATGCGGAACATCTCTCCAGCTCCTTCAGCATCTGATGCCGTGATGATCGGCGTATGCAAGTAGGTAAAACTCTCATTGGTGAAATACTCATGGGTGGCCTGGGCCAGCACGTGACGAAGGCGAAAAACAGCTGAGAAGGTATTAGTGCGGGATCTTAAATGAGCAATTTCTCTTAAGTATTCGAGTGAGGTTTCTTTTTTCTGAAGAGGATAATCTTCACTGTTTAGACAAAAAACATGAACGCGTTTGGCCTGCATTTCAACCGGCTGCTTACCTTGAGAAGCAACTAAAAGGCCTTCTACTTCAACTGAGGATCCCATGGTGAGCTTAATGACTTCCTCATAGTTTGAAATATTGGCGTCTACGATGATCTGAAGATCTTTTTGAGTGGTTCCATCATTGACCACCATGAAGGAAAATTTCTTCGACTGGCGAAGTGACTTAATCCATCCTTTCACAATGACAGTCTGATCCACCGGTTTTGTGTCAAAAACTTTTTTTATAAGAAGATATTGAGACATATGAACTCCTATCCAAAAACTTTGTTTTTAATTTCAAGAGCAACTTCTGTTTTTAAGCGAGGCCCGAATTGGGATACCACTCTACTCGCTGCCATAGATGCAAGTTTACCGGCCGAGGCAAAAGTATGGTGGTTAGTAATTCCATAAAGGAAGGCCCCCGCATACATGTCCCCGGCACCATTTGAATCAACGGCCTGAACCGGATAAGGTTCTATGTCAATGAAGGTTTCCCCGTCAAAGATCATCGCCCCGTTTTCACCTAAAGTGATGACAAAGGTTTTAGCGACTTTTTTAAGCTCTTCACGGGCCAACATAATATCATCGACCTCAGTGAAAGCACAGGCCTCAGACTCATTGGCAAAGAGCAGATCAATCTTCTCTCCCATCATTTCCCTGAGACCCTCTTTAAAAAACTTTACCATGTTTACATCTGAGAAAGTCAGCGCAGTTTTAACTCCGGCAGCTTCAGCAATTTTTCTCGCCTGAATGGCAGCGGCCCGACCGGTAGGAGAAGCAACCAGATACCCTTCCATATACATATATTTGGAATTTCTGATGGCCTCCATATCCACTTCAGTTTTAGAGATGCTGGAAGTAATCCCGAGGAAAGTATTCATGGTTCTTTCAGCATCCGGAGTAATCAATACCAGACATTTTCCAGTGACACCTTCTTCCCGATCCTGATGAAGGAGATTGGAATCAACTCCATTGTCCTGCAAATCCTGGAAATAAAAATTTCCAATGGGATCCTTGGCAACTTTACAAGAATAATAACCTTTCCCACCAAATTGAGCTGCGGCGATGACGGTATTGGCCGCCGATCCTCCACATTGCTGTTTTTTTGGGGCCGTTCCTAAGGCGTTTAAAAGATAATTCTGGCGCTCTTCATCCACCAAAGTCATGAGACCCTTATCAATTTTATGTTTTGAGAAAAAATCATCGTGAACTTCATACTCCATATCAACAAGAGCGTTCCCAATGGCATAAACATCGTACTTTTTAGTCATGAATGGTCTCCAGAGTAAGTCCCTACTCTAATCTTTTTAAACTGAAAAATACACATCATATCGAGTAGATTTCCCGATATATTCAACTGACGGTTTCCGAAATAAACAGGCCGACTGACGAGGGCGCTTGACGACCAGTCTTTTGAGCTTCAAATCCAGGGACTTTTTAAAAATCTGAACGGCATCTTCATCGGAACCAACCAGGCTTCGAAATATACGCATCTCTTTACGGGGCGAGGTTTTTTCATTTGCATCTTCAAACATGGGGTCAAAATAGATGACATCTACCGAAGGTGCGGCCTCTAATATAGAAGAGGCTTCGCCAGGAAGAAAATGCAATAGTTTTAATTTTGGATGCTGAGCATTCATCAAAGCACTTTCGATCAAAAAGCGAATGACTGGATGCCTTTCACAGGCCCAAACCTCACATCCAAAACTGAGTAAAAGCAGACAATCCCCTAGCATTCCTGCCGTCAGATCCAGAACTTTCGGCCGATAAGGTCCCTTGACCCCTACTGCTCGTGCGAGAAGTTCTTTTTGGAGGGAACTTTTTTTAAAGTATTCCTCATGCCGGAACAGTTCCTTATCAATTTCAATACCTATCGGTCGCTCTCGGGGAAGATCAGAATGAAGCCAATACTGACCCTCTAACCACTCAAAAACAAGCTCTCGTCCCAGCTGTCCTGAAAACTTATTTAGATCATCAAATTCAGGCCCGTTGGTGGGAAGAATTCTTCCCTCTTTTATTAGTTTAATCATTCCAGAAAGTATAAATGACCAACTGCATTTAATCACTCTTATTTCTTAACAAATCTTTTACGTGGGCCTAGGATATGGTGGTTAAAACATTAAGTTCTCATAGAAGGAAATATCATGAAGAGTTCACACGTGCCTCTTAACTATCATCCCGAAAAATTAAAACGGGAATTAAAACCATTTTATATTGGTGCCGACGACAAAGACATCGAACTCATGTTGAAAGAATTGGGATTATCTAAATTGGAAGATCTTTACGCTCACATTGAAGATGGGGTGAAGATGGAAAGCGTTCCTATGCACAAGCACATGAGTTACGAAGAACTCATTACCCACGTCAATGATCTGGCCAAAAAAAATAAGCAGAAGATTTCATTCCTTGGAGATGGTTTACCTCAATATAAAGTGACAGACGTGGTTGGACCGATTTGCGATATCCGCGGACTCACCACCGCTTATACCCCTTATCAACCTGAACGCTCTCAAGGGACACTTCAAACTCTTTGGATTTACCAGTCTCTCATTTCTCAATTAACAGGATTTGAGGCCATCAATGCTTCTTTATATGACCGTTCAACATGCCTGTATGAAGCAATGAACTGTGCTCTTCGTCTGGTAAAAGATGCTACGACTGTTGTTGTGGCGAACACTCTTTATCCGGGTGACCTGGAAGTTCTGGACACTCAGGCCAAAGGCACAGATCTAAAAATCATCCGTGCTCCGGTAAATCCGCAGTCGGGTAAGATTGATATGGAGGCCCTGAAACGTATTTTAAACACCACTCCACAAGTGGCAGCAGTGGCCTTCCCTCATGTTAACAGTCTGGGCAATATTGAATCAGTCGATGAAATCGTTGACCTGTGTTCAACTAATAACATCAAATCCATTGCGGTAGTCGACCCCATGATTTTGGGTAAAGGTGGATTAAAAGCTCCCGTCAAATTCGGTACCAGCATGCAAGGGGCAGACATGGTAGTGGCCGAAGGTCAGCATCTGGCCTTGGGACCAAATTTTGGAGGCCCGGGACTTGGTGTTTTTGGTATTCGTTATAATCAGCAAGACAAAACCTCCATTCGATCAACTGCCGGCAGATATGTTGGGAAGACCAAAGATCTTAAAGGCCGGGATTGTAAAGCGCTGATTCTCTCTACTCGTGAGCAACACATTCGTCGCGAAAAAGCGACATCTAATATTTGCTCCAATCAATCTTTTGTTGCCACCGTGGCCGGTGCTTCCATGCTAGCCCGAGGTGACGAAGGCTTTGAGGCCACACTGAAAACCTCCCGAACACTTGCAGAGAAAGCGGCCGAAGCCCTGACCCAATTTGAAGGTGTAGAGCTTAAATTCAAAGGCTCGGCTTTCTTTAACGAATTCACACTTAAAATTCCGGTAAATGCCACTGAGTTTATTCAAACTGCCAGCGCTGCCGGTATTCAAATCGGCGTGGACGTTTCTGGACGTCATCAGGAAATTTCAGGAGAGAACCTGATCCTCATGAGTTTTACAGACATCCATTCTGAAAGTGACGTAAATGAACTGATTAAATTCTTTGGTTCTCAATTTACAAAGACCAAGAACGGAACGCCAGCTCCTAAAATTGGTTCTGTCATGATGAGAGTAGAAGCACCGGAAATTCCGAAGCTAAAATCGCAGGAGATCATTTCTTATTATGAAAAACTAGGAAAACAAAACCTCTCTCCGGATGATGGGATCTATCCTCTGGGTTCATGCACCATGAAGTATAATCCTTATATTAATGACTACGCTGCATCTTTGCCCGGATTTACTAATATCCATCCAGAAGCTCCGATTGAGGATGTGCAAGGCTCATTAGAAATTCTTTATGAAATTCAAGAGCAGTTTAAGGCCATCACTGGTCTTCCAGGTGTGACAACTCAACCGGTGGCAGGGGCCCAAGGTGAACTTGTTGGTCTTAAAATGTTTCAGGCCTATCATCGTGATCGTGGAGAGGGTGACCAGAGAAATGTCATCATCATTCCTCGCTCGGCCCATGGAACAAATCCTGCAACGGCCACCATGGCAGGTTATGAATCAAAAGTTGTCGATGGCCATATTTATGGGATTTATACTGTCGAGGCCTTGCCAAGCGGTGAGATGAACCTTGATCAAATCAAAGACTTCTTAAAAACAGATGGTCATCGGGTTGCGGGGGTAATGGTTACAAATCCCAACACTGCCGGAATTTTTGAAACTCAGTTTAAAGAAATGAGTGCACTGATTCATGAAGTTGGCGGTTTGGTTTACATGGATGGAGCTAACATGAATGCCATTGCAGGCATCATTGATTTAAACAAGCTAGGAGTAGATGCTGTTCACAATAATCTACATAAGACCTGGACCATTCCTCATGGTGGAGGCGGTCCAGGGGATGCCATTGTCGCAGTCTCTTCTCGCCTGATTGATTTTATGCCGGGAGTTCAAGTCATAAAAGAAAATGGTAAATTTGACATTGTTAAACCACAAAAATCAGTTGGCTCTTTTCACCGACACTTCGGTAATTTCGCTCATAAAATTCGGGCCTACGCCTACATCAAGGCCCTGGGTTCTGATGGAGTACGAAAAATGAGTCAGGTGGCGGTTCTTTCTGCCAGATACTTGCATAAGAAATTATCCAAGAGCTTTCCATGCCTTCCGATTGAAGCGAATAATTCTCCACGAATGCATGAATTCATTCTTACTCTTTCTCCTGAAACTTTTAAGAAGATTGAGGCCTCTGGTACACCAAAGACAAATTCCATTGCACGGATTGGTAAACTCTTTTTAGATTTTGGTTTCCACGCACCAACGGTTGCTTTTCCTGAGCAGTATGGTCTCATGATAGAGCCGACTGAAACCTATTCTAAAAAAGAACTCGATCAATTCATTGGAGTGGTTGAGACTATCCTGAAACTCGTGAATGAATCTCCGGAAGTTTTAAAAACTGTTCCCCATTTCACCCCGATTGATCGGGTAGATGAAGTTCAGGCAAATAAAAACCCTGTATTGGTGGAGAAAATCACAAGTAATCTTCCGGAAATTATCCCTGATCGTGTGGATGCGGAGAAACTCCGGAATTCTACCCCAGGTGATATTTGCGAATTAATTCTTAACAGTCATCGAAATCAGTAATTGATACCTGGGTCAGCGAAACGCTGACCCAGGCCTTCTTGAAACTAACAAGTCATTATTCAACTTCTGTTTTATGCACAAAGAGAGTCTGTGTTGGATAAGCAAAATCCAGCCCATTGGCCTCAAAAGTTTCATGAATCGTATATAAAATCCTCTGATGAATATCCGCATACAGATTATAATCAGGATTAGTGACCCAATAGACGACTTCAAAATCTAGTGATGATGAACCAAAACGGATAAAGTGAGCACGATCAAATCGGGCCTGTGGCTCATCAACGATGATTCGTTTTAAGAGTTCAGGTGCTCTCTGCAAGTCCTCCCTTTTGGTTTGATATGTCACTCCTAACTGAAAAACCACTCTACGCTCTTCCATGCGCTTAAAGTTTCTGATCCTCGATGAAAGAAGATCTGAGTTTGAAATAACAATTTGTTCTCCGGAGAGACTTTTCACCCTGGTGGTCTTAAGACCCACATGCTCAATCGTTCCCATGGTGTCAGGGCCAAGATTGATAAAGTCACCAACGATAAAGGGTTTATCCAAAATAATAGATAGAGAAGAAAACAAGTCTCCCAGAATATTTTGGGTTGCCAGAGCAATGGCAACACCTCCCACTCCCAGACCTGCTACGAATGTGGTAACATCAACACCTAAATTATTCAGAACAAATAAAACAACCAAAGCGATGAATAGAGTTTTTAAGAGGATGCCCACAAAATTGAGTGAAGTCTTAACTGATGGGTCATTATTCTTACGGACAATGGTAATTGAAAGCCAGCTGTTAATTAACTGTCGCCCCCAAATAATAAATTGAATCCCCACGACAAGCACCAGCATCTTCGTGATGATTGCTGTGATATTCTTGTTTAAAAGCAGAGCGTGAGATCCAGCATAAAGTGCGACAGAGAGAATAAATAATAGCTTGGTTTTTGCCAGAGCATCTATAAACATGTCATCGTAAGGATTATCATTTCTTTCAAGTATACTTTTTAATTTCACCAGCAATATGGCCTTAACAAACCACAAAACAAGATAAACACCCAGCGAGATGGCAAAGAACCTGAAATAAGGAGTCTCATAAAAGCGCGTTAAGAATTC
Source organism: Bacteriovoracaceae bacterium UBA4096 (assembly GCA_002381945.1). Taxonomy (GTDB): domain Bacteria; phylum Bdellovibrionota; class Bacteriovoracia; order Bacteriovoracales; family Bacteriovoracaceae; genus Peredibacter. The sequence goes on from DFXY01000062.1 coordinate 96,656, forward strand.
GTTCATGACTTTCACCTTGAAAGGATTGACAGGGTATGACTAATTTTTTTTAGTTTTTTTTATACAATAAGATGGCGTAATACGTCTTGAAAATTATGACCTTCTTTAGAAGACGTCTAATCTGTGCCCTGTCTATGATTTTCGGATGAAGCGAATACTCTTATTCTCCACTTCTCTATTCTTGTTTGTCAGTGCCCATGCGGCACAAGTGGAGCTACTCACTCAGGATGATATTCTTCATCCTTATGCAGAGCTTAGACCCGACAAAAGACTAAACTTGTTTGAAATGATGGAGCAGGAGCAGCGACAAGAACAAGTCAGTGATGACTTGAGAGAATATGAGGATGCCAGAATTAATGAAGAAGTGGCAGATCCCATTCCTGAGTAGGACTTTTTGGAAGCTCAAGCAGAAATGTCGTATGAGTGGTGCCACTCACATACTGGAGGGAACCTCCATGTTTTTCAGCTATCCCTCGTGCTAAGGCCAGACCCAGACCGGTTCCTTTACCTAAATCCTTAGTAGAGAAAAAAGGCTCCATAATCCTGGAAGCAATTTCAGGCGGAATACCATTACCGGAATCTTTAAAATAGATCTGAATCTTATCATCACTTTGATGAACGCTGACTTCAATCCATTTATCGGGAAGGTACTCAATGGCATCAAAAGAGTTATTGAGAAGGTTTAGGATAATCTGTTCTAATTGAATCTTATTCCCTACCACTGAAAAATTCTCCAGACCATAAAAGCGCAAATTGACTCCATGATTTTTCATTCTCTGACCCGTAAAGGCCAGCACATCGTCGACTAAAAGTTTGAGAGGGATTTCAGTCACCGGGCCTTTTTCATCCTGATGAACAAACTCTCTTACCCCTTGGATTGTTCGGTTGATTCGTTCAGAGGTGTAAAGAATTTGCTGAAGACCATCGGCCAGATCTTTTTGTTTATTCGGATCACGATAGATTCGTAAAAGTTGAGTCGTTCGCGCCTGGATAACGGCCAGGGGATTATTAATTTCATGGGCGATTCCGGCCGACATCATTCCCAGTTCTGCATATTTTGACTGACCAAAAAGTTTATCATTTCTCTCTTTCAGCATGGTGGCCATTTCCACATCATGTTTATTTTTCATCTGCTCCATGTAAACCATGAGTCCGCATCCAGCAAAACTGATACTAAGAATTAACTCTACCAGAAGACCATAACTTTCAGTCAGGGGATTTACTCGCCAGAAAGGAAAGGCCAGACGAGAGAGGAAAAAAAGCCCCGTGAGATAGAGGGCCAATTTTAGAAGAAGTGAAGATTCTTTATCGGCAATTTTTTTCCTTGCCTCAGTCACCATGCTAAGGCCTACGAAAACCACACTCAGAGTAAAAGGCAAAGTATACTGAGTGAAGGTGTAACCATAGGAGGCCATGGCCACTGAAATAAATCCGCCAAGCCCCAAAGTGATTAACTCCCAACGATGGAAAAGTTCTTTCAGGGCCAGATCTTCCAGGAATAATCGAAATCCACGGATGGGCCAGATCCACCCCACCATGGAAAGGGCGACCACTTGGGGAAGCATGTGTTGAAAAACTCCACAGGCGATGACATTAACCGACAGTGCCAGCCATAATTCGGAGAAGTGTGCCATCTGCTTAGACTTACTCCTTCGGTAATTCAGATAGGAAAGTCCTCCCATCAGAAGTGTTACAAAAAGGGATAAGACGAAGAGAAATTCAATCGAAGTCTTCATAGAAATATTTTAGAGGTTAAATTTCTTACAGTGAGATGAATTAATTCTTAAGAGCGATAGACGTATTTAATATACATTTCTTACATTTACTGATATCAAAGTTTTACGCTCAATGCCGAACTTATTAAGGACACTATCTCATGAGTTTTAAACCTCGATGTACCTTCGCCATCATTTCCCATCCAGATGCCGGTAAAACGACCATGACGGAAAAGCTCTTGTGGTTTGGGGGAGTTGTACGTGAAGCTGGAATGGTTAAGTCAAAGACTGGGGATTATGCTAAGTCTGACTGGATGGAACTGGAAAAGCAGCGCGGAATTTCTATCACCTCTTCAGTAATGAGTTTTGAATATAATGAGCGCGCTCTTCACCTTCTTGATACTCCCGGGCATAAAGATTTCTCCGAAGATACTTATCGAACTCTTACGGCAGTTGAATCCGTTTTGATGATGATTGACTCTGCTAAAGGTGTTGAGGCCCAGACGATTAAACTCATGGAAGTTTGTCGTATGCGGGATACCCCTATAGTCACTTTCATGAACAAATTTGATCGTGAGGCGATGGATCCTTTTGAGCTTTTGGACAATATTGAATCTATTTTAAAAATTCAGTGTATTCCCATGACCTGGCCTGTTGGGAATGGAGTCGACTTCAAAGGTGTCTATGATTTTAAAACAAAACAAATATTAAGTTTTAAAGATTCAAGAGATCCTTTTTCTCCAAGCTATGTGGATGCTTCCGATCTGGACGCTCCTTCGTTGAAGGAGGCCATTGGTGAAGCTCTGGTTATTAAATTAAAAGAAGAACTGGAAATGGTGGAAACACTTATTCCTGAATTTTCGATGGAAGAATACCAGGCAGGAATTCAAACTCCGGTCTTCTTTGGATCGGCCTTAAAAAACTTCGGTGTAAAAGAGACCCTTGATCTCATCACCCAGATTGCTCCTACCCCTAGACCCAGAGAAGCAGTGTTACCACCATTTGATTCAAGCTCAGAAAGAATCACCATCGATCCGACGGATAAAGAATTCACAGGTTTTATTTTCAAAATCCAGGCAAACATGGATCCCAAACACCGGGACCGCATTTCATTTATGCGTGTCTGTTCAGGACGTTTTGAACGTAACGATAAACTTTATCATGTCAGAACTGGTAAAGAGATTAGAATTGCCACTCCTCTTATTTTCCAGGCACGAGATCGGGATATTGCTGAAGAAGCGTTGGCGGGCGACATTATCGGTCTCTATGATACCGGCAAATATCAAATTGGTGACACCTTCACCATGGGCAAAAAGCAGATCCGTTATACAGGTATTCCAAGTTTCTCCCCTGAGCTTTTTATGCGAGTGACCGCAAAAGATCCTATGAAGGCCAAACACCTTGAGAAAGGATTAGCGCAGCTATCAGAAGAAGGGGCCACTCAACTTTTCATCCGTCGGCAAACAAATGAGAAGATGCTCGGGGCAGTTGGTGCTCTTCAATTTGAGGTGGTGAAGTTCCGTCTTGAGGATGAATACTCTGTTCCTGCCAACTATGAACCAGTGGCCTGGGCCGGAGTGAGATGGCTGAAATTTAATGATAAAAAAGACGAAGAAAAGTTTGCCCAGGAATACTCATCGGTTATCATGGAAGATAAGGAAAAGCGATTATGCTTTGCTGTAAGAACTGAATGGGACCTAAGACTGGCCATGGAAAAAAATCCAAACGTTCAGTTTTTCAAAAACTCGGATTATATCGAATGAAAAAGAAGCAAACTAACAAATTAATTTACATTCTTCCGGTGCTGGCACTCGTTGGCTACTTTGCAGGGCAAACAATCAAGAAGCAGTTCCTTTCAAGTGAAGAGACTAAGATTGAAGAAGAAGTCTTCCCTATCGTGAGGGAAAATATCAGCGATGACATGAAGCTTGTCATTGAGCCTGATCATATTGAAATTATCGAAGGTACTATTGTGGTCTACCTCAAGCAAGACACCAATGCGCCTTCTTCTCCAAGTGCTACCAATTCACGGGATTTTATTAAAGGCTATTTAAATTCAAAATTAGAAAGCTGGAAGGAAACATCGGTCTGGCAAGACAAAGAGATTCAGGTGATGTTCAATGATGAAGCACCTGAAGAAGAAAATTAGATGTAGGGTAACTCAATAATGAAAGTCGTATTCTTAGCGGACTCATCAAAGTAAAGCTTCCCACTATGTTCTTCCATCATTTTCCGAGACAAAGATAATCCCAGTCCGGTGCCGCCTAATTCCTTAGTTGTATAAAAAGGTTCCATCATTTTCAGACGAATATTTTCTGGTATACCACGTCCGGAATCTTTGACAATGATCTGCAAACAATTTTCCATCTTCTTCACGGACAAGACCACCCAGGGATCAGGCGTGCCTTTAACAGCATCAAAAGAATTATTTAAGAGATTCAAGAGCACCTGGGAAATCTGCACTGACCGACATTTAATTATTTCATCTTGAAAAGGCTCAATCCTTAGATCAATTGATTCCAGACGAAAGCGGTCCCGGCAATAGCTAAGTGTTTCCTCCAGAAGATTCTTGATATGGCATTCAGTAAAAGATTCTCGTTTTCCTTCTCGTGAAAAATTCTTCAGGGACTGAATAATATCATTAATTCGTTTTACGGTAGCATCAATCTGGTCAAGGCCTCTGAGGATAAGATCCTTATCTGCTTGATCGGCCAGGACTTGTCTTCTTAAAATTTGTGATCGATGACCAATAACTCCCAGAGGATTGTTAATCTCGTGGGCAATTCCAGCTGTCATCACTCCCAAGGCCGACAGCTTTGACTGATTTTTCAGCAACTCGCCTCTTTCTTCCACTAACTTTTCGAGTTTTAACTGCTGCTCTTGTTTAAGTTCAAAAATAGTTACCGAAGGTAAGATAATGGCCATCAAGATATTAGTTAAAAGCAACAAACCAAAACCCAGATAAGTAAATTCTGTATTATAACGAAGGAAGGGATAGTCCAGATTATGAACAGAAATGATAAAAATTGTAAAAAAGAGCAGGTAGTGATTTACCGAAATAATCTTTTTATTTAAATTTCTTATCCCATGAATCAACACATCCATCATGACAATAAAAAAAGCTATACTTTGAGGAAGAGTAAATAGTGTAAAACTAAAACCTAAATAGGCCAGGTAAAGAAAAAGTAAGTAAGCAGTCAATAGAAGCCAGTAGTGCCATTTCTTAAGTAGACCTACTTTGCACACACTTTCCAGAATTCTTCGCATGGTTCTGATTCGCCAAATCCAAAGAATAGTTGGTAAGGCCACAATTAAGGGGGGATGCTTGTTAGAAAACATAGCAAGCAGCATGTAAGCGCCGGTCGACAGCCAATATTCACAACCTTCCCACTGTCTTTTGTCTCTTTCCGCCCAGTAAATCACAGAGCTGATAAAAATCATTACCATGATGGTTGAAAAAGAAAGAAGAAGCATGAGCTCAGTTGTAGCTTGCATTTGCCTTCAAAAAAATGACCAGGCAAGGCCTGGCCATTGAACTAAATATTAACCTAATCTTAACTTATTTTTTTGGTTTAAACCAGCAAAGAGGACGAAGGCCAGCTTTGTGTCCGGTTGATCCATGACAAGTACCTTTGACTTCATCTTTTTGAGAAACTTCTTCATTGAAAGATTTCTCACAAAGAGCACCTTGTAAGTACGTATCAAGACGGCACTGATGGGCCGGATGGGCGTCATCTGTTTTTCTAACAACATTTGTATCAGGAGTTTCAAATTTAGCTTCGGCTTGATTTCTAAGTGCCGCAAAAAGACCGGCCACTGAAGCACCGGCCATACCATTACGAACACAGATGTTTCTGTCATCCTTATTGGTCCAGGCCTTAGCACATGCATTCACCAGAGTTGCTGGAGCATTGAGAGTTCTGACAATTGATGCATTATCATCATTCAAGAATGCCTGACGCAGACATTTTAAAGTGGCGAAATAATCTGCCTGACCTTCATTAGAGGCCCAGCGATTGAAAAGATTTCTGACTTTTGGGGCCCCGCCCAAGTGGTGACCAATTTCATGACAAAGAACGAGAGCAAAACCATCTGAAGTAATAGAAGGATGGCGGGCAAGTCCACCATACATATTAACCATCCACCCACCTAAGCGAGTAGCATTGGCATTTACCGTTGCATCTTCCCATTTACGGTTGATAGTTAATCTGCCACCCATTTCAGCTACGATTGGAGCATAGATGGTCTCAAGCTTATCAATAACAGCATTGAACTCATTTTGTGAAATACCAGTGAGGTTTTTAGAATCAGCAGGAATAGACAGGTCGTTTTCTGGAAGGAAGCCGCCTTTACCATCCTCAGTGCAGGCAATGACTGATCCAGAAAGTGTTAAAGCGAAAACAAGTGCAGTTAAAAATTTCATGTGGTCTCCTTGAGATAAATCTCTACTGATGATATTTTAGAAATTTCCGTCTGCGTTAGTCAGCTTATTATTTCTTTATGTAAGAGAATGTAATGAACAAAAAAAAAGGCCGGGGTAAACCCCAGCCCTTAAAAGAAAGGAAATTATTCTACTGAAGGCTTAAACCAACATAGTGGGCGAAGGCCTTTTGAGTAACCAAGAGAAGCGTGGCAAGTTCCTGTGACTTCAGATGATGCTGTCACATCTTCATTCATAGATGCTGTACAAAGAGAGCCTTGGAAATAAGTGTCCAGACGACACTGATAGGCCGGATGATTATCGTCAGTCTTAGAAACGATACGAGAATCTGGTGTATCAAATTTCGGTTCAACTGTAGCATTGCGAAGGGCCTGGAAAAGCTTAGATACTGACATACCTGCCATACCACCACGGATACAAAGGGCAACATCAGAATTCCAGACGTGCTGTCTTCCACAAGCTTCTGAAAGAGTCTTTGGCACTTCCATCTTAGCTACAACAGCAGCGTTATTGTCATTGTTCCAAACTTTACGAAGACACTTTAAGTTAGCAAAGTAATCAGCTTGGCCTTCATTTGATGCCCAAGGAGATGACCATGGAGAAACTTTTCTTGGAGCTCCACCAATGTGGTGACCAATCTCGTGACAAACCACCAACGCAAATCCATCGGCAGTAATTGTTTCATGACGAGCAAGACCACCAAACATAGAAACTTTCCATGTCTTACCTAGTTGCTGGGCATAAGCATTTACCGTGCCATCAGTCCAATTACGCTCAACCAGAAGATCACCACCGTAGTTAGCAACAATCGGAGCGTAGACTGTTTCTACTTCATCTATGACTTTATTGAATGTTTCTTCTGAAATCCCGCCAACGCGTTTTTGATTTACAGAAATTCTAAGATTATTTTCCGGAACGAAACCTTCACTTCCGTCTGGCGTGCAGGCCATAGAGGGAACCGTGGCGGCAACGAGAGTAGCAAATAGCAATCCTTGCTTAAAACATTTCATTTCTTTCTCCTTAAAGTATGAACTTCTTAACCTAATTCTGACATAAGCAGGAATTCATTTCCTACCATGAAAGTAAAGTGTAAGTTTTTGTTGGATAGAGTCAATTGGTCAGGATTAACAATTCAGGCCCCGATGATCAGGGCCTGAAAAAAAGATTTTATTCGACAGAAGGTTTAAACCAACAACGGGGACGAAGACCAGTTGAGTGTCCTGTTGATCCATGACACGAGCCAGAGACTTCATCTTGCTGACCGATTTCTTCATTGAAGGATTTTTCGCAAAGAGCGCCCTGGAAATACGTGTCCAGTCGGCACTGAGTTGCGGGATGACCATCACTCGTTGATGATACTTGGCGTGTGTCAGGCGTATCAAACTTAGGCTGCTTGATTGACCATGCCAAGGCCGCAAAAAGTTTAGCTACTGATTCACCGGCCATACCACCACGAATACAAATGGCACGGTCAGCTTCATTGGCCCAATTTTTCTGACAAGTCGTTGTCAAAACTTCTGGAACATTCATCTGACGAACGACCGAGGCATTATCTTCTGATTGCCACACCCGGCGAAGACATTTTAGAGTCGCAAAATAATCGGCCTGACCTTCATTAGAGGCCCAGTCACCACCAGCATATCTTGGAGCGCCACCAATATGGTGACCAATTTCATGACAAACAACGAGAGCAAAACCATCGGCCGTAATCGTTTTATGTCGGGCAAGTCCTCCGAACATAGAAACTTTCCAGACATCCCCTTCTTGTTGAGCATAAGCATTAACAGTGCCGTCAGTCCACTTACGAACGACTTCCAGTTTCCCGCCGTACTCTGAAACAAGTGGAGCATAAATCCCTTCAACTTGATCAATCACTGAATTAAATTGATTCTCACTTATGCCAGTGATGCTTTTAGTGTTTACAGGAATGTTGAGTTTATTTTCTGGTACGAAACCTTCTTGCCCATCTTTAGTACAAGCGAAGACTGGTTGTGTTGCAATAAGGGTTGCAAGCAGCAATCCTTGCGATAGTTTATTCATTAATCCTCCTTGATTAATTATTGGCTATCAATATCCTGACACATTCCCGATTTTGTTCCAGTGATCTTGCATTAATGTAAGAAGATGTTTAAAAAAGTTTTAAGATGAAATACCACATGGCCAAAGTTAGAAAAGAGAGTGGAACGCCAACTCCTACCATCATGCCGGCCAGACGCGGGCGTAAATTATGGGACGCTGCCAGAATACTGGCAGTGATCATAGGTGCCATACCAGCTTCCATCACGGCCACTTGCAAAATATCTTTATCAACTCGAGCAAAAGAATAGGTCAATAGAATGATTAAGGGAGCAATGAGTAGTTTGTAAGAGAGTCCCGCAATCAGGTAGCGAAGCTCTTCATGAATATCATTCCAGTGAAGCTGAAGGCCCACAGATATAAGTGCCATTGGAGTTAATAAAGCGGCCAGGCGCTCTAAGACCTGTCGAAAGTCTCCTTCAGGCCTAAGCCCAAATGCGCCAAGTAGAATGCCTGCCAGAAAAGCAATAAACGGAGGAAAGAAAAAAATCTTTTTAAATAAGATCCTCTTTCGCATTTTCCCGGAAGAATAGGTCACAGCGATCCAAACACCAAAGCTTGAAACAATTAAAAAACTTCCCATCTGATCCAGAAGTACAGCATGTTTTAAGGCCTGGTTCCCATAAAGGGCCTCTATGACCGGGAAACCAACGAAAGAAGTATTACAGAACCCGGCCGTTAGCATCAGGCAACCAATCAGTTCCTGATTCCAGCCCAAACGCTTACCTAAGGCAGAGACGCTAAAGAAGGCCACTCCAAAAACGATCCACGCCACTAAGACCACTGAAATCAAAGAAAGATTCCAATCCATATCCGGAAGAGTCAGTAAACAAATCGCAGGCAGTGGCACATAAAGGATGGTTGTACCCAATGTGGAATGAGCATTGCCAGGCAATGTTTTAACCCGTTGCAGGCCCACACCAATGAGCAAGCAGACAACAAGAGTGAGTAGACTTACCATTTGTTAATTTCTTGAATCCAATGATTTTTAAGATCTTGGGTTAAAAAAGAAGCTTCAAAAGAATTTCTGGCCAGAGTTTTAATATCCTCTTCTTCCAATGATAGCGCCTGGGCCACTTCCAGATAGTTTTGATTAGCATAACCACCAAAATAGGCCGGGTCATCAGAATTAATCGTCACCATAACTCCTCGATCAAGCAGCTTTTTGAGGTTATGGTCAGACATCTTTTTAAAGACACACAGTTTAACATTTGAAAGCGGACATACAGTCAGGGGCATCTTTTCTTCAATGATTCTTGTCATCAAAACTTCATCTTCAAGAGAGCGGACTCCGTGATCAATCCGCTTAATTTTCAGCAAATCCAAAGCTTCCCAGATATAAGAAGGTGGCCCCTCTTCGCCTGCGTGGGCAACCGTTAAGAAGCCATGGTTTCTCGCCTCTGCAAAGACCCGTTCAAACTTAGAAGGTGGAAATCCCACTTCTGATGAATCAAGCCCAACGGCCATAATATCCTTTTTAAAAGGCAGGGCCTCGTTCAGGGTTGTGAAGGCTTCATCTTCTGTCAGATGTCTTAGAAAGCACATAATGAGATGGGAAGTAATCCCCCACTCTTTTTCGGCCGCTTTCAGAGCACAATGGATTCCCCGAAAACAAGTCTCAAAAGAAATCCCCCTGGAAGTGTGTGTCTGGGGATCAAAAAAGATTTCAGTGTGAACAACATTGTCTTCCTGGCATTTTTTCAAATAGGCCATGGTGAGATCATAAAAATCCCGCTCATGAATGAGAACCTTGGCCCCTTCATAATAAATATCCAAAAAAGACTGAAGATTATGAAAATTATAAGCTTCTTTTAACTCTTCTACCGTCTTAAACCGCAGTGGTATTTTATTTCTGGTGGCAATCTCAAATAAGAGTTCAGGTTCAAAAGTTCCTTCAATGTGAAGGTGCAGCTCAGCTTTAGGAATTTTTTTAATAAGATCTATTTGTTTCATTCACAACATCATATTCATGGGAGAGAATATTGGCAAATAAGTAAAGGGAGTTAAATGATTCTAATCCCCCTGACTTTTTCCATCACACAAGGGATGATAGTCGGGCCACTTTGTTATATTTTTTTGTCCATCTGCGTAAAGGTTTTAAATGAGAAATAAAATTGTCTTTTATCTAAATGGAAATCGAAAAGAAGTAGGAGCGCGTGAAGCTTCCATGATGCTTGCTGAATATCTGCGCTATGATCTGGGTCTGACTGGAACCAAGATTGTTTGTGCTGAAGGCGATTGTGGGGCCTGCTCGGTTCTTCGCTATTTTCCCCATGTGAAAGGGACCGATACCAGTAATTATCTTCCTATAAATTCCTGCATCACTTTAGTGGCCCAACTGGATGGTTCAAGCATCGTCACTGTAGAGGCGCTTAAAAAGGACAATGAGCTGCACGAATCACAAAAGGCCATGGTTGAATGTCATGGAAGTCAATGCGGTTTTTGCACACCCGGTTTTGTGATGGCAATCACAGGACTCGTGGAAGAGAAGCTTGCCAAAAAAGACTATAAGATGGATGAACAAGAGGCCAAAAACTGCATGACCGGCAATCTCTGTCGTTGCACTGGCTATCAACCGATAGTTAATGCGGCCATGAGTATTGATCTGGAAAAATGCGAAGGCCTAAAAGAAAGGTTTTATTCTGAACGCCAGGAAGTTGAACTGACAAAGATTTTTTCTGAAAGTGTCCTGCTCGAATCCGACGAGTTTTTCTACTTTGCTCCTAAAACCATGAAGGAAGCCTTGAATTACTTAAAGGATTTTCCTGATACTAAGATTGTGGCCTCAGCGACAGATCTGGGAGTGGTTCATAACAAACGAAAAGCTCACTTAACTCGACTTTTGAGTCTTCATCTTGTCTCCGAATTGTATAAAGTGGAAATCAGCGGGACTGAAGTTAAATTGGGTGCTCGTGTGACTCATACTGAGTTCAGGCATTCCATGAAAGATAAGCTTCCTGAGTTTGCCAATTATCTGGATATTTTTGCATCACCACAAATTAAAAATATTGGAACAGTCATAGGTAACATTGCCAATGCTTCACCTGTGGGAGATACACCTCCTGCCTTTTTGGCCTTAGATGCCACTGTCAATACAGTAGGCCCTAAAGGCGAACGTGAGATTCCAATTTCTAAATTCTTTCTCGCTTATAGAAAGACTGCGCTGGAACATGGGGAGATCATCACTTCTGTGAAGTTTAAGCTGCCTTCCAAAAACTCTTCTATAAAATTTTATAAAAACAGCAATCGAAAAGATCTTGATATCTCTGCAGTGAATCTGGCGATTAGAGTTGAGTGGAAAGATGAAAGTAAAAAAGAAATTCAGGATATCATGATAGCGGCAGGAGGAGTGGCGGCAACTCCTCTGCGTTTAATTCAAACTGAGACGGCCCTTAAAAATAATTTTGATATCGAAGCTGCTGTAACTACACTTCATTCTGAATTTACTCCCTTAAGTGATGTCCGTGCCTCGAGTGCTTACCGACATGTCTTGGTGGAGAATTTCTTCCGCCGCTTTTTTGCTGAAGTCGGAGGTGCCCAGTGAGTCTGCCACACGATTATGCCCATACCCACGTTTGTGGTGAAAGTGAATTTGTCGATGATCGCCCGATCATGAAAAATGAGCTTTTCTGTGACATCTTTTTTTCCACGCGTGCTCATGCGCTGATTAAGCGTGTGGATTTTACAGAGGCCCTGAAAATGCCGGGCGTGGTTGAGATTTTTACCGGTCGGGACTTTCATGACAACATGTGGGGAACAATCTTTCGGGATCAACCATTACTTGCCATCGATAAAGTGAATTATGCAGGTGAAGGTATTGCCATTGTTGTGGCCGAAACATTGGAAGCCGCCCAAAGAGCAAAACACAAAATTATTATCGAATACACAGACCTTGAGGCCGTGCTCTCGATCCAGGACGCCAAAAAGAAAGGCTCCTTCATTATGGAGTCCCGAAAAATTGAACGGGGCAATGTTGACGAACAATTAAAGGCAGCTCCTCATACCATTGAAGGCTCAATCATCATGCAAGGGCATGATCACTTTTATCTGGAAAGCCAGGTTTCAATCGCCTATCCCTTGGAGGACGGTCAGATTGAAGTCCATTCATCATCTCAGCATCCCACAGAAACTCAGCATGTGGTGGCCCATGCCTTAGGATTACCTGCTAAAGATGTGGTCTGTCAGGTCAAACGCATGGGTGGTGGTTTCGGAGGTAAGGAATCCCAAGCGGCCCCCTTTGCTGCCATGGCCGCTCTGGCCGCCATGAAACTTAAACGTCCGGTAAGGATTTGTCTCACTAAAGACGATGACATGATCATGACAGGAAAAAGAAATCCTTTCGAGAACGAATATAAAGTCGGCTTTGATAAAGACGGTCGCATACTGGCAATGGACCTGAAACTTTTCTCCGATGCCGGTGCTTACGCCGATCTATCCACTTCCATTATGGAAAGGGCGATGCTCCACTCGGATAATTCTTATTTTATTCCACACATGCGAGTAGTGGGACAAGTCTGTAAGACTAATCATCACTCACATACGGCATTTCGAGGATTTGGTGGACCAAAAGGTGTTGCTACCGCTGAGAAAATCATCGAAGAAATTGCTCATTATCTAAAAAAAGACGCTCTTGAAATCCGGAAGCTTAATCTTTATTCAGATGCAGGTGGACGCAACCTCACTCACTATGGCCAGTTGGTAAAAAATAATTGTCTGGAGCGACTGGTGACTGAACTTGAGCGCAAATGTGATTATAAAAAGCGCCGGATTGAAATCATTAAGCACAATAAAGAGAACAAGGAATCTATCCGCGGCCTCTCTCTGACAACAGTTAAATTTGGAATCTCCTTTACCACTCGATTTCTTAATCAGGGAAATGCCATGGTCATCATTCATAACGATGGCTCCCTGCAAATTGCCACTGGTGCCACTGAAATGGGTCAGGGAGTGAACGCCAGGATTTCAGAAATGGTCACAAGCGAACTAGGTCTTCCTCGGGACGCTGCCCGCGTGATGCCGACTCGAACCGATAAGAATGCGAATACTTCACCAACGGCTGCCTCATCCGGAACTGATATCAACGGTGCAGCAGCACTTCTTGCCACCAGAAAAATCAAAAAACGCCTGAGTGAGCTGGCCTTAAAACTTCTGGATATTCCCAAAGAAAGGTGGGCCTCAAAAACTGCGGGTCTCGGAACCCAGCCAGAAGTTGAGCTGAGTGATCCTTACTTAAATGAAAATGATCCAAATGCAGGGGCCGACTGGGAAAGCGGCATTGCCACCTACTTTGATATTCACTTTAAAGATGGTTGGGTTTATCACCCTGAGCACCTGGATAAAAAGATTGAATTTAAATACCTGGTGCTTGAGGCCTACCTAAACCGGGTATCCCTTAGTGATTATGCCTTTTATAAAATCCCGGGCATTGAGTTCAATAAACTCACAGGTCAAGGAGATGCCTTCTTGTATTTCACTAAAGGGGCTGCCTGCTCGGAAGTCAGCATTAACCGCGATACGGGAGAAGTAAAAGTTCTTCGCACGGATATCCTGATGGATCTAGGCCGCTCTGTGAATGAGGATCTGGACCTGGGACAAATCTCCGGGGCCTTTATTCAGGGTATGGGATGGGTCACAACCGAGAATCTTTTTTATAATGATCAGGGACTCCTTCTCTCTCACGCTCCTAGTACTTATAAAATCCCTAATGTGCAGGACGTGCCTCGCGTATTTAATATTGAACTTTTAGAAAATGATGAAAACTATGCCAACGTCAGAGGAACCAAAGCGGTGGGTGAACCTCCGCTACTCTTGGCGATCAGTGTTTGGACCGCCGTCAATCACGCCCTCACCTTCCTGCCTCGTTACCAGGCAGAATTTCCATCAGTGCGAATTCCCGCCACCAGCGAGAATGTTCTAAGGGCGATGATTCCAGAAAGGTTTAAAGCATGGGAATAAATTATTTTGAGAATTGTCAGAAGTTAATCGCCAGTGGCACCTCTTTTGTCACTGTGACCATTATCTCCGTGCGGGGTTCTGTCCCTCAGGATCCGGGAGCAAAAATCATTGTCACCAAAGAAGGTCTCCACTCCGGTACCATTGGTGGTGGACGAGTCGAGATGGCGGCGATTGCCCGTGCCCAGGAAATATTAGAATCAAAGTCCCAAGTTCCTCCGCTTATAATCACCTGGAATTTGCAAAAAGATATCGGCATGTCCTGTGGTGGAGAATCTAGTTTTCTATTTGAACACTTCTATCAAAACCACTGGCCCATTGTGATTTTTGGAGCAGGCCACGTCAGTCAGGCCCTGACCCGGATTTTAACCACGCTCAATTGTCATGTGACCTGTATTGACCCCCGAGAAGATTGGATTTCAAAACTTGTCGGAGTCAAAGGCATCTGCCATCAGAATCCTCAGGAACTCATTAGTAGTCTTGATCCCAAAAGCTTTTTCCTTAGCATCACCATGGGGCATATTCATGACCTGCATATTCTTCATGAACTCTCAAAACATGCTCCAGATGCACCTTATGTAGGTGTTATTGGCTCATCCGTTAAAGGCATTCGAATTAAAAAAGAATTAAAAGAGCTGGGTGTAAGTGATCACTTCATTGAAAAGCTTCGCGTCCCGATGGGGCTTCCTTTAGGATCAAACCTTCCGGAAGAAATCGCCATCAGTATTACCGCTGAACTTCTTCAGGTGCGGGATCAAGGCCAATGAATGGGGACAAAATGATCAAAGCAATTTATCGATACACGAATATAATCGCAGAAGATTGGCAAAGCCTCAGTCAATTTTATCAAGTTACCTTCGGTTGCATTCCTGTACCCTGGTGGACAAAAGATTGCTAAAGGCCTCAAAACCATTGAAGTGCGTTCTTGATTACCACCTGTTAATCTTACAGGTAACTTCTTAATCATCGAAAATCATAAGTATCTAAGAGCCGATGGTGAGACTAATCCAGAAGGCAAGGTCGTTGCCATCGTCAAAATAAAGAATGTCAGGGAGTGCCTGGAAACCGATATTCCTGCAGCAACTGCATCCCGGTGGGAACCAGGGTATTACTCTTGGGAGTTAACCGATGTGCGGCCCATAGTGAGTCACGAGAAAGTTCTGGCCGCTCGAGGTATCTACGAATTTGAAATTTTAAAACCTATAGGCGAATGAAAATCACTAGTCATAGACTCACTCGCCCCACCTCTAATTTACTACTTCATTTTCTTTCGATAGTGCCCCCTGATAGCACCAATTTGATTCTTACTCATGTCACTTAAATATGTTTTAAGAATAAAGAATCGGTAGAGAATCTCTGCAGAGATCAACCTGGCCTTGGGAGTATTGATATAAAGTAGCAATAGGGCCAAACCGAATTCAGTTAAGTCGTATTTCAAATAGGTTGCTTCACGGCCTTTAGGACCAGCTAAGTAGCTGTTTTCTATGATGTTCCTACGTAGCCCAAATTTGGGCTGCGTACTCAACTCCATATCGCATTTCTTTATGGCACGAAGCACATGCTTGTGATCAATCTCAAATTTTTCTGCAATTTTGAGAGAATCTGTGACCGGACCAAAAGGTGTATCCCGCACCCAGACATCACCCATGATATGATTGTTAACCAAATCTTTTAAGCGAGGCGGCTTTGTTTCAAATGGGACATCAACTCTAAAATCATCAGTCATACTTTACTCCTGTTTAAAGACAGGAGAAAATAATCTGTTTGCATTTATTGCTCCAGCAGAGACTAATGGTCACATGAAGGAAGTTCATTCATGAAACCATTAATCATTAGAGCAGCTTCGAAATAACCTTCAACCGATTAAGCCCACCACACGGATAGGATTGAAGTTTGATTTGTTCAAAAATCTCACTTCTTTCAATTGAAAATTCTTTTTTATTACCAGCAAAAGCTTTTACATTGGTTTTCGGAACAAGTGTCATCCACTTCCCACTACAGAGGCCTTCCATCTGCACCTCAAGTGGGTTGTTATTCACAAAATAAGTAAAATCAAGCTCGACTCGATCAATTCTGGCCGGCCTAGCAAGTTCAATCACTACCTGTTCAGAGTGTCCTGGAACTCGGCTTCTGGCCGACTCTAATCCATCAAACATATTAATTGGTGCAAAGGGCGAAAGCACTAAAGAAGCGGGACTGTAATGCTCATCAGTTGCACTTAGAACTTTCGCTCCTAGTGCAAGAGAAGCGTTATTAAATTCGCCCGAAACTTTTGACCAGTTCTGTTTGATCTCAGTTTCAGTCACATCATATTTAATACTAAGAGGTTTTACAGTCTGAGGAATTTTTTCCTCATAGACCCGGCACTCACCATCAAAGGACTTTTTCACATCATCCGGTAACTCAGTATAAAGACCTAAACGTGTGAATCCCCCGTCTGGGTATTGAGACACTCTGACTTCCGAAATAATCTCAGTTTCTTGATTCAAAGTGATTCTCATTTCGGAATGACCGGTGAGATTAGTTTTGGGAAGAATCTCTTTCCAATCACCTTTAACTTTTCCTTCAAGTCTCACGGCCGGAGAAAAGTTACCGGAGTGATACTTAGTGGAAAGCAGAATGTATTTAACCTTGGCCGGTTTTTTCAGGGTAAATGTCATCACATCCACGCCAGAAAGATTGTGGCGAACTGTCTCCCAGCTATCCATGATTTTTCCCTGGGCCCCGAAAAGCTCAGGATCAAACTTTGGTAAATGATCACTGATGAGATTATCGGCCCGGGCAAATAACTCATTGGTCACTTCCGTGATTTCTCCACCCACACAAAGATTGTAGGGAGCGAGAGGATCCAATGGGCCGCGCTCAGCAATGGCCTCCGGACGAGTTCTAAGAAAAGCATCAAAGATCAGATTTTTATAACCGGTATTTACAATTTCTTCCTGAGGGATGGAGTCCGCAGTGAAGGAGGATTTAAATAAAGAGTAATCAATGCCTACAATATTTAATTCTTTTAAAATGAGCTGAGTCGCCTCTGCATTAAACAGCACACCTTTTAGATCAGCATTGGAGAGAACGACTAAACCTTTGCCACGATCTGGCCCAAAGAAACAGTGAAGGAAAATGCAGCGAAATCCATCATTGGCGCCTTGATGAAGCATAAAACGATTGGGTCCTGCCTCTACGATAAAAATCCCGAGTCCCATTAATGAGCCCATAAATTTACGGCACCCTTTATCAGTTCCATGAAGCATCAAGCGTGCTGTATCATGGGAGATTCCACCGGAACCTGGAAGTTCATGATAGGCCTTCTCAAGATGCTCAAGGAAATGAGTCATGGATTGGGCGGTTCCTATGGATCCGGCGGCAAAGGCCGGAAACATCTTGCGAGTACCCTCAACCTCTTCGCCGTTATCTTTAAAACCGTGAGCGTACTCAATGCCAGGAAAAGTGCTTTGTTCAAAGCTAAACTCATCCATCTCAAGACTTTCTAAAAATGGCTTAGTCAGTTCCTGAATGGACTTACCAGAATGCTTTTCCAATAAATATTCCAGCACTAAAAAGCCTCCGCCGGAATACTGAAACTTCTCACCTGGAGGATTAATGACTTTTACCGGTTCATAACCGTATTCTTTATTGCCTTTCAAAAACTCCGAAATCGGAGGCATCTTCCGATCGGCCGGCACACCGTTCACGTAATGGAGATTTAAAGCACAGTGACTCATAAGATGAGCAAGCGTCACTTTGGGGTCCAGTCCTAGTTCCGGAACAAAATCATTCACTGAGCTTGTGAGGGATACTTTATTCTTTGTAAAATATTCGATAGCAAAGGCCGAAGCCACACTTTTACTTAAGGAAGCAAATTCGAACCAAGTGGTTTTTTTAGCACTCCCAAAGGCCAGGTTCTGATGACCTTCCGGTGTAGTCACTGTTACCTGAGCACCATTGATCTGGTGCTTTGAAAGGGCCTTCTCTAAATCCAGATAAAGGGAATTAAAAGGATGGGCCCGCATACGTTTTTGCGTGATCAGCCACAAGGCCTCTTTGGCATTTTCAATTTCTTTTTCTTCAGAATTATTTATGCGATCTTTCAGAAGTCCGAGTAGCTCAGCTCCACTTTTCCCTTGGGCCGAAACCAGAAACTTCATTCCAAATTTATCCAGATACTTCTGACCCCAAAGCATCAGCTCTTGCTGATCTGTTTGAACTCCCGACTGCTCACTTGCTGCCAGTTTGTCTAAGGTTTTTTTATTGCCACCAATATCACCATGAAAAGAAGCGGCATCCAGAATATCCTTTTTTTCAAAACGGCGGATAAGACTCTCGGCCGTTTTCTCACAGGTGGCCACACCTTTGGCCATTTTCTTAGCAAATCTGCGGCTTCCACACAT
The DNA here is from genome assembly GCA_002381945.1 of Bacteriovoracaceae bacterium UBA4096. Lineage (GTDB taxonomy): Bacteria > Bdellovibrionota > Bacteriovoracia > Bacteriovoracales > Bacteriovoracaceae > Peredibacter. The sequence goes on from DFXY01000062.1 coordinate 115,228, forward strand.
TTCAAAATAATAATTAAAGCGCTTCACGTAATCGTTGATTCTAAACTTCTCACTATCTAGTTTCACCACATGCTCCCAAGGAGAGGCAGCTTTGCGAACTGAATCAATAGTGAATGGCAAAAAAAGCTGTGTGGCAAACTCCACCGGATTTGAATCAGTCATGAGCTTGATCATGAGATTCATTGCTACTGGATACCATTTCGCGGTTCTCTCATCCCACTTAACTTGTACAATTTTTTTATCGTTAGATTTATCTTTGCGAATAAACTCATACTCTTCGTGAGCGATGGTCAAAAAATCTTCCAGAGAAAAACGTCCATGATAAATTTCATGCCACACTTCCCAACGGGAGCGCTCAGCTGTCGCTAAATCATCCATCACTCGCACCGGTGTGCCACCAATCTGGGCCGGCAAGGCCACGCAACCGTTACCTGTTAACCAGTCAGTGATATATTGCAGACTCTGGAAAACGTTGTAACGGATTTCATCCGGATGATTATTGGCGATAAAGTTTGATTCCTTCATATCGGCCACAATTAAAGAGCGAGCGTAAAGCGGATCATTTTTATCCAGTCCCTGAATATCCGGCCCATGAATAAAGTCCAATATCTCCTGGTGATATTTTTCATCCAAAAGCGACTTCACCATCTTCTCTAATTTGCTGGAATCCCCTTTCTGATGAAACTTCCAGGCCTCAACTAAGGCAAGTCCCAGACGCACAAAGTCCGGATGGGCGACCCAAAAGCCGGATAAGTCGCGTTTCATCTGAGTGACGACATCCCGGATATAGCCCTTAATTGTCACTTGATAGGAAGGAGATTTTAAATCGTTACTTACTGGCAGAATGCCATACATTCCACCGACTTTAATCCCGCCCCGAGGACCGACTACTTCCGCCAGAAGATCATGGGAGGCCTTGATGTATTTAATCACGATATCTGGATCGGCCTTAACCGGGATGCGGTAATTGGCGTCTTCTTTAAAAAGCCTGGCAGTACTGGCAAGATAATCATGCCAGCCTAAACTTGCTCCGGCAAAATACGGATAAAGCTCATCCATGATTTCATGGGTTCTAAAAACGGCACGGGGATTTTCCAGCACAATCATCAAGCGTATACTTCCAACTGCATAGGCGGGATAAGTTTTTTTAAGTAACCTCTCGGCGGCCTCAAGCATGATCCGGATATATCTGGCCTCTTCTTCGTTTTCTAACTTAGGGACATAAAAGGCCAGGGCCTTAGGGTTATACCAGTTTCTGAAAAAGTGCAGAGCAAAGTCATAAAGATGAAGGGGGATGGCCTCTTCTTTATAAAATAAAAAGAAACAAGGAAGAGCTAGCCCGGGAAAGCGTTTAATTGGGAGGGAGAGTTTCTCTTTTTCCAGTTCATATTTTTTTCCATCTTCTACACTTAAGGTGCCTTCAAGACACTGAGTCAGGTTAACTCCCGCAGCGATTAAATCCTCCCTTAAAGGAGTTTTAGAGTCTTCATCATCAGCTCCCCATTTCGGGAGGGATTCATGAGTAGCAAGTAATTCCCTCACGATTTCCGGCTCATCTTTTAACTTACGGTGGTAAGCATTCATGGCATTGATGGAAAGCTTGGCCGAATCCGGTGGCCCAAATAAGGTCACATGATTTCCACTGAGCCATTCAGGAATCGGCGCCACGGGTTTTCCACCGGAGCGGGCATAATTATCACTCTTAGGTCCTAAGACAATTCGTCCTTCCGAATCTTCCAGACCGAAGACAGTCATATAATCCGGACTTAAATAATCTCTTTTAAATTCCTGATTAAAGCTCGTCATCGCACGGGTTCTTTCATCGATAAATTTACGATCACGAGCACGACGAACGAGAACTGTTTTAAGTTCATCTTTAACTGCATCATAGAGTTCGCACAGAAATCTCAAAGACTCTGTCCCCTCAAGACCGCCACTTTCTCCTACTTGAAGTAAATCTTTAAATCCCGGCACTGGTGTGGCGGTTTTTAGAAGATGGCCCTTAATTTTCGGTGAAATAAAATCGTCGTAATAATCAATTTCTGATTTTTTCAAACTAACTGCCTCTGTAAGTAGAATAGCCATAAGGGTTTAATAAAAGTGGAACGTGATACTTTCTATCAGTGTTTTTGACATTAAAAATAATAGGGGTATTCATGAAGAAGAATTCTTCATCTTTAAAATACTCTTCCGTATTAAATGTCAGTCGATAAACACCTTTTTCTTTAGGACAATTAAAAACGATCCTGCCGTCGGCATTGGTCCTGTCCATTCCGATTACTTTCCAGTTCTCTCCATCTTTTTGTTCCAAAGTTACAGTCACATCTGCAGCGGGAGCACCTTTGGTGGTATCTAGGATATGGGTACTAATCATGGGTCCTACTTTTTAAAGGTAAATGAAACGTCATTTACGCTATCGGTAACATTGATCACTTCAGTTTGAGTTCCGAAAACTTCATGCCACGCTTCAATGGTGTACTCGCCTGGCGTAAGCCCTTCAAGTTTAAATTCTCCCCTCTCATTTGAAACTGAAAAGAAAGGGTGGTCCATCACGGCCACATAGGCACCCATCCAGGGATGAACGGAACACTTGGCCTGAAGAAAGATTTCTGGTTTTGTAAAAACTTTCGTAATCCGCTGATCTTTTCTAGGCATGGCCACGTTAAATTTTTGATTCTCTTTTGTCACAGATCGCACATTATGAAAGATGGGATCGGAATTAATAAATGTCACTTCTTGGCCGACCCGTGCTGCTGTCACCCGCGGTATATAGATACACCCCTTTTGATCAAGTACAACACTCTCTGAAGGCACGTCCGTATACTTTTTCCCTTCATGACCTTTCACAACCCGCACTAACACATTTTGAAGTTTTCCATCATGGACTATGACTTCATTGGAATAAACGTCCCCTTGTCCGGGATTTGAACATCCGGCGGGTAAGTTAAGTTTTTTCCCTTGAGGAACCGGACCTTCAAAAGAAACCACCCCTTTGACATCAAAGGTTTTTCCCTTTTCCTCAGTAGCGGTAGCAGGTTCAATATCTATGACTTCATGATGATGCTTACGTGCCTCTACCGGAGCCTCTGCCACTGCACTGTTATCACCTTGAGAAAAGATAATCACTCCCGTAATCAGGGCAATTCCTATAACCGCGGCACTCATGGAACGCTTGGGGTTTGAAAGTCTCACCACAAAATATTCTCTGATCGCCGCTCCACCTGCACTAATTAAAAGCAAGATGAGCCAGTTAAGTTCATGCCCATAGGTATTGGGAAAGTGATTACTAAGCATGATAAAGATTACCGGTAAGGTAAAATAAGTATTATGAGTCGAACGATTTTTTGCATTCTTTCCCCAGTCCTGATTGACGGGTTCGCCTTTTTCAGAAGACTCAACCATTTTTAACTGGCGTGGAATAATCCGCATAAAGACATTGGCCGTCATCCAGGTGCCGAGCATTCCACCCACATGGAGGTAGGCCGCCCTGCCACTTAAAGTGTGACATAAAAAATATGTCATGCCCGCAAACCAGCTCAAAGTTAGAAGATGCCCCAATAGTGGAGCTGTTTTTACAAAGGATCTTTCCCAGACAAAGTCATAAAAAAACCATGATCCGAAAATGGCAAATAAACTTATCCCAATCCCTTGCCAGTAAGTGATGTTGGAAACCATTGAATCCAACAGGAACATACCTTCGCCTCTGTAAAAGATGAGTCCGACTAAGAACATCCCACTCATCCAGGTCCAATATGATTCCCACTTAAACCAGTGCAAACGATCCGGGACTTTTGTGGGGCCCATTAAAAGTTTTTCAACATGATAAAAGCCGCCTCCATGAACCATCCAGACCTCACCCACATGGCCGGGTTTTTTGGAATCAGGATTGGCCTCGAAGCTACGATCAAGCCACATGAAAAAAATGGAAGTTCCAATCCAGGTTACAGCCACAGTAATATGCAACCATCTCGCAAGAAGTAAAATCCAGTCGAAAATGTCTTGATTCATTGAGACTCCAGCTTAGAAGAAAGGCAAAAGAAGATAGATCCCCGTGAGGGGATCTATTTAAATTAAAAGTTAAACGTTTCGATTGATGTTATTCAAATCTTCGAAAGCAGTTTTAAGTCGAAGGACAAAACTCTCTTCACCTTTACGAAGCCAAACTCTTGGATCGTAGTATTTTTTATTCGGTGCCTCAGGGCCTTCCGGATTACCTAACTGACTCTGTAAATAACCCTTTTTGTCTTCATAGAAATTCCTAATGCCTTCCCAGAAGGCCCATTGCATATCCGTATCAATGTTCATCTTGATCACACCGTAATCAATGGCCTCACGAATTTCACTTTGAAGCGATCCCGACCCCCCGTGGAAAACAAAAGAAACCGGCTTGGCACCTGTTCCAAATTTTTTCTGAACGAAGTCATTGGAGTTTTTGAGAATGACCGGGCTGAGCTTCACATTCCCTGGCTTATACACACCATGCACGTTTCCGAATGAAGCCGCCACTGTAAAGTTCGCCCCCACTTCACGTAAGTGAGTATAGGCATAGGCCACATCTTCTGGTTGAGTGTAGAGCTTAGAGTTATCAACGTCCGAGTTATCAACGCCGTCTTCCTCACCGCCGGTTACTCCCAATTCAATTTCAATGCCCGTTTCAATAGCATTCATGCGTTTAAAGTACTTGGCCGAAATTTCCACATTCTCTTCCAGAGACTCTTCAGAAAGATCCAACATGTGTGAAGAGAATAATGGTTTTTTATGAGTTTTATAAAAGACTTCACCCGCATCCAGCATGTGATCAATCCACGGCAGAAGTTTTTTGGCAGCGTGATCAGTATGAATAATGACTGGAACACCATAGTGCTCGGCCATGAGTTGAATATGTTGAGCACCTGAGATGGCCCCTAAGGCCGCCGCTTTATCATTATCAAGCTTTAGGCTTTTACCTGCATAGAATTGACCACCACCATTAGAGAACTGGATGATCACAGGAGAATTCATGGCCTTGGCCGTTTCAAGCACACCATTGACCGAATTCGTTCCAATGACATTTACCGCCGGAAGTGCGAATTTATTTTCTTTAGCGTATTGATAAAGATCAGTTAAAGCTGAACCATAGACGAGACCGGGTTTGAATTTCATCGTCGAATCCTTTGTTTAAGACGTAAAAATTGTATTAAAATGAGAACTCATTGAAAAGGAATCACCATGGCAGAGTCACAAAATAACCTCATCCAATATTTCAAGACATTACTTGATACTTCAAGTTACGAAGACTATGCGCCAAATGGTCTGCAGATTGAAGGTAAAAAGAGCATTAAGCGCCTGGGTTTTGCAGTCTCTGCGACTCAAGACTCACTGACAAAGGCCTTGGAATGGGGTGCTGACGGTCTTGTCGTGCATCATGGTATTTTCTGGAAGCATCAAGGGGCCCGTACCATCACTGGGGCCTGGGGAGAACGCGTAAAACTTGCCGTCAAAAATGAGCTTAATCTTTTTGCCTACCACTTACCTCTGGATGCTCATGCAGAAATTGGGAATGCAGTCGCTCTTGCTCAGGAGTTGAACTTAGTTAATCTAACACCATTTGCTCTATATAAACGCCAGTACCTTGGCACTAAAGGTGAATTCACCCATCCGGTTACGGCGCTGGAACTTAAAATATCCCTTGAGCAAATACTAAAACATCCGGTCATACTCGCTACGCCAAACGGGACTGATAATATTAAAAGTGTGGGTATCATCACTGGTGGGGCCAATAACGAGTGGTTCCGAGCGATGGAGGATGGATTGGATGCTTATATCACGGGAGAGATTTCAGAATACAACTGGCATGACTCCATTGAAGCAGGCGTGCATTATTTTGCCGGAGGTCATCACGCCACTGAACGCTTTGGGACACTGGCCTTAATGAACAAGGTTCAAAAAGATTTTCCGCATCTTCAAACCATGTTCTTTGATTCGGATAATTTAGCTTAATTAAAAATTATTTCTGAATGAGAAAATACTGTTCGCCCTGCTCATTCATATTGTAGGCCGTAAGCTCGGCCAGTGGGCCATAACCAAAATACAAATCACACCGGGCATTGCCACGAATAGCGCCACCGGTATCCTGAGCAATAAAAAAGCGTGAAAAAGGAACTTTCACGACCTTTCCATTTTCATCCACATGAGAGGCCTTAACAGTTTTAAGAAAATTAATCATCCCCATAGTTTTATAAATCCGGGAATCGATGGCAAGTGAACGACCTTCGGTCAGAGGGATATTATCCAGTCCAACCGGTTCCTCACTAGATTCTTTGAAATAAACATAGGATGGACATGAGCCAAAAATCTCTTCTTCTTTATGCGGATTTTCTTCCAAAAATTTTCTTTGACCCGGNNCTGCGGGTGTTTTTCCCATCATAACTCAGGTACTTCACTTCTTTGGACCCATCTGAATTAAAGATATTGATTCTTCCACCACCTTGGACATGCAAGAGATAGAGATCATAAAAAGATTCTTCTACCCAAAAAATTTCATAACCTTTACCGGCCAGGGCCCCCTGATAATCAATGGCAACTCTGGTGTGGTTTTGCTCAGAAGGTTGATCCGGTTTACGATAAATGGCCCGCTTAAAACGCTCCGTTGGAACTCGCGAACCATGAAGATCAGGAGAATAATAAGAAGTAAATTTAGTAGAATTCTTAGTCCGATAACCTGGCTCTTTTTTACCAGGGACTGGAATGTAGAGAGCAAACTTCGCGTTCACCTCCTGATTAAAAGCATTCAGGCAGAGATTCTCCGGATTACTCTTAAGGCAACGACGAGCTTCTTCAGTTATGCCTTTAAGCAGTACTAAGGAATCTTTTAAAACAGTTTTTGGATAGTTTTTTGAACCAAACTTAATAGTCCCCTTGAGGCTTCGGTTCGCATAAGACTTAAGCTGGCGTTCAATAGCGAGGTCCAGGTTTTTAAATTCCAGATCATCTGCAAAATTTAGGCTTTGATATAAACGTTGCGTAGGAGTGACTTCGGCCAGAAGCTGGCCTGCAAATATAAGTGAAGCAAAGAACATCATTGTCTTCATTCGGAACCTACCATTCAAAAGTCTAAGGTTTAGGTTAAGATTCGCTGACTAAGTCTGTCAAAGTTTATTCTCCTACAAACTCTTACCCATGAAAAGAATCGGGGTAGCATGAAAATCTTTCAAGACTTCAAAGTCAAAACCAAGTTTTAAATAGAACTTTTTATTAAGTGCATCAGGCCCAGTCATTATATGCACACCTTTAATATTCCTAGCTTTAAGACCTGTCTCAACCGCCTTAACCAAGAGTCCACCAATTCCTTTACCCCTTGAGTCGTGATGACAATTTATATGCAGGTGGGCAGGATAAGTCTCAAAGTAACCTTGAAACTCTTTTAAATGGGGTTGGATGCTCATAAGGTCATCTCCTTGAGAAGAAGATGCGGCCACGACGTAACCCAAAACCTTATCATCCGCCGCCACCCAGGCGAGTTCCGGATAATGCTTTAAATAAAAACCCAGATACTTATCATAGAAAGCTTCTTTATCAGCGGGGTCCTTAAATTCTTTTTTGGTAGAACTCTCAAAAAAGATGGCCCGGATTTGCTCCAAAATGACTGGATCATTTTTAATCTGCTCAAAGGGAATTATATGCGCTGACATAAGTTCCAAACCTGATACTTGGCCCTAAATGGCGGATCGATATGTTTGACATCCTTTGGGGGCCCAAAACGATAAAGGTGAATCCACTCCGGAAGATAGTCTTCGATCATCTTCATAAGCGGTAAATCAGGATTTTTTTGCAGAAGCTGTTTGGTCGTGAAGTACCAATCAAAAAGTTTTTCAAAGTTCTCTTTATCCCTCACCTCTTCAAACTCTCCATGAAAGGCTTCCGGAAGTACAACTTGGAAAGTTTTGGAAGATTGGGCCCAGCGGGCAAGCCTTCGGCAGGTGTCAGAACTTAGACTAAAAAACGCTCTCCACCCTTCACAGGAAATATCCGCCCATTCAAGGGCAATCAACCAGGACTCTTGACGCTCAGGACTGGCCAAATACTTCTGCACTTCTTTTAACCTGGGAATCTGAGAGCTCTCAATGGGCAACCTGAGTTCCGGATGCGATTCCCCTTCTTTCATCATTCTTTCCAGGAAATCTAAAGGATTCCCAGATTTCTGCATTTCACTCCAAAAGTAGGCCCCTGAGAGATCATGCAGCTTCATCCCTGCCATGATCTTTCTCAATTCCGAAGAATAGCTAAGCCCATATTTCAAGCTAAAACGCACGGCCCTTAAAAAGCGAACCGGGTCTTTTTCAAAATCTTTTCCTACCGGATGGAGCATCTTATCCCGCAAATGCTGGAGCCCCTGTGAAGGGTCTAAGAACTCCCATTCTTTTTTCGATTTAAACCTGATCCCCATGGCATTGAGGGTAAAATCTCTTCTCTTAATGGACTCTTTAAATGAAAGTTTAAAATCAAAATCGACAGTGAAGTTTGAATGGTGATGAACATCTTCTATAAAGGTTTCAATTCGCGGGGGAGAAAACTCCATTTGAAATTGATCCATATCCAGACGAATAATATCATAGGAAAGAAAAGTAATTCGTCCGAATTTTGATAAGGCCTTTCCGAGCTCTTTCCACTGATTTTTATTAAAAGCAATGGTCTCATGACTAAGTTCAACATCCCAATCTTTGCCCAGCTTCCCAGTCATAAAAAAATCTCGGACACTCCCTCCCACCAAAGTTGGAATAAATCCAAAATGAAGAAGCTCATCTAAGACTGGATGAAAAGCTTTGGGTAACTGAGATTCAAATTTTTTTCGGTCAAAATTCACAAAGATCCTCGCTTACCTATTATGGGAAACTATAAAATCTTTGGAAATCATTTTATCAAGTTGTGCAAAGCACATGCCCTAGAGATCTTTGACTGCCTCTAATAAAAACTTATAAAGCTCTTTAATCTTATAACTTTGGGCCTCATCAGCATGAAAAGCAAAGGATACCTTATTACTAAAGGTCTCAAAATCCTTACCGGCAGTTTTAAGCTTGGATTTAATGTGAGAGCGCTTTAAGACATGGGTGGGAACAACTGCAATACCCAGCCCCTCATTGACCGCTTGAAGCATCTGACCAAAAGAATTCACTACCAGACGAGGTTTAATGTTTCTGGGTACTACCCCAAACTTCTCCCGACACCAGCGATAGAAATTTGGATCATTCGTTTCGTAGAAGATGATCGGCATCCCCAAAATGTCTTTTAAATCAGTCTGTGCCGTAATGTTGAATTTATCAGAGAATACCAAATTCGTGTGTTCCGCATGAAGATCAAGTTTTTCTGCAAAGGCCGGCACCAAGTGCTCCGGCATGATTAGACAGTCGATATCATGCTGTTCAAATTTCTTAATTATCGTTTCAGGAAAATCCATGGAGAGCCTGACTTCAAGTTCTGGATAAGTAGAAAGGAAATCCAGCATCCGAGATGAGAGCCAGGTTTTACCCAGACCATAAAGAGATCCAACGTGCAACTTGCCCTTAATTTCATGATTTTCTAAATGGATCTGTTCAATGGTCTCTTCAATGCGTTTAACATACTGCTTGGCCACTTTGGCCAGACGAATTCCATTATCAGTCAGGATGACAGATTTCCCCTGGCGGGTAATTACCGGAAACCCCACTTTGCTTTCAAGATTTTTTAAGGCCTGAGAGACGGCACTCTGGGTAACATGGAGTTCCTCAGCGGCCTTAGAGATATTCTCGTTTTGAGAAAGAGCAATGAGAACCTGAAGCATAGAAGTTTCAATCATATGTCTACCTTATAGTATATATAAGTAAAACTAATATGATTTAAACTGGAAGTAAATAGATAAAAAAAAGGCCGGAGAATACTCCGGCCTTTCGTATAAGTCTTTTAAGAACGATTATTCAGCACGCTCATTGAGCTTGTCTTTACGAGCAATCATCACTTTCTCTTGAACATGAGAAGGACATGGTTCGTACTTAGCAAACTCCATTGAGTAACCAGCTTTACCGGCCGTACCTGAACGAAGAACTGTTGCGTATCCAAACATTTCAGAAAGAGGAACGTGAGCATTAATGATCGCGTCTCCAGTTTCAGTGTTTTCAGATCCTAAGATTACACCACGACGAGAAGATAAATCTCCGATAACAAATCCTTGGTAGTCTTGCGGAGTTTCAACTTCAACTTTCATGATTGGCTCAAGAAGGATTGGTTGTGCATTCTTAATAGCATCTCTCATCGCCATACGAGCAGCAATACGGAACGCCATATCTGATGAATCCACGTCATGGTACTGACCATCTTGTAAGTAAGCTTCAACGTCAATCACCGGGAACGCTGCAAGAGGTCCCTTGTTCATAACGTCATTGAAACCTTTGTCACACGAAGGAATGAATTCATTTGGAATTACACCACCACGAATTTCGTTAACAAAACGGAAGACTTGATCTTCACGCTCTTTTCTATCAGCTGCCAGAGGCTTGATCACACCAGCAACTTTTGCGAATTGACCAGAACCACCGGTTTGTTTTTTATGAGTGTATTCAAACTTAGCTTCGCCGCGGATAGTTTCACGGTAGTTAACCTGAGGAGCACCCACTTCAACTTCAGCTTTATATTCACGCTTAAGACGTTCAACATAAATTTCAAGGTGAAGCTCACCCATACCAGCGATACGTGTTTCGCCTGACTCTTCATCTGTGAACAGGTGGAAAGTAGGATCTTCTTTAATAAAGCGCTGAAGACCTTTAGACATACGGGCCTGAGCATCTTTATCTTTAGCTTTGATTGAAAGCTCGATAACTGGAATTGGCACGTGCATACCTTCGCAAGACAGGTGCTCCATGTTTCCATCTTCAGCAACAAAAGTATCACCGGAAGCACAATCAACACCAATCATGGCAATGATGTCACCAGCTGATGCTGAATCGATATTTTCTCTGTCGTTAGAGTTCATACGAACGATACGTCCGATACGAGTTCTCTTCTTAGTACGAGTGTTGATCAGAGTATCACCTTTATTCAGGGTACCTTGATAAATACGAGTATAAGTTAACTGGCCGAACTGCTCATCAGTGATCTTGAACGCCATACAAACAAGCGGCTTATCAAATTCTGGAAGAAGTTCAACTTTATCGCCTGAAGTAGAATCGATCGCTTTAGACTTCTCTGCCGTAACTGGAGAAGGTAAATAACGAGCAACAGCGTTAAGAAGTAACTGAACGCCTTTATTTTTGAATGCAGAACCAAGGAATACTGGAGTGAAAGAAAGAGTGTTAACACCTTTTCTTACTGCAGAGTGGATTTGCTCTTCAGAAACTTCCTGACCTTCAAGGATGGCCTCCATCATTGAATCGTCAAAAGCTGAAACAACATCCAACATCTCTTCACGAGCAGAAGCGGCCTGATCAGCTAGCTCAGAAGGGATAGCTTCTTCACGAACGAACTCACCGTTATCGCCATCAAAGTAATAAGCTTTCATGCTGATTAGATCGATAACACCTCTGAAGTTCTCTTCAGCACCAATAGGAAGCTGCATAAGAACTGCATTGTGATTTAGTTTTTCACGAAGGGCCTTAACACCATTGTAAGGATTAGCACCCATACGGTCCATCTTGTTTAAGAAGGCCATACGAGGAACGCGGTAACGCTTCATCTGACGATCAACTGTGATTGACTGAGACTGAACGCCTGCAACTGAACAGATAACCAGGATCGCTCCATCAAGAACTCGAAGAGAACGCTCAACTTCCACAGTGAAATCCACGTGTCCCGGAGTATCGATAAGGTTAACTTTAATTGATTTCTGATCACCTTCAGAATAAGTGATACCTTGCTTATCAATCCCAACCCACTCAACAGTCGTAGCTGCTGAAGTAATAGTAATACCTTTTTCACGCTCAAGGTCCATGTGATCCATGGTTGCCCCAGCGCCGCCGCCTTTCACGTCTTCGATTTTGTGAATCTTAGAACAGTAGAAAAGAATACGTTCAGATAGAGTTGTCTTACCTGAGTCAATGTGGGCCGAAATACCAATATTTCTGGTTTTGGCCAAGTTCTTGTCAATCATCTTCACTCCAAAATGGTGTTAGAGGTTCTATTAAAAAATTTTAGCCTGCATCATAAATGAAGGGTCCCGCTTTCGTCAATTTTTTTCCATGCTTAGAAGAGCTTTTTGCTTGTTGCCAAAAGACGATTTTTGAACGAAATTTCTGATTATGAACAGTAAGAAAGATCTAGATAAATCAACCCTCTACGAAGCCGTCAAAACCCTAGTTGAATCACCGGCCAAGCATATTCACCTGGACCAGCAAAAGCTTTTTACCCTCTTTAGTATAGCTTTTCAGTATATCCTGTTCCGTTCAACTAAAAATCCGGGGCATTACATCATCCGGATTGAAGATTCTATGTTAGCGGAAAAACTGGCCCGCAAGGCCAAGGATGAGACGACTCGAAAATTTATGAACCGTCTTCTGATTCCCAGACGTCTTGCTTATGGAAATTCAACTTTTCATTTGGACTACTTTCCACTTGCCACCTGGGGAGTGACCAAAGACCTTCCAAAAGAAAAGATTCAGGGTGCTATCATTGTTAAAAATACCTCTCACAATCCTTTAATTGATGAATCCGACTTCCGTCACGTAACTGATGACCAACAGGCCATTACGCTCTTTGGAAAAGATTATTACCTTAACACTTTGATGGAAATCTCTCCTACAACCATAACCATTGCTTTCGAAGAAGTTTTTGAGGGGCTAGAGGCCATCCAGTTTGACTTTATTGAGGAGCGCTCAGAGAGGATGGTCGATGGAGTCATGATCTCTGAAGATGTGCACTTTGAAGAAGACTAGCCCTTAGACTCTTTTTTTACACCTTCATGATATTCATTTTCGGTGACGCCACCTTTACGGTCCCATTCTTTCCATTTTCCATGCTTTAAATCGGACCTATACTTACCCTGGGCCTTGATGCTTCCATTGCTGTAATAAAAAACCCAGACCCCATTTTTAAGGCCGTCAGAATAATCCCCTTCAGCAAGAATGGTTCCGGTATCATAATTATGCCGCCAAAAACCGAGGCGCTTGCCTTTGAGGTATTCCCCTTCAGCGGCAAGAGTTCCATTCTCAAAATATAATTTCTGCACGCCATCTTTCATGAGTTTTGGATAATACAAATCCTGAGGAGGAAGATTCCAGGAAAAACCCTGAATCATTTCTTCTTTTTGAAGTTTTCGTGCGACCTTCATAATGAAAAACTTAGCACCTTCCCTCTCTTGATCTGAAACTTCTTTCAAATAAGAGAGTTCATCTTTAAGCTTACCCATATATCGGGGGATAACACTCTCAAGCTTCATGACTTTATCTTCTGCCGGACTAAAAACACACTTGGCAAAAATTGGCAGGATCTGATCCTGACTGGTCAGGACTTTTTCGATATCGTCAGAATTTATCTGAAGAAAATCTTCGAAGGTCCGGATGTTTTTCATCACCCAGCTCATAAAGATCGGATCCTCCAGGACACCAGCGGTAAAAATTTGGCCGCGGGTCTGCCCTCCAGTTGTTTCCATATTGATGACGAAATCTTTGAATCCATCAATTTGACGTTTTTTAATTCGGTCTAGCATTCCCATAAGCGAATTATAAGGCTTTTTGGACGGAGGCCGAAAAGATTATTTTTTGACTTTAAGAATTTCGTAATTTATTGAAAATAGGTCTCATCATGGACTGGATTTTATTAAGATCTTCTTCAATTATGGAAAATGCCATAGATAATCGTAGTCCGTTCTTGGAAACCTTATCCTGACCCATTTGCATAAGGACCGCACTTGGTCTGGCAGCACCACTGGAGCAAGCTGATCCGGCGCTGATTTCAAGGCCATTGACATCAAAAAGGGCCAGAGCAATGTCACTGGAGAGATTATTGAGATAAAAGTAAACAGTGTTACTGCACATCCTCTCTTCATCAATCAGATCCCCGATCCCTTTGAGTTCCTCTTTTAAAAAACTCACCAGCTTTTTTCGCTGCAAGGAGTTCTTTGTAACATCAACCAAGGTGAGATCTTTTAACGCCAAGGCAATACTTTTTATACCCTGAACATTCTCAGTTCCCGAACGAAGGTTTCCCTGCTGAGCTCCTCCCATAATCAGGGGATGAAAAGAGAGTGAGCTTTTAAAGAAAGAGAAACCAATACCTTTTAACGCTCCAAATTTATGAGCGGAAAAGGTCCAGATATCGCCATGAGAGAGCTCTCTCCATTCCGGAATTTTACCTGGAGACTGAACGGCATCTACATGTAAATACAAATCAGGGATAGCTTTAAAGAATGCCAATTCTTCCAACGGGGTAACTTGACCGGTTTCGTTATGCACCCAGAGATGGTGATAAAGAATGATGAGATCGGGGTTATTATCTTTCTTATCTTTCAAAATTTCATAATTTTCCTGATGGAGATAGTGGAGATTTTTATCTCTTTTTAATTCTAGAAATTTAACGTGGCTTCCAAAAAATTTTTCTTCCAGGGAGACCACTGCAGGATGGTCAACCCTAGAGTAACAAATTAAGAGATCTTTACCGGCCAGTCGTGCCGTTTCAGAAAAAGAATAGGCAAAAGTATGAATGGCCTCAGTAGCACCTGAATGAAAAAACAATCTGTTGTCTTTCTCATTCTTATGAAAGGTTTTAAAAATTTCTGATCGGGCCTCATTGACGCTTTTTCGAGCGGCCTTACCATCAGAGTGCTGGCTTGAGGGATTTGCGAAAAGAACATCGCCGCTTCTCAACCAGTTAACCACTGAGGTTGAGAGCGGCGATGTTGCATTATAATCGAGGTAGAGACGTTCGAGAGCCACTTATTGCATACGCGATTATTGGTTCATTTCCCCAATATTAGAGCGAATTGTGGACTCTGTTCCGCCTGTTTGTTCAGCAGCAGCTGAATAAGCAGCTCCGGCACCTTTACGAGCAAGGTCACCAAGAGAAGTAGTAGCTAGGTAATCTTGCATGATTTGACCTAGGTTTTCGAAATAACCTTTTGTCAGGTTGAACTCTTTTGTATCAACGATAGCGTTGATATCGTTTCCTGATTCATCTTTCATCACTTCGATACCAGAACTTGGTACAGCAAGAATATCACGAGCAGGGTTGATGTTCTCACCAACACAGTCTAGTACGTCTTTTACTGTAATTTCGTCTTGTGAACGAGAAAGGACATAGCCCCCGCCCGGACCGCGAACTGACTTAACTACTTTACCTGTACGAAGCTTTCTGAAAAGCTGCTCTAGGTAGTGTAGAGAGATTGATTGTCTTGTTGAGATCTCTTGAAGTCTAACTGGGTTTCCATTTGAGTGGAAAGTTAGGTCAAGCATAGCTCGGACTGCGTAACGGCCTTTTGATGTAAGTCTCATTGTCTTCCTCCATAAATCCAAAAAAGTTGGTAAATTTTGATCGGGTTACGAAACCATCCTTGTCACCCGTGAGATTTTCACCTGAATGTCGCTCACAACAATCCAGACTAAATATCTCCTAAATAGTATGACCTTTTCTTTTTTCTCACGTCAACTTTTAAATCTGAAACAATTCTCTATTTTTGGTAGGGGCAATTTTGACAAAAAAAAGGGGAATACTATCAAAAGGTTAACTCGCCTCTATGGAAGCTCTGGTGTTAAATTGTCTCCGGGCAAAAATTTCCGACAAAGTAAGTTAGTCTTCTGAAAGGGAGTACAAAGAGAAGTTTCGGGAGGGGCCTTCTATTGAATCCGCAGGACCCTCATTAATGGAAATCTCAATTAAATAGGCCGAATAATTTTCCGGTAATTCTCTCATCAGGCGAGAAAAAAACTTAAGGCCCCATTCAACGAAGAAGTATTGTTTATCTTCTAAGTAGACGGGTATTTCTAGTTGGAGGATCTCTTCATTCTTCTCAATCCGGTAAAAATCAGCATGCAGAATATTCTTATACTCGGATATAATGGAATAAGTCGGACTAAAAGTTTCTTTCTCACCTATGAATGATTGAGTAAAAGTTGTTTTACCGGCACCAAGGTCTCCTTCCAGAATAATCATGGCAGGAATTTTAGTCAGGTCTTTTAATTCATAAACAATGTAGGACAAATCTGACTTATATACTTTCTTCCATTCCCGGATTAGTTTCTTATTCATCCTAATCCTTTAATAGCTCATCTAAGGCCTTAAAAGCTTCAGGAAAGGATTCAATTAAGCTTGTGGCAGTCATTGGCCTGACTCCCAACTTCTCAGCAGCATAACGCCCAGACCAGGTATGAATGAGAACGCCCAGTAAGATAGTGCGATTGAGGTTCTCATAAATATTATAGAGTGAGTCACGCTTTTTGAGATTTGCTTCCTGTCCAATGAGTCCACCGAGGATTCCGGCCAGTACGTCTCCTACTCCACCTGAGGCCATGCCATCATTGGGCGAAAAATTAAAAAAAGTTTTACCATTTGGAAAGCCCAGATAAGTACACGGTCCCTTGAGAATGACTGAACAATTAATCCGCTCAATGGTTTCTTTTAAGTAGTAATAGGGCTCTTTTTTAACATCTTCCAGCGGTATGCCGGCGAAACGAGCAAATTCACCAAAGTGAGGAGTCATAAGGGTAGGAGCATTTCTTAATCTAAACACTTCAGCATCATCTTTTATGTTTAAAACATTAATGGCATCTGCGTCTAAGACTACGGGGCCTGAAAAGTTATTAAGAATCTCCAGCACCAGGGCGCGGGCCCTTAGAGAACGGGCGAGTCCTGGACCAATTACAATTGAGTCATATTTATTAAGGTCTTTAATTAACTTGCCCCATTTTGCCTGATCATGCGGAATATAACCGGTCATCACTTCAGGAATAAGCCGTGAGATGAATTCCTGGTACTGAGGCTCCCAGGTGGTGGCCGTTACCAGACCTGCACCTACTTTAAGTGCAGCAGTACTGGTCATCACCAAAGCTCCGGTCAAACCATGAGATCCACCAATGACCAGTGTGTGACCAAAGAGTTTTTTATCCCCGAATTTATTTCTGGCAGGAGGCAAATCATCTTTTAAATCTTTATCAATGAGAAACTTATCACCACTCTTATTAATAATTTGTTTTGGCAACCCACTTGGAATCACCTCAACTTCACCAACGTGCAAAGCACCTTCGGCCTGATAATATCCAAGTTTAGGTAATCCCACCGCCAGAGTCAGATCGGCCTTGATGGCATTGCCTTGAACTAAACCTGAATCACCCGCAACTCCAGTTGGAATGTCCAGAGCAATCGTATAGGCCTTCTCCTGATTGATCAGGTTGATAACGTCGTAAAGAAAATGAGATAACGGTAATCTCACTCCTGTTCCAAATATGGCATCTATAATAATCTTTGGTGCCGAATTATGCTGAAAATAGGCTTCCAGAGCAGTGACTTCATCAATATAAGTGGTTTTTACTCCATAAGTTTCAGCAATTTTCAGCTGATCCTTAACTTCCAGAGAACAGTCCTTTTCGTCAAATAATAAGAAAGCGCGTGAACTATACCCCATACTCGCCAGGTGGCGGGCAATAGCAAGACCGGTCCCACCATTAAAACCTTTTCCGATCATGAAAATAAGTTCACCTAAATGAATCTCATCTCCCAATTTATTAACAATGGCCTTGGCCCCAAGGAGGGCCACAT
The DNA here is from genome assembly GCA_002381945.1 of Bacteriovoracaceae bacterium UBA4096. Taxonomy (GTDB): domain Bacteria; phylum Bdellovibrionota; class Bacteriovoracia; order Bacteriovoracales; family Bacteriovoracaceae; genus Peredibacter. Next base: position 132,916 of record DFXY01000062.1, read on the forward strand.
TTTCAATGATTAGTTTTTCTGGGAAGTGGAATTTCGTCTGAGCGATTTTTTCCAATTCCTTCATTTCTGCGTGTGTAACAATTCTCATAATTAACCTTTCAGCGGATATTTATTAATCAGAGTGAGCATTTCTTTTACTACATGCCCAAGTCCTATAAAGACAGATTCAGCAATAATCCAATGTCCGATATTATACTCTTCGAATTGAGTTTCTTGAAGAAGTGTCTCTAAAGAATCAAAAGTAAGTCCATGTCCGGCATGATAGCCCCAACCGGCTTCTTTAATAATACTTTCACCCAGATTAAATTTAACCAAGTGAGCAGTCACATCTTTTTTGTCTAAAAAATCCCGTGCATATTCGCCGGTATGAATTTCCACTGCATCTGCCTTCAGTGAGAGACATTTTTTTAATACCACTTCATCAGCTTCAACAAATAATGAAATCTTTGTAGAGGGTGAGCCGGCCTTAATATCTTCGCAGGCCTTTTTTACTCTTTGATAATTGTTCGGATCAATGACATCCAAACCACCTTCGGTAGTGCGCTCTTCTCTTTTCTCAGGAACAAGACACACCCATTCAGGCTTCTCTTTTATGGCAATTTTTATGATCTCATCTGAACAACCGATTTCCAGATTCAGGGGGAGACCCATTTTCTTACACATGTCATGAACGACGGGCACATCATGATCCTGAATGTGCCGACGGTCTTCTCTTAAATGGATGGTAACCTGGTGAGCACCGGTGGCAAGCGCAACCTCGGCGGCCCGCATGACTTCAGGATAATATTCTCCTCTTTGCTGACGCAAAGTGGCCACGTGATCAATGTTAACTCCAAGTCGAGCAAACTTCATAATTACCCCAAGGCCTTAGTCACAACGGCAGTTAATTCATTACAAAGAGACTGAACCATTTTCTGATCTCGACCTTCAACCATGACTCTGGCCAGAGGCTCAGTTCCAGAATAACGAAGAAGGATTCTTCCCTCCGTACCTAATTTCTCTTCTGCCTGAAGCATCGCTTTTTTAATCTCCGGCACCTCTTCAAAAGGCACTCGTTTGGAAACTTTCACATTCTTCATTTCCTGTGGAAAAAGCTCAATTTCATTGGTGAGTTCAGAAAGATCACGGTCATAAAACTTAATGCTCTCAATAACTTTTAGGGCCGCTAAAATTCCATCACCGGTTGTTGAGTATTTTTTAAACACCAGGTGACCGGAAGGTTCTCCCCCGAAAAGTGCACCAGTCTGCCTCATATGCTCGACAATATAGCGGTCACCTACTTGGGTTCTGATAAAATTGAGTCCCTGCTGTTTTAAATAATACTCTAAACCAAAATTACTCATGACGGTTCCCACCACTTCCATGGTCGAACCAATTTCTTGATTATCTTTTAAAAATTTACCACACAGGCCAATGAGTTTATCCCCATGAATAACCCCACCCGAGTGATCGACTATAGTAAGCCGGTCACCGTCACCATCAAGACAAACGCCAAGATCTGCACGGTATTTTTTAACTGCTTCCGCACAGGCCTGAGGATGCAGGGCCCCACAACCAGCATTAATATTGGTTCCGTTGGGGGTATTTCCCAAGGGGATGACTTCTGCTCCTAATTCTTCAAAAACCACCGGCGCCAGTTTATAGCCGGCACCATTAGCACCATCAACCACAATCCTTAGTCCTTCCAATGAATACTGTGGAGAAAGCGCTGCTTTGGTATGCACAATGTATCTACCAATCACTTCATCCAGGCGTTTGGCATTCCCTAATTGATCTCCCGTTTTTTGGGGGATTAAAAAAGGCTCCAGCACCATCTTTTCAAGTTCCAATTCAATTTCATCCGGAAGCTTATGTCCGGTACGATCAAAGATTTTAATCCCATTATCTTCAAAAGAATTGTGCGAGGCAGAGATCATCACTCCTGCATCGGCCCGCATACTTTGGGTGACAAAGGCAACACCTGGGGTTGGCAACGGGCCAGTCAGGATCGCTCTTCCTCCCTGTGAACAGACGCCAGCAGAGAATGCCTGCTCAAGCATATAACAAGAAAGACGAGTATCTTTACCAATGATGATAAGAGGTTTTTTAGAAAAGTTTTGCTGAAAATAACTGGTTACCGCGCGGCCCAGAGCGAAGGCAACTTCACCAGTCATGGGATAGACATTCGCTTTACCGCGAATTCCATCTGTTCCGAACAATTTACGACCTGACATAAAGACTCACTTTGAGAATGAAACTAGAATTAAATATACCATTTTATTGTATATTCACAATAATGCTCTTTGGACTGATCTCCAGAAGGTGGATGGTAGGAGGGAGGACAACTTTGAGAGGAACTTCTGTTCGACCCCGTGCCTCTTCAGGAATGTCGGCCCAGACCTGTACAGTGGAGGATACATTTGATCGGCTTTTTATTATTTTATCAGGGACCAGAAGCTTAACTGTGGCGAATTTTACGTTCCCAGTAATTTTCCGCTTCTCAGAAAGGAATCGGATCGGAAGATCTTTTAGAGTGAGGTTAGAGCTTGATGCTTTGAGCTGATAAAAAAACTTAATATCAAATCCACCCGTGATAGTTAAGCGCTCATCAGGCACCTGGACTTCTACCGGAACCTGATCCAGTCCAGGCAGCCCCTCAAGATCTATTGGCCTGATTGGAAGCTCTTTTATCTTAGAAATAAGTGATCGTGGTCCGTAGACTTCTACTTCAGAAGGTTCAAGCCGTGGTTTTTGGAGTGAGAGTTTATCCGGAAGTTCCCCAGCAAACTGAAGGCGGAGAGGCACAATTTTACTCGCCTTTTTCTCCAGCTTAATATCTAGTCGCCTTGGCAGTACTCTTTCAACAATCATTCCGAAAGGTAAATTGAGCTGGGCCGGATTTATATCCACGCTAAAATTTAATTGCCGACGGGAATTGGCCCGATTCAAATCAATCACCAGACGGTCTTCTCTTTCGGCCACTGTTCTGACAAAGGCCCTTGGACCTTCAATCATAAAAGTCACTTCATGCACAGGCTTAACAGCAAACATCATATCAGTTGGCAGTATATATTCCAGTGCCACTGTTTTCTCAAATTTTACTTTTTCCGAGTTGAGTACATAAACCCATAAGAAGAGCGAAAGAAAAAGGGAAAGGAATTTCAGAGAATGTTTTTTCAGGCGATTTCTCATGATCATGGTCGCCCTCCCATGGTTTCTACTGCACCTATACGGTCGATTTCAAGCAGAAACTTCCTGAGATATTTCCTTAAGACTTCTTCGTTTTCCATCAAATGGAAGACTCCGTTATAACAAATATTAATTCTACCTGTTTCTTCTGAAACTGTTACAACGACAGAATCAGAAATTTCTGTAATTCCTAAAGCTGCCCGGTGACGAGTACCGTAATGGCGGTCAATTTCCACATTTTTAGAAAGAGGCAAGAAGCAGCCAGCTGCCTGGATAACTCCATTGTAAATAATAATTGCTCCATCGTGGAGAGGAGAATTAGTTTGGAAAATGGAATAGATAATATCAGAATGAATCCTTGAGTCCAGACGAGTACCCGAAGAAGAATAATTCAAAAGACCATGATTTTTCTCAAAGACAATTAAAGCGCCGGTTCTTTCACGGGATAATGCTGAACAGGCCGCGACCACTTCTTCAATTTGCTGATCAAACTTAGACCGGCCATTTCGACCGATGAACCTGGTACTGGAAATTGAAACTAAGGCACTTCTTATCTGATCCTGGAAAAGAACAATTAAAATAATAAAAAGGTAATCAAAGAAATTCTGAAGGACCCAGGATAAAGAATATAACTCATAGAATTCCGAGAACCACCAAAGCATGGCCAAGGCCATGATCCCAAAGAGCATTTGATAGGCACGTGTTCCTTGAATGATAAGGAGAAAGCGATAGACGATGAGTCCCACGACAGCTATGTCCAGAAGATCCAGAAGTCTGAAATTGGCCAATAAAATGCCTAGCTGTTGCAAAGAAACCTCTTAAAGGATTGTCGATATAACAGCTTATCGGAAATGTTTGTGTGAAATAAAGGGGACCTTACGATCCCCTTTAAAAAAATATTAGGCAGCTGATTTTTCTGATTCTGAAGACTCGATAACTTCGGTGGTTGCAGGAGCTTTTCCTGTGTTCTTTAAACTCTCAACGATTTCATCTGACATAAGCATCTTCTTACGAAGGGCCTCACGGGAAATTCCCATGGTCGTTGCGGCCTTGGATTTATTGCCTTTATGACGCTTAATCTCGGCCAGGATCATCTCCCTTTCAACCAACGCCACTCGGTCCTTCAAAGGAATAGAAGGATCATCCGCATGAGGAATATTCTCCAGCAGACAATTGGCCGTTTTTGAAACATCGATGATAGGAGAAGACTTGCTTCCCAGATCAGTAATGATATGGGCCTTCGGATTGTACAATACTGCCTTCTCGACTGCCTTCTCAAGCTCAGTGACGTTTCCAGGCCAGGCATAATTAATCAACTGGTCCTTCACGATATCCGAGAAATCCTTAAGCAGCAGTCCCTGTTTACGGCACTCCCTTCTTAAGCATGAGCTCAAGAGGTCTTCAATATCCATAGGACGTTTTCGAAGTGGCTCGATGTTAACTTCGGAAGAACACATGTAATGATAAAGCTCCGGATTAAATGTTCCTTCTTCTTCAATCATCTGTTTCACGTTTTTACTGGTAGTGAAGATTGCTCTTACATCTAGTGTGATATGTGAACCAGGAATGCGTCGGGCATTTAAAACCTGTATGAGCTTCATCTGAAGGTGAATCGGCATAAAGGTGATTTCATCAAACACCACCGTTCCGCCGATTGATTCTTCCAGTTTACTTTTACTTCCTTCCGAGCCAAAAATCTCCTGAACCAAAGTCTGCTCATCCACGCCTTTGCATGAGATCACAAAATACGGTGCCAGCCCTCTTTTTCCTTCATTATGGACAATTCGGGCAAAGAGTTTTTTTCCAGTTCCCGGCTCTCCCATAACCAGCAGAGGAGAATCAATGTCTTTTAAGCGTACAATGGCCTTACGGATTTCTGAAGTCTGAGGAGATCTTCCAATCCAGGCATATTCCCGATCATAAGGAGTCGAGAATCTGCGGATGAGAGATTTTTCAGACATCGGACTATAGTGATGGAAAACTGATGAAAGGATCAAGGCCAGAACCTTCATGGTCTTTTCATCTTCCACTGTAAATCGATCTTCATTTCTTTTATTCAGGACTTCAATTACCCCGATGATTTTATCTTCACGGTTGGAAATTGGACTACAGATAATAGAGCGAGTATCAAAGCCCGTCATTTTATCCATTTCTTCCGAGAAGCGAACTTTGTCAGTCGTGGCATCAATGTTCAGAGAAACACCGGTCGTAAAAACCGAACCAGCAATCCCCTTTCGATAATCAAACTTCAGTAATTCTTTTTCTATACCCAAAGCGGCCACTGCCTCAAGCTCATTGGTTTCTGTATTAATTAGAAAAATGGATGCACGCTGGCCGTTTAAGATTCGAACAATTTCTTCCAACATACTTTCTACAAATTTTTCTTTATTTCCGAACTGGGTAATATCTTTAAATAAAGATAGTAGCAGTGAAAACATCTCAAATCCCTCTTTTTCAGAGGCATAATGCTGCGTGAGAGCTAGCTGGATCAGGCTGTCTTTCAGACGTTCGGGAGGAAGGCTTTGAATATATTGTTCAATAAAACGCTTCATGTTGCCATAATCTTCCGCATCTAATTCTGCTCCATAATTCATGGCCGCATCTGAACTAGAAGTCATGTCATGGAAAGCACGCACAACATTGGCCCCGAAATCAAATCTCAAACGTTTAAATTGTATGGAGCAACGAAGAGTTGATCCTACCGGAAGGGGAAAGCTAGTGGTAAATCCCAGACCCGTCATACTGACATCCATCAGCTTAACCTTATCCACGAATTCATAGCGACCCTGTTCATTCTCAAACTCAACCAGGAACTGCACATCATCGCGGGATTCAACTGGTACCCGAAAGGACTGGTAGTATTTAAATTCTGAAAAACTGGTTAGCATGGAGGCTCCCTTTTATATCTATCCAAAGGCTTATCGGAAACTGACGATCAAACTTTAGAAAACATGCCTTTAAAACTTGGCAGTTCAAAAACAGGTGGTTAACTGACCAAAAAAGAAGGCCGCATAAACTTTTAACACCCCAGGAAGATCTTTCACGAAGGCTGTTTTCTTAAGTCTTAAGATGAGACAGTTTGACATCTCTTCATCTTAAGGATCTGAATGAAACACCTATTATTACTGAGCTTTACTCTTTTCTCATTCACAGCATTTGGGTCAGGTATCCTGAACGTGAAGGATCTGAAGGTTGGCGACCGGCTTGAAGGTATCAATAACATCACTAAACGAGAGTGCACCATTGAAGTTCTTAAAAAAGAGGCCATCGAAAATGAGCAGGAGATTGTCATTATTGTTGATGGCAAGGAAGATGAAGAATATCGACTTAGATATCGGAAGGGCCTTTTAACTTATGAATATACGGCCCAATTATATGATCTAAAGGATAACAGATTAAATGCTATCGTTAAGGCACAGGCCGTTTTGAAAACTGGTAAGATTTCAGACCGCACAACTTTCCGCATCGTTCAGGAAGTTTATTATGAAAATCATTTTGTCCTGAATACTTTGGTGAATTGTCTGAAGCTTAAAGAAGCTTAAAAAGCCTTTTGAATGCGATCTCGGAGTTTTTTCTTATTAAAACTTCCTACCATACACTTTATTGGCGGCTGGCCGATTAAAATCAGCACATGAGCTTCATTAAAATCTTTGTGGAGTGAAACTTTCAAAAAACCCTTTTTCATGGGTTTCATTTTCTTTGAGATAAAACAAGATTCAACATTTTCGAAATTAAATGTCATCTGGGGAGCAACCGAGCGTTCAGAATAGGAACCGTAGCTAATCTTGAAATTACAAACCTTCTTCCCTTTCTTTAAGGTAATTTCTTTGGAAAAATCAATGTTATTAATGACGACTTCAAAAACTTCCGAATCTTTATCCCTTGCCTGACATGAAAAATCCGGCCCCAGCCCCTGAGCATTTGCCGTCAAAGAAAATATCAAAGCAATTAATGGTATCAGGGAATTAATACTTTTCATTTAGCGGCCTTCTTTACAGGTGAGCAATAAGGAAGGCTATGTGATGAACAGTGTAAATTCCCATTGCCAAGATGAGCATAGTCCCAGGTATCTATAAAAGAGGCCTGCACTTTTTTTTGTTTTAACTCTTTAGTCAGATAGTCCCTGAATAATGGGTTCTGAGGGTCAGAGAAAATGATATTCCCATTGGCAACAACAGAGTTGGTGGGGTTTGGCATGAAAGAACCACCATCACCAGGCCTTGCTAATTGCTTATGGCCATTTTCATCTACCGCAGGCGTTCCATAGAACAAATCCGGCACATCAATTAAGCTTAAGTGTTTTCCACACTGAGGTAGTCGTGAAAGAATCTTCTGGGTGATTTTCTTTTTAGACTCATCAATACTTTTCTGAACCAGTTCATTGTAATCTAAAAACTCTGGTTCTTTCATGGCCTTTAAAAATTCTGCATTGGTAATGCTTTCAATCTCACAGGTCTTTAACTCTTCCTCGCTGGCATGAGCATCAGATAGAATTTGGTCCTTAATGAAATAGAAGGCCTGTGAAGCTCCATTTTTTCCTTTCACGTCTCCCTTACTCTTACCCCCTCGGGAGGGAGCTGCAAAGTTATCCAGAATGTGGCAAAACTGATTGCCTACACCTCTTAAACTCCGGGACAGTCTGAATTCTTTTAGATCAGCCGTGGAAGCATCCGCCTTTAAAAAGCTACCTGAAAAAAGTGGATGATTCGCTGAGCGCGGTTCTGATAATAATTCCATTGCCTTTCTAGGACTGGCAAACATAAGCGAGAAGTTGCATTCTTTGGGAACACCTGGGAGATTGGTAGGAATAACCTTAAAAACTTCATCCACATGCCCTACAGAAAGCCAGCTAACATCCATCTGGACGGTGTTCTCATCCTTACCACAGAACTGAGAGGCAAATTGTGAACTCTGATTATCTCCTACCAGACAAAATCCGCCTGGTAATCCTTCTATATTTCCCCCCATTTCTCCACTCGCAAAAGATTTTCCTTCCGGAACCAGTAATTGATGATCCGTTTTCAGGACTTCACCTTCGGTAATCTCACAACTGGATATGCTTTTAACGAGTTTTTTAGCAGCATCTTCGCCACCTCGATCATAACTTCCAATTTTTCTAACAACCGGTCGACCACTGGTCGGATTAATGAATGATTCAAAATAATCCTGCTGCCAGGTGTAGGACTGACTTTCAGCGGGGATAACTTTTTTTAATATTGATGCAGGTATTTTGCCTTTAGATGAGGCTATCTTACCTTCCAACTCTTTTTTTAGTTGCTGAAAATCTTCAGGGTTAGATGGAACAACGATGTTAGGAGAAGATTCAGAAAACTTATAACTCTCCAGCACCTTGATAATAAATTCCCCAGGCACACTTTGGGATTTTGGATTAGCGTAATGTGGTGACAGGGAAATCACAAAGGTTGAAACAGGGTATGTATCATCGAGTAAGGTGGTGCCTGAATCAGGACATTTTTTGACATCGGCAGCATAGTTAAACTTACAGCTCTGCCCTAGTACGCTAAAGGAACTGAGAAGCATTATCATTAGAAGGATGAGTGGGCGGATTAACATCGCCACATTATCGGGTATTAAACTGGTCAACTTTAAAAGGATTTTTATTAATCACATAAGTCGTTGAATTCAAAACAAGTGCTGAAGCAACTTTCTAATGATGTTCTGCCTTGAAATATTCTCAAGCTGCTCAATTCCGGGGACTGCATTTAGTTCCAAAATAAACAAACGGTCATGTTGTATAAACAAATCTATCGCTCCATATTGAGCACCCGACAAAGAAATAAGCCGCTTTACCTCAGAATTAAATTCGTCCGGGAAAGTCACAAGTTCAGCTTCCCCTTCTCGCTTGAAATTGGCAGCGATTCCCGAGCGGGCCTTTCTTCTTAGCACTAAGGGCCTTTCATCTTTAATAAAAAAATAGCGGTATTCAGCGGCATCTTTTATCAGTGGCTGAATGAGATAATCCTCATCTTGCATCTTCTTCTTTTTTTTCAGCCATCCTAACAGAGTATCTCTGGTTAAAACTTCAATTCCCCATCCACCTTGACCAAAATTTGGTTTAACTACCATTTCTGGGTAAAGTACAGAAAACTTTTCAGCAGTAATGGGATCAATACCTTTTAATCCCAGCCAGGGAAGGGCCGGCAGATCGTGGTCATCAAACCAGGCCCATTGAGAACTTTTAGAGCGAAAACGTTTTAAGACCGAAACCGGGTTAACAACTTGATTCTCAGACATGGATCCCAAGATCAAAAGATCAAGGTCACTCTTATAAACTCCGGTAGTGCGGGCCAGATATTTATCGGCGGTCGGTAAATCCAGGTCGGTCCAGGGATCAAACAACGAAACCGATTGGCCGACCTCTTCAATCAACCTATTTATGAAATAAGTATTTTTATTTTTTGCAAAGACACAGATTTTATTCATAAAGACAGTTCCGTAAACTTTAACTAAAATGGATGCATGCTTTTTAAAACTCTACCTATTATGCTGCTTGTGACTGCATTTGCCTATGCTCAAACTGTCGAGACGACCTCTACCGAGGAAGCTCCGAAGACGCCCCTTACTTATCCGTTAAATCCTGTAGTTAAAAAGTTCTGTGAGCAGCTCGATGAAAAGTTCAAGGCCTATAAGTGGGGCGAAGCTCACTGTGAATACTTTGACTGGATCAACGTTCGTAAAACAAACAAAGGCACTCCTCTTATCTGGACCACTTTTGGAGAAGAAAAATCAAAGGGTGCTGCCAACACGACTCTAATTCTCTGTGGAGTCCATGGAGATGAAATCACTCCCGTCAAATTTTGCTGGGATTTGATGCGAGAACTTAAATCCAACCACACCTTTAACAATAAAATGGTGGTGGTTGCCCCTGTAGTGAGTCCTGATTCATTTTTTATCCCAAGACCTACCAGAACGAATGCTGCAGGCGTGGATGTAAATCGAAACTTCCCGACAGCAGACTGGAGGGCAGAGGCCCATAAACGCTGGAAGACCAACTATCGCGCTGATAAGAGAAAATTTCCCGGCCCTTATGCAGCCTCAGAACAAGAAACGATTTTTCAAATGAATCTGATTTTGCGTTATAAACCCAACAAGGTCATTACTGTCCATGCTCCGCTCACCATGCTTGATTATGATGGCCCCTCTCTTCGAGCGGAAGCAGGCAAATCTGCCAAAGAACTTCTGGAGCAAATGTCCAAAAAGTCTGATGGTTATAAAGTTTCTAACTACCCTATTTTTCCTGGGAGCTTGGGAAATTGGTCCGGAAAAGAAAAACACATTCCGACCTACACCCTGGAATTACCAAACTCTAACCCACTCGAAACAGATAAGTTCTGGCTTCTTTTTAAAGATGCCGTTATCTATGCCATTGAGCATCCGATGAAACCTACCATCGATTAGAGTTCTTCTATCTGTGGCGGAGGTGGTAACTTTTTGACCAGAATTGCAGGCAAGAAGACTAAGGCCGCTCCAATTAAATAAGCATTCATCGATCCAAACTTCCAGTACACCAGCGAGGCGTAAATAGGACCTATCACCCTGCCTAAAGCACCCAATGAACGGAAGATCCCCAAACTTTGCCCTTGCATGTGCTTAGGAGAATAGAAAGAAATGAGGGAAGTCAGGCAAGGAATGATCATTGCCGATCCTAATGATAAGAAGAATAGCCCCAGATAAAGCATCCATCCAGAATGGGCAAAGGCCAGAATGACAAGCCCTGGGATAATACTTATGAGTCCCTGAAAACTCATTTTGATTTCCCCCACTTGATGGGCCTTACGGCGAACATAACCACCTTGAACCATACCAATCACAAATCCGATGAAGATAAACATGTAAGCGTTATCCATCGAGGTATACCCCATACGCTCCACTGCCAGAAAGGTCAGAGTGAACTCCATTCCAGAAAAGGCCGTAATGAAAAGAAAGTATGTGAAGTTTGTAAGATTTATTCCCGGCGCCGGCAAAGGTTTAAGCAGTTTGACCGGATTAATACTTCGTTGAATATGGGATTTGATACCAGGTCTTAGCGTCTCTGGAAATGAACGCCAGATAGTAATGAAGTTAAATAAACTTAGACAGGCCGCCAGGAGGGCGGGAATTGAGAATGGATTAACGCCAAAATCGGCAAGACCAGGATTATTAATCAGAGGATTATACATTGATAAAATCCCACCCAGAGCAGGGCCAAAGACGAACCCTAAAGCGAATGCGATACCTATGGCCGCCATTCCCTTGGAACGATTCTTCTCATCCGTGACGTCACTTACAACCGCCGAAGCTATCGAGAGATTTCCGGACATGAGGCCACCTACTAAACGAGCGATAATAAGTAAGGTAAACGAACCGGAGAAAAACCAAATCACATAACTTACAAATAAACCAAAGACTGAAAAGAGGAGCACTGGACGACGTCCCACACGATCAGAGATGGCCCCCCAGACCGGTGCTGCCAGAAACTGAATCAATGAATACAGGGCACCCAATAATCCACCAAAAAGCACGATGGTCGTCATTTGAGGTGTACCATCAGCGCTAAGTGAGATGGTTTGAATACTTGAGATAAGGTTCATCATTCCGCTTAAGAAGAAGTTATCCTTATCCACTTCCAGATAATACTTGGCCATGGCCGGAAACATCGGGAAGATAATTGAAAATCCTACCAGATCCAGGAACATAGTAAGAAACATCAGCTTTAAAATTTTCTTAGACTCTTCAGGTAGTTTTGAAGGGGCCAGTTTTTCTTGTTCTTTAATCACTTCTTGATACCTTCCCTTAACATTGGTCTTATAAAAGAGTTCATGTTTTTCACTTTCAGATCCATTCGCATAAACATTGATAAAGTGAGAATAATCAGCAATCCATTCAGGATCAGCATTGAGACAAGGAATATGAACTAAATTACCGCCGGCCTCTTTAACTTCATTGCCAAGTTCATGGCCGATTTCATCTGTGGTTTCCAGACAATCAACAACGAAGCTCGGACAATAAACTCCGATTTTTTTTACTCCACTCTCGATTTTCTTTAAGACTGTCGCATCTGTATAAGGGCCCAACCAAACTTCTGTTCCAAAACGAGACTGAAAAGTCATGGAAATCGGTATGGAAGAATGGAGTCTTTCCTTGATGAGCTCATAGGTTTCAAGACAGTGAAGAAGATAGATATCTTTTTTTTCTAGCACACGGCGAAGTGGAATACCATGAAAGGAAATGACAAGTTCATCCATATCAGGATGGGCCTTCATCGCTTCCTGAATTTTTCGAACAGAGTGATCAATGAATGCTTTTGAACGGTGGTAGGAATTCACAATGGTAAATGTTGGTATGTTCACGCGTCTCTTGAATTCTCCATTCAAAGTATCTACGACTGATGCGACCGTACTTTCCGAGTACTGAGGAAACTGAGGCAGGATCAAAACTTTCTGGGCCCGAGTGAAAGGATCTTCTTTTTCCCATTCATTAAAGACATCACTGGCACGGGGTCTGGTCAAGATGAAGGCATGATCAAGCTCGAGATTCGGATCCAGATTAGGCCTGATAGCATCGGCCACCTTAACGGTATTAGTGATTAAAGGGAAGCCAGCTTCTTCATAGATCCTGGAATAGGCCTCGGCCGATCGTTTAGGCCTGAAAGGCAGAATAAACAAGTTAAGTATGATTTTCCAGTACAAGGGATGGGCATCCACAACTCGAGGATCTCCCAGAAATTCCTTTAAATATTCACGCACATCCGAGACTTTAGTGCTTTTAGGGGAACCTAGTTGTCCAAGAATGACTTTGATTTTTTCGGCCATATGCTTCTTTGTGTTGTAAGATTCCTCTCTTTTTGTCATAAATGAGGCTAAATGACTAGAATCAAAAGTCTTAACAGAGGTTAGACAAATGTCTAAGAAGAAGAAATCAGAAGGTCGTAAGGACCAAGAACTAGGATCAGTAACTCTTTTGGGAAATACTAAAACCAATTATCCCGAGACTTATGCTCCGGAAGTGCTGGAAAAGTTCCCAAATAAGAATCCCGATAATGATGCCTGGACGAGCTTCATCTGTACGGAGTTCACGTCCTTGTGCCCGAAAACCGGACAGCCAGATTTTGCCAAAATTTTTATTAACTATATTGCCGATAAAGAAATGGTGGAGTCAAAAAGCTTGAAGATCTACCTCTTCAGTTTTCGTAATCATGGTGACTTCCATGAGGACTGCGTCCAGAAGATCTGTAAGGACCTGTTTAAGCTGATGAAGCCTAAGTATATAGAGGTTCAAGGGGACTTCACTCCACGCGGCGGAATCGCCATCTTCCCTTTTGCCTCAATGAGCAATGGCTCAAAAGAGTTCAATGAACTCAAGAAGATCCGTATGGCCAACTACACTCCTGGAAAGTACGGAATGGACCTGGCCCGCCTTTATTGAGATAATGGGTTATAATAGCTGAAAAAGGATTTTATATGTTAGGCATTGGAATGAGTGAATTACTGGTAGTACTTTTAATTGTAGTGCTCTTCTTTGGCGGCAAAAAGCTTCCTCAGCTAGGCTCGGCAATCGGGGAATCTATCAAGAACTTCAAGAAAGGTGTGAAGGAAATTGAAGACGATACGGATAAAAAATCCTAGTCCTCATTTGAACTCCTCTACGGCCTTCATCACCACCGGCTCGTTGTCATTTAAGTGCTCGGAGACTTCAAATATCTTTAAAACGACATCCTCATAAGAAGCAGCGATATTCTTTTGTGAAAGAATCTGAAGAACATATCTCGCGGCCCGATCAATCAGCTTATTATTGCTCGGTCTCACCCAGGTCATCACATTACCTTCATACCTCCCCATAATGCCCATGATCAAAGTTGAGTGTGCGTTTAAAAGCATCTTTACCATCAAGTGATTAAACAGCTGATCTTCTCCCCAGGCGAAAACAGCTTCTTCGTTTTTGCATTTAAACAGCACTCTTCCATCATCGTAAGTAATGCTGAATTCTTCAGTCGGTATGAGTAACGAGCGATTGTTTTGACCCTGTTTGGAAATATCAAAACCAAAGAGTCGCTCTAGATTAATCTTTCCATCCACTTCTTTCCATTCAACCGGCCTTGGGGCCCTCCAAAGAAGTTCACTCCAGGCGTGTCCTGATGTTTCGGCCTCTGGAATGAAAAGATAACATAGTCCATGGGGAGCATTATGATCCAGACGATTCTCAAAAGGTCTTAAAGAAAAAGTCGGAGAACGTTCCGTGGTGTCAGTCAGAATACTTATGGCAAGAAATGGATCAGTAACATAATTTAAGAACTTCTCTTTTTGATAAAGACCCGCTTCGAGTTTTGTCATGGGAGCTAAGGCTTCATAATGAGTTAATGTCAAACGGTGCAGAAAATCTGAGTAGAAAGCATTAAAAGAATCGATATTTTTGTGTGAGTAAAGAAGACCAACCCCAATTCCTAGCATCAGGACGGTTGAGGCCTGCATACGGGTAGAACCAGAGATGGCCATAGGTCCTACGGTAAGATTTATTTTTTTTATTTTCTGATTTTCAATGACTTCTTTTGAACGAAGAATCGGCATTAAGACATCATCCGGATTACAGTACAAAAAATAAGGTTTGCGCCGGGAGAACTCCGAAGCCTTCAGGCAAGCGCCAATTACAAAAGGTGTTTCTCCGCCTTCAGTAGAAGCGAGCAATAAATCCTCCGGACCAAAACCTAATTCCATCAATTGCCGCTCACCATATTCCGTTTTATCTTCAAAGTTTTCAACGGATTTAATAAGGGCAAAGTCTCCTCCCGCCATGAAGGAAATAACCTGATGGGTTTGACCAAATTTTTGGCGATAAAGAGTTTCAAGAACCAGGGATAGTCTTCCAGTGGCACCACAGCCACACATGAAAATCTTATGCCCCTTCTCCAGAGTATCTTTTATGTCAGAGGCCAACTCCCATAAATCTCCATTCTTATTTTCCATGATCTTAAGAGCATCACGGTCCACTTCCTGTAAAAGTTTGTGGGCCTCATTAATATCTTTTTTTACCAACTCAGACAGATGAGTTGTTTTAGGATGAAAACTCTCAGTCACTAAATGACCAAGTTGAAATTGCTGGCCGATTTTTAAAAAAGAATTGGTTTTCTCACGGGGAGACATGCTACTTGCCTTGAAATGAATTAATTATCACTCCTCATGATTCTACGAATGACGCAATGCAAAGCGCAAGTAATTCACTCTAGTCCTATTTAGGTAATCGGATAACAAACGCAGTATTAACCCTTGAATCATCAAAATAAAATTCACCTTTATGTTGTTCAATAATACCACGAACAATTGCCAGGCCCAGGCCAGTGCCTTTCCCTATGGGTTTAGTAGTGAAAAAAGGCACCATAATTTTATCTCTGATTTCAATTGGAATACCATTACCCGAATCAATAATGTGAATTTCCACATAATCAGAAGAATCCCTGCATTCGAGTCGAATCCATTTTTCTTTCTGTTCAGAGACAGCATCAAAAGCATTACTCAAAAGATTGAGCAGGGCCTGGGAGATACTGACTGGTTGGCATTTTAAAACCAGATCCGGAGTGAGGGCCATTAATTGAACTTCACAACCGTGTTTCTTGAATTTTTCCTGGCAAAGAGAAAGTGTATCATCAATTATCTGAGAAATTTTTGAATGTGAGAATTCATCCTGACTGGCATCACGGGCAAAGAAACGTAGACCTTTAATTATCTTTTCTATTCTGATCGTGGTCGAAGAAATGTCTCTCATAATACTTTTCAGGGTTTCAGAAGTTAGTTTTCCTTTCTCATCCATTTTGAGTAATTGATGGGAACAAAGGGAAATAATGGCAAGAGGATTATTGATCTCATGAGCAATGGCCCCTGCCATCTCACCCAAAACCGCCATTTTTGAAGCGTGAGCACTTCTGATTCTTTGCTCTTCAAGTTCCGCCGTCCGATCTTTAACCATCTGCTCTAGCTGCAGATTCATAGCTTCAAGTTTCATCAAGGCCTGCGACCTTTCTTTGGCCTGAAGTGCCCTTGCCACAATATCAGCTATATTGCCTGCGAAATTCTGTTCAGAAATTGACCAGTACCGTTTGTCCATCAACTGCTCACAGCACACGACTCCCACCATTTTTCCATTTACTCTGATCGGAGCATCCAGCAATGATACAATATTTAAGGGTCTAAGATAAACTTCTGAGAATTCATAGGTAGCACTATCCAAATGAGCATCATCTGCATGCAAAGTTCTTTCTTCCGAGAGATACTTAAAATATGCCGGAAAATCTTTTGCTTTAAGTTCAATTCCTGCGTCATGTTTTCCAGACGAAGCATCATACAGTTTTTGGCATACGATGGCAGTTTGGTCTTGATTTAAAAGCCAAATACTGGCCCTCCCAACATTAAGGGCCCTTGCTACTGCCTCAGTTATAAATTCAAAACTGATCTCAGTATCCCCGGCATCAATGGAGCTGATCCGTGATAATTTTAGTAATTCTTCATTGAAGGCAAATTCAGAGTTTTTTAAAGCGGCCATTTAATTACCTTGCTGGTTGAATGCAACTTTTCGGAGCATTCTTCCTCTTACTTTAAACAGAGAGTCTAGAGTATTCTTATCAGATCTTCTGTCTGAAAGCGGTAACGCAAGAGCCTTGAATTAAGAGAGAAATTCAATGGTTATCCCTAGAGTCTGAGTCTTCTATTGGAATCAAAATGGTCGATTTTTACCAGAGCAGTTACGTAGAAATGAAGTACATTCCTATAAAGGCCAGTAAGATAATTGCAATCACGGTCAGAGCGTCCGGTTCAATAAACTTTTTTCTCTTTTCTTCGTGGTACAACTGGCCCATGACGGCCACAGAAGTCCCAAGTATCACGGCCATGCCTGAAAGCATATGAGATCGGGATACGGCCCCTAAGAGATTCCCAGGATGAAAGATATCCAGAGGAATCAGAAGAATCATATTAAATGAATTACTTCCAAAGATATTACCGACTGCCAGGTCAAAGGCACCCATCCTTACTGCTGTAAAAGTGGACACCACTTCAGGAAGAGAGGTACAGAAGGCCACCAATGTTGAGCCAATGAAGGTTTTCCCTAAACCGGTGATCTCTGCTATTTCTCCGGCAGCGTCGGCAAGAAATGGTGCTGCTACAAAAATAATTAAAGCGCACACGAGATAGATGGAAACGGCACGAATCAAGGCCTTTTTCTTTATAGCACTTTTCGCAACGATTTCAGACTTTTCAAAAAAACGCTGATCATAGTACACCAGGCGTATTCCAAAAATGTAGGCAATACCGATGGCAATTGGACCCAGACCGACCTCTCCAACATTTAATCCTGACATGTGAGGCCCCAGAAGGATGGCAATAACGGCCAAAATCGTCATGTTAATACTAATTGAGGCGGAAAGAGCGTGCTGAGCACCTGCCCTTGAAAACATCTTATGAGGATTTCGATGCAATAAATCTGCAATGGCCAGGATAAGTAGATTCATCAAACTACTACCCATTAAGTCGCCCACCGCGAGGTCAGGCATATCTTTTTTTATAGCGCTGATGTCGATCATCAGTTCAGGTAATGATGTAGCTCCGGCCAAAAGGATACTACCTGCCAGTAAGCGTCCAAGCTTTGTCAGCTCACCAATTTGATCAGCGGCCCGCGCTAGAAAGACACCTGCAAAGACAATAGCGAGAGCAGATAGCGAAAATTGTAAAATAAGTTCAAACAAAATTAAGCCCTTAAACCATGTTTTAGAATGAGAATCTTATACAAAATAAATTTCTCTTTTAAAATCTGCATTAAGCTAATTTCCTAAAAACTGATCTACTTCAACTTTTCTATTGCTTAACCTTCAATACCCGCAACCTTCTCACCATTCCATCCGGAAAGGTCCAATCAATTTCCTCTCCTACTCTAAGTCCTAAAAGTGCTGATCCAAGTGGGGCCGTGACTGATATTTTCCTTAATTCACTGTTAGCTTCCTGGGGATAAACAATGGTCATTTCGCAGACTTTATTATCAGTTACATTTAAATATTCAAAATGGCTGTTCATCTTCACAAGATCGTCCGGAATATCCAATGAAATGACCCTTGCTCTCTCGACCTCATTTTCAAGGTCTTCAAGGTTATCCATCTGAGCTAACAGAGCATTTAATCTTTTATAATCCGTCTCAGTCAAAGTTATCGATTTATTGCTCATATGAACCTCCATATAAAGAGAAAAAAATTCAAAAAATTGAATGTTGCTATTTTTTATTGGTGAATAAAGTGAAGAAGAAGCGCATTAAACATTTCGAAATTATAATGATGGTTACCACATTAAACAATACAAGATCCCTTGAGGTTGGGAACTCTAACTTATGGTTTAATGAAAGAACATAAAATTAGTTTGGTATTTAGCGATGAGTCCAACTAAGAGCAGAAGACTCTGAAAGCTTAGCAAGCTTCTCCTTACTGATCTTTTCACCCAGCAGTGCCATTCTTAAAACTTCCAGCCTTAACTCGACAGTTTGACCTCTTTCATAGCCGGAAGAAACCGGTCCATGAAGTGGAGCATGTCCGCCTTGATCAACCAGGACAAATTGTGAAAAACCTTTGCTCGCCAGTTGATAATGGAGAAAGGCACCATCAACACTGGTAGCGCCATCCATGCTTCCCTGTATATAAGTTGTCGGAGAAAAGGAGATGTTTTTCCCAGCATCATATAAATTTGTGAATTCATCAGACTCAAGTCCCAAAGAAACGCAGTAATTTTCATCGAGATCATTAAAATTATCTGACACAAGCTTACGGTCTTGAAATACGGAATAAAAACTTATTCCTTTTAGGTTCATCCCTAATTCCTGACAACCAATCATACCCATCATTACGTGTCCATAACCGAATTCTTCATCCATTGCTTCCTTATACTCAAAAGTTTTCAGAACAGGATAAAGAACGTCGTCATTAAATAGAATATTCTCCAAAAAAGTTTTATATGTCTCTAAGGAGTTATCCATATAAAGCATCATCGTTCCGACTTTGGAAAACCAATTTTTTGCAATTAAAGGGTCGTTTGATATTTCAAGTATTCGTTCCTGAGTGAGTGCCGGAAGCGAATCAAAAAAACTTTGCAAAGTTCTTGTCCTGCTCTGTGGTCTCATAAGTGGGATGCCCCCGCGGAAAACAACCCCTTCAAGAACAATTGCACGAGTTGATTCAGGGAAATGATGACCATAGAGGTGGCCCACAACTGTACCGTAAGAGACTCCATACACGGAGACTTTTTGGATCCCCAGGGCCTTGCGAATTTCTTCAATATCTCGTGCCGTCTTTTCTGAACTATAAAATGTCGGATCGAGGTAGAGTTCCTTGGTGGCAGGGCGAGAACAAGAATTCCCTCGTTGATCAAAAAAGATCACGTTCCAATCATGAAGTTCAAGATAAGACTTATGAGCAGTATCGCCCGGTCCACCGGAAACAAAAACTACGGTTTTTTTTAGAGGATCAAAGGGTTTATTCGTCCATGCGAAAAGATCTGTCATACCTCTTTCTGCATAGTCATAGTCCACAGGGACTTTTAACCAGATTTCATGTTCTTTAGGTCGTTTAGTGCTTTTACAAATTTCTCTTCCACTGCGGTACTCATCTGGAATGATAAGAGCAAAGGTTTGCGAACTTAAAAGTAGGGCCAGTGATATTAGTAGTATTCGCATGATCCTAATATACTAAAAGAGGCAGCTTATTTCTTAGACTCTATAACTATTACATACTTTCCTTACTCTCCCCCACAGGAACAAATTGCTCAACTATCTCACACAGAAAAATCTCAGAAAAATTCTAAATAAGCCGATCTGACAAACAATGTTTAAGTCTCTAATAATACCACTTTTAACACTGCTTTTCCTGGCCAGTTGTAGTCAGGGTGGCAAGCAATCAGATACGAACCTTGTGGTGAGTATGAATGCTCTCCTCGGGGATCTGACCTTTCCAGGCGGGGCCACCTTGATGCTCGTTAACTCTGCTACCAAAGAAGTAATCACGAAAGACCTTACACTTCCATATAAGATGCTTATTCCTCATGGAACCTGGAGCCTTTACCTGGTTGGCTTCGACGGTGCCTCTGACTGGCAAGGACCTCAGCAATGTGGCTCACTTATGGACGTGAATTTTTATGAATCTACCACGACTGTAACAATCTATGTGAACAGTAACAAATGTGCACCAGAACCATTCTTTTCAATCATAACCAAAAAATCAGCAACGACTATGCCTTTAGCTCAGTGGGGTTCCAACTGGGCCGAGGCCAAGTGGGGACCCTAATGAAAGCCTCTTTTAAATTTCTAACACTTTTATTTGCACTCGGAAGTCTTTTCACTCCTATAAGCGCAAATGCTGTCACATACATCTTTACAGACAATACACCTACTTCAGCTCCACAAATGAACCAGAATTTTGTAGACGTGGAGACGGCCATTGCCGCCAAGGAAAATACCATTGCTCCTGGAACAACTCTGCAGTTTTTTCGCGGAGACAAGACCTGGGCAACATTAAATACATCAGTAGTTCCGGAAGGCACTAATTTATATTTTTTAGAATCAAGAGTAAGAAATTCTCTTCTTACTGGTTATACGGNNATAGCAGGAGGAAGTGGTTTGACTTCTATCACCGCAGGTAATGGACTTACAGGTGGAACAATTACTACCACGGGAACGATAGCCGTTAATGTTGGAACTGGACCATTGCAAGTTGTTCAACTGGATGGATCGGGAAAATTACCGGCTGTCGATGCGAGTCAACTCGTAAACCTTCCAAGCTACACTGGTTTTATAAGCAGCTGGGCCGATATTACGGCCATTACCTGCTCCGCAACGAATCCAGTCTTTCCCGGTGAATATATGATTCCTACCTTAACAGCTGATTACAACAGCGGAAGTTTTAATTCCGGTACAGGTATCTTCACTGTTCCTCAGAATGGTGTGTATGAAATTTTTCTGGACGCTCCTAATGATGCCTATATGTCTGGCAATTTCAGAATTCTAAAGAATGGTTCAACAGAGATAACATTATCTTCTCCATCACATCACTCGGTTAAAAGACTGGTTGCCAATGAAACTATCCAATTGCATGTCGCTTGCTACGATATGTACAACAATAGTTTGCCAATGAACATCGATAGTGGGCAGTTTGTATTTGGAATAAGAAAGATTTAAATTTTTATTTTTTAACTTCAGGACATAAAAAAAGGGAGCCCCTGCTTGGCTCCCTTCTTTTCGGCATCTTGCCTTTGAGAGTGACATCCTGTCACATCTTACATTCATTATACCTAAAGTTTTTTACGAACAAAGGAAAATATCAGGAGGAAACTTTTTCCAAGTGATCTTATTTAAACATGTAAAGAACTTCTCAACATAATGGTGAGTTCTCGCATACAATATAAAAATATTTCTCTTTAAAGCATCGAAAACTATAGAGTACTGGAGTGAATAAGATGAGTAGTCGACCACAGAAGTCAGGAAAAAAGATTTTCCGAACCACCTTCACTTATTATATACCGGCCCCTCCTCACCGAAAAACTGGATACCGAGAAGTCGAATTTGATAAGATCATGCAGGGTATTTTACAAACTGGCTTTGAAATTGAATCGCTCAGTACCCAGGCCACCGGTGGAGAATACGGCGGACTTTTTATTGTGGCATTACTCAAAACGAACAGTAAAAAAGTTTTTGAAACGGACTTAAAGCAGGACCTTCATGACCGCTTTAAGTTATCCCATACTCATTCTTCACCTGACTTTATTCTTGACGAGGAAGAGGATGTTTAAACTTTTTTTACTGCTACTATTATCTTCTTCTTGCTCATTCTTTATAACTAGAATTGATACGCCAATTATTAAGGATGAAAGACTAGCGGCCCAGGCCCCTGCGATAGCTGGTTACTGTTCATTCGACAAAAAAATTGAGTTTCAGCTGGTAGGTCCCAGTGGAAATTCACAGAATGTTTATAACGAAATAATTAAAGACTTGAACAAATCTTCCTTGGATTTCATGGATCATTTCGCACTCTGGAATCTGTTGCAATTATCAGTCAGGCCGGATCAATCATCACCTACTTCCCGCTTCCAAGTGCTGGTTCATCAAGGTGAAAAGAGTTATTACTTTGATTTTTTCTCAGAACATAATGTGGATCAGTATCCATTTCTCTATGGCATTGAATGGGTTTTAAAAAAATTTGGGAAGAAAAGAAATCTTGAATACTATGCAAATATTCTTAATAAGACTCTTCCGCAAAAGATAAAAATTGGTAAGGATTTTGAAAGCTTCCTTGTAAAGAACATTCCCCTGATCAAAAACAATCCTGAACTCGCTCCTTATTATTTTAGAGGAAGTGATGTATTAAAAGAAAACGAGACTTCCCCGAATCTTGATTACAAAACGGTCATGAAGCTTTACCGCAAAGTTCAAAAAAATCAAAAAATTATTGTTAATACTTCTCTAACTCATTTTGTAACAGACAAAGGTAGTACTGGTAGTTGCAATTATGATTTCAATCTTTATGACAATTCGATCTTTCTGATTGATAAAGTTATTCCAGTGGCAAATCTTTATGGTTTATCTTTGCCTAATTCAGCATTTCTGGCTTCTTCTTCCCAGAAACTCGAAAGGATTGCTTCACTGGAAGGACTGCCCCTCTTTAAAGGGGAATCCAAAGTCAGAAGTTCTGCGGTCTGCATGATCGAAAATAACAATAATAAGATCTGGGCCTTCTCTAACCAAAGTCGTGATCCTGGCCAACACCTTTTTCACCTTGTGCGCTACGGGCTTCCCCAGAGTCAGACCACTGCAGAAGTTGATAAGCTTATTCGCCACTCAAGGCACCTCTTTTTATCGGATCCGGTGAGGCTGATCATTGAGTCGGATAGAAGCTCAGAAGATCAGATTGAAAATCTACTTAAACTAAATATCCCAATCTATAATGCAGATAAATTAGGCAATATATGGGCCTATACGAAGTTCAAAGAAGGTAGTCGTTTTATTATTGATGACCGAAACCCGGGAGATTTTAAGTGCCAATGATTGAAGTCTACGGTCGGGCCTCAAAAACATCAAAATTTCTGAGTTACCAAGACGAAGAGCTGGATATCAATCTTCTGGACTGGTTAAGATCAAGAGAGATCACCATCGCCTCCTCCTGTGATGGAGAGAGAGTTTGCAGAAAATGTATTATCCAAAACGGATGGGCCACTTGTGAATTCACGCTCAAAACTTTTCTTGAGCGTGAACCAGATGGAAAAATCGTTGTCGATTATCTCTAGATCTTCTTAAACTGTCCTAGACCCGTTACAAAGTAACTATCAACCTGGTTATTAGCATTCATCATTGAACTTACTGTGTATTCAAGCAGAAGCGTTGCTCCGGCAACTGGACTCGCCTTTGTTCCCTGATTCTGGATTCCACCAAGTTTCATGGTAGCAGTGAAATCAAAACCAAAAAGAGTGCGAACACTTTCTGGGACAATCTGAACCGCAGTTAAGTAAGCGCCTTTACCATCATACTGACCGTGTGATGAAAAAATGATGCTGTATCTGAATGTCACAACAGCAATGTCATAGAGATTCCTGTAGATAATCTGATAAGTACGCTTAGTGGGTGCTCTCCAATTTTCTGTATCCAGAATATCCACTGGTTCGCCGGCGACTCTTGGAATAACACTTATAGGTGCATATGAAGTCTGATTACTGGGCTTACCTTTAATCACTAATTTATAAATGTCTTCACCTAAGGCCACTAAATCGCGGGAGACAGTAATGACTTTACCTGCCTGCTCAACCGGATCTACATTTCCCCTCTCATTGGGAAGACCAACTGCAAGTTGCTTGTAATCAAGCGTCTCTATTTGATTTTGACCTAAAACATCCATAGAAATTTCTTGAATTTCCATACTAGCGATCGTTTGAAACTTCTGCTCTGATTCAATGTCAGCGTAAACAGAAGAGGCCCCGATTAATGCCAGGCCTAGAACAAAAGATTTCAAATTCAGCATGTTTCCTCCTAAGTATCCTTCCGAGAATGGGCCTATAAAGCCACTCATGACCATTAAAGTCAAATATTTGTCACTCTTACATTTTCTTTCAATCTAATGCATGTAGTTATTACATTTATTTCTATAGAAATCGGGGTTTTTGCTTGCCAAGCTTTGCTTTAGCTAAGTAATATGCTCGGGCAAACACATTAGATTTTCTTATAAGTTTTATAATGCTGACTAATATCAAAAAGGCTTTCATGAAATTTTTACTCTCTCTTTTAATTGTTGCTACCTCCCTGTCTGTACAAGCTATTACTATCGGAACCTATAACATCAGAAATTTTGACTACGATCAAAGATCTCAAGTTCAAACCAACAAACCAGCTCTGGCCACTATCATCAAAGACCTCAACGTTGATGTTTTAAGCGTGGAAGAAATCAATAACACTGCAGAATTCGAAAGATTTGTCGCCAAACAAATGCCTGGTTATTTAACAGAACTAACCCGATGTGGTGGTGCTCATGGACAGCGCCTAGGCTTTCTTTATAACAGCAAAAAAGTGGAGCTTCTGGGCTTTAATGAAGACCTATCTCTTTCAAACCCTGGTGGACAAGGAACATGTGATTCCGGCTCACGACCAATGGCCATTGCTCTATTTCAAATTAAGGCAACTAAGCAGAAATTCTATGGAATGACGGTTCATTTAAAATCTGGTCCAAACGGAGCGGGCAAAAGAGAGAAGCAATACCAAATCATCAAAAGAACTATTCAAGATTTAAAATCGAGAACTGGCGTAAAAGACTTCTACGTTGCCGGTGACTTTAATACGACTGAATTTTCTTCACGCGGGTCAGACTATAAGAAGCTAAATGCAGTAGTAAGTGAACTTGGTATGGTAAACCTCGCTGCCAGAGTTGCTTGTACTTCATACTGGTGGGGCGGATCTGATGACGGTATCGAGACTCCTTCAGTTCTTGATCATGTCATCGTATCTCCAGGACTACTTAAAATTACCCCTGAAACGAAGGTTTCTGGACACTGCCAAAAAGTTCGCTGTCAGGAAGTTTCTGAGAGAGAACTAGGTATCAGCTACGAAGGCGTTTCAGATCACTGCCCCGTAACGGCCACTATTCAATAATCTTTAAAGGGTCCCTTCGGGACCCTTTTCTTTTCTTCTCCATGTCTCTAGAATAAGGACAGGAGATCTTCATGAAATATTTAAGCATTGATATTGAAGCAACAGGACTTGCTGAGAATTGTCAAATCATCGAATTTGCGATGATTCCTTTCGATACCCAATTAAAGCGTCTCGAAGAACCCCTCGCTCGTACCATGTATATCCATTGCCCTTCATTTGAAGATCTGCGTGACGGCCTTGATCCATGGGTGAGAGAGCATAACGAAAAAATCATTCGCAAGGCCAGCGCCGAGGGCCTCATGCTCTCTGAATTCAAAGAATTTTTAATTAAGTATTTAGAAAGCCCGGAAGTTCGCCAATATTTCGGCAATCAAAAAGTCGTCCTTTTTGGAAAATCAATGACTGCGATAGACCTGCCTTTTCTTACCCGTGATTTAGGCTGGGAATTTATGCGGAAATACTTCCATCATAGAAACCTTGATCTTTCCGGAATTGGTTACGCATTGATTGATATGGGGCTTCTTCCAATGGGTATGGATTCAGGGACCAATATGATGAATTATCTAGGCATGGGTTCAGTTGCCCACACAGCACTTGAGGATGCCAGAAATACTGCCATCATGTACCTGAAGCTATTGGATAAATTCGGAATCAAAAAAGATTAGTTTTTAGTCCTCAGACTTCGATAAGAATTGAGCAGGATTTCTGACTTTGTTCTTTACCCTGATCTCAAAATGCAAATGTGGTCCGGTTGAACGACCGGTATTTCCGACGAGACCAATGACCTGCCCTTTATCAACTCTATCACCCTTATCGACTTTATTTTTTCGATTATGGGCATAGACTGTAAAAATGTCGTCTCCATGAGCTATGACAATCATATTCCCATAGCCACGAATTCCGTTGTCAGAATAGATCACAACACCTGTATCGGCCGCAATGATAGGTGTTCCACGAGGAGCGGGAATATCTATTCCATCGTGATGCTTCCTTCCGCGAGGGCCGAAGTGAGAGGAAACACGATAAAAATGAGGAACTGGCCAGACGAACCGTCCTGACCCGAGACCTCGATAATCTTCAATAACGTATGTATCTTTTAGGAAATAAGCGATGCCGACTTTTGAAGGAATGAAAATCCATTCACGACCTTTGAACGATTTATTAGGATTGGCAGTCTTTAATTCATCAACGGTCACGCCATAATTTTTAGCGACTTTATTTACTTCAGAAGATTTTTCAACATAAACGTACTGCCCACTCCTCATGCTTGAGCATGAAGTGAGGATAAGCATGAGAATAAAATTAAGTAAAATATTTCGCATTAAGTCTCTCAATACAATTGGCGAGTTCACTATAATCCTTATTACATCTATCAATCAAAGCCTGGGGTGTAATGGCGATCCACCCATTTTTTACTGCTTCGCAATCAGATTCAGGATTTGACTCATAACCTTCGTAAATACCAGCTATCCAATAATATTCTCGTTCTCTTGCATCTAGTCTAGCATGAATTTCTTCGGAGTAACGTCTAAAACCAATTTCTGTGAGCTTAAAGCCTTTAATTTCATTTAGCGGAATATTTGGCACATTAATATTGAGCAAGGTCATAGGATGAATGGTCCTATGAATATCTGCCCCTAAGCACCACTTAATAGCTGTAGCGGCGACTGAATAAAGATGCTCCTCAGTCACAGAATTAAAAACTAAACTGACTGCAATTGAAGGCACATGGTGAAAAGTTCCTTCCCGGGCCGCGGCAATTGTCCCCGAATAATAAAGATC
This sequence comes from Bacteriovoracaceae bacterium UBA4096, assembly GCA_002381945.1. Taxonomy (GTDB): domain Bacteria; phylum Bdellovibrionota; class Bacteriovoracia; order Bacteriovoracales; family Bacteriovoracaceae; genus Peredibacter. Next base: position 160,009 of record DFXY01000062.1, read on the forward strand.
CTGCCCTAGATTCGCTCCCCGATTTATTCCAGAGACTATGACCTCAGGTCTTGAATTTTTCAAGACATGCCCTAGCCCCATGAGAACACAATCACTGGGAAAGCCTGTACATCCATAAATATTTTCCTCTAATCGCTCAATCCTTAAGGGTTTATCCAGGCTCAAAGAATGTCCAGTGGTTGAGCGCTCCTCTAGAGGAGCAATGATAGTGGTGTCATGATGAGGACTCAATTCTTTAAATAAACCTCGTATGCCAGGTGCAAACACACCGTCATCATTAGCGAGCAGAACTTTCATTTAATTTTCTCCAGATTTTCATTCCTTTGAGCTTAGACTGATCAACTTGTCTGAAGCCTGATTCAATCTCAAGACTCAAATCAAGACTGAATTTTAAATTTTCATCTAATTCCAAGTGAAGAGACTCTTCGAAATTTTCGGCATGCAAATAAACATCTAAGTTCCTTGCATCAATCAATTTCCACAGGTCAGGAAGCTTTTGATATTGATCCTGCCATTTTAAAGGAAGAATCATTCCTTTTAGATTTGTTAAAGCTAAAATTGCACGCCAGTCCCCCGCCGGATGAAACATCCATAAAAAAGGATTCTGAATCTGTGCATAAAAACTGGCATCCTGATGATCTCTGAAAATCAGCAGAAATTTTTTAGAGTGCTGACTCAAAAGGTTCAAAAAGGAATGAATGGTTTCTATTTTGTCATTTTCAAAGGTTAAAAAAACACGGTCGTTTTTTACGAACTTGAGAAGCTCGTTTAAATCTTTAAAGGAAATAAGATTCTGACTTCTTCCACGAAGGTCAAAAGCGAAATCATTGATGCCAAAATCAATCAAAGTTTTAAGTGTTGTGGCGTCGTAACATCCATGGATGATGAGACTATTCATTCGGTCATTATACTATAGACCCCGGACATAAACTCTTTTCGGAAACTTGTTCCTATGGATTCTGGATGAAATTGATAGGTTATGACATGAGGTGTTCGACTGATGAGAATTTCATCATTCTGGACAAAGTTGTGAATATAGGGGTTTCTAAGGCCTGCCTGACTTAGCACAGTCAAAGAATTATAGCGTTGAACAAAAACATCCCCTTTAATTTTTAACCATTCCCTCCACTCACCTGTTAATTCCAGCTTAATTTTTTGGCCATGAAGGGGTTCTTTTGACCTGATGACTTCTTCATTTTGCAGCCTCCAGAAAATTTGATGGCCAAGGCAAACTCCAAATAATGGACGTTCCTCGGAGAGCCAGGAAGTAATTAATGGGAACAACTGCTGATAATCATCAGGATGTCCTGGCCCGGGTCCCAATACTAAAAGTCCGCTCGAAGGATTCTTGTCATAGTCTCTCCAGGAGATCACTTTGACCTTAAAACCTATTTCGGTTAAAGCTTGAACCACATTGAAAGAAAAGCTATCTTCAAAATCGATAAAAGTTGCATCCATCACAATCTTTTCACTCCAAAATAATCATTTCGGTAACGCTCAAAGCTCTCATCACCGAAGTTAAAGATTACATTGAAAGAGTAACGAGACTCAACCAAACGATCAGAATAATTTAAGTTCAGTATCCAGCAATTGTTATGAGGCATGATATCCAGTGAGTAAACGGTCCTGATGTTGCTGCCTGCCTCAAGGTCCATGTCTTTTACCATGGCCACTCCCAAAACATCAGTTGGTCTTACCTGCCCACCAAACGAAAGAGTGTTCAAATTAGAAGAGTTAAAAGAGTTGTAGTTATATTTAGAAAATAAGTTCAGGTACTCAAAACGCCGGGTAAAATTCAGGGTGAAAATATTTTCGTTCTCATAATGAAAGTAGTACTCTTGCAAATTAATATGCCATCTATCACCAGAATAACCAGCATCGAGCATTAGTCTTGTCAGTTGCTTTCTAAAATCATCTTCATCCTGCTCATCTTGATTAAGTAGGTAACCCTGGGAAACATTAAAATATCCGATTCTTTGATAATTAAAATTATCCCTTAGATATTTATCATCCACCAGATAACTAAAAGCTTTAGGGGTCTTTCTAATGAGAGTATTATTCCACTGGAGTTCGAGAGTATTTTCTGGAGGCACGATAGTTCTGGTTGTATTCGCTCCAAACAGGAATTCTTCTGACCTTATAGCATCTTCGTAATCAAACTGACCTTGCTGACTATTTCTAATCTGGTTCAAATAACGTTTATTCCCATACTCACTTTCAGAAGAAATATAATGATGGATGAATTTAAATTCTTGGGAATGTCGGTAACTATTTCTGACCTGAAGAATATTTTCCTTGGCCAAAGAAGATTCAAACTCTGGAATATCTCCCACCAGACGATTCTCTTTGACTGATTGCTGAATGGGGGCAAGTCCCTGCTTACGTTCTTCCCTAAGGGCCTTTAAATCACTCTCAGAAATATATTTAAGGGGTATCTTCTCCTCGTAGGCCAGACCAAAAATCTTATCCATCGTGAAGCTGATTTCAGTTCGGAATAAACCGGCATTTTTACCAAAACCAGGTTCATCCTTGTCTGAAAACCGATAAGATTGTTGATCGAAAGTGTATCGGGTTTTTAAACCAACCGGTCCCCATGTTAAAAGGTGCCACATCACATAAGGTTGAAATGATAAACGATCCGCATTTCTGATGAAGTTGGCATCGTTTTCATCAACCTGACGAAAGCGTGAAAAAGATCCATCTCCCCCCAGGGCCATATGCTGAAAAAAAGGAGTCTTGCTCTGTAGAACAGAGTAAGGAACCGTATTAAAATTCAGCCTCGGCATGACCTGTACATAAGAGCGGTCAAATTCAATTGGATCAGAATAAAGCTGATTACGTAAATAATGTGCATCACTACCGATACTGAAGAGGTCTTGTCTCCAGTTAACGAATCCATCAAATCCCAGATCACTTCCCAGAACTTTTGGATCGGTAAACTGAGGATTACTCAGCATCATATCCAGATCCCTGACACCGGTGTAACGAAGATGTGATCCCAGATCCGGAGACCAGAACTGATGATGTTCTAATTCTGCAAAGTAGCGAAAAAATTCCTCGCCTGACTTATCCTCATTATTTTTACCGGGCTCATATATAGTGTCATTGACCAGACGGTTATTGGTTTCAAACCAGGACATTTCAGAGAAGCGTTGCCGGTATTGAAAGTCCCCTCCGTATCCTCTTTCCGCCCAGAATGTAGGGCTGATCGTCATATCTTTATGCTCATTAATCGCCCAGAAAAAAGGCTGTTCAAAGGACATCCCCTCTCCCTGGCGACTTGAAATACGTGGGATCAAAAGTCCAGTTTTCCTCTCGGTCAAAATAGGCAAGATAAGATAAGGAATATAAATGACATCAACTCCTTTTATCTTAAAAAGGCCGTGTTTAATTTGAACGTATTGGCCAACTTGAATCTTGATGAATTTTCCATAAACAGACCAGGATTCAGCACAATCTTTGCAGGTCGTGAATTCAGCTTCTTCTGCCAGATACTCATTTTCATTTACCCGTATGAGTTCAGTTGCCACCAGATTAAAGGCCGAAGTCAGAATGCGTGCATTCTTAATGGTAGCGGCCCCAGTGTTTAAATTGTATTCAACATGTGAGCCATAAAGAGTCATATCTTTGGTGATGAAGCGCACGTTGCCTTCAATCTTCACCATCATATTTTCCTGATCAAGCGAGGCCAGCTCACCATAGACGGTATCTTTCTGGCTGATGATGACGACATTTCCGACTGCTTCAAAATAACGGCCGTTGTTCTTTCGATAGGCCTTATCAGAAAAAACGGAAATTTTATCACCTAATGTAAATTGAGGAGTATCAGCTGCCGAGGAGTTTTGAAAAGGAACCAATAAAGTAATAAGAGCCAGTAACCAGTATACGCTGATTTTTGTTCTGTCCTTGAACATATAAAACGATATCTTGAACAAATTCTAACCCTTCTTCATGAGAGAGAGCTTCCATAATATCTGCAGGCATGGCCTTAGGATGATCAAAAGTCGTTACAACAACCTTACCTATCCCGGACTTCCTGGCCATTTTCAACATGACACGAAGATCCCAAAGATTTCTCTTTGAAAAGGCCATAATCACCAGGTCATATGGAGGTCTGGAAAAATTATAAGTCCCAGAGTGTAAAAATTGAATAAGTTTTCTCATCCCATCAACATTATGAGAGCCAAAGAAAATCCACTCATGAGTATTCTTTCTGACTTCGCCTCTATGAGCAAGAAAGGAAACGGCCTTTACCCACTCCTGTGCGATAAAAGTTTTATTCATTAGATGGCAATATGCTGCACCTGCTAATACTTCATTTCGAAGAGAAAACTCATAATCCGGTAAATTCATCTCATTTTTCAATGAAATAATTTTTGCCCCTACTGCCTGAGCTACCCTCTGAGCGCTCTCGCATAAATACTGACTCTCTAGAAAATGAATGAGAAGAGAGTTGGCCCTCAGTGTTCCAAGCTTTTCACGAAGAATCTGATCAAGCCTTTTGCCCAATATTTCCTGGTGATCCCTTGAGATGGAAGGCAGTAAAACTAAGTCAGCATCAAAAATATTCACAGCATCTAGCTTTCCACCCAACCCTACTTCCAGTAATAAATATTCAGGAGGATTTTTTGAGGCCCACTTACAAAAAGCAAAGAATAAAAACTCATAGAAGGACAATTCAAGCTTCTCGGCTAAAACAACCTCATGACATTCTTGAATCACTCTTTTTAGTTCATCGAGATCAATTTCACCGCATTCACTTCGGAATCTTTCGGTAATCCTTTCAATGTGGGGTGATGTCCAAACACAATGAGAATGACTCTCAAGGTGTTTGGAAAGCCTGAGTGTCGTTTCGCCCTTGCCGTTAGTTCCGGCAATGATCACTATTTTAGTTTGATGAAATTCGGGAAGAATTTTTTTAAGGGCCTTTCCTATTCGATCAAGACCCGGGCGCATATGCTCCTGACCGTAATGGGTCAGGAGCCAATCAAGAAGTTCTTGCATGAGTTACGGAGTGAACATTTTAACAAAAAAACTAAGTTCTTTCTTAAGATCTTTTCTATGAATAATTCGGTCAATGAAACCATGATCTC
>DFXY01000031.1:0-550 GCA_002381945.1 Bacteriovoracaceae bacterium UBA4096
CTTACTATTCTTCAAGATCCAATAAACGGGCCCTGAATGCGGCCGTCAAAAAACTTGGTGAAGGCACTATTGCGGATGCCTTTAATGAGGTTCTGAAAGAGACTAAGAAAAGTAATCTCTGCTCATTCACCTTTAATCAATCTCTCTTGCAAAAGCTAAAAGATCACAATCCTAAATTCAAAGAATATGAAGGTGCGCTTTTCTATTTGAGAAGTCAAAACCAGTTGGATGATTCGACAGTTAGAATTCTGATTAATGCTCATGAGACCGTTACTACGAAAGTATATGATAAAAACGAAGATCATTTACGTCTTCCCTCAGATGCTCTGACCCACGAGATCCTACCAATCATAAAAAGCTTTGAAGGTAGATTTTTACGTAATAACTGTTTTGATGATGCCTATAAAAGTCTTTACGGCGAAATCCGCAGTGTCTTTGACAAGGTAACCAGTCGGCAGCTGGAAGCTCTCTTCTATGAAGCCTTCATTCAAAATCATATTGATGAAGACCTTTATATTCGCCTGGAGCAGGCCAGAAAAAATGAACTGGA
>DFXY01000031.1:573-65699 GCA_002381945.1 Bacteriovoracaceae bacterium UBA4096
CTCAGCCGCAGACAATATCTGCTCGAAAACTACACTGATATGCAGATTGTTTTCATGGGTAACATCATTAAGAAGTTACGAACCAGACTGGAGTCACCTAAGGCCGAGATCCTGATTTATGACCGGAATGAAGGAGTGGAGACTATCTTGCTTGAGCCGATGGAAAGATTCCGTCTGGCGATTAAACTGCTTCGAAAAGAGATGGCCTATCTATCCCTTAATACTTTTTTCTATGGTGGTTCTCCAAGTTATCTTGATCTTATGACGGCAGCTTTTGAACTCGGCATTATACCGGCCTCGGAATTAGATGAACTAGTGGGCATTGAAGAAATCTGGAACCCTAAGAAGACTTTCTGGCAGAAGGCAAGAGTCTGGGTCACAACTTTCGGAACTGTCGCGACCATTTTGATTCCACCCCCATATGGATTCATACCGGCCCTGGCCCTGGTAGTTATTGAATATACTGCTGGAAATGAAAAGAATGCAAACGAGGAAGACCCTACGAGTCTATTTTAATATGAAAACAAAACTTATACTTTTAACTTTATTGTTCACTAATTTCACTCTGGCCCAGTCCCTTGAACGGCGGTTAGAAGTTGTCACTCGGACTGAAAGCAATAAGCCTCGTGTTGAAGAAGTTGTTCTTACTGATTTAATTTCCGCTGAAAGTTTTGACGGGGAATATTTCAAAATTGTTAAAGGTAAGTCGGATGAGGCGATCCGCTTTGATGACCCGGAAGAGTTATCTTTCAGGGCCGCTACTGCTTATTACCATCTGACTAAGGCCCGCACTTATTTTATTCAGAAAGTTAAATCTGATTATGTGGCCACTTTACCAAAGATGGTGATTCGGATTGAGCACACCAATCAATTCTCAGAGCTGGGACATTTTGCTCATGATAATCTTGGTCCTCAATTTAACAATGCTCTGACAGTTCCTGCTGGAAAAGGGCTTGCTTCCAAGGGAGTTAAACCTTGGGGAATGGAAATCTGGTTTCGTCCTATGAAGCGCGTTCATTTACGTGATCTTAAGACGAATAATTTGGGGAACCAGGAGTTTCAGGTTCTGATGTCCAGATTCCGAAATCAGATTCACATGCAGTCTTTACAGCGCTTCATCACCCAACTGGTCATTGCTGTAACGGCCGAAGCCTCAGGCGATATCCTTACCACTGATGCCTTGGTTCGCACTGTTGGTGCAAGCCTTATTATGGAAGCGGGTTATCAGTTTTATGAACCCATCAGTAAATTATTTTCCCGCAAATGGTACTGGCTGGATTCAGCATTAGTTCCGGAAATTATTTATCATGAATATGCTCATGCGGCACTTTCAGATCAATTAGTTTTGTCCCACTCCACTGCGACTATTGAAGGCATGGCAGATTTCTTTGCAGGCCAGATCGCAAACTCACCTAAGCTTGCGAAGAAAATTAAAAAGTACAATACCTTCAACGGTAAGGACGCCACTAAGAAACAAGACTACATGCTACAGTTTGAAGCAACTGAATACGCTAATACTGATTTTGTCTTTGGTATGTTGTGGGAAATAAAAAATATTCTGGGTCAAGAACAGGGTGAAGTGTTTATGTATGAGCTTCGGAAAAAGATCACTACCAATGCTTCCATTCGAGGTCAACTGATCGAGGGAATCCTTACTACCTGTGATGAAGTTTGTGAAACTCCCTTTGTAGATAAACTTCGCATCTTGAAGGCATTGAACCTTAGGGGAATCTAAATAACGGTGCCAAAACGCCACTAAGCTCACTGTAAGAATGTGAAAAAGTTTTACATTGCATTATTTACCTTGTTTAAGGTTAACGGATAGAAGTATTTAAACTTCAATTTTAGAAAACATCACCAGGAGGTCCTTGTGTTTAGAAAGTTTCTCGCAATTGTCATGGTCTGCTCGCTGTTTACAGTACAAGCTCACGCTGTTTCACATGAAGGCCTTAAGCTCGCTTTCGATGAATTAAATTATGCTTTAACTGTTGAGTGGGATCAGAAAGATAAAGACTTTCACAATGCTCAATTGAAAAAATTCTATGGAACTCTTCGTGAGCTTCAGTCTAAAGGTCTGACTAATGCTGAGTTGGTAGATTTCATTAAGAAAGAAGTTAAAGACGAGAAAGTCACTCGTGATATCGAGACGGCCTTCAATATGATTCAGATCAATAAAATGACTTCTGATGAAGCTTCAAACTATATGATCGAAACAATGAAGAAGTCATATAGCGCTGGTGCCAGCTTTAACGGTGAAGTTTTTCTTTATCTAGGTATAGGTCTATTGATTGTTGCTGCTGCAGTAGCATTAAGCGGATCTTCTTCTGGCTCTTCTTCTGATTCAGGCTCTGGTTCTGGTGGTGGAACAGTCACTTGTTATGATGATTGTTATCCTCAATACTACGACTGTGGTGGATACTGGTCAGGCGGTTATTACTACAGCTACACATGTTCACAAACAGTATGTGACACTTACTGCTATTAATCTAATCCAAAGGGAGGTCTTAGACCTCCCTTTTTTTTCTGATTTCTGTCGATGAAAGATTTTCAAATAGGTGCTTCCCCAAAAAGATGACATTGATTCCGGCATTCAAAGCATGGACTTCATCAAGGGCCTGATGGCGGTCTTCATCGTCTTCAAGCCTTGAAGCCACATAAAGAGTATGGAGCTTAGGTAGAAGATCCTGACTTCTGGTCCAGGACTTTATCGAGCTAAAACTATCAAAGCCAATAAGTAGTGAAATTTTCTGGCCTGGAAAATTTTCTTTTAACTTCTCAACCCAATTCACAGTGGGATTAGGTTTATTGTCCAGGAGAAATGTCGGTACCAGGAACTGACGTTTTCCGAATTTTGCCTTGGTGCTGATTTCTAAAACAGTTGTCACGGGATCCAGTGGGCGAATTTCTTTATGAGGATTGCGATCAGGCACGATCAAACAAGTTTTATCTTCCGGCATGAGGTTCAAGCAGGACTGATGGCCTTTGTGCCAGGGATTGAAAGAGCCTCCGAAGAAAACCCATTCATCTGAATGATTTTGGAAAATGATTTCAGGGCATTTTTTTTTGAGTTCCTGATGATGCTCCGAGATGGGGTATCTGGCGGCCACCAGAGAAACCAAGGCCTCGGCATACTCCGCTTCCAGATCAGGCAGAAGTGAAGTCCATGTCATCATGAAGTCTCCACTTTCCCCAACAATAAAGTCCAACTTGTTTTCCCACTGACAGGATAAGGCAAAAGATTCTTCAGGAAAGGCCAGCCTGACTTTTAAAGGTCTGTCTTGGGTATAGAAAACGAGTTTAAGCACTATTACTCCAAAGAAAATGGAAGCGAGTTTCCAAAACCTATTTCATTGATATCTATTCTACATTGATAAACAAAAATTTCCACACCCGCTGCATGGGCCTGTTTTAAGAGTTCACCATATTTTTTATCAATGGAGTGTGCAGGACGCATTTCCTTAACATCTTCCCGTTGAACGATATAGAGCATAGCTGCTCTGTGGCCTTGCTTTTTGAGATCCATGAGTTCTATCAGATGCTTTTGGCCCCGCTCGGAAACTGAATCCGGGAATTGGGCCATGCCCTCATGCTTTAAAGTGACGCTTTTGACTTCCACATAACAAGAGGGCAGGTTCTCGTGACCATCCAGGTAAAAATCAATGCGGCTGTTGCCGATTTTCTTCTCAGGTTGAATGAGGGTATACCCCGTTAGTTCTGGAATCCAACCTTGTTTAATCCAAAGGTGAGCAAGCTTATTTGCGTTGGCCGTGTTCACTCCGATCCATGTCTCTCCGTTATGGGTGAGTTCCAGAGTATGGGCCATTTTTCGGGCGGGATTGTCAGATTTAGAAAGAGCGCATCGCCATTCAGGGGCCCAGCAGGATGTCATGCTTCCGGTATTGGGAACATGAACCGTGAACGTCTCTTGTTTGATTGAGACATCGGCAAGAAATCGTTTGTAGCGTTTAACTAGGGTGGCTTCAGTTAATGGACGGTCCCACTTCAATTATATTCTCCGGCTTAAGTCTAGAACTTTAGTGGGCTTCAAACTCAATTTCAAGCGTTTCAATTTCAACCGGAACAGGCGAAATTGACCGTAGCTGTAGCTCCCTTAAGGTCATAGGGTAGTGAAGTAGAATACGTGGTCTCATAGGGGAAGGAGTGACTCTGATACTTCCAATCACTTCACCCCATCCGGTAGTCAGCTGCAATTGTCCTCCTGGAGCGTAGCGGGTATAGGCCTCGATGCTAAGGGAGCGCACCAGGCGGTTTTCAAAGGGAAGAAATCTTCCAAGATCCAGTACAGTATGTGGGTGCATAGTCTGACGGACGTAAACTCTTTCAGGTCTAGGTATCGGAGAAGGACGCCTGTTATCTCTCACTTCAGCACTTAAAGTTTCTATGTAAAGGTCTCCGCGAGAAGCGAGTACCAGATCTTGTATACGAGTGCCTCGTGGAAAGGGGAGTCGCAGTGTCGTTGTTTGTGCTCCAATGAGTCCACCCAATAGCACTCTTCCGTATTGAAGAATCTGAATTTGAGTCCGTCCTTGATACCCGCGGGCAGTAATGGTCAGAGACGAAATCTCCATGGATCTGGCCTCTTCCGGATATAGGCGAAAAACCCGAGGCAGCCTTAGCTGTTCCTCTGGTCTCAGATTTCGATAAAGATTTTCGGTGAGAATTCTTCTGTCCTGGGCAAAAGACTGGAAGGATGCCAGCAGACTGGCAAAAACAAAAATCATTAATGATACTGTAGCTTTTTTCATGCTATCTCCTGGTAGGCGGAGGCCAATAGGTAGTATTACCTGAGTAATATCATGCTATAGATTAATTTGAGTGAGAAGATGCAGTGCGCCCCTCGATACCAGAGTGTATTTGTCCCATCTAAATCATGTTTTTTGGCACCACTGCTTTAAGAGTTGCTCATTATTTGTCACCATTTTCCGAAGAGTAAACCACAAGACTGTTTAGACAGATTAGTGTGAATTGGCTAAAATGCTGGCATTCAACTTCTATATTATTCTATCCCTTCTTTCTTAAGGAGTTCTCCATGTCTGATAAGGCAAAATTAGTTTTAGGTGATAAGACCTTCGAGCTACCCGTTTTCACCGGTTCTGAAGGTGAAAAAGCGATCGATATAACTAAACTCAGGGCAGAAACAGGTTATGTCACACTTGATTCTGGTTATATGAATACTGGCGCCTGTACTAGTGCCATCACATTCCTTGACGGTGAACAAGGTATTCTTAAATACCGTGGTTATTCAATTGAAGAGATCGCTGAAAAATCTTCTTTCCTTGAATCCTCTTATTTGGTGTTCTACGGCAAGTTGCCAACAACTTCCGAACTTAAAGCTTTCGAAGAGCGAATTGCTTCTTATGATGATGTGCCTGAAGGTATTAAGAGCATGATTAAGGCCTTCCCTAAGGATGCTCATCCAATGGCAGTGCTTTCTTCAAATATGGTTTCTCTTTCAGCTTTTTACCATGATCTTTGCGCTCAGGACTTAACTCCTGCCCAGAAAGATACCGCTATCGCTCAGCTCATGGGACAAATCAAAGTCATGAGTGCCTATGCTTTCCGTCACTCTCAAGGCAAAGACTTTGTAAAATCTGACAAGTCACTTGATTACTGCTCAGACTTCATTCACATGATGACTGGAGATAAAAACGTCGATAAAGAAGTCGCTAAGGCGTTAGACATTCTATTAATTCTTCACGTTGATCATGAACAGAACTGTTCAACATCTTCAGTCAGAATGGTGGGCTCATCTAAGGCCAATATTTTTGCAACCATCTCTGCTGGTGTAGACGCTCTTTGGGGCCCACTTCATGGCGGTGCTAACCAGGCCGTGCTTGAAATGCTGGAAGAAATTAAAAATTCAGGAAAAGACTACAATCAATTTTTGGCCGAAGTTAAAGACAAAAATTCAGGCTCTCGTTTGATGGGTTTTGGTCACCGTGTGTATAAGAATTTTGATCCACGGGCCAAGATTATTAAAGTTGCTTGTGACTCAGTTCTTTCTAAACTTGGTGTTCAGGATCCTTTACTTGATATCGCTAAAGGACTCGAGGAAGTGGCACTGAAAGATGAGTACTTCGTCTCTCGCAAACTTTATCCCAACGTCGATTTCTACTCAGGCATCATTTACCGTGCTCTTGGAATTCCTACTAATATGTTCACAGTAATGTTTGCGATTGGTCGTCTTCCAGGTTGGATGGCCCAGTGGAAGGAAATGACGGAACAGGCAGGATTTAAAATCTGTCGTCCTCGTCAGATTTATACTGGTGATACTTCGAACTCGTTTAAAAAATAATAAATATTACTCTCTAATATTCTCATGGCCCCCAACCCTTACTGGGGGCCATTTCAAACTGCTTGACTATAGAACACGCCCCCTCACCAAAGCATTAAAATAGCTAGCTCCTAATTCATTGAAAATACATTGAATTGTCGTTTTATTGTCTAATAACTATGAATTTCTCATAGTTAATGGATTAAAATTCCTTAGAAATAGTCCGAAACTATGATATATTCATAGTTAATAGGGGAAATCATGAGTTCTGAATTTTTAAATAAAATTGAACAGGATTTAAAAGTTCCATTATTTACGGACGATGATCTCAAGCTCGTTTTTCGAGATAAGGGGCCATCGACCATTTATAATTCTCTGACTTATCATCTTAAAAATCAAAATTTAGTAAGATTTAGAAGAGGTTTATATTCTCTCTCCACCAAGAGAGGGGGAAAGCATGCATTTTCAAAATTTAAATTGGCCAACAAACTTGTGCTTCAAAGTTTTGTTTCGTTTGAATCGGCATTGTCTCATCATAACCTCATTCCTGAAGCAGTTTATGAAGTAACATCAGCAACATTAAGCAAAAATGTAGTCTTTGAAAATTCTCTGGGGAGATTTAGTTTTTCTTATTCACCCATTGAACCTTTTTATTTAGGGGTTGAAAAAGATGAAATTACGGATGCAAAAATTGCTAATCCAGTGAGGGCCTTGTTTGATCTCATTTATGTAAGAAGGAAGCTCTATGATAAGGCAGAAGATTTAGAGGGTGATTTCAGGATTGATTTAAAAGAATTAAAAGTTCACTTAAGTCATTTTAAACCTGGGGAAATCTTGGAGCTTGGTGAACTTTATAAGAAGAAAACTACGAGGCGTTTAGCAACAATTTTAGTGAGAGAATTAATGTGAAAGATATTATTCAAAATCGTTTAGATAATCATTATGACACCAAAATTCCAGAGGATGAATTAAATGCTCTAAAAGAGATTACTCAAGAGGTAGCCTTGTATGCTCTCTATAAAGTAGGATTTTTTGAGAAGGCATGTTTTATTGGTGGAACATGTCTAAGGATTGTTCATTCATTAGATAGATTTTCCGAAGATTTAGATTTTTCTACCAGAACCATTGATCCTGATTTTGATCTAGATGCTTACCTGGAAAAAGCAATGGAAGTGATGAAACCTTATGGTTACGGGCTTACAATTGATGAGAAAGATCTCACTGATAAAAGTGTTCAATCCAGATTCCTTAAAGATGACTCTATTAAGAAGGTGCTAACGTTTAAGCACAAGCAAGATGAAAGGCAGAAAATAAAAATTAAAGTTGAAATTGATACTCGGCCACCAAGTGGTGCCGTAGACAAAGTAGAATATATCGATTTTCCGGATGATTTTCAGATATTGGCCCATGATATTCCAAGTCTTATGTCTGGAAAAATTCATGCATTATTATGTAGAAGCTATACTAAGGGGCGGGACTGGTATGACTTTTCTTGGTACGTGAAAAATAATTATTCACCGAATTTAGAGCTATTAGAAAATGCTTTAAAGCAACTTGGGCCTTGGAAAGGGCAAGACATTCAGTTGAGTGAAACTTTCTTAAAAGAAGCTTTGATCCAAAAAGTTAGATCTCTAAACTGGGAAGACGTTAAAGTGGATGTTAGAAAGTTTTTAAATCCACTAAAGGCCCAATCTTTGGATATCTGGAATACTGAATTCTTTGAGAGTAGAGTAAAGAAATTAAAAATATAAATGGCAGGAGGCACTTAGTGCAGTGGAGCATATTAATAACACGTAGAACCCTTACAAAGACTTAAAGTCCAAATAACCTCTTAGAAGGCCCCAGTAGGGGCTTCATTCTTTAGGAGGTAGTATGAGGATCTTCTTATGTCTCTCGCTCCTGATCTCCCTTAATGCTTGGAGTGCTACTTGTAAAAAGCTCCAGGAATGTGTGGAGATTGCAGATCAGTTAACCGGTAAAAAAACTATCTACGATAAGAAAATTCTTCCATTTACCTATGAGCTCAACAGTCCATTAGAAATGAATAAAGACAATGTTGAAAAAACTCTGTCAGAGGCCTTAAATATTTTTGGCCTGGCCCGCATCCCCACTCAGCTTCCAGAAACTTCCAAATTGATTGAGGCCAGAGAGTTGCGCTTTCATTCAGATCTACCGAGCTTTGAAGCTTCCCGGAAGAAACTCCCGAATATCCCGGATGATCACAATCCAGTATTGGTGACTTATCGGGGAGTGAAGGGAGCGGATATGGAAGTGATTGCTGAAAAGGTGAGGCCTCTTCTTTCAAGATATGGCAGGGCCGTACCCATGCGGGATGGAAGCCTGGTGGTGGTGGATCTGGGATCTCATACTAAAAAGATTTTACCATTCGTTCAAAAGCAGGATTACCCACTGACCAACGAAGAAAAAGCCGCCATGGCGCTGGAGAAAAAGCGTGCTCATGAACTGGAGATGGCCCGTTTAAAATCGGGAGAAATGCATGAGATAGGACCTAAGGCCAAACCTCACAAGCATTAAGGCAGTTCTTGCCGGTAGTAACATCTTAATCACATCTTTTACGGGTTCTCCGATGAGTTTTCATCGGAGAACATATGAAATACTTTTTTGTCATAGTACTAGGACTTAGTGTGCTTAATTCCTACGCCGGAGAGATCATTGTAAAAAAAATGACGAGAGATGGTGAGCTTGAAAGAAGTTTCGTCCTAAGAACAAATCTTACTGAGAAAGTTGTGCTGGACTGTCAGAGCTTTATTCAAGGTTTAAGAATTGGCGAAAGAGAAACGGCCTTCACTTATATGCTTGATCCTGAAGAATGCGAGTCTCTTCAGGGACGGGTGAAAAAAAGTTTACGTAAGTTTCAAAATCATTGCATTGATGTTGAAGAAGATATCCGGGCGGATTACAGTTGCTAAATGATAAAGTTAAGTGAAATTCTCCCGCATCTGATCCACCAGTTTAAATCAGAGAATGATTTAATCCGTGCGATCGATGAAATCTCCAATAAATTTACCAAAGAAAGAAATAAGATAGGCGACTATCTGAAAGATCCGCGCCTCGTGGCCGCTTACACCGCCTTTTATCTCCTGACTAATATCCCGAAGCTGGAAGAAGTTTTGAAATGGTTACCAGGCGCCTGGATGAAGGAGCTGAAGAACTGTGACTTTATTGACCTGGGGGCAGGGCCTGGAACTTTTAGTCTGGCCTGGAAAGGGTTGGGAATTGGCAATGGTGATTTTTATCAGGTCGAGCAGTCAGAACTCATGCGCCAGCAGGGCCTGTTGTTGTGGAAAGGTTTCCATCAGGAAAAGCTCTATCAAGGAGCGAAGTGGGAATGGAAGAATGATCGTCCAAAATTTTTACTCTTCGGGCATTCGGCCAACGAGATGGGAAGCGATGAAGCTATCCGCTATATCGAAAAAATTAACCCTGAGCATATTCTTTTCATCGAACCGGGAACCAAAGATTTTTTTCCCGAAATGCTAAAGATTCGGACCTATTTATTAAATCATCAACACTCAGTTCTTTTTCCCTGTTCTAACGTGCTTAGTTGCCCGATGCAGAATAAAGATGATTGGTGTCATCAATTTATTCATATTAAGCAGGATTCTGAAATAGAAAGAATCTCGCAAATGGCGCGTAAAGATCGAAAACTTCTGCCTCTAACAGTCCATGCTTATTCCAGGAATTTTAAAGGTGAAAACCCCCAAGAAAGACTGGTCCGAGTGTTTCCCGAGACAAAGTTTAGTCTGGAATGGGAAATCTGCCACTTAAATCAATTGGAACGTTACCAAATTATGAAAAGAGATCTGAGTTCTAAAGAGATAAAGGATTTAGGCGCGGTCCTGGCCGGAGCATCGATTGAAAGCGAACTGCTTAAAGAACTTGATCAATATAACAGGGTTAAAATTCTTAAAGTTAAATAATCTTCTATCTGACACTTGACGACGTTCATTTCACTCCCATCTTATTAATAATAACCAAAGGAGTGATATATGAATAAATTTGATCAAGTAGTTTTAGGATCTTTGGATATCGCTCAATCTGAAGCTTTAAAACGTAAAAATACTGAACTTTTTCCTGAGCATTTGCTTTTGGGTCTTATCCTGAATAAATCTTCTTATGCTTCAAAATCAATGAAAGAAAATCTGAAGGAAGTTGAAGCTCTCTTAGAGAAGTTGCCTCGCACCTCAGGGCAGATCTCAATTGATAACATCCGAATGTCGTCCAAGCTTCAGGAATGGATTACTGTCGCTTCGGGAGATGCGGTCCAGCAGGGCAAGCAAGAGGTGGCGGAAAAACATTTATTAAAATTCTTACCCCAAATCTTCCCGACATTAAAAGTGGACTATAGTAAGTTCGCTGATGCCGCTGAAGATGTGGAGGTACCCAGTTTTCTCATTAATCTCAATGAAATGGCAGAAAAAGGAAAACTTGATCCCGTCATTGGACGTACTAAAGAAATCAGATCCGTCATTGAAATATTGGGCCGAAGGTCCAAAAACAATCCAGTTCTCGTGGGCCCCGCTGGAGTTGGAAAGACAGCAATCGTGGAAGGCCTTGCCGAGCAAATTGTAAAGGGCCAGGTTCCAGATGTACTTAAAGGGAAAACCGTTTACTCGCTGGAAATGGGATCCCTCATGGCCGGGACTAAATACCGAGGTGACTTTGAGGAAAGGATTCAGAACCTTTTAAAATTTGTGAAATCAAAATCCGGAGAAGTTGTTCTTTTCATTGATGAGATTCACCAACTGGTAGGAGCAGGGCGGACTGATGGTGCCATGGATGCTGCTAACTTGTTAAAACCTGCATTGGCCCGAGGAGAACTTCATTGTATCGGTGCCACCACTTTTGATGAATATCAAAAGTACATTCTAAATGATCCGGCCTTGGAACGTAGATTTCGCTCAGTTCCGGTTAATGAACCGAGTAAGGAAGATTCGGTAGAGATTCTTATGGGTGTCAGATCTAAGATGGAAGCTCACCATGGTGTCAAAATTTCAGATGATGCCATCTATAATGCGGTCTTTTTATCAGATCAATATATCACAGATAAAAACCTTCCGGATAAGGCCATAGATCTTCTGGATGAAGCGTCCAGTGCTTTAAAACTTTCTGCCGAGGCCATGCCCGCCAAGTTAGTTGAGCTTGAAGCAGAACTTCGTTCTAAGAAGATCTATGCCCAGATGGAAAAAGACAATACTGACCTGAAAAAAGAAATTGAAGTGCTTGAAGCAAAATTCAATGAAGGGAAGGCCGCATGGGAAAAAGAAATCTCATCACTTAAGAAAGTCTCTGAAATTAAAAACCGTATTGATCGCCTGCAGTTTGAATTAGAAAATGCGGAAAGAAATCAGAACTACGAGGAAGCTTCGAAAATTAAATATATGTTGATCCCTCAGACTGAAAAAGAGCTGACGACTTTCCAGCATGAATGGATTTTGGGCAAAAAGCATATTGCCCAGGTGATTTCCCGACAAACCGGAATTCCTCTGGAGAAAATCCTTAAATCCAAGCAGGATTCCATTCTGAACCTGGAAGAGTTTTTAAACCGCAGAGTTTTTGGTCAGGAAGAGGCCATTCATGAAATCAGTGAAACCTTGATCGCAAGTTATGCCGGTCTCTCTGATGAAAGTCGTCCATTAGGATCATTCCTGCTGCTAGGACCGACAGGGGTAGGTAAAACAGAAACGGCCAAAGCACTTACTCAATATTTATTTGATAATGAAGAGAATATAGTGAGGCTCGACCTTTCTGAATATTCTGAAAAACATTCAGTGGCCAAACTCATTGGTGCGCCGGCAGGTTATGTAGGGTATGAAGAGGGTGGTGTCCTGACTGAGGCCATCAGACGTAAGCCGTATGCAGTAGTACTGTTCGATGAGGTTGAGAAGGCCCATCCGGATTTTGCGGACATCTTGCTTCAGATCCTGGATGATGGGCGTTTGACTGATAACAAAGGTCGAACCATTAACTTTAAAAATACCATCATTATGATGACCTCAAACTCCAAGAATCTCAAAGAAGATTTCAAACCGGAAGTACTGGGAAGAATCGATGGGGTCCTGACATTTCATGGTCTGGATAAGAGAATCATGAAGCAGTTGGTTGATAAGCAAGTCAAACTTCTGAATGAGCGTCTTAAATCCAAGAAAGTGGTACTTAAACTGGATGAGAAGGCCTATGAAAGTCTTGCTGATCAGGGATTTGATTTCCAATACGGGGCCAGACCTTTAAACGGGGTTTTCCAGAAGTTAGTCACCCGACCACTTTCTAAGAAGATTCTTGAAGGAACACTGCCGGAAGGAGAATTGACCATGACGTGGAATGGACATGAGATGACAGTCACAACCACTGGCGGTGATCAAATGGAAGCTCAAAGCCTTCAATGAAAGCATTGATCCTCTCGCTGGCGATGCTGATGCTGACTTTTGAACTGGAAGCTGGTCCTTACCCCAAATCTGATCACTATAATGGAAAAACGTTTTTTAACCCTGGCCAGGATGATTTAAAATCATTCTGGCAGGTATTAAAATGGCAGCTCATTGGTGATAAGCAAGAGTGGCCTGAAAATGTGGCCAATAAAAACTATCCCCTTCGTCCACTGGGACCCAACGAAAAAGTGAATGCCACTTTCATCAACCACTCTACTTTCTTATTGCAGCTTCCGGGAATCAACATCCTGACGGATCCTGTTTACTCCCAAAGAGTCAGTCCTATGACCTTTGCCGGCCCAAAGAGAGTCCGTGCTGCCGGGATTCCATTTGAACTTCTTCCGAAAATTGATGTGGTCGTGATTTCTCATAATCACTACGATCATCTGGATCTGGAAACCTTAAAAATGCTTGATGGAAAATTTCATCCTCTCTTTTTGGTTCCACTGGGGGATGAGAAGCTTTTAAAACAGGCCGGGATTCAAAATGTGAAGGAGCTTGATTGGTGGGAAGAGGTGAGGATTCGGGATAATCGTTTTATTTTCTCTCCTTCTAAACATTGGTCTGCTAGGTCCCTTTGGGATAAGAATGAATGCCTTTGGGGCAGCTTCATGGTGGATAACGGTCAGTCAAAAATTTATTTTGCAGGAGACACCGGATATTCCCCCCATTTTCTGGATACCAAAAGCCGCTTAGGAGAACCTGATTTAGCACTCTTGCCGATTGGTGCCTACAAACCTCAGTGGTTCATGCAGACCCATCATATGAATCCAGAAGAAGCCGTCAAGGCCCACATTGACCTGGGTGCTGTCAGATCAATTGCCATGCACTTTGGGACTTTTCAATTATCGGATGAAGGCATTAATGAACCCATTGATGATCTCGAGCTTGCGCGGGAGAAGTTGAACATTTCACCAGAAGAGTTTCTTATTTTAGATCAAGGTCAAGCCCTTGCCTATTAATTGGCAATGGCGGTAATGGTCAGGACATCCTGATACATGCCAGCTGATTTATGCGTGGTGTTTTCAGTAATTTTTATTTTCAGATTAAACTTATCACCTCCGGATGACGTTGCATCGCCGGAGCCGATACTCACTGGTGATGAAGCTGAACTGAGAAGAGACACAGGAGAGTTGTTGACCTTGAGGGAATAGGCAATCGTATCACCTTGTGAGAGTTTGAGTTTGCCATTATTTAACGATGAGACTTTTATTTGATAGGATCCGTTTGCCAGTACCCTTAAGTCTGCACCCTTTTCTTGATTTTGCGAGAGGATCCCGAAATCCAGAATCTTACTGGTGGATGAAGCATCAAACACTCCGCCTTCATCAAGCAGACTAATCTGTATTTTTTTTGGAACATAAAAGACCACAGTGAAAGTGTCGCTTTCTTCAAAGAGATAGTTTCCGCTTGATTGGTTATATCCATAAATCCTGACTTGCAAAATGTCATAGTAAGTACCGCTTCTGGCAGCGTTATCCAGAACCCCTGGAGTAGAGATGTAAAAGTTTTTAGTATAGGTTGTGTGCTTATTAGGTGCTGACCCCTCCAGGAATTCATTAGAATTCACCGCATCTCCTTCATCTTTTAACACTCCTGACTGGTTAATGTTTTCATGGAGGTTATAATTGATGGAGCTGCCAAATAAGCTAAAGGCCCGGCGTTGATAATTATGAGAGAAGCCTTTTGAGAAATAGATTCGGTACAAGTCACATCTTCCGTTAGGTGAATTCTGGCCCCGGTTGACTAAGATATTCTGGAGAATAACCTGAGAGTCCTCCAGTACTTCAACCGTTGCATTGGATAACTGGAAGTGATAGTCGCATTCGGGGGCTGCCAATGTTAAGGATGAGAAAAAGAAAAAACTTAAGAGGCAAAAGTATTTCATAGCTCATTTTCCTTCAATTGAATCATTCCTAAATCTTTAATTCCGCGGTCATCTTTCGAGATTTCAATTAAGACTTTATCTTCCAGACCTTCCAGTGCCATCTCAAATCTTCCGGCCTCAATACCCTCAACGAAAATCTCTCCACTACGATTTGTAAAGAAAATCACTTCTCCAATCTTACCCACTTGGAGCGAGAATGGAGTTCCATCTGTTTTGACAATCTTCCCTGTAAGTACGACAGATCCTCTCTCATGCAGAGTGATCAGATGGGCACTGCGGTAAGTGGGGTAGAGCATAAATCGCTCTTTTAAAAGAGTGCGCCCGTGATCCAGAAATGTCGGATCTAGCTGAACATCCCGATACTGATAGGCAATCAGGTTACTAAAGACCACCTCATTAAACAGACCGGTTTCAGACTCCGTATAGGGAGAAGTTGATTTTAAACCAATCTTCTGGTCTTTCAGACGCTCCTCAGGCTTAAAGATGACAAAGCTTCCGGGAATGGGACGGGAAATTCCCATGCCGAAATCATTATCCTCATAGGCAAAGACGAAAGCGGAATTTAGCCGGGCACTGCCTTTCCCTAACAAATGGGATGAATTTATCTGGGTGCCGCTGATCCTGCCACCTAGATCACCCAGTGGAGTAGGGTAGCTTAAATCGAGTTCTCCATTTTGTCTGTCATCTGAATATTCAGCAATGGCCTGAGACCTGAAAGTGTATAGTTTATTTTGATTATCTCTTAGTACATTCACCCGGGTGCTCTTTTGTTTCTGATCATAGAGGGCCGAGACATAGTCATTGGATTCAGGGATTGAGAGAGTCAAGAAGACATAGGCGATATCATTCCATTGTTTAAATTCATCACGGTTTCGACTGGCATAGAGAGCAATATTGTGATGATTAAAAATACGAAAACTTAAGTTTAAGTCATAACCATAACGGTTTTCCAATTGATTGTTTCTCACATCACCGTAGTTTCCCCCTACTGAAAATGTCAAAACATTGGAAACAGGAATGGTGTAGTTGGCCGCATAAACATTTTGTACAGAAGAGGCGAGGTCCAAAAGAGAGGTTTTAAAATCTTCACTACGGTTTTCATAGCGTAAAAAAAGTGTATGAGAATCAAACCATCTTTTGCCCTGAGTGATGAGTTGGTAGCCAAGACTGGTGGCACTGCCGTTTTGTTCTTGTAGATTGGATCTGGCATGGCCCAATGTGAAATTTCCAATAGGGATGGCCTGAATGAGTTCTGCACCCATTAAGTTGAAGTTTTCCTGATTCTGAAGATAGAGCGAGCTGGAAAAGATGGAAGAAAAACCATATTGGAAAAAACCGGAAAAAACTTTTCCATCACGATGAATATATTCTCGCTTGAAGTTGGTATCCATAAAGGGAACGCCATAACTTAAGTCAAAGCGGCTTTCACCTTCATTTAAAAGATTAATATTGGAAGAAGATTTAAAAACAAAAACTTGTTTTTGTCCCAGATCATCCACGGCTTCAATGACAACTGTATTAAGACCGTTATTGAGTGGGATATCAGTGGCATTATAATTGCCGGCAGGTAAATACTCTGATTTTACCATCACCGAATTGACGAAATACTTAACGAATGATCGGGACTTTAAGGTGAAATGTTGATGACCAGTGGGGTAGGGAAATCGGTATGGATTCAAAGAGAAATTTCTCTGAATGTTGATTCCTCCAAGGGGGCGGGCCACCATGAAGCCCTGGATTTGAGGATAGACATCACCCAACTGTGCCCGAATATCAGGACCTTGAAAATCTTTAACTAAACGACTGTCACCGCGATACCATTTTGAATCAATGTTATCCTGAAAAAAAGTTTGGTTCTCAAAAACCAATGAGTTCATGTTAATGAAAGAATTAAACTGTCCGCTAAAAAAATTCCCACCCAGGGCCTCATCTGCCCAGTTCTGCTCCAGTCGATAATTAATCGCTCCACCAAAAGGAGCAGGATGAAGGGCAATTTTTTTTTCTTCCTCCAGATTAATTCCCAGATCAGTCTTTTTCCTTGCCTTATTTTCCAGATTGAAGTGGCCTTCGATTTTGAGTTCTTCGGGATTAAAGCGAAAAGGAAAAGGTAGTTTGTCCGGTTCAATGCGTGTAGGGAGTTTTTCCATGGCCTTGAGGGTATCCGGGTGAAGGTAGGATTTAAGAACGCTTTGAAGTGAGGATTTATCTACCCAATTAATTTTTTCGCCATGAACCTCAACTTTTACGTCTCCTAAGTTATCCTCACCATCATAAAAAGGAATGGCCGCGATATAGGTTGATTGTTGAAAACTCTGAGCAGAGGAAAAAAATGGAAATCCTGCAAGTAAGATAAATAGAATCAGAGGAAGAGGACTAGTCATTTATCTTAAGTTCTACTTTGGCATCTTGAGGAATTGTATGACCGGTATTGATAGTGAAGATCCTTTTATGTCCGGCCAAAACATTCTCTCCTGATAATCCAGGAAGATCCTGGGCCCTTAATTCGACTTTTTTATCCTGAGAGAGATATTTAATAGTAGGGTTATTGATCAACTGATGTCTTTGACCTTTATTCTCAATGATGAGTTTCATCTCTTTGCCATCTGAAGCATGAGATATGAGTTTAACTTCGGACTTGGTATTAGGAGCTGAGGCGTACAGGGCCGCTACATATTTCATAAGCATCTTTATGCCGGCTTCATTCTTTGTTTTCTCATCAACTTTTAAAGGCAGTTGCTCCGCAATCACCCGATAGCTTTTTTCTGTCTCTGGGATATCTTTTACATTATATGTGACACGGATTGTTCGTTTCTCGTTAGGAGGGATGATGATTTGAGGAGGAAAGATCGTTACTTCTTTTGTATCCGAAAGAGTTTCCTCTCCATTTTCATTCATCTGTCGTGACTTCACAGTGAGTTCAACAGCAATGTTTACAGAACTTTCATTTTCAATTAAAAATTGGGCCCCATTACGTTTTCCCTCTACTTCGATGGTCTGTGACATGGGAGAAAAATTAAAAGCGAAAATAAAAGGCAGACAAATAATGAGAGTAAGAAATCGAATCATGAAAGAATCCTTGTTCTCTTTATTATACGGCCTTTTTTCATCTACTATAAAAACAAAAAGATTAATTAGCTTCAATCGTGAACTGAACCAGATCTTCATAACTACCGGCCGAAAGACTTGTTGGTTGGTTATAAGAAATTTTCACCTCTTTAGTAAAAGTTCCTTTGAGATTACTTGTGGAATAAATTTGACTTGGAGATGTTGAGAGAGGAACAGTGCTCCCGCTATAAATTAAAACATAATTGATGAAACTATTCGCATCACTCACATTTACTAGTTTTCCTCCATTTGAAGATTTTGCCTTCACTTTATAACCAGTGTGATAGTTTGAAGTTTCTGTGAGAGTGGCCACTTTTAAATTGGATGCTTGAGAATTTAAATCCAAATTTGAAGCAATCGTTTCCGGAGTGAGTGAAATCTCCAGAACAGGTGCTACTAAACCTTTTAAAATGAGTTCAGCACGGGTGGCCGCCTGAGATGTCAGAGATAGAGAAAGCAGACCCAACATAAAAAAAGCATTTTTCTTCATCATTACCTCTTGTTGAATTAGGACGAAGCTCTTTTTAAACATTGTTAAAAAAAGAGACGATGTGTTGAGATAATCTTAATACATGAGTGAAATTAAAGTAGTGGGCAAAATATCCTTAGAAAAACCTAAGGATGGACAATAGAAACTAAATAATTATTTTTTTGTTTAGTAATGGTGTAACGGGGAAGTGCTAACCGGCCTTTTTGATTTGAGTGAATACTTGCCTTTGGCCCCTTAGCATCCATTTTGAGCTCTACTTGATAGGTAATGGGGATAATCGCTCGCAGGTGCAATACTGTACTGGTATTTTTGGAGTAGGCCTCAAAAGTAAATAAAAGAAGGAAAAGCCCAAGGTAGTTTTTCATACCTTGGACTTATCGGTAGAGTTACTTGATTACTTTAGTCTGACTTAGTTCTGAGAAATGGTGAATTGAACTGTGTCTTCATGGCTGCCGGCCGAGAGGTTATTAGGCTGATTAAAAGAGATTTTTAAATCTTTGGTAAAAGTCCCTTTTAAATTACTCGTAGTATAAACTTGAGTCGCGGAAGTACTGAGAGGAACATTTGATCCGTTATAGGTAAGATTGTAGTTTACGAAGCTATTGGCATCGGAGACATTCACAAGTTTCCCTCCGTTGGCCGAGCGAGCGGAAATCTTATATCCCGTAGCGTAGTTGGATTTTTCAGTTAGAGTCGCCACCTTAACATTCGAAGCTGACTGACTGAGATCCAGGTTTGAGGCCACTGTTTCATGAGCAATAGAAATTTCCAGTATGGGCGCCACTACACCTTTTAAGATTAAGTCGGCCGAAGTAGCGGCAAAAGAAGAGAAACTAAGAGTGACTAGTGACAGGGTGATGAATTTTTTCATGTGTCCTCCTAAAGACCATTAAGTTTTAATTAATAAAATTAAAATTCTTATGGGTTTTAGTGCATAGCACATGCCAAGATTTCTTAAGGTTACTTTATTAAATTACAATATATTAGAGTTTTAAGATCTAAAAAAGTGTCTAAAGTATGATTAAAGACGACTTAATAATTGTCACTTTATTAGGCAGTTCTTAATTCTGGTCAATTTGGCCAAATATGGAACTCTCTTTGAATCCGCGCCTTTTCGTCATCAGTGAATAGATTTTGATCGATAGATAAATGAGATAGCTTCGGTATTTTTTTTATGACATCCGGAAATATTTCAAATTTATTGCCGTCCAAATTTAAGCGGCCAAGATTTTTTAAATCGATTAAAGAATAGGGCAGTTGAGTGAGATGATTCCCCGAAAGATTCATGTCTGTGAGGTAAGATAAGATTGAAATCTCTTCTGGCAGGCACTCAAGTCCGCAGTCTTTAATCGTTAATGACTTTAAAGGTGAGGCCGCATGTCCCAAGGGAAGAATGAAAGTTCTTTGCGGAGTTTCGATAATCTTTAAATTTTCAAGTCTGGATAAATTAAACAAAGATGAAAGATCACCGGAGAATTGGGGCCACTTAATAGAGAGCACACGGAGATTATTCCAGTTAGGACCATCTTCAGGAAAAGATGTGCAGTTTCCATCCAGGTAGAGTTCTTCTAAATAAGGAAAATCCATTAACTCCGATGGAAATACATTGGTCCTTACAGTAACTTTCAAGGCACGAACTTCTTGTCTGACTTTTGAGGCAGCTTTTAAATCTTTGTAGAGCTTCATTTAAAATGATTCCCTGGAATCCCTAAGAAATAGAGTATGGATGTCATGGGGCCATGGCCCATCTGGTGACGGGCCATGCGTTTTACTTTTTCTTTGGCGTGAAAGGCGATACCAAAACCCGCTTTGGAAAGCATCAGGAGATCATTTGCTCCATCACCTACGGCCACGACTTGATCAAGACTCAAACCTTCTCTTAAAGCGAGTTCTTCCAGAATACGGGCCTTCTCTTCGGCGTTAATGATTTTACCCAGGACTCTTCCTGTGAGGACATCACCCTCCCATTCAAGATCATTGGCAAAAGCGTAATCTAAATTCAGGAGATTTTTAAAGTTCTCAGCAAAATACTTAAAGCCACCTGAGATGATGGCAGTTTTATAGCCTTGCTTTTTTACTTCACTGATTAATTTCTCCGCACCGGGAGTGAGTTTCAGGCGCTTCATGATGAGTTCCATCTCACTTCGATGGAAGCCTTTTAACAGCGCCACTCTTTCGGTTAAGGCCTGATTAAAATTGAGTTCTCCATTCATGGCCCTCTCGGTGATGAGTTTAACCTTATCACCAATCCCGAAGTCCATCGCCATTTCATCTATCACTTCGTGTTGAATCAAGGTGGAATCCATATCAAAAACAATTAAGCGGCGATTGGTGCGGGATTCATCCAAAGGAATAAAGGCCGTATCAATCTGATATTGATTGGATAAATCCATCAGATCAAATTTTAATTTTTCTTCGTCTTTAAATTCAGAAAGACTAATCACAATATCGACAGCTTTTAATTTATCTTCGTGAAGATCATCGATGCGCTCAATCTTGGCACCCATGGCGTGAAAGAGGCTTTTGATTTCTTCCAGAAAGGATTCTTTGATGGAACCAGAGGAGACACAGCAAAGAACATATTTCTTCACGTAGTGGCCTTAAGCTTTTGCTCTTTCTTAAATTTCCTTTTCTCAGAGCGTTTTTCTTGCAGCTTCTTAATCATGGAAAGAGAGTATTTCAGGGCCGACCAGAGTGAAAGCAGTGCCGCTACATAAATTAAGGCAGTACCTATCACAGGGAGATTAAGTCCTAAAAATTCATCGTAGATCATGAGCATGGGAGTGGCGACCATCTGTGCAGTGGTTTTCCATTTACCCATGTTGCTCACAGGAACATCTACATCTTCAGACATCGCCAGAAGTCTTAAAGAAGTCATATACATTTCACGTAAAACTAAAATGATCACTACAATAGGGTGGACCCGATCAAGGCCCATGAGCATGATAAGTGCTGATACAACTAAAAATTTATCTGCAATAGGATCCAGGAAGGAGCCGAAGACCGTGACAATATTTCTTTTTCGGGCAATGTATCCATCCAGGAAGTCAGTGATGGAGGCCATCACAAAAATCCAGCAGGCAATGTGACCCAGCCAATGAGCGTAAGGAATTAACCACAGCGGAGTGTCTTCGGTGAAATACAAGGCCAGAACCACGATAGGAATCATCAACATTCTAAAGAATGTGAGTCGGTTAGGCAGGTTATCTATTTCTAGATCATTTTTTTCCATTTCAGTCCAATTTAGCAAAGCGGTTGGGGTGTTGCAAAAAGAAAGCTTTACCTAGCTTGGGTTATATTACTGAAACACCTACAATAAGAGAACAATGAGGTGAACATGGAACGACGTTTTAATTTGATTAAGAGTGATTTTGAGAAGCATGAGAAGAGAGTCCTTCCGAGGTTTCCTTTCTGTTACCTGACTTTTAAATCCGACGATACTTCTCGAGTATATGAAGTGAAAGATATCTCGCACACCGGCATGCAGCTTTCCCTGAAAGATGCCTCTCATGATTTTAAAGAGGATGCTGTCCTTAAAGGCAATATCCACTGGCTGGGAAAAAATCTGGATATAGCGGGCACGGTTAAATGGCACACCCAAAATCGTCTGGGTGTGGAGTTCATTAAAAGAAGAGATGTTTTAGAGAAAATTCAAAACTTCCTGCAAATGGAAGAGATGGTCAAACGTCTAAAGCCTTTGCATAAAGTAGACGGTGGCCTGGAAATTCCCGCCCGCCTTAAGTACTGGCTGCGCTCGGACGGGCCAGTGGAAGTATTTATCTGGGTTCATGGGGACGGAGAAATCGCCAAGGGCCAGTTTCTGTTTATGGAAACCTTCGTGGAGTGGGAAGACGGCGTGGGTCTTAAAACCGGACGAATCCTGTCAAAACGCAATGTTGATTCTCCGCTTCTAACAGAAGACGAGTGGGTATTTAAAATCGATCAGGATGTTGATGGAGAGAAACTGGAAAAAATTAAAACCTTGATCGGTCACATTAATGATGATCTTCTGCCTTCGGAAGTGAAAACATTCTTAGCGCGTCAATTGAGTTAAATCTTCATAGATCCAATCAAAACAGGTATGATTCATTCGTTAACTCTTTAAAGGGAAGAATGAATGAATCGTAACCTTGCAATGGAATTTGTCCGAGTCACAGAAATGGCAGCTATCGCTTCGGCCCGTCTTATGGGTCGTGGAGATGAGAAAGCTGCAGATCAGGCGGCAGTCGATGCTATGCGGTCGATGCTTGATTCAATCGAATGTGATGCAACGGTTGTGATCGGAGAGGGTGAGCGGGATGAGGCCCCTATGCTATATATAGGTGAGAAAGTCGGTACCGGAACGGGCATTAAATTAGAAATTGCTCTCGATCCTCTGGAAGGAACCACGGTTTGTGCACATGGTGGACCTAATTCAATTTCAGTTATGGCCATCGGTGAGGCGGGAGGACTGCTTCATGCCCCAGATACTTACATGCTTAAGCTGGCCGCAGGTCCTGAGGCCCGTGGAAAGTTAGATATCCGCGAAACTCCGACAGAAAATTTAAAGCGCCTGGCAGAAATTAAAAAATGCCGGGTCGCCGATCTGACAGCAATTGTTTTAGATCGCCCTCGTCATAAAGAACTCATTGAAGAAATCCGCGCCGCTGGTGCTCGTATCAATCTTATAGGCGATGGTGATGTGGCCGCCGCTATTTCAACCGCCACTCCTAATTCAGGCGTGGATATTCTTTTCGGTATTGGTGGAGCTCCGGAAGGCGTGATTGCGGCCGCTGCCCTTCAGTGTCTGAATGGTGAGTTCCAGGGAATTTTAAAACCTCGTAATCCAGGTGAAATTGAACGCGCCCGTCAGATGGGTGTGGAAGATATTAACCGGGTTTTCAAAATTGATGATCTTGCCCGTGGCAATCTTATGTTCTCTGCTACAGGGGTGACGACCGGTAACTTCTTAGATGGTGTTATCTTCAAATCATGGGGCTGCTACACTCACTCACTTGTGATGCGTTCTGAATCTGGTACCATTAGACATATCAGAGCTGAACATCATTTTGATAAGAAACCTAGATACTAGAAAAGGAATGACCCATGGCCCGCGCGGAAAGAACTGAAGTATTTGATGTCCCATTAGATAAATTTTATCAGGCGATCGTAGATTATAAAGCTTATCCTAAATTTGTAGACGGAGTTGAATCAACGGAAGTTGCCAATGAATCTGCTGATGGTGCGACGGTGACAATGAATCTTAATCTGATTAAGAGAATTTCCTATACCATTAAGCTTAATCACAAGAAAAATCAGGAAGTGAACTGGAGTCTGGTTTCTGGCGACATGATGAAAGTCAATAACGGTCGCTGGACTTTGAAAGATCTGGGTCAGGCGAGAACTGAAGTGACTTATTCACTGGAAGTGGAACTTAAAGGTTTCTTACCAGGTCTGGGTATGATTGAGAAAACTCTTGTGAACACCAATTTACCTTTAACGATGAAAGCTTTTGCCAAAAAAGCAGCGAGTTTATAATGAGTGAAGACCGCGATAAAGACGGAAAACTGGGTGATCTCTTTAAAAAAGTGATCACCACAGGTGTTACGGCCGCATTTATGACAGAGGAAAGTGTTCGCACCCTCTTAAAAGATGTGCCTCTTCCGAAAGATATCGTTGGTGGTTTGCTTGAAAATGCCAAGAACACTAAAACTGAATTCGTGGCCAGCGTGAAAAACGAACTGAAGTCATATCTGGATAAAATCGATATCTCAAAAGAGATTGATAAAATCGCTGAAAAGTATGACTTCGAAGTTAAGGCCACAATCAGTCTCAAAAAAAAGAAAAAGTCCAAGTCTGAAGAGGAGTGAGCTTTGTCTCAAAAAGACCTCTTTGGGAAAAAACTAAATGACATTAAGGCCATTCTTCCCGAAGGCAGTTCACTTCTGATTGTCTCCAAGACACGTACAGTGGATGAGATCAAAGTTTATTATGAACTAGGTCACCGGGATTTCGGTGAAAACCGGGTTCAGGAATTAAGTGAAAAAGCACAGGCCTTGAAGGAGAGTTGCCCAGATATCCGCTGGCACATGATCGGGCACCTTCAGAGCAACAAAGTA
The DNA here is from genome assembly GCA_002381945.1 of Bacteriovoracaceae bacterium UBA4096. Lineage (GTDB taxonomy): Bacteria > Bdellovibrionota > Bacteriovoracia > Bacteriovoracales > Bacteriovoracaceae > Peredibacter. Next base: position 24,899 of record DFXY01000031.1, read on the forward strand.
AAAATTCTTTTTCAAATTCCCAACCTCCACGCCATCCATTCGGTTCATGATTTGAACCTGGTGGAAAAGCTGGTCAAGAGCGAGGAGCATCTCACCCGTCCGGTTGAGATTTTTTTGCAGTTTAATACCTCAAGAGAAGAAGAGAAATCGGGCTTTGAAGACGAGGCTTCCCTTCGTCAGGCGGCGGAAATGCTTCTTCATTCTCAGAAACTTAACTTGAGGGGACTTATGACCATGGGTACCCTAAGGACTGAGAACTTTGAGGCCGAAGCGGCCCGTTGCTTCCGGGAACTGCAAAAAGTGAAGGAAAATTTACAGGGTGCTTTGCATAGAGAGCTTAAAACCTCTATGGGTATGAGCCAGGATTATAAAATCGCCCTGGCAGAGAAGTCTGACTGGATCAGGCTTGGGACTATGATGTTTACATGAAAAAACTTTTCTTAATTTCCTTATTATCATTTTCTGCCTTGGCACAAGTTGAACCGCTGATCAAAAACGGCGAAGTGAAAATCAATTATCCGTGTGAGATTTTGGATTCTATTCCCAAGGGAAAAGAAAGTAAGGAAACCATCTCGTTTTTTGAGAGGGGCAATAATACGGTTTATGCTTCCGGGTATATTCTAAGAAAAAGGGCCGCTGATTTTACCGTAAAATATAGAACAGACGTGGGACCGATTGTTCTGGATGAAACAATTTACCAGGACCTTTTGAATTCCCCAAATGGCGAGATTAAATGTGAATTGGATATAACCTATGATCCGAACCACTACCGGACCAGTCGTTCTTGCTCCTTTAAATCAGAAACTAAAGATCCAATTGAAGAGCATTTCGTGTTCTTTAAGGAAAGCTTTGAGCTATCTCAAATGAAAGAGATCAAGGTGTCATCTTCGAGCTGGAAAATGAAGCTTACCCCCGAGCAGGAAGGAAAAAGCCCGTTTATCAAGAAGCCTTCTGTTGAAAGATGGACTTTGCGTGGAGAGTGCCGGTTGGAGATTTCTGGCAAGTTTGAGTCGCAAGATGGGGACCCGCGAGAGATGGATGATTTGACGGTAGCGGGACTTAACTTCTTAAAGAATCTGATCGATACGGAGCCTTCAGAGCTTCAGGGGAATAAAACCGCCTGGGTTCTGGGTATCAAGAACTGAATCGAGAATTAATTACAGTCATGGTGATTTTCATTACAAACTGACGTCTCGTTGCGTTAGAGTGCCTTGTTTTAAAAAAGAGGTAAAATATGAAAGCACTTATAACTGGCATTTTAATGTTAACTTCACTCAGTTCTTTTGCGGCCAAGAAAATCGTAAACGCACATTTCTCTAAAAAAAGCGTTGTTATTCAAATCCAGGACACAGACTCTGGAAGCACCAAATGGATTTCAACGGCCAAAATAGGAGTTATCCAATCCACGCTGGGATGTAATGGCAAGAACTGCACCGCCACCAAGCTAAGAGTCGACAGGGATGGACTATATGGCGATGTTGCTCTTTTCAATGAAGCAAGCCCCTCACTTGAAGGCGTGTTTTTGACTTCTTTTTATGAAAGTACGCTGATAGACCCTCGGGATCTGGTGCTTTCTCAAAGCAATGGTAAGTATATCGTGTCAATAAAGGTTCAATAATTTGATGTAAGCGAGCATGGGGCCGTAAATTTTCCATGTTATTTTCTAGCTAGGCCCCATCTAATTTTTTACTTAGACAACCTTCGTCATTCGGGATTATTTAGATATATCTTTTTAACTGAAAGGGGGACGTCATGGACGCCATTCGTAAAGTGCCTGAGCTAAGTTTAATGAGTTTTGTGAACGGAACGAATAACGACAAGGTTAAGTTCACGAATGATCTCTTTCGCGGTCTCAAAGATTATGGGTTTATCGTTTTAGTTGATCACCCGATCGATAATAAATTAACGGCCAAGGCCTATGATCTCATTCATGAGTTCTTCCAACTTCCAGTTGAAACAAAACAAAAATATGTTTGCAAAGAGGGCGGCGGTCAGCGCGGTTATACGGCCTTCGGTGTTGAGCACGCTAAAAACTCTCAGCTTCCAGATCTAAAAGAGTTCTGGCACGTCGGTCGTGATGCTCTGGTTGATCCAGTTAGATTCGGAAAATATTTTCCAGAAAACATCTGGCCTACGGAGATTGCTGAGTTCAAAGATACGTTCTTAAAACTTTATAATGGACTGGATACGACATCTAATATCGTGCTTGATTCACTCGGCATGGCGCTGGACGTTCCACAAACATTCTTCCGCAATATGCTTCAGGACGGTAACTCTATCCTTCGTCCGATTCATTACCCTCCATTGTCTGCCGATGCTCCTAAGAACGCTGTTCGTTCTGCTGCTCACGAAGACATCAACCTCATCACGGTGATGGTAGGTGCTACCTCTTCAGGACTTGAACTTCTTGATCGTGATGGCCAGTGGCTGAAAGTAAACACCAATGATAAACAGCTGGTTGTGGATTCAGGAGATATGCTCTCTCGCCTGACTAACGACGTGATTCCTGCAACTACTCACCGAGTGGTTAATCCGGACGATGCCACTTCTAACCGTTATTCAATGCCGTTTTTTACGCATCCAAATCCGGATACAATGCTTTCTTGCATTCCTTCTTGTCGCGGAACAGGGGAGAAATACCCGGCGATCAACTCTCACGAGTGGTTGATGATCCGTTTGAAAGAAATTGGACTGATGAAAGATAAGAAGAATTACTAGAAGAATCTGTCGGAGTCCATTTTAAGAAGTGGGCTCCGGTTTTTTAGAGAGTCTCGAGTTTTCAGATACTTACCTCCTTTACTAGTCTGCTAATAGTCTATTAATGATCCATTAAGTACCCTATATTTATCGTGTGATTATTCACAAGGAGTAAATATGTTTAAGAAGACTTTGAACTATAGCGATTTAAAATCTGACCCATCAGTGGTTTCAGAATTGAAGAATGATGAAGTTGTACAAGTCTTTCATCGAGGTCATGAGGTTAAAGTGATAATGACCCAAGATCATTTTTTTAATTTGATGGCCCGGCTTGAGAAATTTGAAAATTCTGGGCGGACATCAAAATATGATGCTGATGAACTTCTTGCAAAGTTTGATAGCAAACTTAAACAGGTCGATGCCATGCTTGGTAAAAATAAATCTATAAAGAAGACTGGAACCAACTAAATGGAAACGGCAGAGTCTGTTGAATGGTTTATGGACTCAAAAGACCGTTTCATTGAAAGGGCCATTGAATTTGAAATTTGGGGGAATTATGAAGGTCATCCCCATTTAGGAAGAAGATTGATTTTCTGAAGTTGATGACAAGATACAAGAGATCAAAAAGAACTTAAATCTCTATTCCGAAAGAGAGAATGCAGAAAGAGTTGTTCCGTTGTTTGAATCAAATCATGTTCTCATTTACAAGAAAGCTGAAGACCAAGGCAGAAGGATTTTGATGATTGTTGACGTGAGGCGGTTTTATTAATTGCTAAAAAAACCTTCGGAGCCCAAACCCTGCTTTAAAATTCGTCTGGGTTGTGGTTTGGATCCTGCCAGATTCCTGCTCTTCCCGCGTGCTCAAGCTCTCAAAAGCTCCATCAAACAGAAATTCCCAGGTATCATTAAACGGCAAGCTCGCACCAATCTTAACAGTAGGTAAGAGCGAAACCGGACCAGATTGGGAGAGTCCTACGGTCTCAGTATTAGAAAATCCGTAACCTAATCCAGCTGCCAGATAAAAACGTCCGCCAGCTATGTAATCCCGAAACGAACTGAAATAATAAATGATATCAGCAATCGCCATGCTTCGGCGGGTGACAAGCGAGACGCCTTCATAATTGATCACTTCGCGCTCATAGCGAAGCCCAACATCAAAGGCCAGATTCTCATAGAAGTCTTTCTCAAAGTAAGCCTCGGCCATATAGCCACCTCTGCGAGAGGTATTGGCCGGAGCATCCGAAACTGATTCCGATAGGCCTCGGGTGAGTGCACCTTTGAACACAAATGAAGAACGCTTCTGAGCAATTTCTGTCTTGATATACTTCTTGCGCTCAGACTCAGGTGCTAAGGCCCAAATATATTCGGTAGCAGGGTAGTAAGTCACAATCGTACCTTTCTCAAATGGCAGGATGGCGTCACTATTAAGGATCTGCCATTGAGTGAAGTTACCCGAGACATTAACTGCCTTGGCAAGAATCGAGACATCTTCTGCAGTGAAGGTTCCGGTGATACCGGGCTGAAGACCCTGGCGTTTCCCATTACGTGTAATAAATGTTTTCTTGGTATCAGAAACGGCCTGAATCATGATGAGTTCAAATGCCTGAACTGAAAAGCTCAGGATTAAGAATAAGAAGAAAATGGTATGACGAAGATACATATCTTCATCATACCATTTTAATTAAAATTTCCTACTGATCTAATATGAAAGGTGGGTGCCATCTGCCACTAGCGTCGGCAGTAGTGGACTGAATTGATTCAGCTTCAATGTTCACAATACCTAATTGTGGTCTGAAAATATCGTCGTCAGCAAGGTCTGAGCTATATAAGGTAAAGACCACGTCATTTATGTTCTCTCCAACAAGTGCCCCGGCAGAACCTAAAGTTAAATCATTTGCGATCTGGGAGATACCCATTTTGGCATTAGGTTGATGTTCAAGAGGTCCATTAAGAGAAATACAGCCACCGCAAGTAACAGTGTCGTCCGATTTCCATCTCGCTATGTGAGGCAAGGTAAGTATTCCTGTTCCCACTGACTGGAAGAAAATGCGGGCCTCAGAAAAACCTGTAACAGCTAAAAGCTGAGGCAGTTTAATCTTTGTATCAGATAGGTAGTTTACGTCCGAGATAGAAATTCTTGTGTTTAGAATATTCTCGGAAGGAGTCGCGGCCGTATCTAAATCTGGGTTATAGCGGCCGATATGATATTCACTTCCATTGATGGATTTTTCTCTTGCGATTACGTAATAATATGGATTACCAGTTGTGCTGGCGGCGAGTTTTACATATTCAAAATCGTAAGAACTCATTATATCCATGCTTTCCTGATCAGTAGGGGAACCGCTGGCGCCCGCATCAAAGATGCTCCATGAACCGGCAGATTCGACATAGCGATAAAGTGAAAGTTTTCCTGAATTACTAACATCTCCAGAAATGGCAGCGATCACCATCTCTCCTGAAGTATTAATAGAGTGATCAAAAACTGCTACTTTACCAATGTCTAACAAGTCTACATTGGTATTAGGTGCACTTGATCTCATATGATTATCAATCATTCCTGTTAGAACAGTAATGTTGTTTTGATTACTTCCAGACAAAGATGAGTTGATGAAAGGTAAGTGCCAATGGGTACCTTGGATAAAGATTTTACCCAGACCATTCTCAGCAACAACAAGATTGGGAATTGCTGCAACAGTTCCATCAAAATCAAGATAATCTTGGTTCCAAAGTCCATATAAAGATAAAGTTGGACCACTTGCAACAGCACGAATACCCTGAAGATCAGTCAAACTTGAGCTGTTAATTTTATTTGCGATATTGCTAGCTGTAGAATTTGGACCTCCACAAGTATTACTATCACAAATGTCATTACTACCCACACCGCTATTGGCAGTGAAGGTTGTATTGTTAATTTTTATGGTATCTCCAGTTACGAGACGACCAGTACCCCCAAAAGTGATACTGACAGGACTTCCAGCTCCATCCGCCGGGATAATAGTGCAGTCAACCGAAGGTGAACAAAGTGTTGTCACTTCATAGTCATCATATTTAAAACCAAAAGTTGCGGAATTTGGCATGCCCGTTTTTGAAGTTCCGCTCTTATCAATCCTCCTGACATAAGGGGACATATTTGTTGGAGCAGAGACAGAACTTGCAATATAAGCAATGTATAAACTGTCGGCTGTGCCTGTTATGGATAGATTAGAGACCAGACTTGCTGCAGATGCGTCTAATGCTGGAAATCTTAAAGCGGGAGTTGAGAGGATTATGTTACCTGAAGCATCCTTAACCGTTTTCTCAACAAAAATGTCGTTGGTATTATCCACATAAGCTGAATAAATAACCTGAGTATTAGGAACTGCGTTTGTTTCATCATACCAAACGGCCAATTCATTATTTAATGAGTTCGCTGAGAAACCGTCAGAATCCGTATATTCAAGATCATTGATAAATGTTTTCGGCGTAACTGACCAATTGGCGGTACATGTTCCAGTGGAAGAAACTGGGTGAGCTGCAGTTCCATCACCAACGCAGAGTTTTAAATCAATCACACTGCTGGTATTACCTGGAGTGTAGCGTAGAACTTTTGTTGTAGCGCCCGTTACCGCACTCCATGCTCCTGCACCAATTTTAGCATACCACTGGTATTGAAGATTTCTTTCAATAGATGGAACGGATGCATCTGAAACTGTTCCTGGATCAATCGTAAATTGGAATCCTGAGTAAACAGTGGTATTTGTTCCTACTGCAGGAGATGCCGTTGCAGTATTAATTACAGGAGCTGGATTGAAATTTCGAACATAAAAGCTGAAATATTCAGTATCCATTACTTCAGGCGTAGAAGGGATATGTGGTTTATCAATAGCTTCAACTTTAAAGTAAACAAGTCTAGACGTCGCGGTATCAATATTTATAGATGTAGCATGTTTAGAAATCAAAAAATCTTCAGGAATTGTATACAGTAAACCAGTAATGAGGAGAGGATTGGCAACTTGTGAACCTCTTAATACGTTCACAAAAGATGGAGAAGTCACAATCGTAGAAGTTGCACAAGCTATTGAGTTGTCGGTACAAAGTGAGATTCGATACTCGAAATCATCTCGTTCATCATCATCTATGTTTAGTCTGAAAGAAACTGTATCTTTTTCAGTGGCAAAACTTGCGGCAGAAGAAGGGTCAAGGACGATAACACCATTTGAAACGTTCGAATCTGCTGCAAGAATAGTTTGAGGTCTTAAATCAATATTGGTGTTGGCTTCAGTTACAACAAGATTCCAGGCCAAACTTTGTGAAATAAGACCTGCTCCACCGATTGGAGATCCTGAGTCTTGCATGGTGGCCATTACTTGATAATTACCCACTGAAGGATTTAAAGGACCACTCGAATCAAAGTGTGGAACTGCAATCCAGCATACCCATTCTGAGCTTGTTGGAGTTGTGGCGTTATATTGATATTCTGGTTCAAAACCGGGAACAACTAAATTTGGAAAAATATCTGCCGTTCCAAAATCCTTATAGCAATGAGTGTTGACCTCAGTACTCGTAATATCTGCGCCATTACGTTTAAGTTTAATGTCCCATTTAAATTCATTAGGATTAATTGCTGATGTATAAAAATCGTCAATGGCCGAGAAACTAACTTTAAAATGTGAACCTTGGGTTACCTGGCAGTTCGATTTGGTGAATGCTCCTGATGACGTACAACCTGTAGGATTATTTGTTGATGAACCAAAGGCCATAACGGGAGCCGTATTAATAGGCTTAACTAAAACTTTCCACTCAACAGGATAGCTGCCATCAAGGACATCGGCTGCACCAAGTTCTAAAGAAGAACTTTCATCGAATACTCTTGCTGTCACTTTATGAAGTTGTTGAACAGTAGAGCTTGAATTATTGAATTTTAAAACAGATTTATCGAAGGCAATAGGTGATCCGCCGTTTTCACAAAGGACAGCATCATTCAAACAGACGATTTGAGTTCCTGCAGTATCAACAGTTTTTTTAGTACAAATATCCCCACCGGAGTTATTGAGATAAAATTTAACTAAAACCGATTTACCATCAGAAGCATAGACACCATCTCTATCATTAACAGTGACGCAAAAGTTAGGATAGGTAGCAGGAGAGCCATATATCCAACTGTAGTCTGCCGTAAATGCCTCGGCCGTAGCATAATCAATACCGTTGTGGGCAGTAATTGTTACGCCTGGATCAGGGCTGGAAACGTTGGTCACTTTGGTCAATGCTGGAAGTTTAACTGTCACATTCCAATACTGCTCGGCCACAATCTCACCCGGATTATCGTTTTGAACTGAGGCGCGGATTGAATAGGTACCAACGCCAAAAGTTCCTGGGTTAAAGAGTGGAGTCGGAGATGTTCCGAGATAAGCTGTATTAGTTCCAGTGGATGTAAAATTTGTAAATGAATCAGTTTCAGATAAATAGAATGAACCGTTCTTTAAAATGGTCCAGACAGTTCGGTAGTTATCAGTCGGTGAAATCGTGGCACCGTTGTTTCTGATGTTAAAAGAGAACTGAACTCGTGGCTCAGTTGGATAAACGTCAAAGCTAAGACTGCTAGGAGTGACTGGAATGTTAATGACTGGTTTGGGCAGTTCATTAATTTTTAATTCAAAACTGTGTGAATCCACCACAGCTCCATTAGTATCTTTAATCTTTGCTGTAAGAATATGAGTACCAACTTCGCCTAAGGTTGTTCCCAGGAATGAAGCCGGGAATGAACAAGACAAAGAATTTGAACACATAAAAACCGGGCCCGCATTGAAGACGCGTTCCCATTCAACTGAATAAGATTGGTTATAAGGATTAGATACAGAGATAGAGAAGGTAAGAGTTGTCGTATCATCCTTAGAACGAGTTTGAGTAAACTGGGGAGTGAAGTTGGAAATATTAATGAAGGATGAGGCCCCTTGCACGATGGGCACACATGTCCTTAAAGAAGCGTTGAAGGCTTCATTAGAGGAACACTCTGTTTGCTTAGTTTGAGGCACACAGGCCGCAAGCATGAGAGTACTTAATAATATCCAGAAAGCTTTTAAACCAACCATGGCCTATTCCTTTATCGATCCGTCTCGATGTTTTATCGGGACTTTTCTTAAAATTCCTTAGACTTGGAATCATTTAAACAATTTTACTTAGAGGTATTGTCTCACTTCGCATACTGGAGTAGTCGGGATTGAGAGGGGAACTCTTTAGAATCCGATGGTTTACAAAGGATATCGGGAGGAGCACAATTTTAGGGAAATCTGATTACTGACCAGTTTTGTTGGCATTATTAAGGAGTTTTCAGCATGTTCTCTTTCTTTAAATCCAATCAGGAAACTTCCGCCCAGAAAGGGCGAGTGATCGCGCTTATGAATCAAAAAGGTGGAGTGGGTAAAACCACTATGGCCTTTAACCTGGCCCACGCTTTTGCAAATCAGGGTAAAAAGGTTCTTTGTATCGATATGGACCCTCAGTCCAATTTTAGTTCTTTGTTTGATATCCCGGAAAATGCTGACCGAAAGAATATTCATCATTTGCTGATTAATTCGATTAAAGAATTAAAGGCACTTCATACAGCAACTTTTTTGAATGATGTTGTGATCAAAGGTGCTGATGGCATTGACCTTATTCCTTCCGGTCAGGAACTCTCGGGTTTTGAGCTGACGGTGGCCGGCATCAATGCTCCACGGCAGTTGATCTTAAAAAAGTTCATTGAAAAATTTGAATTAAAATCCACTTATGACGTGATCATCATCGATGGTCCGCCAACTCTGGGTTTACTGGTGGTTAATATTCTTTGCGCGACTGACGGAGTTCTGTATCCGTTCGTGCCGGATAGATTTTCCGAGCAGGGTCTTAAGAATATTCTGCAAGTAGTATCTGATATTGAGGAAATGGAAATCACTTCGACTCCTAAGAATTTGGGCTATATCCCAAATCTCTTTGATTCAAGACGTAAGCAGGCCGGAGCTGATCTGGAGCAGATTAAGCAGACTCTGGGCCAGGCGACTATGCATGAGGCTTTTACGAATAAGGTTCAGTTTGGTAAATCATTGGCACAGAGGAAATCTGTTTTCCACTATAAGTCCAATGAGTACAAAGACCTGCAAAGACAGTTTACAGCGATGACTGAAACTGTTCATAAGGAGCTGCAGTCATGAAGAATAAAAATCCACTTTATGTTGTAAAAGGTAAGGAAGTTCAGGAGGCCAGTTCGATTTTTGATCTGGTAGTTAAGAAACTTAACCTTGAACCGGCCATCAATATTCTTCGGAATATTTTTCATCTGCTCTTGGAGCAAGTTGAAAACTTCGCCATGTTCAAAGCGGTGAAGGAATTTATGGATCAGGTTGTTCAGAAAATTCAGGATCTGGGTAAACGCTTTGGCGTCTTAGCTTAGAAGCTTCGGCGCTTAGGTCCGGACGTCCGGGTATTTACAACGTCTTCTTCCACATCATTAAAGTAAGTCTTCTCCAGACTCGCTTCGTTTAAAGCGCGGTTTCTAGGCATGGTCGTATTGTTGGTATCGATGGCGATTGATTGAACATTATTGACTGAATCTTCCAGGTACTGAAGTTCCTGGTTTAAAATGATGGCCTCTTCGGCAGCTGTTTGGGCCAGGGCAAGACTTGAGAGAGCACCCAGAACCAAAATTAGAATTTTTCTCATCATAACTATTCTCCTATAATGATCCTACTTATATATAAGAACTTTTCCAAGCGTGATTGAAAAAATGACTGATTTAGAGCTCTCAAGCTACAATTTTGACCTTCCTCGGGAGCTAATTGCCGACCGGCCAGTGCCGGATCGCCATTCTTCCAAGCTGTTAGTCTATGATGAAGAGACCGATTCCATCGTTCACTCGACTTTCTCTGAGATTCATAAGTTCCTGCCACCCCATTCAACTCTGGTATTTAACCGCTCACGGGTCTTTCCTTGTCGTTTGATTGGGAATAAGCCTTCTGGTGGTGAAGCAGAAGTTTTCATTCTGTCACTTCTCCATGAAAAGGGGATTTATCCCGGCATGGTGCGGGCCTCAGGCAAAAGAAAAGTAGGGGACGTTTTTATTTTTGGAGATCTTATCTCTGAGATCAAGACGGTTAATGGAGATGGGACTTTCGGTTTAACTTTTTCTCAAAGTCACCAGGAGCTTCTTAAAACTCTCGATCAAATTGGAAAAATTCCTATTCCGCCTTATATCCGAAATGGCGAATCGGATGAGGAAGATAAAAGGACTTATCAGACGGTTTATGCTCAGGAAACCGGCTCGGTGGCCGCACCAACGGCGGGACTGCATTTCTCGGAAGAACTGTTAAACGAGCTCAAAAACCAAGGCCATGAGCTTGCCACTGTGACCCTCCATGTGGGAGCGGGAACCTTTGCTCCGGTTAAGGCCCAGAATATTTTAGATCATAAAATGCATCAGGAATTTTTCACCATCGATAGTGAGAATTTAAAAAAAATTCAAAGTGCTAAATTTCGGATTGCTGTGGGAACAACGACCTTAAGGACTCTCGAGAGTTCTTATCAGAATGGAAATGTTCAGTTTGATCATCCTGGCTCTTTGAAGTCGACAGCGATCTTTTTGCATCCGGGGAAAGAGGTTCACTCCATTGATGCCATGGTGACTAATTTTCATTTACCGGAATCCTCACTCATCATGCTGGTCAGTGCACTGATCGGGCGGGAGAAAACTCTGGAAATTTATAAAACGGCGGTTCAGCATAAATACCGCTTCTTCTCTTACGGGGACGGCATGCTGATTTTGAGAAAAGGAAGAAAACTGTGATGAAGCTAATTCTGATGATGATTTGTCTACTCAGTGTTTCTCTCGCCTGGGCAAAAGGTTCTGCTAAAGTGGTGCTCTTGATTGGGGAAGCCTCATTTGCAGGGAAGGCCTTAACCAAAACGTCTTCTCTTCAAGGAACCGGAGAGATTGTTGTAGGCAATAAATCTTATCTGAAGCTTTTATTGAGTGAATCTCAGACTGTGATTGCCTTGGGGGCGAATACCACCTCAAGATTAAATATTTCAGCACCGGCCGAAAAGCAGGAACTTAATTTGATTAAGGGGATTGCCCGCTGGGTGACGGGAAATAAAAAAGGTCTGGGAATAAAAACCTCCAACGCCACTATGGGAGTCAGGGGAACTGATTTTTATACTTCTTATCATCCGCTTTTGGGTGAGACCGAGATTGTCTGTTTTGAAGGTACATTGGAGTTGACCAATGCTAACAATTCAACTGATTCCAAGTTGATTAAAAAAAATCAATGGGGTGGAATTGGGGGAAGATTTGGCAACAAAGTTTCAAGTATTTTAGATTTAAGTCCTGAACTCATAAAAACTTTTGATTCAGCATTGGCCAAATGATGCACCGTTTTTCCATCCTAAAAGGTTAGACTAATAAGGCCGTCTCCTGTATTTTGGCGGCATGTCTTTTTTTCAATTAGAAGCTTCTTCTGGTGAGGCCCGTGCCGGCCGCATCTACACATCTCACGGAGTGATTGAGACCCCCATCTTTATGCCGGTGGGTACTCGCGCGTCTGTTAAAACTTTGTGGCAGGAAGACCTTGAGCGCATGAATGCTCAAATCATTCTGGGAAATACCTATCACTTATTTCTGCGCCCTGGTCATGAGCTGATCGAGAAGATGGGTGGCCTTCATAAGTTTATGAGCTGGAACCGTCCTATTCTTACCGACTCCGGTGGCTACCAGGTTTTCTCTCTCTCAGATATTAATAAACTGACAGAAGAAGGGGTGACTTTTCAGTCACACATCGATGGATCAAAACATCTGATCACTCCGGAAAAATCCATGCAGATTCAAAGGGCCTTAGGCTCCGATATCGTGATGGCCTTTGATGAATGCCCGAAGCTTCCTGCAACTAAAGAAACTCTCAGAACCAGCATGGAACTCACTCACCGGTGGGCCCGTCGTTGTAAGTCTGTTGAACTTAAATCTCATCAACACCTTTTTGGAATAATTCAAGGTGGACTTCACTACGACCTTCGAATGGAAAGTATGGAAGGTCTCAAAGAACTCGACTTTGATGGATACGCTTTAGGCGGACTTTCGGTCGGTGAAAAAAATGAAGAGATGGTTGAGTTCTGTAAAAAATTTGTTCCTGCCATGCCTAAAGAGAAACCTCGCTACCTGATGGGAGTAGGTAAACCTCTGGATGTTTTAAATGGCATTAAGGCCGGACTGGACATGTTTGACTGTGTGCTTCCAACTAGGAATGCCCGTAACGGTCAGTTCCTGACAACTCATGGACCTCTTAATATTAAGAAGGCCCGCTTCCTGGAAGACCAGCTTCCACCGGATCCGGAATGTAGCTGCCAGGTTTGCTCTCGTTATTCCCGCAGCTATGTACGTCATTTATTCAATGTCGGCGAGTATCTGGCAGGGCAGCTTATCAGTTATCATAATATTCATTTCTATCTTCAAATGGTCAAAGCGGCGAGAGAAGCAATTTTCAAGGGTTCGTTTGACGATTATTACCAGACATTTTATAACAATTACTCAACTAACCGTTGGGAATAAAAAAGGATAACCATGTTTGATTTATTCATCTCTACCGCTCACGCACAAGCTGCCAACACTCCGGCCCAGCCTGCCTGGATGTCATTTGTGCCTTTCGTTCTTATCTTTGTGGTGATGTATTTTCTAATGATTCGCCCTCAGAAAAAACGTATGGAAGAAGAGCAAAACTTTATCAACAAACTTTCTCACGGTGATGAGATCTATACAAAGTCTGGCATCCTTGGAAAAGTTACTGGCATCGCCGATAAAGTGGTGACGATTGAACTTGATGGTGGAACCAGAATGAAAGTTTTAAAATCACACATCGGTGGATCGGCCACGGCCCTTTTCTCTGAAGCTAAGAAGTAATTATGTTTGGGCTTGGTTTTGGCGAATTAATCCTTATTTTTTTAATCGCCCTGATTTTTATCGGACCAAAAAAACTTCCTGAACTTGCTAAAGGCTTAGGTAAGGGGATTCGCGATTTTCAAAATGCAGCTAAAGGCCTAAGTGACGAGTTGCAAGATGATATCAATTCTCCCTCTAAGAAAGTCGCTGACGCTACTCAGCAGGAAGAAGAAAAGAAGCCCGAAGCTCCTGTTGAAAACAAAGAATCTAACCAATCTTAAAAATAGAAGGGCGTTATGCCCTTCTATTCATTGCCCTAGTTCCCTAAATTGATTAAAATTTTCTAGTCTATATTTTCTAAGAGAACCCTTTTTAAAGAGTGGAGTTTACATGGCCAAGGGATGGTGGTTTCGATTTAGTTTGTTGATGGTTCTGGTAATTGCTGCGGTAATGGCCACGACACCAACGTTTTTTAACCTGAAAGAAGACAGTGCTTTTCCAGTGAAAACCAAGATCAATCTGGGGCTAGATCTCCAGGGTGGTCTCTATATGGTTTTGGGAATTGATTTCAACAAGGTTTACCGTGATGAAATTATTGGTTATGCCAGAAAGGCCCAGGCCACTTTGAAAGACATTGGGATTGAGTCTTCTGTTGGCACTCTTGATGCATCAGAAGCCTTGGATCCAAAGCATTCAATCATTCTTGCTAAAGAAAGCGATCGTGATGCTGCTAAAGAAAAACTTCGTGAATTCTATAGCTACCCACTTCGTTTAACTAAAGATGATGGCACGACACTTCAGTATGGTTTAGGTCGTGATTTCACTCGAGAAATTGAAGAAACGGCCCTTTCTAAATCTATTGAAGTCATTCGTAACCGAATTGATGAATTCGGTGTGACTGAACCAGAAATTGTTTCTCAGGGTGCAGAACGTATCGTGGTTCAGCTTCCTGGTGTAAAGGATATCAGTCGTGCCAAGGATTTGATTGGTCGTACAGCGAAACTTGAATTCAAATTGGTCAATGATGAAGTTCCGCCAATGGCCTTAAATGAGTGGCTGGAAAAAGTGAAGAAAGCTGGCATTGAATATAAGAAAGGGGAGCGATTCTCTGACTATATGAACCAGATCAACAGCTTCCTCGCCAATGATCTTCCTAAAGGTTATGAGATTGCTTTCGCAAAAACCCTTAATAAAAATACCAATGAAGTAACCAATATGGAACCATACTTGGTCGAGGTTGGTTCAGGTCTTACGGGTGATGAACTTCAAGAGGCCATTGTTCGTATTGATCCTCAACAAAACCGTCCTTATGTCGGTCTGGAGTTCAAGCCAAATGGTGCCAGACTTTTTGAAGAATTGACGGGAGCAAATATTGGTAAACGTCTTGCTATCGTTCTTGATGGTAACGTTTATTCTGCTCCAGTGGTTCAGGGCCGTATTGCTGGTGGATCAGCTCAGATAACTTTAGGTGCAGGCGATTACAACGCTTCTATGATGGAAGCTCGCGATCTTGCCCTGGTTCTTCGTGCTGGCGCTCTTCCGGTTGAACTTATTTTTGAAGAACAACGTGTCGTTGGTCCTTCTCTTGGTGCTGATGCCATTGATAAAGCGCAAGTTGCCGCTATGATCGGTTCATTCCTGGTTCTGGCCTTCATGTGCTTCTACTACAAACTTTCAGGTTTAATCGCGACAGCGACCATTATTTTAAACGTGTTATTTACGATTTCGATTTTGATTGCCGTTGGAGCAACTCTTTCACTTCCAGGAATTGCCGGTATCGCTCTCACAGTAGGTATGGCCGTGGATGGTAACATCCTTATTTACGAGCGTATCCGTGAAGAACTAAGAGCAGGCATGACTCCTTATGAAGCCGTGCGAACTGGTTTTGCCAAGGCCTTCTGGGCCATTGCTGATGCCAACATCACAACCGCCCTTGCTGGTCTGTGCCTTCTGAACTTCGGTACAGGTCCGGTTCGAGGTTTTGCAGTTACACTTTTGATCGGTATCACAACAACCGTTTATACTTCTTACTTTGTGTCTAAGGTCCTCTTTGAGTTGTACGTGGGCAGAGGTAATAAGAAGACTTTAAGCATTTAATCGAAGGATTGATATATATGAGCACAACACGAAATGTAGATTATGTTGGGATGTTTAGGATTGCAGGTATTCTTTCAGCAATCCTGGTCATTGGTACAATTACAGGGTTATTCACTAAAGGACTGAACTACGGCGTCGATTTCCGTGGGGGAGTTGAGGTCCAGGTTAAGTTTGCTGAGAAAGTTGAATTGGGTTCTCTGCGTGAATTTTTCAGAGAGAAGAATGTTCCTCTTTCACAGTTGCAGAGTATCGGGGATGAGTCTCAGAATGAATTTCTCTTGAAACTAGAAACTGGTGATAAAGTTGACCTAAATGCGGTCTCCAATCAAGTTGAAGCTGTCCTGACTGAGAAGTATGGTGCCGCTAAGTTTGAAATTTTAAAAAATGATATCGTAGGACCTAAGGCGGGAGCGGAACTTAGAACTTCAGCTTTTAAGGCCATCATGTGGGCAATTCTAGCGATTATGATTTATCTGGCCTTGCGCTTTGATTATAAATTTGCTCCGGGGGCCATTGCGGCCCTCCTTCACGATGTTGTGATCATTATTGGTGCATTTATCCTGACTCAAAAAGAGTTCTCGCTTCAAATCGTGGCGGCACTTTTGGCGATCATTGGTTACTCAGTCAATGATACGGTCGTTATTTATGACCGTGTTCGTGAAATTGAAAACGCCAACCCTTCAATGCCTACCATTCAGGTTATTAACCGCGCCATTAATGAAACCATGTCACGAACAATCATCACTTCGATGACTGTATTGGGTGTCTCTCTCGTTATGCTTTTCTGGGGTGGATCAGTTATTCACGATTTCTTCTTCGCTATGACTATCGGTATTGTACTAGGGGTTTACTCAACGATCTTTATTGCTGTTCCTATGACTGTCTTTTTCGAAAAGTTTGTAACTAAGAAAGCATGAAATTTCTTTTCCTATTCTTTTTTATTCTCATGAGTCTTCCTGGATTTTGCCAGGAAGACTTTGAGGTAACAGAAATTAGGGAAAACCCAAAACCTGCTGCTGCCCCCCTTGTTATTCCTGAAATCGACTCGGCCTTAGAGTTAAAAAAATTAGGTTATGATTCCATTAATGCCAAAGCACTCACTGATAAAAAAGTGATTTTGCTGATCAAGCGGATTTTAGAAGAGAGTCAGTTGAGTGAAGCTCCTCCTGATATTGTTAAAGGTCTGATCCTTGAGAAACTAAAAGGTTCTTTATTAGGGAATTTTCTTAAGGCCACTCCCAGATTGTTGGATCTTTTAGTTGATATCATGAGAGATAAAAGGGCCTTATCAGGACTTATCGATATTGTTCTTAGACGAGAGGATTTAAAGTCCTATATCCATTTCTGGATTGCCTTTTTAATTGCGGCCTGGTTACTTAAGAAGGCCACCTTCAGGAAAGAATGGGGACGACTTAAGACTATTGGTCTGGGGCTTTGTGTGAGTTTTATCATTACAGGTGTTTCTGTTACGATTTTCTACAATACTTTTGAGAAAGAACTCGAACCAACCATTGAAATTCTCTCCCGGCACTGGAATCAAGCTTAGAACTTGGGAACACATCCAATTTTACGATCATGAGGTGGAAAGGTAGACGGCGTTCCATTGGGAGCTGTTCCGCCACTGGCCGCATTGTTTAATTCAGCTGCACTTCGAACTCTATAAATTCTTTGAGTGGAAGTCTTCACAAATGGTGATGCTTTATTTAATGGATAATAAAAGTAAACGGCATGGTTGCTGACGTTGTCTTCTGTTGGAGCAGTCGGAACACCACTCTGTAGATAGAACCAAACAGCTTTTAAATCAGTTTCACGAATCAGAATATAATCCTTGAGACCTGGAACTGTGCCGTTTTCTCCAACCACGGTTTCTGGAGATTTTTCACCGATATAAATACCCTCAGTGTCCACACCAATGATATCCCGTAAGGCCTTAAAGAGGGCATTATCACTGTTGTACTGAGCTGTGGTCAGGCAGTAAGACTTAAATGAAGTCTGATCAATCCATGGGGCCATATAATAACCTAGTGGTTGAGGAACCACTTCCTCGTCACTGCTGCTATCATCCTCACTTACAATATTCGGTGAAGTTTGCCATGTAAATGGAGTGAAAAATTTAGAATCAGCAGGAATGGATCCGCCGAAATTTTTAGTCTTTTGAATGATGGCATCATTCACATCCAGGGAACCATTTCCATTGTTATCATAGAAGCGGGGATCAGTATTGTCCCAGAGATTAAAAATTCCCGGCACAGTTTCCAGTCGGGGATAGAGTTCATCATCAACTGATCCATAGAGTGGATTGAAGATATCATGACATACAATTCCGCTGGTTCCTGGTGGAAGAGGATTCGGCGGAAGTCGTGGGATGAAATAAAAGTGCTGACGATAGGCAGTGTTATAATAAGAGTCATTAGTCGATGAATCGATTAATGGATCACGTATCAGGCAGGTGTACTGGGAAACCGGGACGTTCTTTAAAGGACCCAGAACCGGAACAGCGATGTCTGAGGAGAATTTAATAAATTGAACAGCATCTGATTTCGCATTAGTGGTCTTCTCGACCAAAGTCAGAACGTAAGTTTTATCGTAATCCAGCTTATCCTGAATATTGGCCTGAAGAGAATTTGAATTAGTTGGAATTGTGACTTCTATATAAGAGATATTTCCCTGTTCGTCCTTGGCCTCAATTTCACATTCCGGGTTTTGCTCATCACCTGGTAGATTCACCTTACACCAAGCATACATATTACCCAGACCACCAAGATATATGGCCTCAGTTACCCTGAAATTAGCAAAAAGAGTTTCGGCACCACCAGTATTTTTACCGGCACATACAGAGGTACAGTTCCCGTAGCTTACTGGTTTAGAGTCTTTACAGGCACAGAAGTCAGTTTTCCAGAAAACCGCATTGGTGGGACGAGTAGGAGGAATTTCCTGGCAACTTTCAATAACCTCACCATCAACTGTTTCAGATACCTTTTCCTGACCTTCGGGACAAACAAGTTCTTTGTCGGTCGAAGAACCTTTGGTGATGGTTTGACGATCTGGCATGGTGTCTTGGCAGGCAACGGAGAGTCCCAAGAGGCAAAGCACCCAGAAAGATCGAGTAAAATTATTAAATCGCGAGTTCATAGTCCTAATTCCTCAACGACTTATCGAGTCGATTCATAAAATTCTTAATCCATTGTAGGTTTCTTCGGTCTTCTTATTAAAAAATTACACGGGATGCAATAATTACGGTAACATAGGGTTTGTAAGGACATTTTATTTATTGAGGACTTGCCGAGGCTTTGAGGCAAAACTAAATTAATATTTTTATTAACCGATAAGCTCTCAGAATCATAGAATATAGATGTCCCGTTAACAGGAGTGGACCATGACGAAAGCTGATTTGATTGCCGTGATTGAAAAACAAGCAAACCTTCCTCATCATCAAGCAGAAAAGATTGTGAACATCTGCTTTGATAGTATGATTCAGGCCCTCTTCGATGATGAGCGCATCGAAATCAGAGGCTTTGGTTCATTTGCTAACAGAAATTATAAAGCTTATGAAGGTCGAAATCCTAAGACTGGAAAAGTTGTAAAAGTTTCTCCTAAAAAAGTTCCTTTCTTTAAAGTAGGAAAAGAACTCAAGGAGATGGTGGATGAAGGGAAAGATAAGTACGTCATCCGTGAAGCTTAAATAAATTATTCTCTAAAAAAAAGGTCGGATTTTTCCGGCCTTTTTTTTTATCTTTTTTAAAGTTGATTGAAGATCTTTTTTTCATTCTGAAGACCTTGTTCATTCCAGAAAGCATAGAAGTCTTTTAAATAAGATAACTTTTTCCATAGTCATTCCACATTCGACATTTTTGCCTACTTTGAACACCAAAATGCTCTGTGTGAACATCCTTCCACTGATTTTAAAACCAAGGAAGGACGATGAATAAACTGTTAACTTTTCTCTTCTTATGCTTATTTTTAGTAGCATGTAATAAAGATGGCGGCTCGGATACTGGTTGTATTTCTGGAACTGAAGCGGAAGAAACAGGTACGACAGATTGTACTGTTACGACGGAACCTCCCATTACTGGTGAGACAGGAGGAGCAGGGAATGGAACAATTGATGAACCGAGTGCACCAATTCCTGATCCTGGCACAGGGTTACCGAATGAAGCTTACACTTTTGACGTAAATATTAAGTTTATTAATACGACAGTTTCACAGCAGGAAAAATTCGACAGTGCGATTGAACTTATTAAGAAAGTTGTGGCCACAGAAGAATTTCGCAGCAAAATTTTAAATCACACCTATGGTGGTAAAAAGACTTTCGTTGATAATGGTGGTTACACCAATGCTCAGATCTATCAGAAGATCCTGGATGGAGCGGAGAAATTAAAGACGATAAAAAACAACACAATAGATATGGAAGTGGAACTTTATTATGCCGATAACTCAACAGTGGGTTATACCTATGCTAACAGCACGCGGGTTTGGGTAAATCGAAAATTCTTCACAACCAATACGGTAGGAAAAGTTGCGGCCAATCTTTTCCATGAATGGCTGCATAAAGTGGGTTTCACCCATGCATCTTCCTACTCAACAAGTCGGGATTATTCCGTTCCTTATGCTATCGGCAGAATGATGACGAGCGTATCAGTGGACTAATTTAATTTTTTATCTGGGACTTCATCTTTACAAGAAGATGGAGTCCTTTTTTTGACCTGACCATACCGTTATTCTAAACAGCATAAACATCATACATTTTATACCTTTAGTCTGGCCTCAGAAATGCCGAAAATCCCTTGTTGCCTTCAAAGGATTAATGAATGGATTCGGCCAGAAAATTAGCATCAGATTGGGACTTTCTTGTAAAAGAAATAAGCGAGACTATCACCAAGATCACGGGAAATGTTTTAGAAGAAAAACAAAGACCGATGGTTGAGTCACGTCTGAAACGACGCTGTCTTGATTTGAAAATGACCTCTCCAGATGAGTACAAAAATTTTTGGAAGAAAAATCAGGAAGAAGAAAATAAAATTCTCATTGGTCTTCTTACAACTCACTTTACATCTTTCTTTCGGGAATTTTCTCACTTTGAATGGTTGGCAAGTGAACTTCCAGCGATTGTGGCCAATGCCAGAAAAGAAGGAAGAAAAACGTTAAAGATCTGGTCCGCTGCCTCATCAAAAGGTCAGGAAGTTTGGTCATTATGCATGTGGCTTCAACATCATCTTCCTAAAATTGATCCAGGCATGGACTGGACAATACTTGGTAGTGACATCGATAGTGCCTCGATAAAAGAAGCTGAAAATGGAGTTTACCATAAGCGTGAACTTGAAACAGCTCCTCGCCATCTTTGGGAAGGGCATTGGCTCCGCGGAAAGGGTGATATCGCTGATTGGTATAAAATCAAACCCGAACTGAGACAGCGGGCACGATTTATGACGATGAATCTCATGGAGATAAATTTTAACAGAGAAGAAGTCTTCGACGTTATCCTTTGTCGAAATGTACTTATTTATTTTGATCGTAAAAATCAGGAAAGAATTATTCTGTCTTTGCTTAAGCATTTGAATCCCAATGGAACTTTGATCACGGGACTTAGCGAATCATTGGGAGGCTATGGGTTGCCTGTGAAAGGTGTTGCACCTTCAGTATATAAACATCAAGCTTCAACAGTTCTTGAGTTTCCTAAAAAAACTCTTCCACAGGCAGAGAGATTGCCTGCTCCTATGAAGGTGCTTTGTGTGGATGACTCAATGACTATCATCAATATCCTGAAAAAAATTCTGGTGCCACCGCAATTCGAAGTCATTGGCATGGCGGCCAATGGTATTGAAGCAATCGAGCAGCTAAAGATACTTAAGCCCGATGTCATTACCCTGGATATTCATATGCCGGAAATGGATGGGCCTACTTTCCTAAAGACTTCAGGTATTGCTTCAAAAATTCCGGTTATCGTTGTCAGTTCAGTGGGACGTGATCATGATCCATTAATTGAACCGATGAAAAGTTTGGGTGTAGTTGATTTCGTAGAGAAGCCAACCTTATCCAATATTTCACAAATTGGAGATGAACTTGTTCAGAAATTGAAAATGGGCTGGCTAAATAGGAAAAATATTTCTGTTGCTCCTGTTTCGGTTTCAAAGGAACTTAAGAGTCGTCCTTCAGGGATGGTGGTCTTTAACTTTGGCCTCGGTGACGAGCTTAAACTTCAAAGGGTTCTGAGTGAGCATGACTGGAATGGCGACCATCTGATTTTTAAATATAATGGAACGAGTTTCCCAGCATCTTTTAAAGAGAGAATCCAATTTTCTGTTAGAAAAGCCCAGAAAGTTGATCTGACTTTGCATGAGGAAAGAACTCCCTTCACCGACAAACCAGTCATCTGGCTGGGCTTTCAGGGAGGAGATTACAAACAAATGCAAAGTAAGAGAAGAAAACATGAGTTTATGGTGGTGGAAGAAAGTTCGCCTTCTTATATCTTAGGAGAGGCCAGTGACATTTCACCTACAACTTCTTTTAACTATCTTATAAATAAGTTTTTTAGGGGAGAGTAATGGAATTCTTTCTTGGCCAGATTATTCAAGGTGAAACGGGACTCTTGCAGTTCACACTTCCAAAGAACGTCGTTCTAGTCTGGAAGGACGGAGTACCGGCAGAGGCAGTTATTTGTGAATCCAAAGCAGATCTTCCGGTATCGTGGATGAGTCAAAAGCAAGTCCCCTGGAAAATATTCGGGGCCTTTGATTTGATCAAAACGATTTTTCCAGATTTTAATATCCCTGCAGGGTCGAAGGTGATTTCACTTGATCCAGGTGCTGCCATTCAAATGGATGTTTCCAAAAATCTCATTCGTTTCATGGGTAAGAGGCAAAAGCGGGCAGTCATTGTTGATGACTCAAGCACCATCAGGAAACTCCTGAGGCACATCATTACGTCCTTTGAAGGCTGGGAAGTAGTGGCAGAAGTAGAGCGGGCCGAAGACATTTCTGAATCTCTCAAAAAGCACTATCCGGATCTGGTTACCCTGGACTTGCATCTGGGAAAAATGAACGGTGTCGAGGCCATGAGGAAGTTTCTAGCTCCTAAAAAAATTCCTACCTTGTTGATTACCTCACAGCCCAAAGAAGATGGTTCATTGGTAATGGATGCTCTGGATGCCGGGGCCCTGGATTATCTACAGAAGCCTGAATCAGGTGGTTGGGATATTCTGAAAGATGAACTCTTTCATAAAATGGAAGCTGCTTTGAAATCGAAATGGCAGAATGCAAGTATCCGTCGGGAAGGTATCCAGAATAAAACTTTTAATTTCAATCCTGCAAACTCTCTGATCACCATTGGATCATCCACTGGTGGTACTCAGGCGCTCCAGCAGATTTTCACTCATATGCCGGCAACCATTCCTCCAATCCTGGTGGCACAACATATTCCTGCCGGTTTCTCCAAGGCCTTGGCAGACAGGCTTAATAAACTTTGCCCTTTTGAAATTAAAGAAGCTGAAGATGGGGATGAAGTAAGACCTAATCGGGTTTTAATTGCTCCCGGTAACCATCATATGGCCTTGAGTAAGAATGGTAAGACAGTTGAAGTTTTTGCTGGAGAGCCAGTCAATCGTTTCAGACCATCTGTCGATGTACTCTTTAGATCTGTAGCTAAAAATTCTAAAGTCCCAACAGTCGGAATCATTTTGACGGGAATGGGTAAAGATGGGGCAGAAGCGATGTTGGAGCTTCATCGGCAAGGGGCCTATACAATTGCCCAGGATGAGGCCAGTTGTGTGGTGTTTGGTATGCCAAAAGAGGCCATCAGGTTAGGAGCGGCCGACCAAATCACTTCGTTAATTGATATGCCGGAAGCTATTATGAACCATTTATCAAAAAAAACTTCACATTTAAAGAGTGGAACCTAAGTTTTTCTTAAGGTCGGATTTTAAATATGCCGAATAGGACTCAAAGGATCAAACATGGATGATTTTGAAATTGAACTGAAACATGATTTTTTACAAGAAGCAAGGGAACTGCTTCAAAACACTGAGCAATCCTTTCTGGAGCTCGAGAAGGATCCATCAAATAAGACACTTATTGATGCGATTTTTCGGTTTGCTCATAATCTTAAAGGTACATCTAGAGCAGTGGGCTTTGGACAGATTGCGGAGCTTACTCATCGAGCTGAAAATCTTTTATTAGAAATTAAGCAAGATAAGATTTTTGCTAATGACCACATCGTTTCAACGCTTCTTCTATTTAATGACCAGGTCAGGGTCATGATTGATGGATTGGATGAGAATTTAGACGCAGTCTTTGACTGTGAGAAACTCATGCAGGATCTGGATGCAATTATTGCTGGGGAAGTAACACCACCGGCAGCTGCCGCTTTTGAAGCCGCTCCCGAAGCTTCTTTTGAAGCTGAAGCTACTGAGGTCGCGCCAGCGGCCGAAACTTTTGAGGAAGTTCCGGTTGAAATGGAAACTCAGGCGACTGTCCATAAGCTGCCTGAAAAGAAAGAAGTTAAAAAAGAGCCTCGTAAGGATGACGAAACTCTAAGAGTTTCTCTGAACAGACTCGAAGTACTAAATAATCTGGTGGGTGAGCTTGTCATTATCCAGTCTGTTGTTGAAAGTTCTCTTAGTAAATCAGGTGACGTTAAAACAGCACGCTCTCTTGGAAAACTTTGTAAGGATATTCAAGATCTTTCCATGTCACTTCGAATGGTCCCGGTTGGACCTTCTTTCCAGAAGCTGGCAAGAATTGTGCGAGATACATCTAAATTACTTAACAAGAAAGTTGATCTCCATCTGATTGGTGAAGAAACTGAAATTGATAAAACAGTGGCCGAAAGTTTGGGTGATCCACTGGTTCACATTATCAGAAACGCTATTGATCATGGTTTAGAAACACCGGAAGAAAGATTGGCCGCAGGCAAATCTGAAGAAGGTGTCGTTGAAGTGATGGCATTTCATGAAGGTAATTTCCTTGTAATCCAGATCACTGATGATGGTAAAGGCATCAATGGGCAGAGATTAATCGAAAAGGCCAAGTCGAAAGGAATTATTCCAGAGAATATGAATTTGACTGAGCAGCAGGCAATTGAGCTCATCTTCCACCCTGGCTTTTCAACAAAAGAGGAAGTCTCTGAAGTCTCTGGCCGTGGTGTAGGGATGGATGTGGTTAAAACCAATATTGAATCTTTGGGTGGCGAGGTTAAGGTGCGCTCAAAGGTTGGCGCTGGGAGCTGCTTCCGTCTGATGCTGCCACTCACTCTTGCTATCATTGATGGCATGTTGATCAAGGCCGGTGGCCAGCAGTTGGTTGTCCCTAAAGGACAAATTCAGGAAGTCATTAAACTTGAGCCTGGCATGATTACTAAAATGACCGGTAGAAGACCTTATCTGACTTTGAGAAATACCATCGTTCCAGTGTTTTATCTGGAAGAGGACTGGGGAACACTTACCAAAGGTGAGAAAGTGGATATTGCACTTATTGTTCGCCATAATGATCAGTCATTTGCCATCGGGATAACCGATATCATGAGACAACAGCAAGTCGTGGTAAAACCACCGACGAAAGAAATCATGAACAAGCAAGGAGTGATGGGAACAACTATTCTCGGAGACGGTAAACCATCGTTAATTATTGATTTATTAAATCTTTACTCTCGCAAGTTAAGACAAGAAATTAATGTCGATACTATTGGTAAAGCGGCTTAAATAAAAAAAAGAGGAAAACATATGAGCAGCATGTTTAACAAAGAAAAGAATGCAAGTTTAGAAACACAACGTTTTCTAGAGTTTAATCTAGGGGATGAGAGCTATGCCATAGGACTGTTAAAAGTGAAGGAAGTCATTACACCTCCTGAAATTACACCAATACCAAAAGCTCCGGCCTACGTTTGTGGTTTAATTAACCTTAGAGGCACTGTTCTGACGGTTATTGATCTTAGAAAAAAACTAGGAATTCAACCGACTCAGGATGTTTCACAAAATGCCGTTATCATTTTTGATCTGGAAGAGCGATTCGTAGGAGTCGTGGTTGATTCCATTCAAAAAGTTCTGAATATCAGTGAAGGTGGCATTAAGCCAGTTCCGGATTCAGATGGCCAAAGCATGTCCCATCTATTGGGCATCCTACATCATGATGATAAACTTACGATGTGGCTTGATCCCAAAATGCTTCTGGATGGAACCGCAACAGTCTTAAAAGCTGCTGCATAATAAAATTTTAAATAGAGATAATGTTTTATAGTGAACAAGGAAAATAAAAATGTTTAATCCAAACACACCAGTTCTAGTTGTTGATGATATGTCGACTATGAGAAAAATTGTATCAAAAATTCTTCGAGATCTTGGCTTTACCAACATCACTGAAGCAGCTGATGGGACTCTCGCATGGGAGGCCATTACTAAAGCTCCTGCTCCTTTTGGACTCATCATTTCTGACTGGAATATGCCTAATTGCAGCGGACTTGATCTCTTGAAGAAGGTCCGCAGTGACAAGAATGTGGCAAAAACCCCGTTCGTCCTGGTTACGGCAGAAGCAGAACAACATCAGGTCGCTGAAGCTGTGAAATCAGGTGTTGATCAGTATGTGGTAAAACCATTCAGTAAAGATGCTCTCCAGGCAAAACTTGAAATGGTTCACAAAAAGTACGCTGCTTAATATTTTTTTACCGGTCGTAAAAATGAATAAGAACTATGAGATCCATCCTTCAGAGGGGCACATCGTGCTCAAGCTGAATGGGGTCTGTGATTACGGTAATCTCAAAACTTTTTACGATGATGTCATGGAGCATATTCATGATCCGTATCCGTATCTGGTGATTGATTGTGAAAATCTTGCATCAATCTCCAAAGACTGGGTACGTGAGCTACTTAGAGTGAATCTCTTCCTGAGAAGTTTAAATAAGCAGATGAGATTTGTGCAAGTTAAGCCGGATCTAAAAAACGAGTTTAAGAGCTTGGGAATGGATGATGCCTTTAAGATTACAGGTACCGTAAGGGACGCTCTGGTTGATTTTGGTTTAGTGGCAAGAGTCAGTCTTGATACTGAGTTCATTAATCCTTTTTTGAATGCCACTTTGAATGTCTTGAAAATTCAAGCAAGCATTGAGGCCCGTGCGGGGAAAATTTATCTTAAAAAACCTGATGAAAAACTTCTGGGCGATGTCTCTGGAGTCATAGGTATTGTGAGTGACTCATTTTCCGGAGCGGTGGTCATCAGTTTCCCTGAACAGACATTCCTGAAAGTAATGGGTGGGATGTTAGGGGAGGAATATACTGAAATGAGCCAGGATATTCTTGATGGTGCCGGTGAAATTACCAATATGATCTTTGGTCAGGCCAAGCTGAGTTTAAACGAGAAAGGTTATGGAATAAAAACCGCACTTCCTTCAGTTGTTTCGGGTAAAGATCATAGTCTTAATTCAAAAGCTCAAGGGCCTACGATTGTTGTTCCTTTCCAAAGTCAAGCCGGGGTCTTCTTTGTGGAAATATGCCTATCGGCATAAGATTTCTTAGGAAAGATCTACCAGCTTGTTAAAACTTATTCATGTGCAAAACTTTCTTTTTACCATAAAGGAGTTTTGCTTAATGAAAAAAGTCATAATGTCTTCACTGATTCTCGCTACCAGTTTAAATACTTATGCCAATGACTCCTCTGTCACCAAAAAATTCGCTTTGAAAAATCCTGACTTTAAAATTGAGCCTTATGCTCAGTTACAAGGATGGGGTGTTTATTCCATGGACCGGGCAGCACAAAATGATGCTGATGATGGTTTAGATAAGGCCGATCAAAGGGCCAATTTCTTTTTTAGAAGGGCCAGATTAGGATTTCGAGGAAAACCATACAAGGGCCTGAGTTATGTTGCGAGTTTTTATTACGACAATGCCGGACACGATTCAATGGCCGCAACTCGTGCCTCGACTTTACCTGCCACATCTAATGGAAGAGCGGCACTGAAAGGACCAGCGTCAGTTGGCATTTGGGATTCTTTCTTAACCTGGAAAGTCTCAAACAGCGATCTTCTGCATGTAACGGGTGGTTATTTCCGGCCTCAAATCTCCCGCGAAAGCATCACCGCTGCTTTCAACGTGAATTCTTTCGAAAAAGCTCCTAGCCAAGGTTATGTACGTCAGGCAGTTGTTGGACGCGGCTTTGGGCGGGCATCTGGTATCAACCTAGGTGGTCTGGAGCATAATGATAATTTTGGTATCAATTATAATGTTGGTGTTTTCAACAAAGTGACAACAGGTGGAGATGCAGACGGTACTGATCTCCATGAAACACAAGGTGATGAAAATTCTTTGGTTTATGTAGGCCGGTTTGCCACTACTTTTGGTGATGCTGAAATGTCAAAATATGGTCTGGGTTATAATATAAACTACTTTGGCAGAAGAAACGGTTTAACGCTCGCTCTTAACGGTTCAACTCAAGAAAGAACTCCAGAGTATAAGGCCAATCGTGTAATTGGTGCTGATATGTTGTTCAATTATAAAAGTCTGAATATTGATGCTGAATATTTTCATATTTATAAAAAAGGCAACAATGAGTCCGGTTATGCCCGCGCCAGAACTGGACATTTTAGAGTGGGTTATAACTTCTTCCTGGAAAACGGGACTGTGCTTGAACCTGTATTCATGGTTTCCAGATACTACGGAGAAGAAGGGGCAGATTATACCGGTAAGGATAATGTCTACGATGTTGGACTGAACTGGTATCTGGATGAAAACAAATACAAATTCTATGTTCATTATGTAGGACAGGATGGAGACGGAAAAAACCTCGTGCACAATGATGGTACTAGTAACCAAAGCGGTTTCCATTATGGGGATTACGCAGGCATAGGTCTTACTCTTCAAATCTAGTTGAATGCTCCGGTTTATATGACTTAAGTTATGTTTTCAGAGCTTCGATAGGGATCGGAACAGGAGAATTAAAATGTTTAAAAATAAAAGCTTGAAGGCGAAGATTCTTGCGGGCTTTCTTGTGGTGTGTTTAGGGCTGGGTATTGTGGCCAGTACTGGATACTACGCACTCGAAGAAGTTGTAGAGACTTATAATAAGCTCGCCGATACGAGTGTTCCGAATTTGGGACATATCTCAGGGATGCGAAGCAGAGGTCGTCAGATTCATGCGGAATCCATAAAGCTCGCACTATATTGGGACCGGCCATCTGAAACAAAAAAGACCATGGAGTCTTTGAATAAAGCATTAAAGCGTTATGATGAAATTTCTGAAGAGAAGCTTCAAGAACCATTTATCGCTGGTGAAGGTGAGGTGTTCAGACTGGTTGAAGAAAAATATGTACCAGTTAAAAAGTCTGCACTACAGGTGATTGAGATTTTTAATTCTAATGATCCTGATAAAATAGAGAATCTAAAAAAGACCTTACTGGTATTTGAAGATTATGTAAGAGATCATCAGGATGCATTATTGAAGCTGGATGATTTTCACGTTGAAATTGGCAGTAAGTGGTCCAAAGATTCTCAAACTTTAAGCTCTGAGATGAGAATAACTTTAATTGGAGTTGCCTTAGTTACACTCGTCTTTGCCATGTTTCTAGCGTTTAAAATTTCAAAAAATATTAACGAAATACTTTTGAATGTTGCGGAACGCCTCAAGTCAACTTCTGAAAAAGTGGCCTCGAATTCTCTTCAGGTAAGTAATGCCAGTCACCACCTTTCAGAAGGGACAACCGAACAAGCAGAAGCTCTACATGAAACTGTGGCCTCTACTAATGAAATTGCTGCCATGACTGAAAAGACTTCCGACAATGCCCGAGAGAGCTTAAAGCGGGCAGAATTAAGCCAGCAAGCTTCATCCAAAAGTCAGGCAGCTTTAGAGCAAATGCTCCATGCGATTTCAGAAATTGGTCAGTCAAACCATGCCATGAATGAGCAGATCACCAAAGGTAACAATGAAGTACAGGAGATTGCCGATCTCATTCTTGATATTGGCCAAAAAACCAAGCTTATTGATGACATTGTTTTCCAGACCAAGCTCTTATCATTCAACGTGAGTGTTGAAGCTGCCAGAGCAGGGGAACATGGAAAAGGTTTTGCGGTGGTAGCACAAGAGATGTCAAATCTGGCGGACATGAGTGGAAGGGCATCTAAAGAGATTTCGACCATGCTCGCACTCACGACTCAGAAGGCACTAAGTGTCGTTGAAGGTAATAAGACTAATGTTGAAAAGCTTATCGCTTCAGGTGATGAGAAACTTGCGACTGGTACTCAAGTTGCACGTTCATGTAAAGTAGCGTTGGAAGAAATTGTTCATTATGTTGAAGAGATGTGTTCTATGATTAAAGAAACTTCTCATTCCTCACATGAGCAGGCAAAAGGTGTGGCAGAAATCAATAAGGCCATGGGGCAAATTGATATTGTGACTGCTCAAAATGCCAATTCTTCTAAACAATGTTCAGAAGCAGCTATCTATCTGATGTCCGAAGTCGAAAAGACCAGAGAGATTATTGAAGATCTCCTGCATGTGATTAATGGTTACGATGTTGATGCCAAAAGTTATGCAGCTGAGGATAAAGAGAGATCAAAAGTCGAATCTAAATTCAAAGATAGTGATTTCGCAGCTTGAAAAATTTGGGTCTCACTTAAACCGTGGGACCCTTATTAATTCCGCGTTTTTTAAAAGCATATTTAAAAATTATTCTGAGATACTTCGATTCCACATTCCTGGCCAGAGCGGCCATCCTGATTGCGCAGTAGAAGCTGACTGAAAAATTCATAACTCCAATGACAGATATGCTTAAGGCCATATTTATCATCGCTGGCCAATAATCCATGAAGTTCCATTCCAGAGCATTGAAGGCAAGGGAAATAGTTCCGGCCGCAAGGGTGACGTGACGAATATCCAGAGGAATAGCAGTGAATTTACCAATGATGATCGGAGCAGCAAGAAAGAAGGCTATAGATAAATTACCGGCAATTCCGCCAATTGTACGTGCGAAATTATCGGCCATGAAGTTTACTTGATTCTTGCCTAAGATATTATTCAGGAAAGAATTGGCCCGCATAGCTTCGGGAATATCCCGAAAAACCAGCCAGTTTTCCACCCAACCCATGATGACACTAGATAACCAGAGAAAAACGCCGGTTAGAATAGCAAAAGGAAGAGTTAAACTGGTGAAGAGATTGTGCTTACCAATGGCGGATAAAGCTTCAAGATCTGACATGAAGTGATCGCCAGCGATGAAGTACCAT
Organism: Bacteriovoracaceae bacterium UBA4096; assembly: GCA_002381945.1. Classification (GTDB taxonomy): domain Bacteria; phylum Bdellovibrionota; class Bacteriovoracia; order Bacteriovoracales; family Bacteriovoracaceae; genus Peredibacter. The sequence goes on from DFXY01000031.1 coordinate 55,765, forward strand.
GCCCAGTCCAGGGCGACTGTTGCTGGAAAAACCCATAGAAGATTGCCAATGGTGGTGATGAATTGAGAATGCATGATTTTACGAATCTCAAGTGATATCTCTTCCAGTTCTTTTGTTTGCTTAAAAGCTTCAAATTTTCTGGACAGGGCAGAAGCTGTATAGGCCGGTTGTTTACTGGATAAGGCCATATGCCATTTCTGCATCATAAGAAAACTGATGGCATAATTGATAAAAAAGAAAAACCCTTCAAAGAAAAGAGCAAAACTCATAAGGCCGATTAAAAATTTGAATATGGCCGTGAAGGCAGTTAGAACACCTGCCCAGGTCGCGGCCACAAAAAGACTTCTTTTTTCTTCGGGAGTTGTAGCGATGTAGTGCTCACCTCTTTCACCCGCACGCTCAACGATTTTTCTCGTTAGCATGTGCAGGTTTTCCTTGATGTAGGTTTTCACACCAAGGCTTTTAATCTCATCCCGGATGAGTCGTCCCATGAATTGACCAAGTATCAATGGCTGGGCCTCTTTACCGTAATCTTTACCCAGATAGATCAGCATTTCCAGACGATCAAGAATGGAATCGATCTTCTCCAGCTTGAATATCAAATCAACTGAAACTCCAGAAGATTCAATGTTATTTCTGACTTCTGTTAGATCCAGGCGGGATTGAGAAATTTCATTTAAGATTTTATCCGCTGATCCTCCGGCATTGATGCTGGTGTTTAAGCGTAAAAAACTGGAATCAGTTAAGCGTTTTCCAATCAGGCGGCGCCGAATATCTTTGGTCGTTCCAAGAGTTGCGATCTGAGCTCCTAGAATAATCATGGCCTCCGCTCGATCCGTCCTTAAACATTCAAATGAAATAGAATATTTTTCTGTGAAATTCAAAAAAGAGGGGAGTAATGTTTTGAAAGAGGATTCTAGCCAGGTGGCATCCTCTTCTTCTGTAAAAAGGATTTTGAATATTTCGGATAAGTCCTGTTCTGAATAAGTATCCGGCAAAATTCTTTGAACCAGGCGATTGGTCACTTCATTGAAAAAACCCACGTTCTCTGAGATTCCGGTTAAGCAGTAGAGACTGACTGCCCCTCCAGGGACAATGAGTTCCTGAAGTGTGGTCGCAAGTAATTGGGCTTCCATTGGATGGCGCTCTAAAAACTGAAAGACGAATTTAATTCTTATGTTTCGTGATTGCACAAAGTCAGGTGCTTCATCCGTTCCCTGAGGTTTTACTGGTAAGCGAATCCAGTCCATGATTTTGCCAAGTGTTACGATTCTTTCCTGGTATGAGTATTTAGGATCAAGTGCGGCCAACAGGGTGGCCAGGTCCGACTGGACCAGCTCTGGATTTAAGGCGTACTTTAGCTGTTTAATGATCTTTAGCAGATAGTTTTCCTATTCTGATGATTTGAGTCGGGATTATTGTCTAAGCTACACTAAATGTTAACGAATTCAAAACAAGATGCCCAGCCTCAATTATGTTTACAAGAATTCAACAGCTGTTAAGCTTTTATTTATGAGTAGATTTATTTTTTTATTTTTGATGCTTGCGTCACATGCTTTAGCTTCGGACTTTTATTCTCGTGTCTACGTGGCCAAAAATGATACTTCCATTGGGGCGATCTTTGAAGAGATTAAAACGCCCCCTCATGAGAGAGAGGAGATTTTAAGACTTAATCCACAATTGGAGCGTCTTGATGTCATCCCAGCGGGTACTATTATTAATCTGTCTCTTTATAGAAGTAAAAATACAGTTTCTCATTCACTGAAAAAAATAAAGATGGAAAAGAATAAGGAAGAAAAAAATGGGCTTACTTTTAGTCCACTTTTTGCCCTTAAAGATTTCAAAACGGGACTTAATAATGATTCCGAGATTTCAACTTCTGCTCGTGCATACGGAATAGGAGTGAGCTTTGATATCCCTCAGAACTCGTCTTTCTCTTTAGGTCTTTATTCACAGCTGATGAACGTTGAATTTACCAATGTGAGAATTAAGCAGCAAACCGGAAATGATAAGATGGCAGGGCCTGATGAAAATCAGATCAATTACGATCTAGGCATCAAGGGAACTTTCAATAAAACAAACTACTTCAATAGTTTTGGTCTCTCACTCTCTCGAAAAGTTGATCATCAGTATTATTTTTCAAAAAGTAAAAATTTCTTCACTAACAATATTGAAGCTTACACGGAAGTCAGTCGATTTTCTGGCTGGTGGCTTGGGGCAGAATTTAATCAAAGCCTTCCTTTTTATCGTTTGCCGCTGGAAGCTGGTCTAACTTATGGATTTATTCTGGATGGTGATATTACTTCTGAGGAGAGTTCCAGTGTGAGAAGTCTTAATGGATCCCAGGCAGGCGTTTCTCTGAATTGGAAATTATCCGATACTAAATCGTTTGGCCTGAATTATCAGAGCTTTTCTTATCGCTCAGAGTATTCTTCAGATGGAAGCAGCGTAGGATTATTTGGAAATTTCAAAATATAATTTGTGCTATTGTTCAGAAGCTTGATTATTTGATTGTGATTTTTTTCCGCTATGAGGAATCTCTTTAATCTGGCGGTCACTATCTTCATAGATGGCCTCTTTCTGACAGTACTCTGTGAATTTATGTTCCTTGAGGGCAGCTTTTAAAACTTTTTTAAAGCTTCCTTTACCTCCAAAAAAACCTGGTTTAAGAATCTGATTATCAGGACATAATGATCCGTCCTCCATTAAAACTTTCAACATGGAACGTAGATCTTCAAAATCCTCTCTTCTTATTTTGCAGTTTTTATCAATCGAGCCTTGCAAGGTCTCAAGCCATTCTTTCCTATGATTTTTCCTTTGATAGATCTGAGTACTGGGGCCCCACTTTATGGAGTCAAGAAAGTCCCGGACCCAATTCTCCACATGACCGGCCACTTTTATACCGGGATCATAGCTTAACTGACCTCCCACCTGAAAAAACTGACCTCCCACATAGACAGAATAGGCGCCTTCTTCATCAATTTTCTTTTGTTCAGCTTCATATAATGGCCAACAGGAAACTGCATGAGTGGATGTTGCTATAAAAGAAGTTAAAAGAAGAAATACAACCTTAATTTTCATAGTATTCTTGTCGGAAATTAAAGGAAAAACCTTGAGTCTTGTTCAAGTTCTTGTATTTCTATCTCTTTTTAGCAATGATAACCATTCTAAGGAGTTTTTTATGAAGTTAGTGTTCTTGCTCAATTTATTGGTGCTGTCATTTTTTGTACTTTCTTGTACCAAGCAGAAGGATTCGACGATTAAGGAATTAAACCTTATGTCGCCTTCAAAAATCGCTGGTTATGACCCTATTCAGGCATCTGATATGTATCAGACTCTTGAGATTGGAAAAGTGTATGAAGGGTTGTTGGAATTTCATCCTACTAAAAGACCCTATGTACTTCATCCTAATCTTGCTGAGTCCATGCCTGAAATTAGTAAGGATGGTCTGACTTATATTTTTAAAATTAAAAAAGGTGTCGTCTTTCACGACGATAAAGCATTTCCCAATGGAAAGGGGAGAGAAGTCAAGGCCCAGGATTTTGTATATTCATTCAAACGTCTGGCCGATCCTAAGCTCATGAGTAAGGGCTGGTGGCTGTTTGACGATAAATTAGCTGGTGTAAATGCCTGGCGTGAAAAATACGCTTCTGCTGAAAAAGTAAATTATGATGAAGTACTGGAAGGTATCAAGGCGATTGATGATTATACTCTGCAGATCAAACTTGCACGGCCATATCCTCAGCTGATGTATGCTCTGGCCATGCCATATACTGTAGTTGTGCCTAAAGAAGCTGTTGATTTCTACGGAACTGAATTTTTAAACCATCCCGTAGGAACTGGACCATTCATCCTTCCAAATTTTGATCAGTCGAATAAGATTGTTTATTTAAAGAATCCTACTTACCGTGAAAAGTATTTCCCTTCTGAAGATCCTGTCCTGGCCAAGCAGCGGGTTCCTATGCTTGATAGCATCGTGGTACACATCATGCTCGAAGCCCAGCCACGTTGGTTTAATTTTCACAAGGCCAAAGTCGATGTGTTGGAGCTGCCAAAGGATAATTTTGACCAGGCCCTTAATAAAGATGGCACATTGGTTAAGGACTTGGTTGATAAAGGTGTGACTCTCGATGCTGAACCTATGCTCGATGTCACTTTCTATGCTTTTAATCATGATGATCCACTCTTTAAGAACAATCCCAAGCTTCGTCAGGCCATGTCACTGGCCTATGACCGAGCGAAATCTAATGAGCTTTTTTATGTAAACACGGGAGTCATCGCACACGGTGTGATTCCTCCTGGGCTTGGTGGTTACGATCCTGATTTTAAAAATCCTTACGTTGAATATAATGTTGAAAAGGCCAAGCAACTTCTGAAAGAGGCCGGTTTTCCTGGTGGTAAAGGTCTTCCCGATATTACTGTCCAGACAACTGTTTCCACTGATTCAAGATTGATGCTGGAATTTTTTATCAAGTGTATGAGTGATATTGGTATTACTGCTAAACTTGGATCAAACTCATGGCCTGAGCTGGTCAATAAGGTCACAAAGAGACAACATCAGATGTATACAATGGCATGGCATGGGGATTATCCGGATGCAGAGAATTTCCTTTCTCTGCTCTATTGCCCTAATCAATCGCCAGGTTCAAACGGCTCCAATTATTGCAATCCAAAGTTTGATGCGCTCTTCAAGAAAGCAACTCTGCTGCAGGATTCTCCTGAGCGTTCTAAGCTTTACGCGGAAATTAATAAAATGGTCTCGGAAGATGTTCCATGGATTTTTGGTTTTCACCGGAAAAAGCAGTACCTATCGCAGGGATGGGTTAAGAATTTTGAATATACTGAATATTTTCAACACTTATTTCAGTATCTGGATGTAGATCTGAATAAGAAAAAAGAGTTAAGCGCAAAATTTTAAGTAAGAAGTAAAGGCCCGAAAGGGCCTTTACTTTTAGAAATCCAGATTTAGTTACAAGCAGGAATTGTAAGAGATCTGGTCTCAATCAACTTCCTGAAACGCTCGCCACGTCTTGTATGTACATCATAGACTCCGTAAGTATAAGAAAGCGGTATAGTTTTGATAATGTTTTCATAACGTGAGCACTGATTTTCTGAACGCCGACCTTCCCACTGAGTACAACGCTGGGCCGTATAGCTGATAGGTCTGGATAAAACTTCCGAGATTTGGGCGTTACAAACTGTTTCGAAATAACCTTCTGAGCGACGTGGTCCGGTTGAAACCCAAACTCGGAAAGAATCAGAGCAAAATGTGATTTCTTCTTTGGTCATTAACTGATTACCTTGAACACAAACTTCCGTTGCAGCAACCTTGGCCAGTCCGAAGTTAATGGTAGGCATGTCGATTTCAACTTTTGCCAGGGCCAGGGTTGAAGTGAAAATAGAAATGAACAGGATAGCTTTTTTCATGTGAGGCTCCTTTTATGTTTCTCTTGAAACGTTTTTGTTGTGTGCAATTTGAAACAAACTCGCCGCTGTGACAAAGAGAATTGAAAGCTGAATGTTGTTTTATGTTTAGTAATTGTAAACGAAAGTGTTAAGGATAGGTTAAGGCATGAGATGAAATCGGAAATGACTTTTAACTTACTGTAAGTCGCGTTTACTAATTGTAAACGCGACCTAAGGATTTATTTTATTTTAGGCATCAGTCGAGTAGGTGAACAGCTGACAGTAATCTCCGTTAGTGCCTCATGATGTTCACGACGCTCGATCCATAAACGATCATAGTTTACCGTTCTTACTTTTAGAGATAGTTTGTTTCTAGACGTCATTCGGTATCTCTCACGACAAGCACTATAGGCCTTTTCTTTTAGATCATTCCAATCAGTCGATTCAGATTTTTCATACAGTTTTTTAACTTGTTCTTCCAGCTGCTCACGTCCCTGATCACCCACGAGCCGCATCTTCATGACTGAAGAACCTCCACCTTCGACTCCTCCCATTGGTGAGGAACCGCCACCTTCAACTCCGCCAGCAAGGGCATTGAGAGAAAAGAGGGACATAAAAACCAGACCAAGCATAGGCCCTTTAACCATTCCACTTAATACCTGGAAGATCATTCTCTTACCGCCTTGGGAACGAGGTCGTTCATGGGCCTTAAGAATCTCTCCGGCCTCTTTCATCGTTTGTTGTAATAGCTTTTGGAGCTTTTCCTGTCCTTCATGATCAACATCATCCATGATAAACTGAAAACGGCCATCCCAATTTCCTGAGTCGAACTTATCTCTTTGATCATCAAAAATGGTTTTCATGAAATTAAAAGAAGATCGTTTAGTTAAAACGGAACGGGAATCGGCAGCAATTAACACGTCTTTCTTTTGCTCAACAAGACCGGCATTGTTTAAGGCCTCTACCAGCGTAAGTGATTCTTTTCCGTAATTTTTTTCAATTGAATAGTTAGTGACGCCTTTTTCTGAATTTACCACATCAAGATAAATATTCATCAAGGTGAGATTATATTCAAAACGGTCACATAAGCTTTGAGTGTGTTTAAGTTTTTGTAATTCTTCCCGGACGCTATTTTCCAGCTCTTCGTATTCATCTGAATGTTGTGCCAGATGCCCCAGTGCCCACTGCTTTCTGAGACCCTGTTCTGTTCCGGTATACTTTAGGATCTTAAGCCCTAAATCAAGTGATGGGGCCTTCTTACTGTTTTTAATCAAGGAGAGTTGGGTCTTGGAGACATTGAGTCTCTTGGCAAGACTGGATAGGCTTAAACGCGAATTATCAAGAAACCGTTGCAGTTCATTTGCAACCAGCTGCTGTGAGTCCTGGACTTGAGAAATCATCGCATACACCTGATTCTGGCATGGATAATCCCTTTGAGATTCTGATCTTTGCTGGTTTTTAAGCGCACAGTCGTTGGTTTCAGCAGACTGATGAAGTTATCGCATCTCTTTTTAAGTTTAGCGAACGCCTCACTCTTATGATTGTTTAACTCATCTTCAAGACCAAAAGCTGCTTCTAAGGCATCTTCTTCATTTTGGTATGATTGTTCAGTCGCCATGGTTACAATCTGCACTTCTGTATCTGTTAGTTTTATGGCGTGCACATTGAATGTGAAGATGAATAGAATAATAAGAGTAATTTTCATGTCCGGACTATACTCAATATGCCCGCAGGTTCAAGCGAATATGTAAAATTCACAGGCCTCTGACTTAATTTCTTATTCCCCATTTTTGATAAATATCACTCTGGCGGAAGAATTCCCGATATGTACAGGCCCGCTGGGCCAAATCTTTTTTGAAGGTTTCAGCGTTGATGGTCATTGTCTCTGGCCCACCTGGTTCCATCGCTTCCATTTTAAGCCCTGTGCAGAGGTTGATGTCGATCCAGCTGGCGACATTCTCAGCGCCTAAAACAAGAAAGCACATGGATGTTCTTAAGTCCCGATTGGCCTGGGCCACAGTAGGTGAACCTCTTTTTTCTTCCCAATATAACTTTTGGAGTGTTCTGTTGATGTTGTATCCAAAGAGCTCCATGAAGTTGGCAAGATTTTTCATGGTATAGGCCTTTCCACTCTTGATATCCTCTCTTAAAATTGCGTAGCTTGAAGTTCCATTCATCTTACTAATTGTTTCATAAAACCGATCAGAAGCTAGCAGTTGGGCAAGTAGAATTTGATCTTCTGGCGGACTGGTCTTGATGTATTCCAGCAAAGAGAGGCGGACTATCATCTCAAGCCTGGATTGAAGGACTACGATACCATATTTCAATTGGGCCACTTCATATATTTCTTCTATCGGAGTTCGTTTTGTCTCGCCGACGTCAAAAGGAGTCATGTCACCAGTTAGAATGGCAACGGTTGCGATGTCATGAATATTTCTAAGCTTTTGTAGGGTGTCCTGATAGATGATTTGAAATTCCTGCTGTTGACTACCAGGTGGATTATTCTCCAGAAAATCTGCGATTGTTTTAAAAGCATTAAGAGGGGTAACCATCCAGGGTTCCGCTTCAATATTAGCACTCGAGAGTGTTTGTAATGGATCTGGTTGTTGAACTTCTGTTAACTCGCGGTTAACTAAGTTTGCGGCCTTATTGGTCCACTCCAGATATCTCTCCTTAACTGAGTCTAAAGTTACTATGACTCCCGAAGGTTTAGTCCATGAATCTATGTATTCGATTGGACCAGTTCCATTTTGTGTTCTGATGCGTGGATCATCCTCTGCCAGTCCTACCAGGTAATAAGGGGAATACATTGGTGCGTAGACCTCGCTCATAGGGTCTTTGACACTTGATTCACTGGAAGAATGTTGTGGGGCGAGAGACTTGATGACAGATCTTAAAAATAACCATTGTTCGGTTGGATTATTTTCAAGGGAATCATAGGTCTTTCTATTTTGTTCGATTAAACTCTGGCCATAATCGGCCTTGGATCGAACAATTAATTCGCGGGTTAAAACCACATTGCGCCTGTTAGCATCTGCCGTTGTTCTTGGGGCCACGCCATTTCGTACTTTATTTAACCAATCAAGAATGACCGGAATCTCACGATCATTAAGGGATATCGCCTGGGCCAGTTCCGGATTTCTAAGAGCGCGTCTGCGATGTTTGGCCTTAAAGTTTAAAAAAGATTCTGCATCCTGCATTTGGCACCATCGATCAGACATTGATTCCAGGGCGCAGCTATAGGCCTCAAAAGTTACCGTACTATCTGCAATCTTTCTTATTTTACGGGCATGTTTATTGGCCTTTATCCCATCCATGGATATTTTTGCGAATGTCGCACCTGCCGTCATTGCGATTCCCATAGCTGGATTGATGAAAGTGACTGCAGCTCCTACGCCGGCGACAATAGAGGTTGCCGAATTCAGAAGACTAGGATGTTTATCAATACATTTTTGGTTCGCTGTAATTTGCTGGAATGAAGAGTTTGCTGTTTGCGCGATTTGGCCCAGGATTGTCACTTTATCTTCACCTGAAAGTCTCGCCGCTGATCTTTCGGTGTAGAGTAATTTGGCACGTTCAAGCTGCAAATCTCTCATGGTCTCATTAATGTCGCTGATGGTATCTGGATCATTTGTTTGCGTAAGCTGTATCAGGAGTTCCTGCTCATGTGCATTCAAGACTGCTACTGTATTCTTCGTACTATCCAGTCTATCCAGCGTTGCAAGTTGATAGCTAAGATTATTCAGTTGCGAGATTGCTCCGGCAGCTCCGGCACAATCAGCATCATTTGCCATGGCATTCAATGTTTGTATTAAAGCTTCTGAATCAGCGATAGCTGCCTGAGTCCACTGAGAGCTGGTTTTACAACTTCCGGAAAAATAGGCGAGAAGGTTTTTACCTGGGACTTCCTCTGCCAATGAGGGAAGCGAGACCACTAAAAGGATTAAGCAACAAAATATTTTCATGGGGCCTTCTTAACAAAACCTTTAGAGTTAATATATAAAAGTTAAAGAATTTTGTATTTTTTACTCTCTAACTCATTCAAGAGTGTAAGTCCGCAATTTTTCGGCTAAAAGAAAGTGATGAAGCTCATATTAATTCTTCTATTGATACTCACGACGAGTCTTTATGCTGAAGACTTTCCTGCTAGTTGGTGGAATGAAGTTCCAAGATCTGAAGCTTCCGGTTGGGAGATCCTTCCACAAGATGCTGCTCCAGGTGAAGTCATCCTTTCGAAGCGCACGGAGCTAGGTATCTTTTCTAACTTTGGAGCGACACCATTTACACTGGATGGACTTGCCTTTGAGTCTGTAGAAGGTCTATGGCAATCCTTAAAGTATCCTGATCCAAAATTGCCACATGATATTCGTCATCAAATAAAGGACTGGCCATATACCCGTGAGCAAGTTTCAAAGATGATAGGATTTGAGGCGAAGAGGGCAGGAACAGCTGCCAATAAGATTTATAAACAGTTCGGACTTAAAAACGTGAATTGGCAGGACCACTTTTTTGATTATGTAGATTATCAG
>DFXY01000031.1:65733-124535 GCA_002381945.1 Bacteriovoracaceae bacterium UBA4096
TTTCGTTATTTCGAAATCTTCATGCACCTTCGTAATGAGCGTTTAATCACTCCTTGTATCTAGAGCAATTCCACTTTTTTTTCTCTTCTTAAAATTTTGTACTCCACATAAGATATTTTTTATGATGAAGTGTTTGACATGTCAAACTGATGTTCGTCATATTTAACCTCTCAGCTAGTAACATAAGGAACCTCTATGAAAAAAATCTTATTCATCTCATTAACTTTACTCTTTAGTCTTCACGCAAGAATAACCTGGGCAGAGTCCGGAATTCTTTTTATCGCTCACGGTACTATGGACCACTCAGGTGGAAATGAGCACTTTAGTGGTTCATGCACTCCTCATCATTACTCACCATGGGAACAATATGTTCTTTCAACACTTGGATCAATTAAAAAGGAAGTACCGAAGAATTTTGAAGTGGCCTTTGGCATGTGGGAGTCACGTTGTTTTGATGAAGCAATAGATCGACTAGAAGCAAAACTCATCTCACAAGGATCGTCCCTTGATCATTTGATTGTCTTTCCACTTTTCATTTCAAGTCATAGTGAAGTGATTGAAATGCAAAAATATATCTTCAAAAAAAGACCTGATCTTGTCTTACCGATTCCAGGTGTGTATCCGACAAAGTTTAACGGCAGCATAAACTATATGAATGCCTTGGACTATGATCCTCAGGTTTCATTGATCCTGTCTAATCGTTTTCATCATCTGGTACATCTGGCAAAAGCTAGAGGGTTCAACAACAAGCAGATGGAGTTAGTTCTCATCATGCACGGACCTGTGGATGAAAAAGCAAATGTTGAGTGGATAAAGATGGGGGAACGCTATGTGAAAGATGTCAATTACCTCTTTCCGGTAGCTGCGACTCATGTCATCAGCCTAAGAGATGATGCTTCTCCTGAAGTCCGTGATCGTATGACTAAAGAGCTTCAAAATAAAGTAAGAATCGCTTCAGAAAATGGGAAAGTGGCGCTACTACTTCCCCTGCTTATTTCAAAGGGAGGAATTGAAGGCGGTATTCTTGAGAGAGTACGTGGTTTAGATTTCATTTGGAGCGGCCACACATTATTTCCTGATGCTAAATTGCAGGATGTGATTTTATCGAGAATTCAAACTGAGTTGAAAAAGTAAGTTGCCAGTATGATTAAGTTTTCAAGTATTTTGTTTTTTATTTTATTATCTGCATTCGCAGAAGCAAAAATGGTTCATTACACTCTTAATGCTTCTATCAGGGGTTATGTCGGAGTTGGTGGAAATATTGAAGGCATCATTAATCCTGATCTCAAGGCCCAGAAAGGCGACATGGTGATGATCACTCTCCTCGGAGTGGAAAACATGCCTCATGATATTAAATTTGAAAATCATCAGGTTAAGTCTGCTTTCCTCCGTAAAAAAGGTGATAAGGTCGATCTCCACTTTACTGCCGAAATGGATGACATTTATCTTTGTACTCTGCCGGGCCATGCCAGTGCTGGCATGAAAGGAAGATTTCTGATTTCTTCACCTCAAGAAAATCCAGATGAAAATACTCCCGAAGTTGATGATGTCGTAAAAAAAGCTGATGATATCCCCTCAGCAATTAAATATGATGCTCCTCGAGAAGTTGTGTTTGATATTTCTGCAGTGATAGTTGAGTCTAAGTTAGATGATGGCTCTACTTATGAGTACTGGACATATAATGGAACAGTTCCCGGACCCATGCTAAGAGTGCGTGAAGGGGATACTGTGGTGGTGAACTTAAAAAATCTTGACCATAATATGGTTCACAGTATTGATTTTCATGCGGCCCAGATGAATCATGGTGGCGCCCATTTATTGCAGGTCCCTCCTCTTGAAACCAGAACTTTAAAGTTTGTGGCAAAGAAAGCGGGACTTTATGTTTATCACTGTGCCACTCCCCATGTGCCTACTCATCTGGCCAAAGGAATGTATGGTATGATTTTGGTCGAACCAAAGGAAGGGCTCTCTCCGGTTGATCAGGAGTTCTATGTCATGCAAGGTGAGTATTACACCAAAGAACTTCCTGGTTTTCGTGGTCATCATCAGCATGATGAAAAAAAACTTTTCGATGAAAGGCCTACTTTCGTCGTGATGAATGGAAGGCCTCAAGCTCTCTCCGGTGATAATGCCATGAAGGCGCGGGTAGGTGATTCTATCCGTATCTTTTTTGGTTCCGGTGGACCTAATCTCATCAGCTCATTCCATGTGATAGGTGAAATCTTTGATAAGGTGTATCCCTTCGGTTCATTCGACTCTGTACCCCTCATTAATGTTCAGACGATTCTGGTGCCTGCCGGTGGCGCCACAGTAGTGGAGTTTGCGATTGATGAACCGGGACACTACGTTCTGGTAGATCATTCGCTTTCCAGAGTGGAGAAGGGAGCTTCGGCGGTGATTGAAGCTTACTAAAATGACTCAATATTGACCCTTACCTGACTAAGAAAAACAGGTAAGGGTCAATGTTTCCTCTGGTATTTAAAGGCGGCCTAAGAATTAAGCGGGTCTTAAACATTTTCCCTTGTTAGGTCGATACCGATTCAATGGATAAATTTCGGGGCTTTCTTATACCCATTCTTCTCTTTATGCTTACTGCTTGTCAGGACGGTCTGGTTTCGGGTGGAAAGCTTAAGTTTAAAATCCCTGAAACGAAACCCACCATCACTCAGGTTAAAATTGTTAATGATCAGTTAGTTGTCATTGGGAGCAATCTAGGTAATGTGACAGTCGCAAAAGTGGAAGGCAGTACAAATCACTCATTTACCATTGAAACCAAGACTGCCGATAAACTCATTCTAAATGCTAAGAGTGCTTTAAGCTTTCTTGTCGGTCAGACCCTCAATCTGATTGTTTCAAGTGCTGAAGCTTCTGCAACCTTCCCCATAAGTTTTGAACTGCAAAACGGGCAGGTTACGGCCGCCAAGCTTCACCCGATGGGAGCAACCTCTGGACAAGTTTTGCGCTTTAATGGAAGCACGTGGGCACCGGCGAGTCTTACCAGTTCTCAGCTCTATGCTGGTACCTATAACGCTTCAACTGATACACCTGATATTGTGACCCTTGGTGGACCTGCTGGGACTTATTATATTGTTACGACTTCTGGATCTCAAAATTTTGGTTCAGGTCTTGTCAATTTTGATGTTGGTGACTGGGTCATCTATAATGGCGCTTCATGGGAAAGAGTACCTGTTAGCGGAAATACTGTTTCCAATTTCAACGGCCGCACAGGAATCGTGGTTCCTCTGAGTGGTGACTATTCCTGGAGTATGCTGACTAAAGCTTCCGGCAAACTGACAGGTTCAAAGCTCGAGGAAATCGCTGATGTCGATGTAACTGGTATTCAAGACGGAGACATCATTCGTTGGAATAACTCCACTTTAAAATGGGAAGTAGATGCACTCCCGACTATGACTATCGTTGCAGGCTCCATATCCAGTACTGAACTTGCTTCAAGCTCAGTGAACTCGGCCAAGATCACAGATGGTAGTATCGTGGATGCGGACATCGCAGCTGGTGCGGCCATCGCTCAATCAAAAATTTTAAATCTATCGGCAAGCCTTGCAGGCAAAGAGCCAGTCATCACTGCGGGTACAACTCTTCAGTACCTTCGAGGGGATAAGTCCCTGGCAACTTTGAATACGACTGTTGTTCCTGAAGGCACAAATCAATACTTCACAACGGCCAGAGTTTTGGGGACGTTGCTGACAGGTTATACTGCCGGTACTGCTGTTCCAATTACCGCCTCTGATTCAATTCCTGTGGCAATTGGAAAACTAGAGGCCCAAAATGCCGCTTATTCCACGGCCCAGAATAATTATGTCTTGCTGGATGGCACTGATGCCATGACTGGCAATCTTCAAATGGGAAACAATAAAATTACGGGTCTTGCGACACCTACTGTAAACACCGATGCTGCGACTAAGGCCTATGTTGATTCGGTTGCTGGTGGCGGAGGAAGTTCTCAGTGGACCACAACAGGTTCAGATATTTATTACTCAACTGGTAACGTTGGTATAGGAACAAGTTCGGCTTCTTTTCCTCTGGACATCGTAAGTTCAGATGCTTTTCAACAAAGACTCTCACATTTTTCAGATAATGATTTTGATGGCGGTGCCATCATGATGGTGCGCGGACGCGGTACTTCGGCAGTACCTGCAGCAGTCGAATCAGGTAATACTCTTGGTGGCCTGTATTTTCGCGCTCATGATGGAGGTGGTACTGGTACCACGACTGCCGCCATTGAAGTTTCAGCGACTCAAAATCATACTGCCGCTAATAAAGGTAGCCGAATAACTTTTGAAACGACCTTAAATAACAGCAGTTCTCGTTCGGAGAGAATGCGGATCGAGAATAACGGATCTGTCGGAATTAACACCAATTCTCCGGATGATACATTAGATGTAAATGGTAACATTATTGTAAGTGGCAAGCTGCGATTTGCGTCTGGTGCAAATTTTGTAGAACTTAAAGCACCTGCCGCACTGGCATCAACTCTTACATTTAATTTACCTGGCACTTATGGAACGGCCACACATGTCCTAACCACTGATGGTGCAGGAAACTTATCATGGTCGGCACCTGCTGGTGGTGCACCATCTGGTACTGCTGGCGGTGATTTAGACGGGACTTATCCAAATCCTACCGTTAAAGCAGGTCTTAGTGTCACTAAACTCGCTGGGGGAACTGTTGATAACACGGAGTTTGAATATTTAAACGGAGTCACTTCGAATCTACAAACTCAGTTAGATGCAAAAGAAGACGCTATTACTGCGGGAACAACACTGCAGTATCTTCGTGGTGACAAGTCTCTGGCCACGTTAAACACGACTGTCGTTCCTGAGGGGACAAACGAATACTTTACTCAAGGAAAGGCCCGCGCGACTCCCATTTCTGGGTACGCTGTCGGCACGGCCATTCCTCTTGCAGCAACTGATACGTTCATGGAAGCGTTTGGAAAACTTGAAGCCCAAATCATCGCTAATGACACTGCTTTTGATAACAGCGGTCAATGGAGTAAAGATGGTACGATTGTTTACTATAACGGTGGGCAAGTTGGGATTGGAACAGATACCCCGGAAAGCAATCTGCATGTAGCCTCAGGGCAGATTAAAGTTTCGGATGGCAGTTTAGCAGCACCTCCATACTCATTTTCAAGTAGTGGCAATACAGGGATTTTTAAGAATGGCAATAGTGTTGCGGTATCAGTTGGTGGATCACTCATTGGCCAATTTAATCCGACGGGTTTTTATGCAGGCAATATCACTGGTACGGAATTAAGCTTAAACAAAAATAGCTCTGTTGTTTATACACCAACTGGGGCATCCAGTAGTCCTGCTGGAAGTTCAGCGCTTTTTTCTAATGGGATGTCAGGTGATGGTATTAGCGCTTTTGCAACTTTTGAAAGTTATAGGCTAGGTATTGTGTCACAGAGGGCGTATTTAGGATTAGTGACGAACTCAACTGGTTATACTCCTGAATTCGTTATTGGAGCGCAAACCGGAGCAAGTTCTTATGAAGAACGTCTTCGCATTAGTAAAGATGGTCATGTCGGGATTGGTACATCTGCCCCTGTTGTAAAGCTGGATGCTAATGGAACTGTCAGAATCGGTGATGGCGGTGAGACTTGTTCAAGTACCATATCCGGCTCCATTCGTTTTAACTCTACAACTTCTTTAACTGAATCTTGTGATGGGACTAATTGGATTCCTCTTGGACATCTGGCCTCTATTCCTGCCAGTTCTTCGATTCTTATGGATGTTTGTCCTGCAGGATGGACGGACACAGGGATAACAGGAGGAAGTCGTTGTAACGGTGTCGCTTGTCAAATGTGTCAGAGCCCAGCAACTGAAGCTTTGATACCTGCTAATACCACATTACTGATGGAGACTTGTCCTAAAAACTGGTCGACTCTTTCAATTACTTATGGCCCAACCTCTGTTGGCATAAACGGTTTACCCTTCTCATCTTGCCAAAGCCCTGCTGCGTCTTCAGCGATACCAATGAACTCAAAAATGGTTATGCCTTCTTGTCCAACTGAATGGATTGATCTGGGAGAGACAGATGCTGGACCTTTAAGTGCAACTTGTGGTGGTCCTTTGTGCCACGTATGTGAGATTCCTGGAATGCAGCAGCCGACTGGTATCATTGGTTTATCTGGTGGATCAACCTCATATGGAGGGAATGTCACTTTAAAAGCAGGTCCAGGTGGCAGTGTTTCCGGTTCAGGTGGCTCAGCAAGAGTAGAAGGTGGTACTCCTGTGGATGGAAGTGGAGGAAGTGTATTTATAACAGCGAAGTCGGCACTATCCACTACGGCCAGTAATTGGAATGGAGGCGATATCACTTTAAGTGCTGGTAATGGAGTGACTGATGGCAATGGAGGAAATGTGAGAATTTCTTCTGGCGATACCTTGGGAGCAGGAACACCTGGGCACATTCTCTTGAATACGAGTGTTTCTGGTTTTGTCGGTATTGGAATTGCTTCCCCCCAATATAAGCTGGATGTGGGAGGTGATGTGAATATTAACGGTGGTTCTTCGTTACTTTTTAGCGGAGTTTCAGTTTGTACCAGCGTGGGTTGCACTTCTTCTTCAGATAAACGATTGAAGAGAAACATTAACCCCCTCGAAAATGCTTTGGGAAAAATCCTGCAAATTCAAGGAGTGGAATATAATTACATTGATAAGGTTAAGTACACTGATAAACGACAGATAGGAGTGATAGCTCAGGAAGTTGAAAAGGTTTATCCCGAAGCGGTCAGGACAGATTCAAATTCAGGTTTTAAATCCGTCGCTTATGACCATTTAATAGCTCCCGTCATTGAAGCTTTAAGAGAGCTTAATCAAAAAATCACAGAACTCTTTAGTGATTCGAAAAAACAATCTCGAGAGATTGCTTCAATTAAAGAAGAAAACGCCAAGCTTAAGCAAGAGAATGCTGATATTAAAGCATATCTCTGCCATAAAGATCCTGGCGCTCCCATTTGTATCAATTAAAATTTATAGAGCAATCCTGCCTGACCTACATTTGCCTGGAAACTTTTCTGAGTTGAACCAGTTCCATATTTAGTGTCATGATAGGTATACTGAACGAAGGCCGTCAGACCATTACCAATAGTGCGGCCATAGTTAGCATGAATATATTGGTTGTCTTGGAGACCAGTTGCTGCCAACCGTGATTCCTGTTCATCATCTACCTGGGCCATACCATATCCTAGTCTCATGACATCAAGTTTTGAAATATCATATGTCAGATTGGTCCAAAAGCCAGACTCTTTCCAGCTGCTGGTTCCGTTGCTCGCCTGAGCGATACCAAGAGCGTTTAAATTGTTAACATTTGTTCCCATGTAACCTTCAAGATCCCACTTGAAGGAACCAAAAGTTGCACTTCCGTATGCTTTTGCAACGTATGCTTCACGGTCTCTTAAACCCGATGCCGCTGAGTTTGTTTCATCCCAGTGAAGCTTACTGACGTGACCGGCAACTCCTAATAAGAATTTTTCAGTTTTGTGTTCAATGTTTCCTGCGAGTCCAGGCTGTGTGCCGAGTTCGTTCTCGTTAATGGCCCCGGCATTTCTTCCTTTCCCGGTGATCGCACCCGTGAAAGATAAATTTCCTAGTTTATAAGTTGCACCTACTTCTTCATTTAAGAAGACAACTTTACCGGCCTGATAACCGTTACCCACTATATTGTATGATCCGACCCAAGCGATACCCGCGGCGGTTGACCATTTTTGGCCAATGAAAACGGTCAGACTATCATCAACTTTGTGAGAGATGAATGCCTGTCTCGTTCTTGGTCCTTGAGCTTGAAGAGCGGTAGTATTTGTAAAACCTGCGTTTGGATCAATTAAATCAAACTCAAAATAACCAGTGGTCTTATCTTGAATCACTTGGAAACCAAATCGAGATTGGCTGGTTTGCAGAGAAGTGGCCGAAGACTTTTCGTATTTTTTGGCTTCAGGCGGAGTAGTGTCTACACGATTAGCGCGAGAAATAGCTGTATGAGTGTAGGTGTCTCCAAAAGAACCGACTGCTGCATCCGAATGAATGACTTCAGCTTTTACAAAACCGTTAAATTTAAATTCCACTGCTTGTGAACTAAGAGGTGCAATCATGATGGCCGCAGCTCCTACGCTCAGTAATTTTCTCATTCAATCTCTCCTTGATTATGAAATAACGAAATCTTTAATAGACGATATTAATCATATTTTCATTTAACAAATGAAGTAAAGTTTTTAATCGAAGACACGGAGAGGTAAGAGAGGAATTTTTGAAGAAATTGAAAAAGAGTTTGGAGCGAAGCACTCCAAACTCTTAGTTATTTATTTAACACAATAATATAAAAAGCTTCTATCATTGACTGATGTGTAATGTCTTACTGGAGTAGGGTTCCTGAGACCAGGATGATAAACATAGCCATTAGACATTGCCCAAACTTTATCATTGATGCTCACGCCACCTGACCAATCGCCATAGCTATTAAGAAGATCAAGTTCTTTTTCAGTTGGTAGTCTTGCATCAAGGGTCTGACACGCTTCTTCAGCAATTCTAGGATTAGTGACAACATCTACTGAACCATTCAAACCACCAACCAAAGTGAGCATTTTTGTTCCAACTTTTACCTGGCTAGGAAAAGATGTGCGTTGATATTTAGTAAAGACTTCTGAAGCAATCTGACTCATGACTGTAGATGGATGGCCAGTGGCCTCGAAAGATTCACTCACACCATCACGGCCGATGAAATGCAAAGTGATTTGGATATTTCCATTACAGTTTGGCGCCAGGGTGTAAGTACCATAAGCTATGAAATCAAGTTTTGCTAAGAGCTTGTTATCCAGATAGCCGTCACGCTGTCCATTTCTGGCACTTCTCACGATATTAAGCAGGTCATTTACATGGCGAAAGCTTAGCTTCTTCACTTTTGGATTGATACTTCGGTAGTAACCGTCAATGAAGGCCTTAAAAGTGGACTCAAGAGTGACATCAAGATAGTTATGCTGGAGGGCCAGTTCCTGATTTCGGTCATACATATCATTAAAGGCCATCAGCATATCCATGGCCTCTGCACCGGTTGCACCGGATTGTAGCAGGGACTCAGCATTATAAACCATTTCCTGGATATATTTAGTTCTGGTTTGACTATAATGATCTCTATAGCGGCATAGATCTGCCCCTCTCACAAAGGGAATAGAAGGCCAGATATCAATTCGTCCATCGGCTGGTATTTGAATTTGTGCCATGGAAGAAAAAGAAAATGCAAGAGAGAGAAGAGTAATGAGTTTAATCATAAGTTCAGCTTTTATTAGGTTTATTATTTTACTGAATTATGAATGAAATCCCTTTTCGTTCATAGGGGGCGTGTAGATTCTATAGGATGAGGTAAAGATTGAAAAACAATGACTTATTTAAATCTCATAAGATTGAAATGCTTCTTTTAGCGCATCCGTAGACATTGAAATGAAGGCACTAAGTTTTGGACTCACATATCTCTGTCCTGGGTAGACGAAATGAATAGGGGTTAGGTTGCTTCTCCATTCGGGTAAAATCCTCACCAGTTTTCCTGCCTTAACTTCCGGATAACAGAAGTGAGTAGGAAGAAACGATATTCCTTCACCCATGATTGACAGCATCTTGATCATGCTAAAATCATTTACCGTAACAATACTTTTGATAGGAATGTCCATCGAGCCATGGGAACTGATGAGCCGCCATTCATTTAAGCCTAATGGGGAGAAATGAAGCCCTCGATGTTCACTCAAGTCTCTTGGGTGTTTAATGACTGGTGCATTCTTCAGGTATTTTGGGGACGCAAATGGTGCAAGATACACAGTGCCAATTTTCTTGGCAATGAGAGATGAATCTTTCAGCACACCTGCACGAATGGCGAGATCAACATTTTCAGAAAGTAGATCAACATTTCTGTCGGTGAGTTGGACTTCTACACTGACCTTGGGATACTTTTTCATATACTCTGACACGATACCTGGTAAAACGGAGTTTCCTAATTCCAGTGGGGCGGTGATCCTCAATAGACCGGTAGGCTCATCAAGCATGGAAGAGAGTTCTGACTCGGCCGAATATATTTCCTCCAGACCAGATAGGCATCGCTTATAAAAAGCTGCTCCGGCCGGAGTTATATTCAGTTTTCTCGTGGTCCTCTGGATGAGAGTCGTACTTAAACGTTTCTCCAGACTAGAAACTTTCATACTTACGGTCGATTTAGGTAAACCTAATTGTTTGGCGGCCTGGACGAAACTTCCAGTCTGAATAACTTTTATAAAGATAGCAATTTCATTAAGATCCATAGCTTTCCTTGCTCCCAATATGACAGAAAACGCTAGATTGTTCAATATATTGAACAATCATTCCAGATAATACGGTCTTATAAAAAAGGTAAAAGACTCGTAAAGTATCTTTAGGAAGTACAAAACAAAGGAAACTTTATGACAACTTATCAAATCGACCCATCACACTCAACCATCAGTTTTTCACTCAAGCATATGATGATTGCCAAAGTTCATGGTGGATTCGAAAAATTCAGAGGAACTTTCCAGTATGATAAAGAGAATCTTTCTAACTCTAAAGTTGAGGTGAGTATTGAGGCCGACAGCATCAGCACCAGGGATCCCCAACGCGATACTCACTTGAAAAGTGCAGACTTTTTCGATGTGGAGAAATATCCGTCTCTCATTTTTGAATCAAGCCGATTCTCACTTGATGGCAGTGTCTTAAAAGTTGTGGGTGATCTCACGATTCACGGAGTGACGAAGTCTGTAACCCTGGAACTTGAAGTTCCTACAGATGAGATGAAAGATCCGTGGGGAAATCTTAAAATTGGAGTCTCAGGTATCACAAAGATTAAAAGAAAAGACTTCGGACTTACCTGGAATGCGGCCCTTGAAGCGGGTGGAGTTCTGGTAGGAGATGACATCAGCATTTCTTTAGATATTCAATTAGTCAAAAAGGTGTGAGTCCACTAAGTCACGATAGTCTTCTGGTTTTTATTCTGCTCCTGGCATCTTTATTTGCCAGGGCGGAATCTTTATTCCTTAGATTGTAATTTCCTGAATGATTTCTTCGACAACCTTATCCCCATCTTTGATCTGGTATCTGATCTCCCAGGGACCAGGCATGATAAAAAAGATATCGTCTGCCTTATAAATCCCGTCTTCTATGAGAGTGATTGTAACCGGAGATGATCCGTGACCCATACTCGGCATCCATAACAGTATAAAAGGTGCACGATGGGGAGATATAATTCGCTCAGGGTTGCTCTTGTCGGTGAAGGTTAGGGTCATGCTCCCGAAAGTACTCTCGGTAGGCAATGAGTCCCAGGTGGCCTTAAGGCATAAGCTCTCAGTCTTAAAATGCATTTTACATTCGGCAGTTGCCTCTTCGTTTCTGAGAAAGGGTCCATGATCGTTGACGCGGTGTGAGTCTCCGCATGCGATTAAAGAAAAAAATGCCAAAATCAGTAAAAATTTTCTCATGCCGTACAAATAACATGAAAAAAGTCATATTAAAACTTCGCCGAATGTTGCATTTAAATACGTGTATTTTATTACCATTCCAATCGGAGGTCAGGGTGAAGCTTGTTTTAGTCGTCTTCTGTCTAGTATTCTCAATGTCAGTTTTGGCCGATGTTAATCCTGCAAAAGTTTGCTCTCAAACAACAACAGTCTGTGCAACCTATCAATCCGATGTGGACTTCACAACAACACAAGAAGGTCGGTTTCGTCTTTCGCTTTCGGAAGCTAAGCTTCTAAAAGTTGATTTATGGATGCAGATGGGTCAGCACGGGCATGGTTCTTCACCACTTAAAGTGACTCCTGTCGCACCTGGGGAATTTGACATCACGAAAGCATTCTTTGTTATGCGTGGAGCTTGGCAAATTCGTGTGACTTATAAGTTAGGATCTGTGGAAGAAACACTTATCATTCCTGTGATGATCAAAAAATAAGGGTCACTTCGTTGTGAATAAAATTGGAGTTTATCTTTTGGCCCAGGCCTTGTTGCCGGCCTATGGGAGCGAAATTCTTCTACCTGTTGAAGTCAGTACTCCGATAGTTGAAAGTCGCAACATTAATAAAACTTCACCTGTTAAAGTCAGTAGCGATACCGCTTCCTTATTAGAGATGACCCCAGGAGTTTCACTTAAGACAGGAGGCGGACTTTCTTCTTTGCCGGTCATTCAGGGGATGGCCGATGACCGGATCAATATAAAAATTGATGGAGCAAATATCACTTCATCATGTTCCAATCACATGAATCCGGCCCTCTCTTATATTGATCCGTCAAAAGTTGGAGTCATTGACGTGATCGCCGGAATTACTCCAGTCAGTAGTGGAGGCGACAGTATTGGGGGTTCCATTATTGTTAAGTCGAAAGATTTAGTCTTTTCAGATTCTTCTGAAAAACCAAAACGAAACCTCAATTTAAAAACATTTTTTAAAAGTAATAATGAAAATCAAGGGGCTTCACTCAATTATGAAGTGGCCTCTGATGATTTATCCTTTAGTTATGCCGGATTTGATGAGAAAGCGAACAATTACCGAAATGGTAAAGGGAGCCGTATTAAGTCCACTCTCTACAGCCAAAATAATCAGACTGTTACCGTTGGTAAAAAAGTAGGGGATGGGGTCCTTGCTTTGAAACTGACTCGAACAGTGGTTCCCTATCAAGGCTTCATCAATCAATACATGGATGTTCAGGACAATGTCTCTAACCTCTCTAACCTCAATTTTAAGGGATCCATAGGGGACGTAATCCTGGAGTCCTCACTTTATTATCAGCATACGAATCACAAAATGGATCTTATAAGCTCTGAGCGTAGAGGTTCCATGCCTATGTACACTCGCTCTGATGAAGCTGGTTACAATATTAAAGGCAGTTTTGAATTAGATACAGATCATCTCCTGACATTGGGTAGTGACTTTAATCGTTACCGGTTAGATGACTGGTGGCCGTCCCTTCCTGGTGTGACTTCTGTGATGGGGCCTGGCACTTTTGAAAGTATCAAGGATGGGAAACGTGATCGCCTTGGTTTATATATAGAAACTGAATCAACCTGGGCTAAGTCCTTTTCCACCGTCCTTGGAGTGAGAGCTGACATTGTCTCGATGAATACTGGTGATGTTCACGGCTATAATAATACGGATAATCTCCCTGCAGATGCGGCCGCTTTTAACAGCAAATCCCACAGTAAGAAAGATCATAACTTTGACGGAACCTTTTTATCACAATTAAAAATCTCTCCTATCTTTGATCTAGAAATAGGGCTTGCCCAGAAAACCCGAGCACCCAATCTTTATGAGAGGTATGCCTGGGCTGGATCAGTGACTGATCCAACTAATACATCAGACATGGCATCCATGGGAGCGGGAATGGACATGACCATGATCAACTGGTTTGGTGATGGGAACGGTTATGTGGGGGACATTAATCTCAAACCGGAAGTCGGCCACAAAATCAGCGCCTCGTTCATCGCTCATGATGAAGGAGAAAAAGAGTGGGAACTCAAACTCACACCTTACTATTCGGAAATCAAAAATTTTATCGATGCAGATTTTTTAGGTCGCTCCATGGGCAATAACTATTTGAAGTTTGCCAATCACGATGCTGTGATCTTTGGTGCTGACCTCTCTGGAAAAAGTATAATCCTTAAGAGTAAAAACTGGGGCAGTTTAGGTTTGAAGGTCGTAGCTGGGTACACGCGTGGATATCGAAAAGACGGTAAGGCCGATTTGTATCAACTCATGCCTTTAAATGGGAAGATTGCTTTTGAGCATGCTTTGGGGAAATGGACCACTGAAGTTATCACACACCTGATGGATGAAAAAGATCAGGTCAATGAACTTAGACTTGAGCCTACCACCGGAAGATATGCACTCTTAGATATTAGTACCAGTTATCAAATGACCAGGTTAATTAAAATTGACCTGGCCATTAATAATGTCTTTAATCTTAATTACGGGTTACCTTTGGGAGGAGTCGATTTAGTCAATCATCCTCCGGCCTCTCGCACTTCTGTGGTCGGGATGGGACGATCAATCAACACCGCCTTAAGTGTTGATTTTTTCTAAGTTAACTGGTTATTTACAAGGACTCACTAGAAAGCCGCCTAGAAAAGAACCTAAATTTTTACCTTTAGCATCCTTGGCCTCAACAATAACAGTCATCCCCATGTTGGTTTGTTCACCCACAATAAAAAGTTTCGCCGAACGAACTTTTTTAAGATCAAGACCTGCGCTGAATGAATCTTCAAAATCAGGTCCTACAGAAAGTGCCATGGCATGAACGATAACTCTTTCTGCCGGGTTAAGTTTATCAATGTCATCTGACATGAGGATTTCACTGTTAAGACCAGCTTTTACTTTATGTTCCTCAATGACCGCTTGTTCATCATAACTAATTTGATGACCATTGGTGTTTTGTGTAACGATAGCTTTTAAGGATGAATTAATTTTAAAAATTGAGATGTTTGTCTCTACAGCGATTTCCTCGCCGGGCATGCCTAAAGAAGTTGAACAACTTTTAATCAGCGTGGTTTCTGAGGCCATGACCGTCGTTATAAAAGAGAGGGCCAGAGCGCATAGAAGAAATGATTTTTTCATGAAATAGCCTTTTTAGGATGTTTGATTTTCACATCATCTCAAATATAGGGAATCTAGGTGAATGGACTGAAGATTTTTCCAAGGTGTTATTTTTTAGACAGTCAGGGGGGATATAATAAAATGCCTCTGAGAATCGCTCAAACTAAGAACATTTGCCTAAAACTTAGACACTTGAGAATTCGATAGTACTTATAATCTGGCCCCAACCTTGCATCATAATCCGAAACTTCAGTATTAGGGATGCAGACATGAGAACCTTATTTCTAATTTTTTGTATGCTATTGGTCCTTGGCGGTTGTTCAAAGCAAAACCCAGTTATTGAAAAGAAAGAAGTTGTGGTTCAAGAAGATAAGAGAAATATTTCTGAACTTCGCGCTTTAAGTCTTCTCGATCAGGCCTTATCACCTGAAGCTCTAAGAGATGAGCTGATTAGAATCAGTCAGTTCCATAAGCTCGATTTTAAGCATCAGGACTTCTGGAAATCTTTAAGATATCCAGCATTTGATATCACTAAGATCAATGAAAACAATATAGAAGTGTTTGGTCTTATTGCAACTGGTTCATGCTCATCCAATGACTCAGAAGCTTTCGTGCAATTTCTACTTTATCTGAATACTGATCTTAAAGTGAATCTTAAGGATCAGATTCTTAAGCTTGTTTCGGCTCATCTTAATCAATGTTCACCATCATATAGTCTTCCATTCTATAAATTGTTTTTGAAAGAAATTAATTCTATTCAGCTTGAGGGGCAGTCTTCAGATTCTATTAAACATGTCCTCAATATATTGAAGTTTTTAGCGATAAAGAACGACAAATCTTTAAATAAAGAGCTTGGAGTTATTGTATCAAGGAAAATGATTCGTGAAGTTTCACGTTATATCATTGCCAAAGAGGATCTAGACCTCGCTATCTTTTTCAGTGCACTGATTAAAAGTATTCATCCGCTCAATCAGAAACTCTCACTTATCCCCTTGAATGATTTTGTAGGTACAACTGAAAATATAAGTAAGCTGGTTAAGACACTTTCCTTTGATGAGCTATCATTTTTATTGAAAAAGCTTCATGACAAATTACCTTTTGACGGTAATTCAGTTAAACCTTTTATTGCTGAGTATTTAAATAAGTCAGAAGAATTCTACCTTAATGGGGAAGTGGATACTAAAATCAAGAGTGATTATCTCGATTCTCTTCAGGAAGCGTACGAGATTTTTTCTGCTTATAATAAAGACCTGGTCGTGAATCTGGATATGGTTAATTCTCTTTCAGAGAAAGCATTGAATGTTCTGAAGACCTCGTCCGATCTCGACATTGCAGAAAAGATTTCTGAAAGTTCTCTGATTGCTTCGACAATACTTGCAAAAAGGCTTACATCTGCTGAATTCACAGGCGTACTACTACCTCGAGAAAGAGATTCCGTACATGAAGCAGCTGCTAAAATCTTTACAATTAAAAAAAATAATGACCACGCCACTAAGTTAAAGTTCAAAATAGATTACTGTAAGTTATTTAAAACCAAAAATCTTCATACTTTAAATGAAGTGCTTGGTTCGGGTTGTTATGTATTGAAAAATAGTTCGCGTAGCATATTAGTTAATGAGCCGATAAACCATTCTTTCTTCTCTGTAGTTGATATTGATGCTGACAAGTTATCTCTTAAAGGTGGCAAAAGTAAAACTGGAGTTATAAATCTTTCAAGTCAGCATGTTTATGAGGACGTTAAGACTCTCGTTACACCCCATTCACATGATGCTGTTGTAATCCCTTTACTCATTAGTGTCCATGCTGAAAGCAAAAAAGGGATATTCCTCAAAGGAGCGAATTACTATTTTTTTTACCACTGGGTTTATTCAACTCCAATGGAAGGCGTTTCTCCTGATGAAGGATCGCTTCCTCTTTCAGGAGTTAACGGTGGAAGCCTTTATGTAAGTGAAGAAAATGCAAATATCAATTTTATATCATCTGGTAGTGAAGGACAGAAAGCACCAGCTCCTGCTAAAGGCGGAAATGGTTACACTTTCAAGTTTGACGAGAATTCATTCGAAGCATGGATTAGTGACTTCATCGATTTTGATTCATATCTTCTCGTTCAGAATGACAAGACAAAGGACAATCTTAATACCTTATTCAAGATTGCAAAACGTAATGAAGATAAAAGGATTATTTCATACCTCGATCCGAACTATATAGGCCAACTCTTACCAGAAGCGCAGCTCAAAATTGACGAATCTTTGGATCTTGTTAACAAGAAGAATGACTGGGGGTGTAGTACAAGGGAGTGCATCCTTAAGAAAGTGGCAGAGATGGCAATGAGTGAGTTTTCATCCCTCGTTACGCTCGGAGAGATGGATAAGCTTTTAACAATAATCTCTCCTGAATTTAAAATAGAAAACGGAAGCCAGGGCCCAGTAATCTCTGATGGACAAAGAGGAAAAAATGGAAAAATTTTTATTAGTAACGCTTACTAGTATTTCATTTTCAGTCGCCGCAGATACCTATCAGGGACCACTTGGAGATCAGTGGGACAAGTATCATACTGTGAGAATCACTTCGCCCTTGCAGATGAAGTCTTCAATGGTGATTAAGACTGATAAATTAATTCTTGAAAATGATATTATCACGAACGGTCATAAATTAGATATTGAAGCACGTGAAATATTTTTGAAAAACGGTGCGCAGATAAGCGCATTTGCCAGTCCTCAGTTACCGATACTTTCTATTCCTGATTCTCCGAAAAACATGGGGACAGCAGGTCTGTCCGGTTCTGATCGTCCTGGTGGACACGGTAGTAACGGTGGAACAGGCCCGGATGGGGATATCGGTTTGGATGGCCTTGATGGGAATATGAATCCGGCACCAATTACTGTTAAGGCCTTTTTCGTTGAGGGTCAATTATTCCTTATGGCGGACGGCCAGGACGGTGGCAAAGGTGGTAAAGGTGCTCCAGGCGGCAAAGGTGGAAAAGGCGGAGATGGCAGAAATGGATGGGCGAAAGTTTCAAGTACCTGCGGTAGACGACAAGAGCATGGCGGTAATGGTGGAGACGGTGGCGCTGGTGGATTAGGTGGAAAAGGTGGGAAGGGTGGAAACGGGGGAGTAAATGTCTCTCTCGAATTACTTCTTCCTGAAGCCAAATTTAATTTCAGTTCAGTCCCGGGGAAAGCAGGTATTGGTGGTGAACCTGGTGAAATTGGACCGAGTGGTGATATAGGAAAAGGTGGAAAAGGCGCTGAAGATGAAATCGATAATGCCATGTATAGTTGCACGGCAAATGCTAAAGCGGGAAAGAATGGTACACAAAAAGTAAGACGCGAATCACAGGTTAGCTATAACTCAAGAGTTGGAACGCCCGGAAATAAGTATGATGGTCAGAAGAATGCTACTCAAATTGAAAAAGTAAATCACTTATATTCACAAAAAGGTTATGTCCTATCAAATACATACTCATTCCACTTTGCACGGCTTTACAAGATACTCGTGCAGGATACGCTTCGGCTAATTGCGCAGGAAGAAGTCACAAGGTCTCAGGTACAGAATATTTCTGAAAATACAGCAAGATTGCTTCTTGTTGCCAATCAAAGAATGGTCGATGAACTGATCATGGCCTGGACCAGAAATTTTCATGATAAAATAGCAGACCTTGAGGAATTTTCTCTTTATAAAAAAAATTCTCTCTTAGTTATCGATGTTTTGAAGGACATTAGAAAGTCTGAAAAGGGAGCTGCAGATTTAAAAGAAGACATCTCTTTACTTATTGCAGATGCAGATAAGCTCATGAAGCTCAAAATGCGAAATCTGTTAGGCCAATGTTTAAAACTAAATGAACTCATTCTTGAAGGCCAGCTTTCTCTTGATTTCTCACTAGTGCAGACACCTGTATGTCGTGAAGAAGTCGTCAGAAATCTTTTGGTGAATCCTAAATCTCCGCTAGTTATTAATATTAAACGTGAGAAGGGAGTTTTTACCGATGGAGAAGTTCTTTCTTCTGTCAGCATTGAGGAGACTGAGGTTAATCAGGAGCGCCGGATTGCACAGACAGAGCCAGTAATCATTCTTTATAACAAAACTTTTACTGAAAGTGATATCAGAAGATCTGTTCCAGCGCTTAATGATAAAACCCAGGCAGCCGACATGATTTCTTTTAATACGCCATCTGAAGATGAAGTGAGCATTCAAAATATTCGCTCTCATATTCAAAGTTTAGGTTTAGGAGCTTCATTAAATTGAAAACTTTATTTTTAATCTTTAGTATTGTTTACTGCATGAGTGCTTTCGGGGCGGATGATCCTTCACAGCTTTTGAAAAAATATATCACTTATTATGACACTGAATATGAAGGCTATTTAAAATCAAAGTACCAGCTAAGTGTTTCAGAATACTACTGGAAAAAAGTTAAGGACGTTAAAGCATTTGGCGTGGCCATAGTACGTAAGTCTGATGAGATCCTTGGAAAATCACGAAATCTCAGAGACAGGTTCAACAAGCTTAAATTTGGAGATAAGGAGACTGTAGAAAGACTAAGTCTAATGAGGGCCTTATACTTCGATTTAAAGCATCAAAAGAATACTATTGATCAGTATGCTGATTCCCTTAATTACACGCGTTCCAGTGTTCATCTGACATGTAATGAAACTCATATTAATGAAATGACATCAAAGCTTGACCCTGAACTAATGTACACTATCCCACAATACGTTTTTGATCCAACTGGAGCACCTAAGCTTGATATTAATTATTACTTTTCTCTCTCATATAATTACGGTAGCGGCTTTGATGCTGCCGGTGGGACAGAAGGCACAATGTCAGATGAGCAAGGTATGTTAGTTTACGGTGGGGCGGCTCTGGTTACCGCTGCTTTTATGGCCTGTGGTGTGGAGGATCCGGTAACACTTTCTGCCGTTTTTGCAGGTACGGCCGCAGTTCTTAAAGGTGCAGTTGATCTCTATACAGGTCTGGTTGGCTCCAGTGAATATGTGAAGAAGATGAAGGAACTCGAGAGGGAATACGGAAATCTCAATAAACTAATTATTCAAAAGCACAAAAATGTCTCAGATATCAGGTCTAAAATTATTTCATCAAGATGTGATGAAACTATCGGCACTCCAAAAGATGCTGATATAGAAATGCTTCCTGTTTATCTTGAATCAGTCATGAGAAGCATTCAGCTTAAGCACAAAGAGATAAGCGAACTTCATGACATTGTTACTACGGACCTGAAAAATGAAGAGAGATCTCTGTTAGATAAGGTTGTTTCAAGTAAGGAATTCTTTTCAAAACACACGAAGAGAGTTGGTGAGATGTATGCCAAAGAAATGAATAAATTGTTTGCTTATGAACTCCAACTCGACAATGCATCTCTTATTTATTTTCTAAATTCACCGGCGATTACATATGCCCAATACCAGAATTCGAGGACGGAATCAGAAAAAATGAATAACTTGGGGAACCTTTGGACTAACTTGATTGAGGGTGAAGCAAAATTCAATAGTGAGTCAGCTCCTCAGAGCATCAATTGGAATTCAATGAAAGAATCACTTGAAAACTCTTTGTTCATGGAGGGATTATGATTGGTTTTCTCATCCCATTGATGATCGCCGTTAGCATGAATATTCAAGCACAGGATACTGGTAACGGACGTATTAGCTATGTGGTAAAACCTGATTATTTATCGGTGTCACTTGCATCTCAATACATTTATCGTGGTCTTCCATTAGCGCAGGAACAAATGGAGGCCGAGATTGTATCTGAAAGCATATCCAATATTGGTGAACTCTTTAAGTCTAAGTCTGTCGAGTACTCTGAGCAGGAAAATACTACTTTAAAGCTTATCCATGACGAATTAAAAGTCCAAAAAGGGTCAGAGTCTTCTGTTCCTGTGAATCAGGATCCTATAATGTTCAAGCTCGATATTGAAAGGTATCGTTTGTGTCTTAATGAGTCTTCCCCTGAATTCTTTAAAGCATTTTCTGTCAGCAAGTTAGACATGCAAGGTATTGAAAAAGAAGAACTACTCCAGAATCTAAATCTAAAACTTAATGAAGATCGGGCAATCTCGGGCAAGAGTAGTCTTGAAGGTCATCTTTGTGGGAAATATCTTGGAAAGTGGAGCTTCAAGGAATTACCTCCGGTTTTGCTTTATAAATATTTAACTGTGATGAATAAGCTGAATCTTACTGAACAGAAGAAAGTGCTGGCATCTATGATCTCTATTTTTCATCCTGAAAGCCAACTTAATGATAAAATGGTTTTCCTTAAAATCAGCGAACATCAGCTGGCCAAGATTCATTTTTACCGTCTTTCAGCTTTTGACATTAATGATATGAGAGTTTCTTATTTTAAACTCCTGGAAGAGTTTGTTCAGGTAAAAAATGACCAATCTGTCAGGATCACTCAGATTCCTGTTAATAATTGGGAGGAAATAGAGCTTTCATATAACCAGGTGCTGGAGCAATTGAAATGAAAAACTTTCTTGTATTGCTGCTTCTGACAATTTGGGGACAGCTGCCAGCAATGGCAGAAGAGATCGTTCGGTGCGAATATGTTGGGGGAGCTCCATGTCAGTGCCAGTATAAGAAAAGAATAGTTGTCGATGATGATGGTCCACATCACGGGCATACTCGCACAGTTTTTGTGATGAAAAGCTGTCCTGATGATATAGCTGCGAGATTAGCAAAAGACTACTGGGGTTCATCAATGAATCCTGAAGATTATTATAATAATCCCCGGAATGATCCATCAGTTGAATGGCCAAGAAACGATTTCAACTCTTCTCCTTTTGCAGAACCGCTTGCCAGAGGATTGTCGTGGCTTTTTGGAAAGCATGAAGAAGGCCAGATTCAGCAATATCTCGATCAGTTGCGAAACTGGGCGCCTATCGATCCAAGAATGGCAAAAGATGTTGAGAAATTCAGGAACGCCCATACTAATGCGGAAGGCGAGATGTCCCGAGGTGATAAGGAAACTTATGAGTTCATGAAAGAACTCCTGAAGCTAAGCCAGGACATGGAAAGTGAAACAAACATTCCGGCCAGAGAAAGACCCACTCCAATTCCCGAAAATCTGAGCGGTGAGAAAATCAGGAATGAGTACCGTGATCTGTATAAAAACGCGCAAGAGAATAGACCTCTTGAACTGAACAAAAAACTCAATTCAATTCTCAATCGTCTTAGTTGGATGAGTCCTGACGAAAGAGCATTCCACAGGACGGAGCTGGCCAGAACATTCCTTAATGATGACATGACATTTAAATCTCTTCCTTATGTTGAGAATCCGGGGTTAAAACTTGAATCTAATTCTAAGACTATTACCGGAATCAATACAAGACTTCGCATAAATGGTTTGATGGCCGCCGAATCAGAAGCAATGCATAAGCTTCATTCCTACTGTGATGCGAATCCTTGTGAAAATATTGGTGAATCTCTTAACAAGACAAAGAGATCAGTTAAGCAAATCTATAAGAACATTGAATTGCTGGATAAAGTTAAAGGTACTCTTGTTGACAGTGATGAATTTGAAAGAGAGGCCGCAGATCTTGTTAATGACTTTAATGACAGACTCGGCAGAGTTTCTACGGATCAAGAGTTAAATCAACTCCTGTCCGAAACAAAGCCTAGATTAGATACTGTCCAGAACAAGAGGATCAATGTTAAACGTGATTTGCTTGATTCATGGGGAGGCGATTCTAAGCTTTCTGAACCAGCAGTTAATTTGCTTTCAAATACGTCGACTAAGTTAATTGAATATGCACAGACTTTGAACGATGAGAGCACTAAAGATTATTATCGTGATATGGCCGAAGGGGCACTGGATCTGGCGCTCGATTTCACTCCAGTGGTGAGTACTGTTAAAGATCTGTATGAAATGATCAGTGGTACAAGCCTTATAGGCAATACCGAACTTTCAGTTGCAGACCGGGCAATCAGAGGTGTTTCAATTGCCGTGGACGTTGCGACACTTGGCCTGGGTGGAAAAATAAGTAAAGTTCTACTTACCAAAGGATCTGATCAATTCATCAGTTTCCTAAAATCGACTGCAGATAGCTCGATACCAGTAAATCAGA
Source organism: Bacteriovoracaceae bacterium UBA4096 (assembly GCA_002381945.1). Lineage (GTDB taxonomy): Bacteria > Bdellovibrionota > Bacteriovoracia > Bacteriovoracales > Bacteriovoracaceae > Peredibacter. Next base: position 88,404 of record DFXY01000031.1, read on the forward strand.
TCAACGATATTATCAATGCACAAAAAAACTTACTCTCAAATGCAGATGAAATTATTGTTCACAATCCAATTTTGCAATCTCCATTAAAAGATGTACGAATTGGTAACGTCGCTGTAGATAGCACTTTTAGGAGTGGAACTTATTTGGGATATAAAAATAAAGGGCCGATGAAGCTTTTTAGAGTTCATAGTGCACCTGATAATTTCGGGCATGTTAGCTCATACTGGAGTAGAAATAAACCTTCTGGACCAACCCAAGCAATGATTGATGTCGCCCTCGATGCATCATGGGGTAACAAAGCAAGCAAGTGGATAGAGATAGAGATTCCATCTGGTATGCAGATTTATGAGGGCATTGCTTCACCAATATCAAGGTCAGGTACCAATATGAGTGAATTTGTTGGAGGCGGAAATCAGATATATTTACCATTTGAAATTTCTGAAGATTGGATAAAAAATCGAGGAAAGTTTTTTTAAGAAGGAACAGATATGTTAGCTCCGGTTGATATTAATGAATTTGTGATGGATCTTGCAACTCTTACCAGTCATACAGACTTTATGTATAAATATAGATTTGCACATCCCTTGCCAGAAGAACGAGAAGTTTTAGAAATCCTGAAGATCAATAAGTTATTAGAAAAGTTGATAGATGAGCCTAAAACAGCAGCTGATTATTCAGAGAAATTTGTTCTACTTTTCAGGAAAGGTAGAAAGTTTGAATTGGCAACAAATTACCAAGGGCGTTTTTTTATTAATGAAAAAGAATACAATACTCTCGATGAAGCGTGTTTAGAACTAATTCGAAGAGTCATTCAATCAATTCGTGCGAGTCGACAAGTTCATGGGGTTTAACCCCCCTTTTTTAGCTCTCTATGATTTAAAAAAAATATCTTGTTCACAATTAAGGGAGAAGAATCAATCATCGAATCGAAGGGATGAGAGTACACCTAATAAAAAAAGCCTCTGAAGAATTAACTTTAGAGGCTTTTGTATTTGGAGGATTCTTTAGGAATCCAAGTATATGAATAAGTTAGATGCGTTTCTTAGCATCACTTAGCATAGATAAAAAAGTAAACCTGATTGAACGACGAATTTGTAGAGAAGAAAAAAGACTATGCCCGTGGACGGTATTCTGAAGCAATTTTTGTCAACTCAGTGGTGTTCGCTAAATCATCTTCAGTCGTTTCACTTACCTTAAATGCTGCCTCGTTTACAGTTAAGGCATTATAAATGAAGTGAAAATCTGAAAGACTATCTTTAGTGATAAGGTCGATTAGATGCTCTGTTAAAAAATCAATTCTTGAAGAAAGATTCATTCCTTTAAAGAAATTTGAAATTACAACAATACGGATATTGCCCTCAGATTCAAAAGAAACTTCGATATTCTTTTCTGGAATAGTTGTAAGGGCTTCTTCAATTAATCCACATAATTGTTTTCTATCCACTTAAATACTCCTCTATACGCATCAAAGAGACTATCCATCTCTAAGGGGTCAATATTGAGATACTGATACCGCTGATCCGTGTCCCATCTATTGTAGATTTTAAGCCACAAGGGTAGCACAGTTCTAGTGGACAATATCTTCTTATGTAAAAACTTCACACCGTTAATCTTAACCTTTGAAATTTCAAGGAGATCGTGACCTTTTTTTGAGGACGTCGGAGGAGTGCCCCCAGCCTTGTAAATTGCCGCTTTCATGATTAATTCCAGGGCAAAATGGCAGTTCTCAATACAAGCGTTGTAGAGTTCTTCATCTATGGCCATTTCTGCTAGACGTAGTTTCTCCAGCGCAAGGAGTCTATGATTTTCAGTTTTATTCATAATTTACCATTAGTATTAGCAAAACGACTGAGCTTTTGACAGTGTAATAGATACAAAAATGGTCTCCTTTTCAGGAGACCATTTCGTTTTATTTTTTTCCATTACTGATTAAAAGCGGAACTACGTTATCCCCAAAACTAATGTCCTCTGGAACAAAGTGAAGGCAGTCCGTTGCACCCTTCGTATCCACACCAGCGAGCCGTAAGTAGATGTCCATCGTTGCGGATTTTTTCCAGCCGCCAATCTTCATTACAACAGGTGCGGAAACTCCGTTGGCCAGCATTTGCGTGGCAAAGCAGGCCCTCAGGGCATGAAACTTAACTGGCTTAACCTTTATGGATTTGAGAAATGCCTTTATTGGCACTGCCTGATCTCCATTGTCCCAATCTTTAATTCTTGGAAGAACAAAGCCTGAATTTATGAGATTCAGATTTTGTTTTAAATCCAATATAAGATTGCGAAGACTACCATTGATAGGAACTGTTCTCCAGTATCGTCCTTTTGTTGGGCCAACAGATTTCACATTTGAATCATAAGAGCGATCAACTAAAATCAAATTCTTTTCTAAATCTATTTGATCCCATGTCAGTGCATGAAGTTCACCGCTTCTCATTCCTGTCAAAATAGCAAAGGCCCATATTGGATACCATTGATGGTCTAGTGCTTTTGCTGTTGAAAGGAACTTTCTTATTTCCTCAAGTGAAAGAATATCAGGAGCTTTTTCTTCACCCTTATCAATCATAAGGCCTTCAAGTGGGGAAACATTTGGCCCAATTATGTAATTGAACTCCATTCCCCATGAATACACCTTATTGATGATATTCTTGACCTTAACTTGATAAGCGCGAGACAGACCATTCTTCTCCATGAGTTGAAGAAGCGCTCGGCCATCTGCTCTTGTTATTTCTGATGCTGGTCTATCGTTCCAAGGCTTCGTCCATTTCTGGATGATACTTAAGTAGCCTTCAGCAGATCGCTCTGTGATTCTTCCTAAGTAACCAGCGTAAACTTCTTTTTTCCATAAATGGAGAACATCGTACCATGTTAGGCCAAGGCCATCGAACTTTTGGGCCGCTTTGGATAGCTGTCCTATTAGTCTTTTTTCTTCTCGTCTTGCTTCTGCTTCTGTCTTTATGCGGAAGATTGTTTTCTGGAATCGTTTACTTTTATTATTCAGTGATCTGATATGAATATAAACTTTCCAGAAATCTTGTCCGTCCTCTTGATACTTCGTAATTGCCATTATTGGCCTCCTTTAAATTGAGAAGTCTCAATCAAGTAGTCCAGCTCATCTTTTTTAAAATAAAGTCTGTTGCTGAATTTTCTGGCACGAAGTCGCTTACGTGAAACTAGAGTATGAACAGCGTTAACACTTCTACGCAAATAAACGGCAGTTTCTTTCGTCGTCAACCATATTAAATTTTCAAAGAGTAGTGCTGGACCATGTGACCCAGCTAAACGATTATACTTATTAAATGTCTGATTGAAATTATTTTTATCCAATGAATTTCTCCATTAATTTATGAATCCAATATCTTCAGCATTTACATTGCTGTAGAGCCTAACTTCACCTGAGTTTGTTATGAATTCTCGGTTTGATATACGGCCCCGCACAAAAACATTAGCTCCTTTTTTAAGAACTTTTGCCCAGTGTTCAGAGTCTTTCTCCCACATAACAACATTGTGCCAGCGTGGTTCTTTTTGACCTTCAATTTGTTCTGCTACGGTGAAGGTGCAAAACGGGTTACATTTTTTTGTTTGTCTGAGTTCAGGATTTTTTCCTAAGCGACCGTATATAGTAATAGTTGGTTGATTATTCATTTCGAGTCCTTTACTTAATTTATTCCAAGCTTCTTAATCAAAAATTCACCGAGGGTAAGTTTTAAACCAGTCTTCTTGTTGTGTTCATCAAGAAGACGTTGCACCTTTTCCATTTCTCCAAGGCTTAATTCTTGGAGTCTTTCGATGTCTTTATCAGTGAGCTTTGTTACTGCATAAAGACAGAGATCCTTAAAAAGGATTACACGACCGTAATCCTTTTCATTGCATTTCCTTAGAAGACCAAAAATCAAATCTAATGACTCTTTTTCATTACTTAGATCTATGAAAAATTTTGTCTGATCTTGATTAAGGTTTACTTCCTTTTTTTGATTTTTGGGCTTCCTTCCTCTTTTTTTATTTGTTGCTATCTGTATTTCACTCATCCCTTCCTCCCTTTAATTCCCTGCCTGCTTAGTTATTACTGTTCCCTCGCACGTAGACTGTGACTCCACACACTCAATCACGTTGGGGGTGGGGAGTCACAGTCGGAGGGCGAAAAACCCGAAGGGAATCAACGATTTAGCAGGCAGGGAAATCTTCCAGTGTTCATCATTTAACTCTCATTTAACTCTTAGTTAATTCCTGTTTAAGACATCATGTAGAGTGATCTCCTTGTCTTGGAACACTCCTTTTATTTCTTTAGGATTGTGATTGCCGGAAGAAATCTCTGGATGATGAAAGAACATAAACTTACCTAGGGCTGAACTGCCCATTTTTTCTTTGGCCTGTTCAATGTATGTCTCCATAAGTTTCTTTGTAGGGAAAAGATACAAAGCATAGCTATAAAAAGTGCTGTCTTCGTATTGCTTCATTTTCTCAGTGATACGTTGATTGGTTTTTCTGGATAGCTCCAATTCAAAAGCTATCTTGAATTTATGACCTTTCTTCTCTAAATGAAGAATAGCGTCTGGTATGATTTTGTAGATTGTTCTGAAATTTCTTTTATCGTTAATTTCATGTTCAAGTTCAACATCATCAATGAGTCCATTGTCATAAAGATAGTGGGTAATCTCAGTAACTCTTAAATCATGGATTACTGTCTCGTTAGAGATGGCCGTCGGGTTTTCCTTTGCCGAAAGCAAGCGTTCTCCGCTAGAGCTAAAAAAGACAAATTTTTTGCGGCTATGAGGATCTCTATATCCCTCCAGGATTTTTTCTTTTTCAAGGTTGCGGATGACCCGACAAAAATTATGGTACTTTGGCGCACGTATACACTCCTTCCTTAAAGAATTAACATCCATTACCCTCCATTTTAAAAGGGGAGTTAGATAATTAAGATGAAGACTATTGAGGTTCATTTTTTTATCCATGGGCCTGCCTTTATAATTTAGAGTATTGATGGATTAGATGGAGCAGGATTGGTCTTTTTCCTGATAACGTCCCATTTTCTATTTCTTACGTTGATTAGGTTTACTCGGGTAGGCCCTTGTCTTAAAAGAACACATTGACCGATTCCAAGATTCTTAATGATGTCAGGGTGGACAATAAGCTCATGTACTTCTCGCTCACTTCCTGATCTTTGTTGTTCGCCGTTTTCAATTTTGAAGGTTTGCTTCTTCGAGATTACCGTACCGATGGCCTCAGAGAATATTGAAGCACCATCTTGCAATCGTTGTTTGAGGATAAAAAGGTTTCCAGCGTTCTCGATGACCTGTTTTGTAAGATCGGGGTTAACACGGTCAATATCAGATGCGGTTTGGACTGCTAGGGTTAGTTCCATACCGGCACCACGACATTTGTTTTGAAGCTCGATGAACTCAGGAGTAACGAGAGAGCCAAACTCATCGAAGTAAATACTGATAGGGTTTTCTAGTCCTTTGGAATCTTCTTTTGATAGCGTCTTATAAGAATTATAAAGAAGCTCCCCCAAGAAGAGTTTACCAACCGCGGTGGCTGTTTCCCCATATCCTTGAGTAGATAGGCCAATATAGAGGCATGCTTTTTCTTCACGAATCTTAGAGAGAGTTAAAGCATCATCCCCCTCAGCATTTAAGATCTTTCCAAAGTCAGAAACTAGAATAGCTTCAAGCTTTGAAATTAGACCGATATTATCTTTATTCTCAAGACGAACCAATTCATCAAAAATCTTTTGAAGAGTAAAAGTCTCATTATCTTTCTCCAATTTTTGTAGGGCCTTAGTTAAACTTCTTCTTGAAGAATCCCTGTAATAAGGTTCAGTCCAATCAAATGACCGCATGATGCGATCAACAACTTGGTTAACCGTGCCTTCCCTTAAAGGATTAAGAGAGATCGATTTGTCGTAATGTTCAGAGAAAATATAACAAGGTTTCTGATACATTTTACAAATGTTCTGAAACGTAGTCAGGGCCTCCATATCACCTTTGGGGTCAAAGAAGATAATGGGTTTATCCTTTCGAAGAGAATGCTCCTGAAGGATACTTATAAGGTTTGTTTTCCCAAAGCCGGATGCTCCTACGATGAAGCTATGGCGACGAAAATCAACCTCCTTAAGTAAGAAGTTACTTCTTGATTTTGTATCTATACCTAATGCGTCTTGTATTTCTGTCGTCGTTTTCACGCTTAAGGCCTTTCTGTTTATTTGTTCTAACGGTGGGTTCTTTTTAAAAACTGTTATCAACGTCCACTTGAAAAGCTCTTTTCCTATCTCAAAGAGTAGGAGACATAGCTCATGGAAGATTTCAAAGATTGGTGTAAATAAATCTATTTGTGACTGGTTTTTATTTTTCATAAACGTGCTCCCATGCTTTGAAAGGACTAATTTGAATTGTCCTGTTGTCGATTTCAAGAGTCCTGGAATCGGACTCATATTCGATAATGAACTGCTTTTTGACTTTGCCTTCTAGCTCCGTTGGCAATTTCTCAAGTGGTACCTCATACTTCTTTACTGGTTTAAAATTCACCTCAGGGCGTATGTGTTTAAGCTCAGGTGAAAAATCAAAAAGTGGTACTTCTTTGTGCAATTGTGTTGGTTCATCCAAAAGCATTGGGCTTACAGTCTTCTTCTTAGGTTCATCGTGAAGAAGATAGGCGAGTCCCGCACCGGCCAATGCCCCAATGACACTACCCATATAGGCATTCTTATCTCTGGAGTATTGGTCCGGCGAAAATACTGCTCCACCAGTTCCTCCAACTAATCCACCTACGATGGCCCCGGCCCCGATACTTTTCTTAAATGTTGAACAAGAGCTAAGAAAGAAGAGGACAATTAAAAGACTACATTTCATTGACTGCCTCCATGAAATAGATAAGAACTTCTTCTCCTGCTTCAACTGTGACAATAGGCTCGGTAGACTTCATTTCATCTAAGAGTAGGTCTGAGGTGGTTCTACCAGATTCAATGAAGCCTTGAAGAATTTGGTTTTTTACAGAGTCGTCTCTGACTGCTCCAAAAGTTGTTCCGACCCGTGATTGCGCTCCTGATAACATTCCTTGAGCGAAGGAACTTAAAACTGCACCCGTGATAAGCTGTTCTTTGGCATCATCATAAATTCCCTCAAGACCGCTACTTCCATCCATGTTAAGAAGCTGTGCCTGAATAGGGATTTCCTTCTCAGTGGTGACCATCTTGTTACAAATAGTAAGGACACGCTTATTCTGAGTTGTTCCCTGACAGGAAAATTTTGTTTTAGGTGGTAGGCCCTGATTAGGATGGGCCATGACAATCACAGGACTTGAGAGATTGGTAGAAACAATCGAGTTTAGAAGAGTACCACGGAAGACTTTTCCCGTGAGGATCTTGGATCTTTGTTCCCAAATAACAGGAACCCCGCTCCGACTTTGAAGAAGTGAAGTGAGCCGTTTGTTACTTTCAAGAATTTGGTTGAGTACTTCGTCATGATTATCCCTCCTTTGTGTAGGCCCTTGGTGTGTGATTGTTTTCTCTTTCTTCATTCTACTGATCCTTGCATTCTGTGCTTTAAGGGCAAAGCTCCCCAAGACGATTATTAAAATCGCAATTATTTTCATCTGAATGTCCTCTTAGTGATTAGTTTAGGATTCGCTTTCCCTCATAGAGGATAGGAACTCCTTTGGACAAATACTCTCGATGCTTAACCTTTAACCCGTTAACCATGACTTCTGATGATTTATTATTAATAAAGAGCATGGAGTTATCTCCCTCTAGGATTTCATAATCACGGGTTTTGATCTTCTTGGTTAAAGCATGGTTCATGACTCCATTCTTAATCTCGATGAATTGGTGAGGGCTTGACTGGTCTCTTTTTAGATCAAAGTAGTACTTAGTGTTTTTTGTTATAACCAAAAGATTAGAGTAGACCCCATCCATCTTGGGTTTTATCGCAAGTGTCTTAAAATTATTCGTTACCTGAAAGAACATTTCCTCCTGACTTCCCCCATAGAGGTAACTTTGAATCTCAGAATCAAAGCTCAGAGTTGTCAGAAGATTTAGGCCCAAGAATATTGTTGTCATCTGATTCATCAGAATATGAAAGATCATATCTGCTCCTTTGCTGGAATTTCATCAAGCTGAATAAGTTTGTAGTAAAAGGGGTTACTGTTACTGCCTAGTAGTTTTATTTTAAAGGCGGTAAGTGTTCCTTCCGATTTTAGAACAATCTTACAGGCACCATTTTCAAGGGATTCTACTTGAAGGATCTTTTCAATGGGTATGGCAAAACCGTCTTCTTTTGCAATTTTTATCACTTCTTTATGTACGACATGAGGGTTAGGGCTTCCTTCAGCAAGACCCACAAAAGCAAGTCGACATACTTCTTCTGCAAGAGGTCTTTCCTCAAAAATTGCTCCACCTCGATAAAGGAAGTAACGTCTATCTAGCGCCTGATAAATGATGGCAGTAAGTGAGATAATAATGGTGACGGCCAAGGCAATTTTGAGATTCTTATTTTCTTTTGTGAAGGTTGCTTCAAAATTATCGTAGCTCATTATGTTTCTCCTTTCTTCTAGGCTTCGCTAACTTAGGTTTAACTGGCCGATGGACCTTATTTGGGTTAACTGTAGTTCCCTCAATTCCATACTTCTTTTTAATGGCCTCGGCTTTGTGTGGATTAACGCTGTCCCAATACTTCTGATTAAATTTGAAATTTTGTTTTTGAAGTCTTACATCTCCATGTGGTGTTTTATCATGATTTTCAATCGGACTTAGCTTCCCAAGATTAGTCTTAGGCGAGGTCTGACTCTTTTGTGGAGGCTTCATTTCATTCTTAGAGGCTTGGGTCTTAGGTTTATAATTTTGACTTTGCTCACTAGTTGTGGAAGCTCTCGTGAGCTTAATTGCCTCTTCTTTAGTCATACCGACAGCTTTTAAGCGATCATCAAGAGGTCTTCCTTCTTTGAATGGATGCTTTACTGAACCTTTTTTCTCAAGAAGTTTCATTTTGTTTTTATCAGGAGCATGCTCTTTTTTAAGAAGGTCTTTAATAGATGGCTCTAATAATGAATTTACCCCTGTCTTACCAGCCCCAAGGGATGCTTTCTTTAAAGTTGCCCCAAGTACCGTAGAAAGTGTCATTGCCTTCATGCCTGAACTTACAACCATCGTTCCCATAGTCGATCCAAAAGAGTGAATACCATCTCCCTTGATCATTCCATAGCTGATAAGCGGACTAATGAGCAGAAGCATAGTGACTCCGAAAAGCCAGATAATGGTATCAATCTTGGTGACTAACAGATCACTACCCAGAGCAGTTTCATCAATGCTATTACCAACAAGAGCGAGGATGGCGACAATTACAAAGGGCATAATCATGCACCAGAGGCTTGCTTGAACTGTCCCTTTTAGAGCGTCTTTAGTCCACCCAAGGAAGTAGAGGATAGCCGTTACACCGGAGAAGACATAGGTCAGATGGTAGACACTTGAGTAAATGAGCTTTAAAAGCCAGATAAAGACCTTGGCCAAAAGAAAGAATGCAGTACCCAGTAGATCATTTAGGTTTGGCACAACTAAAGACTGAATGAAATTCCAATCTCTCTTTTCAGTGGTTTTGACTTTGGTGCGGTACCACTTCTTTACAAAAAGATTTCTCGGACTCACTTTTTTAAGAGTATAGGTTGCACTTTCAAGAGCGAGGTTCGTAGCTTTAGTATGAAACTGATAGAAGGCCCCAATAAATATTGTTACCAGAAGAAGTTTTTTTATCACACTTCCAAAATCCATTTCACCAAAATATTCTAAAATGAGAGCAATGGTGAATACCGGAGTAATGAAATATTTCGCAATACTTGTCATCTCTTCATAAAGACGAAAAACACTTGCTTCTTGTATGAGAAGCATTTCTTGGAGGATATTCATTTTTTATCCTTTGATATTCCGTAAGCCTTTTCTTTTTCAATTTGCTTAAGACGGACTTCTTCAAGTTGTTCGGCCATTAGTCGATTATTAGTGGAGAGCTTTTCGAGAATCTCAAGTTGGGTATTGTGCATATCTACATTTTGCTCATAAATTAGAGCAGTGTTTTGTGCCGTAAGTTGGGTGGCCCGACCTGTTGTTTTTGCTTTAATAGATTTATCGACCTGAGATTTTGCAACCTTCTCTTTTTGAACATTGATTTTCTTTTGAATCTTAACCTGTTCCTTTGTCTTATTTTCATCGGATTTAATAATGGCATACTCACGCATCATTTGCTTCATCTCGGCCATGGAGTATTTAAGCTCTCTAATGGCCCAGTTGAGATCCCCCAGGTTTGCTACTTCCTTTTTAGCGGCAAGGGACTCTGCTATATAGAGAACTCGTTCTGCTCTAAAGTATTCATCCTGAAATAGCTCATTATACTGTTGCATTTTAGCGGTGTACTTTTCAGTATTACTCACGAGCTTTTCAAGTTCATTTAACTGACTTGCCGTTGTTGTCACAAGTTCTACCAATAGAGCAGTATCGCTACTAATGATTTGAGAAAAACCGGTAGAAGTGAGAAGCATGATTCCTGTGCTTAAGAGAATCTTTTTCATTCGAGACTCCATAAAGGATTTTTGACCTGAGTAAAATTCTTAATAGCTTCAGCAAATGGAAGTAACATTCCACCATGCTTAAGATATTCTTCAAATTGTTCATTATCCTCTCTGGCACTGGTCATGACTTGATATTCAAGCGGGGTAGGATAAAAGCGAATTGGCTTACGTATATTCTCTGTTAAAAGAAGAAACTCACTATAGGCCCCCTTTATTGACTGAACAGAATCGAGAATTGACTTACTATGAGAATCTATAAACTCAGAGGTAGAGAGACTCTGGCGAAACAAAAACTTATAGTAGGTATTCTGAATAATGACCCGACCTAATTGAGATTCTGAAAAATCATCGAGGTTTTGAGAAATGGCCACTGCACTTGCCTTATGCTTTCTGAAAGTTCTAAAACATTCTGCTATGTAATCAGCATTCTTAAGAAGTAAGTGCCAGCATTCATCAAAGATAAAAACCTTTTCACCTTCCAAATGTTTGAAATACTCGATGAGATATATAATGAGAGGGGCCTTCATTGCTTCTGGAAAGAGAGTAAAGTCACAATAGGTGAGGTTATTGAGGGGATAAGTCACATCCGTAAAGTATTCTTCTATTTCATTAAAATAATAACGAATTCCTGAGAAGGATTTTTCTAGCTCTCGAAGAAAATCATGAAAGTTCATGATTCTTTCATTCTCTAATATAGTTTTAATCTCTTCAAAGAGTCTTCCTTCCTCTTTTTTAGGAAGTTTCTCATCCATAGTCGCTAGTATAAATTCTTTAAGATACCTCGGATTTTTAAACTGATAAGGGTTAAAGTTCTGAGAGAGAATAGCACCATCATGGAACTTCGCATTTTTTACAAATGAGTTTCCAAGATCGAGAACCATCGCCTTTGTTCCCCGCCCAAGCTCCTGCCATAGAAGTTTATTGGCCATCATGGACTTTCCCTGCCCTGATGAACCAGTGACTAATACGTTGTAGTTTAGAGCTTCAGTATTAAAAAGATCAAAATAAACAGGAACCCCATTTCGTGAAGATAGCTCAAAACCTTCATCCATCACAAAATCTCGATGATAGGGGATAAGGTAGGACAAGCAGTCAGAAGGAATATCACAGGCCCTTTTATAACTTGGAACAACTCCAGGGAATAGACTCTGATAGAAATACGATAGACCGCGCTCCTCAACAAAGAGGCTTGCGCCAAGTCCTTTGAACTGATGACTCACTTTGGAAGTCACTTTATCGAGATTATTCTTAGAGCGAGCTCTTGCAATAATATACATCTCGACACTAAAGAGTGCTTTTTGGTCAGTTGTAACATCATCAAGTAGAGATTCGGACTGATTGAAAGCATTCTCTGAATCCATATTTCTTAAGCTTTTATACAAAGCCGAGAAATGAAGCTTTCTTTTGAGGTTGATTTTGTTTTTTGCGGCGAGCTTATCAATCTTTTTAAAGTTTAAAACAAAATCGGGCCACTCATTGCAGGATAGCTTTTCGAGCGTTAGTGGGAAGTCTTTTACTGATAATAATCTGATGAACTGACTTCCGTGAGTTAGGTAGTTTTCATAAAAATTTATTGAGCTATCTTCGCTTCCTATAAAAGTGGTAATAGGATCTTCCTGTGGAATGATCTCTCCATGGCCTAAATTAATTTCACCAAATGCGTTGAGATAGAGCTTTCCATCTAGCCAGTAAAGCTTAAAGTTAGATTCCGTATTGATGAGATCCCCCTCAAGACCCAGTAAAACTCTTTCTTGGGAATTCCTATCAAGTCCATCCATATCAGGAGGAAGAATCTGGTAAAATGAGCTTCTAATTCCCGTAAGGCTTGTAAGTTCATGGCCACAAACTGAAAAAATAGGATTCATTTCTCACCCCGATATATGTCTTTAAGATTAATCGTTTTCTTACGAGGTAATAAAAAGCCTACGAAATCAAAGTTCTTAGTTAAGAGTTTGGTAGTGATAATCGAAGTTCCAGCAAGGCCTATGGTTAGTAGAGCAGGGAATCGGAAGATCATTGACAGATACAGGGAGCCAATTAAGGCCCCCATATCTGTAAATGTCAGTCCATTAAACATGGGATTTGTTTTTAAAAATTGTGGAAATTGTCTCATGTTAAGCAACTCCTACAATAAAGCTCTTGATACTCATGACACAAGCGATGACCAGTATACCTGTAACGGATTGAGTTAACTTAACCCCCGCATCTTGCTTTCCAAGCATTAACCAGATCCCTGCCACGACGATTGCAAATGTTCCAACTGCAAGGCCAAGATTTATCATATCAGAGCCGAGCTTATCTGCTGTCGCTTTGAGGCTTCGCCCCCAAGAGTTAGTTGAAAAGAATAATGAGAGTAAAATTAAGAATGTCACTCTTACTCCTTAGTTAAAGTTGTTAGTAATAGTTGAAACAACATCGACCACAAGACCAGACCAATACATTTGTTTTTCACCTTTACGCGGAATCCAGCCGTTTGGAGCTGGCCTATCCCATGGTGCATGCTTCTGCCATTCGGAAAACTTCCATGATGTAACTGCAATCGCCGGAACTCGACGTTTCATGCCTATTTCAAAGGCCGTTGGACCAACTGTTTGAAGAGGAATGATGTTTTTCCCGGTGACTTCTCCTATCTCAAGTCCAAGACCGGCCATCCCTTTTTTAATTGGGTAAAGCATAAGGTAGGCGGTGTTTTCAGATCCATTTTGGATGACTTCAAGTTTACCCAGATCAGTAAGCTGGATATGGAGATACTGGCCAACGTCATCTCTTTTTAGCTCATAGGTTGCCTGGTTTTGTTTTACAAGTTCACCGAGGTCGAGTTCCGTGTTGTTGATGAGAACTTTGATTTTGTCTCCAATGTCACCTAGTTCAGTAAAATTGAAGGGAACATCAAGCTTTGAGAAAGAGTTAATTACCCATTCAGCACTGACAAACCAATTGGCCCCTGTGCAGTTTCCTGAACCACATCTTGGTGCAAAGAAGAATTTCCCAAACTCCTCATCAAGTTTCACCCCATGAAGGCCCTGGACATAGATGGAGGCGTCAAGGATGGAGTTTTTAGTGACATTGCCTAATGGGTATTTCTTGTACGAATCTGTGCTATCCACTCTTTCAGTTAGAGCGAAAAAGGTTTCATTCTTCTGATTGGCAAGATCTGAACCTGTAACATAAGAAAGCGTAATGCTATCAGTGCTGGTAAAAGTGTGCTTTAAGTAATGGTCTTTAAGCTTATTGGTCATCACAAACCAATTCCCGTCCTTGTCATTATCTTTGACTTCATGAAGGTAAGTGAAACCTGTGAGTTTATTACTGAATTGCTCTACCTGTTCTAGTTTCTCATCTACGATGCTAAATTTATCGGAGTAAAGTTTTTTGAGGACGCTGATAAACTTATCGCCATTATCATTTATAGCCACATAGTTAATTCCACTCTCATATGGAGTTGATACATAAACAGGGATCGTCTTGTTCTTTACCGAAGATAAGAGGATAGAGTTTTGGATGTTTTTGTCAGGGCTGTTAAAGTCTTTAACTTCCGAGATAATAAACTCACCACGACGAAGATAGGAATCCTCAAATAACTCAAGAGGAGGATTGTGTATTGTTACTGCAAAGTTTTCACGAACTCCACCCTGGAATGTTTTATCAATCTTCTCCGTATGAATGAGGACATAGCTCTCTTTAGAGTGACTGTAGTAATAGAAATTCACTTCCAATGAGTCAATTGAAGGGTAGTAGGGAGATTCCTGGAGGCGAAGAGAGTTCTCAAGGTCAAGAGTCAGGGACTTAATCTTTTTTCCCTTATGCTTCACGTACTCAAGAGCCTTAGAGTGAAAATACTCTTTATCTGTATTTGGGTACTTTACCCATGAGAAGTCCCTCTGATCGATCTCTCCCCATGAGACTCCTGAGAATCTACCGAGTTTGGCAGCATTATTGAGACTGTTTTCTTTTAAGAAGAGTTCTCCCACTCGATATTTAAAGTTTGGGTTATCCCGGGCCACGGTGGTATCGACCTTAAAAATGGATTCATCTTCAAAGGTCACTTCAATAGAATAGTCTTGAAGAAAACTGACATCAACCTTTGGAATATCAGCTACAAAAGGATCAGTTCCATTTACTTTCTCCTCATAGTTATTAATTAAGTCACCATCAGAATCAAGTTTGGCCAAATCTTCAACCCTTAACTCTTCCATGTGAGCTGTTTCTTTTTTGCTATCATTATCGGGACTCTTAAATGAACAAGAGCAAAAGGCGAGTAGTGAGATAAGTGTAATTAAATAAGACATTCAATGTTCCTCTGGTTAAAAAAGTTTTTTTAGTTCTTTTCTGATATTCTTAATCCCTATTGAGACTTCTTCTGTTCCTAATGCTTCTTTAGAGAGAAGATTCTCAAGTAGGTTAATTTTGTTCAGTAACGACTCTGCTTTAGACTTCATAACAACCTCTGTGCTTTGATTTGTTAGTAATAATTGAGACATCTATTAACTCCTGATGGATGTCTTCAATGACATGTTGTATTTCAATATTTGAGATCAGCTCTTCGACACTGATTTCTCCGATAAGATTTAAAAATTCTTCTTTAATACCTGGCATAGATCTCTTCATGGCTGACCTTTTGTTATGAAATGTTTTTCCAGTAGCAGTATGAGTAATACTCAGGGTGATGCTTTGATATGTAGTCAGAAGCCGTTGAAACCTCTGATTCATAACGTTTATGTTGGATCATTTTCTTAAGATGCTTTTTTATCCAGCCCATGTTTCCTCCGGTTAGCAGTCATTCGTTGAAGATTTCATCGCAATAGGTATGCCAAAGGTGTCAGGTATAAAGTTTCGTTTTAATTCAGATAGAAGACGCTGTGCGCTCGAATGGTCTGTAGAAAATATCGTTCGTATTTGCGTACGATAATCCGAACTTTTCTTAAGTTGCAATATGAATATTTAATGTTTAGAAAGCCCCCATGAAAAGAATTGGGGATCTTAAGATTTTAGTGGTTGAAGATGATGCTCTTAACAGAGATTTGATCTGCACACTCTTAAAAGGCTTTGGTGATATCACTGAGGCCAAGTCTCTAGATGAGGCCAGTGCATTAATTGGCTCACTTCGCTTTGACCTTGCTTTTGTTGATCTGGATCTTAATGGAAAGCCGGATGGCTTTAAGATTGCGAAGCTTACTAAAGAGAAATCCATTTATACTGTGATTCTTTCTGCTCAAAAGGATCAATCTTCTATAAAGAAGGCTTTTGAATTTTCAGATTGTGACAACTATCTATTTAAGCCGGCCAACATATCTATGGTTAAAGAGGTGATGGGTCACTTCGATTCACAGAATGCTTTTTTAAAAACAAACAAGGTTATTCGTTCTAAATTCACAACCTCTAGTCCGAAGCTTACGGACACTCTTGAGGTCGTAAAAAGCATCTATTCTGCCCAATCTCCTATTTATATTTTTGGAGAGACAGGAACTGGAAAGCAAGTCCTTGCTGAACTGATTCATGAATTAAACTTTGGTGACATGAAAAAGTTCTATCACCTGAATTGTTCTGCAATATCTGACTCAATAATAGAGTCAGAATTATTCGGGCATATGAAAGGAGCCTTTACTGGTGCTGACTCAAGAAAAGAAGGACTATTTGAAAAGGCGAATGGCGGTACTCTCTTCTTAGACGAAATAGGAACGATGTCTCCTCTGATGCAAAATAAAATCATTACGGCCATTGAATCAAAGAAGTTTAAGCCCGTAGGAAGTACACAAGAGATTGAAAGTCACTTTCGTTTGATAGCGGCCACTTCCAGTAATCTTTCTGATGAAGTTCAGGCCGGAAAATTTCGTCAAGATTTATTCTTTCGTATCAATGGAGTCCATCTAATTCTTCCTTCCCTCAAGGATAGAAAAGAAGATCTAGAGCTTCTTATTGAGAAGATATCTCAGGAACATTTATCGCAAAGGGCCCTCTATCTAAATAAAGATGTTTTAAAAATACTTAAGGCCTATGACTGGCCAGGAAATGTTCGAGAACTTAAAAACCTAATCAACTCATGGCTTGATCGAGGAATTTCAAAACCTGAGATTAAAGAAATACCTACTCATATTATTAATAATGAGAATATTTTTTCTAAAACGAAATACCGCTTTATCACTAAGAAACAGATTCAGCAGATAAAAGAAATGGGCCTAAAAGAATTTGTTAGAGAACTTGAACTAGAAGCGATTGAGACTCTTTATAAAGAGAACCGTAAAAAGCTTAAGCCAACGGCAAGGGCCCTTAAGGTTCATACGGATAAAGTGTATTGGTATTTGGATAAAAACTCTGGAGAGCAATATGAACTCATCCAATAATTTAGAGCATGAGCTTATAAATAATGTGGAGTCAATCTTTATGGCCTTAGATGCGATTGAGATAAAACTTGAAAGCAAAGATATTACTGGAGCATTGAAGACCTTGGAACTTATAAAAGAGAAAAAGCCTTGTGCGATTGAAACAATTAATAAAGTTAAATCTAAACTTGAAAAGATAGAGAGATAGCTATGCCTTATGTATTAAGTCCGATTATTGAAGAAGAATTTGAAGGAATGTGGTTTGAAGGAAGTCCTTATAAAAAAGAAACCATTTACGATATAAACTCAACTGATCCCAAGGCCCCGCCGGTTAACTATTCGGCTTACACCTTGAAGCCTCATAGCCTTCCGCATATTGAAGGCTCGGCCCATACGCTTAAAGAGGGTAGGACAGTCGATCAGTACTTTAAAGAGAATGCTCTTAGGCACTTCTGGGGGAAAACCTTAGTGGTAAAGCTTAAGGGTAATGGCTTTAAAGCTCATCCCACCGTCAATGGAGTGAAGATCTGGGAAGTAAGTCTTGAGGAGCTTAAAGCTGGGATTCTCAATGCCTCAGGAGACGAATTGATCCCTGATCGGCTTTTACTGACCGTTGATTCAATACCTCTTAACTCAAGAGGCCTTCATAATCAAAATGATGTTTTGCTTTTATCACTGGAAGCCGCGGAGTATCTCATTTCTAATCGCAATTTCTCTCTTTATGGAACAAGCTGGAAATCTTCAGACTTTATGCCAGGGTCAAAAGAAAGACCGATTCATAATACCCTTTTTAAAAGGGCCATGATTATGGAATGCCTCGATCTTAAACATGTTCCGGAAGGGCAGTATTTTCTAAATGCTTTTCCCATACCTTTAGAAGGGGCCAGCGAATCGCCTGTTTGCCCAGTGCTCTTCACGAAAGAGGAGTTATTGGAACAGTTATGAAACTCATCCTCCTCCTTCTAACCTTTATTAGCTTTCAGGCACAAGCTTTCACGGAGCTTTCCTCATGGAATGTATGCCAAGGTGATAACTGCAAGGAAGTGGTAGCAGGGGATGATTTATATATTAAGCACAATTTTGAGATGGGAGAGGTCAACTATTCAACTGAATTTGATAAATCCAACTTAAGCTGTGTTGATATTTCTGACTGTTGGCTCTTTCTAGGGTCGGTTGGTGATACGGCGGTTGTTAAACTCAATGGTGAACTAATTGGTAACTTTGATTATTTTATCCATTATCAGTCTTTAAAACTCCATATCCCACTAGGCTTATTAAAAGAGACAAACAGAATTGAGGTTCAAGTAAAAGATCTTAACCAAACTCGGTTCGGTCTAAGATCGACGGATGTCGGGATTGGTTCTTATAATGAAGTAACAAAGCGTTCAATAAAAGATTGGTTACTTCGCACGGGTTCACCCTTAATAAGTGGATTTACCCTTTTTGTTCTTTTACTCGGTATGATTGCAGTTTATGGAATCTACAAAAATAAAAAGATTTTACCTGTTATATTCCTTTGTGGAGTGTCTCTTTTCTATCTTATTAGTTTTAGTGAGATGCCTCGGGCCTATCTCGATCCAGTCTACATGTCTGGGCCGGTTCATTTTATTCTTCGCTTAGGAGTAGAACTATGTGTGGTGCTCGTAGCACTAAGATTTTATAAGCTTCATTCAAAGATTAAATTTCTCGAAAAACTACCTTATGCCTACGCTGTTCCCATGACCTTAATGCTTTTTGCATGGGTTTGGGGACTAAGAGACTACAGCTTCTATAAGACCATTATGCTCATCGTGGCCCCTCTTGTTGCTGGAGGAGGGACTTGCTTAGTTGTTCTTTCCTATTTTTATTATGATAGGCAGGAAAGGAAAGCCACTTTCCCATTATTCCTTGGTTTGTTTGTATTTCAGGTCTATGACCTTTTGGTCTTCTGGGAGGTTATTCCTGGAGCTTTTACAATTAAGTGGTATTTGCCATTTATGGTCATGGCCTTCATATGGATCTATTTTAGGAGAAGGATCTTTGAAATTAGGACTTTGAAAATTGATGCGATTGTAGGGGATGAGGTAAGAAAACTTGCTCATGACCTAGAGGCCCCTATTCAAAATCTCGTTTCTCTTGCCAGTACGAAGGATTACGATCTTATAAGTCGCAACGTCAAGGAGCTTGAATCTCTTACTGAACAAGTTCTAGGGAAATACCATGGGGCAAGTAATGTAAATCAGTGCCAGCAAGGCACTTTGATAGCAACTTTAAGTGATATTCAAAAGAAATTTATGGATAAGATTGAAATCAGTTTTGATTTTAGTATGGAGTTCGATTGGTATTGCGCCGATGTCGTAATATTCACAAGAACGTTCACGAATCTTATTAGCAATTCAATTAAGGCAAGGGCCAGCGAAGTTAAAATTCATGGGTATTATAAGAATAGTTTCCTTACAGTCGATGTAACAGATAATGGGAAAGGGATATCTTGCAAGCTTCAGCCTTACATATTCGATAAAGGAATCACTTCTAATAAGAGTAAGGGTAATGGGCTTGGCTTAAGCTTTATTAAGGAAAAGTTCAACGAACTAGGCTTTGATATAAAGCTTATAAAGTCTTCTGGTGGTGGAACAACATTTAGGATGCTATTACCTCTTAAAGAGATTGTTTTAATTGATGATAATGCTCTTGTGAGAGATACTTGGATTGCAATGGCAACAAAAACTGGAGTGCAAATTAGAACCTTTGCAAACTCAAAGGATGTTGACATAGAAGGCTTTCATAAAAACACTCCTTTCTTTGTTGATCATGACTTGGGACATGAGGATGGGTTAAATGTTATTAGAGAACTGTTAGAGTTTGGCTTTACGAATGTTATTCTTGCGACAGGAAACTCTGAAGTTTTAAATGAGTTTGGTAAAAAAATAAGTAAAGAATTCCCTTTTTATATAAAAAAATCTGTTTTTTAGGACTAATCATGCTTGTTGAAAACAATAAAACGAAAGTAGAAGATCAGAGATTTGATAGCGATGAAACCAATGTTAAGTTTAAGAATTACTTATTTGTAAGGCTTGTTGCAAAAGATAAAACGTTTAAGAATGTCGACTTTAGTTATTCTACTTTTGATACAGCTTATATTCGAAACTGTAAATTTGATTCTTGTAATTTTACTGGATGTCGATTTATAAGCTCCAATTTTCACGGGAGTATCTTTACCGGCAGCAACTTTAATTATGCTATTTTTGAAAGAACACAAATAGATAACAATATTCTTGAAACAGAATGTCCTGGGCTTGAAAATTTAAAACAAAAATTTGCAAGAACCTTAAGAATGAACTTTGCTCAAATTGGGGACCCCGAGTCAGTTAATAAAGCAATACTAATAGAATTAGATGCTACAGAAATGCACCTTCTTAAAGTGTGGAATTCAAAAGAAGCCTATTATAGAAAGAAGTACAGAGGTTTTGACCGTTTTTTAGGTCTTATCAAATGGTTAAATTTTAAGATTTGGGATTATGTATGGGGCCATGGAGAAAAGCCATACAAACTTGCAATAATTACTCTGGTATTTCTCATTATTGTTGCTTTCATTGAGTGGCTTTCTTTGGAAAGCATGACCTCTGAAAATCTGAAAGATTCTTTCTTCAAATCACCACAACTTTTTTTAGGAACAGTCAAAGGAGTGGAAGGTCTATGGTATACCTTCATACAATTTATAAGATACGTTGTCTTTGCACTGATGATGTCAGTCTTAGTTAGAAGGCTAAGTCGGAGGTAAAATGGAAATTTATGCTTTTGGCTCAATTTGTAGAGGTGACGTTGTGAGTGGTTCAGATGTGGATATGTTAGCCATTGTGGAAGGGCATGATCCTCGTTTTGATGCTTCTGACTACTCAATTTATTCTTACGATAGAATTAAGGAGCTGTGGCATGAAGGAAATCCTTTTTCATGGCATTTATATCTTGAGTCTAAGCCAATTTATTTATCGAATGAAATAGATTTCCTGCGAGGCCTTGGCGAACCAAAAAAATACTCGGACGGTCGAAGTGATTGCTTGAAATTCAAAGGAATATTTGATGAAGCTCGAGAATCTTTAGAGCAGAGCACACTATCGAAAACTCTCGATCTTTCAACTGTCTTCCTTGCCATTAGAAATTTTGCCACTTGCTATTCACTTTCCAGGGGAATGCCTGATTTTTCACGAAATTCTGCTAAACGACTTGGCGATGAAAGTATACCCATTTGCAAGGATCTTTATTCAATATATGAAAGAGCAAGAATTCTTTGCACAAGAGGCCAAGGTGATCCATTATCAAAAGAAGAGATTGAAAAAGCAATTTCTGGACTAATTGATGTGGATTTGTGGATGAATAAGTTATTAGAGGTAAAATATGAGTGAGTTTAAAACAAGAATTCAGGCGCAACGAACAATCGTGCAAGCAGTTAATCAAAAGTCTTCTAATATGGTTGAGCTTTTTGGACTTTCCAAAAAAGCGATCAACCGTTGGGCCGAGGAAAATCGAGTATCTCAAAAATCTCACATTTATACGCTATTGATCGAGGCATCTGATAAATTATTCTTTTTGGCCAACAAAAGCCAGGAACAAGTTACCGAGGATTACAGAAAGATTTCTTGTGAGATAAGTGCAATTTTTGGATTGATTAAGTCGGCGCAATGGAAAGGACAGTTGAATGTTCTTGAATAATAACAATATTAGTTTCTCTGTTTACGGTGGGGAATCTGTACTGCAAGATCTTCAATCTCGCTTTTTTCCAGAATTTTCAATTTATAGTCATGATCAGCAAGATCACTTAGCTGAGGTTTATAGAGTTCGATCTAATCTTTTGAATGATTCTGATTCTGAAGATGTAGTAAAATCAAAAATAAAAACTCTTTGCCACCTTTTTCGAGGAGCGATTTTTTTGATCAACCGAGAGCATAGCATGCAAGAGTTTACGGCACATCAAATCTTTTTAGGTGAAGGCTGTGCTCAATATATTGATAGTGAAACATCTTTCACAAATGACTTTTCTCTGCCTAAGTATGACAATGATTTTTGTCAGCTGATTGATTTAAATACAACAATAAACTTCTACTTACATCTCGCCTTTAGAGATGGAGAGTTTTTTAGATGTTTACTATTTGCTTCAGATCGGTTTGATTATATTGATCTTTACAGAATTATGGAATGCATAAAAAACACGAACGAAAATCGAGTGCTTCGTGATTTCAAAGATGATCTTGATAAGTTTACATGCTCCGCTAACAATTTTACCGCCACTGGGTTTGCCTCCCGTCATGCAACAGGCTCAAAGGATATAGGAGTTCAAAAACGTTTCATTTCTTTGAGTGATAGTAGAAACCTTTTTAAAAAGATAATCGCTGGATTTGCGAAAGAAAGGGCTAAATTGATCGGTATTAAAGTTGAAGAAGAAGTAATCTCTGAGAAGCTGGATTGGGACTGGTAGATATCCGAGGGCATAAAAATGATATTTTTTGTTCAATTAGATCATGTTCAGTCTTGGGTTCTATAAGAAATAAATCATTCCTTAGCTACAACAGTATCATAAAGACCATAATGACTAAGACTTTTATGACTTTCAATCCCTGTATATCTTAATGACGCATCTTCATAACGACGAAATGCAAATACGGCTTGATTCATCTGTTCCGTGTTGAAAACCTTGAGTCGGACGAGCAAATGAAAATCATCTACGGTCAAGCCTGTGACAGCTAAAAATAAATCTGGCTCGAGCTTCGTGATAACATCCTTCAATGTACTTTCACGAAAATCAGTCAGATACATAAATTGTAAAAGCTACGACTTGATCTGACATTCCGATAATTTCAATAGGATTTAATTGCCTTGAAGAAGACATCGGGTTTCTTCCTTAGAATTGTAATTACGACAAAACAATTTAAAAAGGAAACGACCGATGTCTTATCTACAGACTAACACTACCGTTATTAAAAACAAAGTTGGACTTTTAAACCTTGCCCAAGAGCTAGGTAATATCTCTAAGGCCTGCAAAGTAATGGGCTTTTCTAGAGACACTTTTTATCGCTACCAAGAAGCAGTTGAAAATGGTGGAGTTGATCAATTGGTTAATAAATCCAAACGTGTTCCAAACATCAAAAACAGAATTGATCCTGTGATTGAAGAAGCGGTTAAAGCACTGGCCATTGATAAACCGGCTTGGGGCCAAACAAGAGCTTCAAATGAGCTGCGACGCCAGGGCCTTTCCATTTCACCGGCCGGAGTTAGATGCGTTTGGATGAGGCATGACCTGGAAAACATCAACAAGCGATTGAAGGCCCTTGAGGCCAAGGTGGCTTCGGAAGGTACAGTTCTTACCGAAGACCAGCTCGTTATTTTTGAACGCCGTAAAGCTGAAAATGAAGCCCATGGTGAGATCGAAACCGAGCACCCTGGCTACCTTGGTTCTCAAGATACTTTTTATGTCGGTACTATCAAGGGTGTCGGCCGAATTTATCAACAGACTTTTGTTGATACCTACTCCAAGATTGCCTTCTGCAAACTTTATAACATGAAGACCCCTATCACAGCGGCAGACCTACTCAACGACAAAGTACTTCCGTTCTTTGAATCGCAGGAAGTCCCGATGCTAAGAATGCTGACAGACAGATGAACCGAATTCTGTGGAAAAGTAGAACAGCACGATTATCAGCTGTACTTGGCCATTAAAGACATCGACCACACAAAAACAAAGGCAAGACATCCTCAAACGAACGGTATCGTGGAAAGATTCCACAAAACGATTTTGGAAGAATTTTATCAAATCGCATTCAGAAAGAAGATCTATGGAGGCATGGATGAAATTCAATCTGATCTTGATGAATGGATTCAGGATTATAACTTCAACAGGACCCATCAAGGAAAGATGTGCAATGGTAGAACCCCATGGGAAACGTTTTTAGCTGGCAAAGAAATAGTTAAGAAGAAAATCTTGAGTGGAAATATTACAAGGGAGGTTAAAGAAGAAAGAATTTTGCATTAGGATGGAAAAAATATGGGGCTTGGATCAGACCTGACAGATCCCGGTTCTAAGGATGAATTGTCAGATCAGATCGTGACTTCTACATATTATTGTAGGTATTGTAATAGGTCAGTTAACTGGCGACTCTATTAAAGTATTAAGTGATCTTAATATTTCAACAGTCAACGTACCAGTCGCCATCCTTGTATGGCTGATGATTTATCCAATGATGGTTCAGATCGACTTTAGCTCCATCACAAAAGTGGGTTCAAATCCCAAAGGGCTGGCACTTACACTTATCATCAACTGGCTGATCAAGCCTTTTACCATGGCCTTCTTTGCATGGATTTTCTTTGATAAATTATATGCCGCATATCTTACACCTGAACTGGCCCAAGAGTATATTGCTGGTGCCATTCTTCTGGGGGCTGCTCCTTGTACGGCGATGGTTTTTGTTTGGTCATATCTTACTGATGGTGATCCTGGGTACACTTTAGTTCAAGTTGCCATCAACGATCTGGTTCTTCTCGTAGCCTTTATCCCGATAGTTAAATTTCTTTTAGGCGTTTCAAATATTGAAATTCCTTTTGATGCTCTTTTTTCCTCCGTCGTGATTTTTGTGGTTTTACCTTTAGCTGCTGGTTTTATATCGAACAGAGTTTTGATCAAAACCAAAGGGGAAAAGTGGTTTACTACTGTTTTTTTACCTAAGCTCAAACCTGTTTCGATTGTGGCATTGCTTTCTACATTAGTGCTTCTTTTCGCCTTTCAGGGTGAAAAGATCATTGCATCACCATTTAATATATTATTGATTGCAGTTCCTTTAACTATTCAGACCTACTTGATTTTCTTTCTCGCTTGGTGGATGGGAAAAGGTATGAAGCTTCCTCATTGCATTTGTTCTCCTGCTTCGATGATTGGGGCAAGTAACTTTTTCGAATTATCTGTTGCTGTAGCTATAGCTCTGTTTGGTTTAAATTCTGGAGCCGCTCTCGTAACAGTCGTTGGAGTTTTGATTGAGGTTCCAGTAATGCTCTCACTCGTTAAACTTTCTAACAAATGGAAATACTGATGGAAGAAAAAAGAGAGATTTCAGATTTTGTTTGGTGGGTAATTCCAAATAAACTTCTCGGAGTGAGAAAGCCTGAGAATGAAGTTGAAGTGGCTTATTTGAAGTCCATAGGAGTGGGAGGAATTGTCACTCTTCTGGATGATGAAGAGAACCATAAGCTCTATGTCGCTACTGATATGGATTTTCTCTGGACTCCAATGAAGGGAGGAACTGCTCCTGAAGTAGATCAAGTCATAGAAGCTTCAGAGTTTATTTCAGATATTAATTCAAAAGGTAAAGCTGTCGCTATTCATTGTAATAATGGCAGAAAGAGAACCGGAACCATGCTTGCAGCCCAACTAGTGAGGCAGGGAATGGACGGGGATCAAGCAATTTATAGAATTCAGGAATTGAATCACGAAGCCCAATTGAATGATCTTCAGAAAGATTTTTTACACAACTTTAACAAGTAGGATTCATGCATTTAGCGGATGTAAGCTTTAACCTAAAGCCTTCAAAAGATAATTTATTAAAATCAGATCATGCCCCTCGAATTCTTATTATTTATGGTTCTTTAAGAGAGAGATCATTTAGCAGGCTCTTAGCAGAAGAAGCTGGAAATATTTTAACTCACATGGGAGCCGAGGTTAAAATATTTAACCCCGATGGTCTTCCTATGTTTGATAATAACCGCTCAGTGAATCATCCGAAAGTTCAAGAATTGAGAAGTTTGAGTCTTTGGTCGGAAGGGCATGTATGGTCAAGTCCAGAACTTCACGGAAATCTATCTGGTGTCCTTAAAAACCAAATTGACTGGATTCCTTTGGCCATAGATGCCGTGAGACCGACTCAAGGTCGTACACTCGCTGTTATGCAAGTCTCTGGAGGAAGCCAATCATTTAATGCTGTTAATTCAATGAGAATCTTGGGTCGATGGATGAGGATGATAACAATCCCTAATCAATCTTCAGTTGCTCAAGCATTTAATGAGTTTAATGATGATGGCTCCATGAAGGCATCTTCATATAGGGATAGGGTAGTTGATGTGATGGAAGAACTTATGCGCTTCACATATCTAACCCGAGATATTTCAGATTTTCTTGTGGATCGTTACAGTGAAAGGAAAGATGCTGGGTTAAAAATTTCTTATAAAGCGATCAAGGATCAGGAAAAGTAAGGATGTGCTTTCTTTTAAAATAGTTCACAAACAATGCCATAGTAGGCAGTTCAATAAGTGGGCCAATCACTAAGGCGAGAGCAATAAGTGGACGATCAGGAAAGGTTGTAACTGCAATAGCAAGAGCTATAGGTGAATTTCTGGCCAAGGTAGAAAAACAAAAACCTATTGAGGATACTTTATCAATCTTAGCAATCCTGCTTATGTTTATGCTGAAGAATAAATTGAAAAGATAAAAAATAATGAGAGGAGGTAAAAGGAGTAAAGTTATCTTTGGGTTTTCTAATAATATTTTTCCCTGCGATGAGAACATCGCTACAATAGCTAAACATAAAAAGATAAGTTGACCCGGCATTACAGCAGGCAAAAAAACATCATTTAACCAAGTCTTACTTTTTAATTTTGATATCGATTTCACCAACAGCACTGCTAGTAGTAGGGGAATAACTAATATTAAAAATATGCTTTCAAGCAAAACATTTAGATCTAGCGGAACTAGCTTTTCCGCAAAGAGAAGTAGATACACTGGCAAGAGCAAAAGCTGGAGTATAAGGTGCCAAGGAAGAAGAGTTCCCGCAAGTGGCACATTACCGCCTGCCATTTGTGTGAAAACGAGATACCAATCTGTACAGGGGGTCACCAGTAACATAAGAAAGCCTACCCACAAATCAGGCTGATCTTTCAGAAAAATCAAACCTAGTATCCAAGCAAATAATGGTGTCCATATAAAATTGATCCCTAAGCTTAGACCAGTGAATCGGAAGTCCTTGAATGCCTCCTTCATTTCTTTTAGAGGCACGTTCATGAATACAATTATGAGCATAACCATTAGAAAAGGAACAATCAGTTTTTCGCTGTTTACAGAAAACCAAGAGAGCTGGCCCAAAAGTAAGCCTACCACTGCTGAAAATAAAATAAAAAGTGATTGAAATCTGTCTAATAGTCCCATTTCAAGAGAATAACTTTTTTTTTAATAAAAGTCTCTTTACTTAGTTCTATAGCGCTGGCTTTTAGATCCCTTGTCAGAAGGAATAGGAGGTAAGGCTCACTAAAAAATTAGCCTTTCCCTCCTATAGAGTTACTTAATGTGATGATGAATCTTCTTTCTCATCATGTTTATGATCATGTTTATGATCATGTTTAGAATCTGACTTCTTAACCTTTTTTTTCTGATCATGTTTGTGAGAATTAGATTCCTTATGGTCGACATGCTTTTCTTTTGCCTCATTATGCTTATGCTGATGTGCAAGAGCATTCAGGGGAAAATTAATAATCAAAGCAATTAGTGCAAATTTCATTTTAACCTCTATTGTTATTCTTTTTCTTAACGATTATTCGTTTTTTCCCATTGATTATTTGCCTTCTTTACATGCTCATCCAAGTGGATTTGAAACTTTTCCATCTTATCCTTTGAAGAGAAATAATATTTTGTCCCTTCATGAGTAAGACTGAACTCTTCTTTTCCTTCTACATGAGTGTCACCCTCCATGACTGAGTGGGCGCATTTTTTGTCAAAGGCCACCTGAGATTTTTTTGCGCATTTTTCACAAGCAGTTTTGTTATCATGATGATGATGAGCAGACTGCTTATGGTGATGTGAACAAGAGAAAACTAAAAACAGAGACAATAGGTAGATCATTTTCATAACTTAACTCCAGGTAAATATTTATATTCTACTTCAGCATCTAAATTTCTATTCATGTCATTTCTTCCTCCATAGGAGGCTTCATATATTTGAAGAAAAGGCGATAAAGTGCAGGTAATACAATCAAAGTTAGAACTGTTGCGGTTAAAATTCCCCCGACTACGACAGTAGCAAGTGGTTTTTGAACTTCAGCACCAAGGCCAGTTGAAAAAATCATTGGTAAAAAGCCGAAAACATCTGTTAATGCAGTCATTAATACTGGACGAAGTCGTGCTATTGAGCCAAGTTCAGCAATCTCATCTGGACTTTTTCCTTCTCTATAGAGCTGATTAAAGTAAGAAACCAAAACGACTCCGTTTAGAATACTGATACCAGATAAGGCAATAAAACCTACTCCGGCCGAAATACTAAATGGCAGGTCAAGAATGTTAAGTGAAACAACCCCACCAATGAGGGCCATTGGTGCACATAAGAAGATTAAACCTACTTGGGCAAGGTTCTTAAATGCAGCAAAAAGCATTGCTATAATGATTAACATGGCTAGAGGAACGAGAATGCTCAGTCTTTCTTTGGCTTGCTGAAGATTCTTGAAGCTTCCTCCCCATTCAATAAAATAGCCTTCTGGTAGCTTGATATTTGCTTCCACTTTTTCTTTTGCTTTGTTCACAAAAGTTTCAATATCACGAGTTTCCGGATTAATTAGAACAGCGACTCTTCTTTGCGAGTTTTCACGATTCACCGAGGTAAAAGTTTCGACAAAATCAATGTCTGCAATTTTCTCTATTGGGACTGTGTATCCTTCTGAAATGCCCACAGGAAGCTTTCGTATAGTCTCCACATTCTCTCTTTCATGCTCAGAAAGCCTCGTAACGATAGGAAATCTTCTTACTCCTTCATAGATAACGCCAATTTCTTTCCCTCCAATTGCGGTGCTGATTGTATCCAAAACAGGCCTAGCTGTTACGCCCAAATTAGCGAGGTCATTCATTCTAGGAGTGTACTGAATCATAGGTGATTTACCCTTAGATTCTGATTCGGCTTCTCCAGAGCCTTCTATGGTTGAAACAATTTTAGAAACCTCTTTGGCGTAATCCATGATTTTGTCCAAATCTTCGCCATATATTTTAGCGGACACATCTGCACGAGTACCTTCTAGAAGCTCATTAAATCTTAATTCAACTGGCTGTGAAACCATGATTACTTGGGCTGGAACATGGAGATCCAACTTCTTTTTAATTGCAGTCATAAGTTTATCTTTAGTGTCTATTTCTCCCGCTGGCCATTTCTCTTTTGGCTTCAGCATGACGTAAGAATCTGAGATATTAACTCCCATGGGGTCAGTGGCCACTTCGGCAGCACCTGTTCGAGCGAAGACGTTTTCAACTTGTGGGAAGGTTTTGACAATCTTCTCAGAGAGCATCTGGAGTTTCACGGAATTCTCAGTACTGATATTTGCTGGACGAATGAACTGGAGAGCAAAGTCTCCTTCATCCAGTTGCGGTATGAACTCAGAGCCAAGCCTATTGAATAAGAAAATACCAGCGAGTACAGAAGTTATTCCGATAATGAGAACAGTTTTTCTGAAATGGAGCGCCTTTAAGAGAAACGGGTGGAAGATCTTCTCTGCAAGCAACATGAGATAAGGTTTAGTATCTCTTGTTTTACCGCTCAGGAATGTTGCTGCAAGGGCAGGAACAAGCGTAAAGGAAAGAACCAGTGCACTTCCTAAAGCCATGAGGAAAGTTTGTGCCATAGGGCCGAACATCTTTCCTTCAACTCCGGTTAGAGCAAAGATTGGAATGAATACAACCATGACAATCAATTCTCCGAAGCCCGCCGCGGATCGAATCTCGATGGCAGCTTCGGTGACGTAATGCTTAACTTCTTTGCGAGTCAGTTCACGGCCAAGTTCTTTTCCTGCTTTTTCTAATCTATGAATGCAGTTTTCAATAACAATAACCGCTCCATCAACGATAATTCCAAAGTCCAGCGCTCCAAGACTCATGAGGTTGCCCGACACTTTCATCCATTTCATAAAAATAAAGGTCATAAGCAATGCAATAGGAATAATAAGAGAAGTAATGATGGCGGCTCTTAAGTTACCCAGAAGAAGAAGGAGAACAACGATCACTAAAGCAGCTCCAACAAATAAACTGTGCTCAACAGTGCCTAGAGTCGCATTGACCATGTTGGAACGATCATAAAGAACGTTTAATTCAACCCAGGCTGGTAAATCTTTTTTAATTTCCTTCAATCTTTCATCTACGCCGATAGCGACGGTACGGCTATTTTCACCCAAGAGCATGAATGCTGTGCCAATGATTGATTCTTCACCGTTAACAGTTGCTGCTCCTGTACGTATTTGCTTGTCGAACTTTACTTCTGCGATGTCTTTGATCTTGATGACCCTGTAGTCAGAAAGTCGTTTCACAACGACATTTCCGATTTGGTCAAAGTTTTGCAAGAGTCCGACACCTCTTACAAGTAGCTGTTCACCAGTTTGTTGGATGTAACCACCTCCGACATTCAGATTTGTCTGCTCAATAGCAGTTTCAATATCATCAAAATGAATTCCATAACGTGCCATTTTTCTAATATCAGGTTGAATGAAAAACTGTTTTTCATATCCACCTATTGTATTTACTTCGACCACGCCTTTTACATTTAGTAGCCTCGGTTTAATAAACCAGTCTTGAAGAGAACGAAGTTCCATTAATTGGATAAGTCTTTTATCTGGATCTGTTTCAGCTTTTTTTGCTTCAATAGAATAATGGAAAATTTCTCCCAGACCAGTGCTGATAGGGCCCATTTCAGGAATAACACCTTCAGGAAGTTCAAGATTCTGCAGTTTCTCACTGACTAACTGACGAGCTTTTAATATTTCAGCATCATCATTAAAAATGATAGTGACCTGAGAAATTCCGAAGCGGGAAACGGAACGAATAGTCTCAACGTCTGGAATGCCATTCATGGCATATTCTATAGGGAAGGTCACCATCCTTTCAATTTCTTCAGGTACCAAGCCCTTTACCTGTGTGTTAATTTGAACTTGAGTATTAGTAATATCAGGTACTGCATCAATAGAAAGAGTCTCGAAGGACCTAAGACCAAACAAGATAAGCAAGATCGTCATCATGTAGACGAATAATCTATTGTTAACTGAAAAATGTATTATTTTATTAATCATAAGTTTTACCTTTTAATGACCATGACCATATTCTGCCGTATCTGTTGAGTACACGTCAGTGATCGCAATTAAACCAACGTTTTCTCTAACAATCTGGTCTTCGGGGTGTAGGTCACGTGATTCTATGAGATAAGCTGAGTCATCCCTTCTTTTAATTGTCACAGGTATGAATTTAAAATAGCCATCACGATATCGGTAAACACCTGTGTTGTTTTTACTTGTTACCAAAGATGATTTTCTTATGGAAATTTCGTTGATCCCAACTTCCTGAAGTTTTACATCTAATGAATTAAATGCTTCCTTCGATAGTTTGAAACCTTTTTCTTCATTAACCTCAGTAATTGCCTTATCAGGTCCAACTTTCTCGCCGCCACCATGGTCATGTTCGTCGGCTTTTTCTTCACCATGGTCATGTTCGTCGGCTTTTTTTTCACCGTGGCCATGTTCATCGGCTTTTTCTTCACTGTGGCCATGTTCATCGGCTTTTTCTTCACCATGGCCATGTTCATCGGCTTTGCCATGCCCATGCTCATCTTCATGTTTCTTAAAAGTTTTTGTTTCTTTTTTTGAATTTGTAACTCGGGCACTTACGCTAAATGCTATAATTGTTACACTCAGAAAAATAACGAGTAAAAATGACAGTTTCATATTTTTTCCTAATTAATAGATGTGTTCTTGAAGAGGTTTTCCAATAGCTGTGTCTCACCTCTGATAAATACGATCTCTTCGAGTGATATAAGTAGATCGTTCTCTGTCTCAAATCGTGACTCGAGAAAATCGATATGTTGGCGATGAGACTCGATCGTCATTGGTATTGAGACAATACCTCTTGCAAATAATCTTTCAACTTCTGAATGCTGTTTATTAAGTTTCTCGAGAGTTGTCATTTGTGAAAGAACTTGAACTGAACGTTCATATTTTTTTATAAGCATAGCTTTCTTGAGATTTAAATTTCTGATGGAATTGGTGCTTTCTACCTTTTGTGCAGCCATTCTTTTGGTGGCATTCAACTTACCGGCATTATTGGTGTGGAACAAAGGAAGATCAAAAGTAATGGCAACTCCTGCGGATATAAATTCATCATTACCTTGAGTTTGATATTCCAAGACGGGACCAATCGCTATGTTAGAATAGCCAAGCGAGTTTTGAACCGATAACTCTGCTTCTGCTTGCTTGATCTTTAAATCCTCTACATTAACTAGTCCACTTTCTGATGATTTTAAATTTTTCAGAGGAAGAAGAAGATCCTGATAAGGCAAGCTTTTATAGTAAGGTTTGAAATTGTCACAGTCTGTAATAAAAATCAGTTCACCTTCAAGTATTGTCTTCTCATTTGCAAAGTCATTTAACTTCGCCTTGTAGTCATTTGAAGCTAATTGAAGGGTAAGAAGCGAGACTCTTTCTTCTGGTGTCAATCCAGTCCTTGAACTGAGCTTTTTAATCACGTTCTCAAATGTACCGATAGCTTCTTTAACCGCATCTATTAAGATGGATAGCTGAGCCACTTTTTGATACTTCAGTGCATATCCAACTGTCGTTTCGACACCTTTAAGGTTCAATAAGCGTTTCTCTATATTTGCTGAAAGTTGAGCTTCTTCTATTCGTTTCTTGCGTTTGGCCCCTAGTTCGTAAATGTGCTGAGCGGTTACCTGTATATTATTTATATCTATTCCGAATTGATTGCCCTTAAGATACTCGGTTTCAATCACAGGGTTAGGTCTTTGTTTTGCTAAGTCGACAGTGCTTTCCACTTGACTTATACGCTTGCTAATTTGCTCCTGAATAGGATTTTTGGAATTAATTCTATTGTAAAAATCATTGATACTTTTAAATTCACAAACGCTTTGTGAGAAAGCTGTCCCACTAAACAGTGAGATGCCTAAAAGAAATAAGAACATAAATACCTCTGAAATAATTTAAAATCGAAAAATAGAAAAGCTAAGCAGGAATTGGAGGACGGATAATCTTGGACAAGGTAGGCGAAGGAACCGCCAAGGAATAATCGAAAAATTCTAATGAGAAGTTTAAGTTAGATATACTTGTTATTGACCCAACTGAAAAATTAACTGCTGCATGGATATGAGCACCATGGCAGTGATGTGAGTCTGAATTTTGAGTATGTTTTTGCTGAGCTGAATCTTTGCTAGTCTTATTAAATTCTTGTTTTAGGTTGGAATCAGAAGTTTCTGAACTATGGCAAATAGACAAGTCGTCAGCTATGCAAGTAGTTGAGAAATCTATGAATACGGTAAGTATTAGAATCAGTGCTAAAATAAATCGCATAATTTTATATATTATATAACTATCATTTATAAATCACAATTAATTTAGTCATTTGCAATTTTCGAGTGCTTGCTCTCTAACGTCTTTTTCAAAAAGGTCTATCAGTACCTTTTTGAGGTTAGGGAATAGCTTAACTTCTTCAGAGCATAAGAAAAAATTGTTCTTTGTGCATTTCTTGACAAGCAAACTCCATCTGTCATTTTCTAGTAGGGCTTTACTACAAAAATCAACTGTACCTACTTCTCTTAGATATTCGTTGAATCGCTTGAGGCTCCGGCTATTTTCTTCTAGTTCATCTATCAATATTTGGAGCTCAGTAAAGTATCTTTTTATAGTTGCATGTTCTTCACTATAATATGGAGTATTTTCCATTTTAATTTCCAAATTTCCTCGAGATACTGCCAGCTCTTCAGTTCTTCGAGATGGATTAAATTGGGCAAGTACATTTGAAGAGAAAACTATTGTGATTGAGATTAATAATAATTTCATAAGTGAGTTCCTTTTACTTTTTCAACTGCTTCTCTGGAGTGAGCATAATCCCCATGAAATATCATTCGAGACAGCTTATCTTCGCTGCTTAGAAAGCGATACATAACAGCAAAGAGCGATGTGTCTGCTTCAATGTAATTTCTTGAAGCTTCAATTAGAGCAAGAGAATCTACTTCTTCCCCTAATCGTAATCGGTTGTACATATTATTAAGTGAAGATGAAGCCAAGTATACGCGTTGATTAATATTTCTATAATTACTCAGATCCAAATTGTAGTTATTCACTAATAGTTTCAAATGTCTTTTAACTGTTTCTTTTACAGCCTTCTGCTGAACTTTAAGAATCTCTTTTTGTGATCGGACAATTCTTAAAGAAGCTGCTGTTCCAAAACCTAATCCAGGTTGAACTGGAAGATTGTCAAATACTCCCCCTGTGAGCCCGCGACTTAAGCTTGAAGCTCCAAGGAATGCATATTGTACTTCTTTGCGAGCGTATTTGGACGCTTCTATTAAATGATCAAATTGACGAATCTCTGGAGATTCATCCACAGCTCTGAATACGAAATCTTCATAATTCAATTGCGAAAGCGAATCATAGTCTGGGAGCTTTATTTGCTTAGCTTTTAATCTTACGCCTGTTTCATATCCCATCATAAATGCAAGTAGGCTTTCTTCTTCTGCTATAAGAACTTCTATGGCCCGAGTATCTTCATCAAGAGCAAGAAGCCTTTGTTTTATTTCTTGAGATACCGTTATTGAAGCACCGCCAAAAGTCTCCCTTACTTTTACGATACTATAAATCTCGTTCAGATCTTTTCTGCTCTTTTTGATATGCTCTAGCAAAGAAGTGTCTAATAGTAAGTGGAAGTAGAGTGATTTTGCAGTAAGAACTTCATTTCCCCATAACGCTCTATAGCCTTCGAGGTCTGCTTTATAAAAAAGTTTTGCTTGTGATACCCTAAACCAATTTGCAGGAACGACAAAAGGTGCAATGTCTTCAACTATTGAAAAGGCACCTGATGCTACACCGACTGGCCCTCCAGCAAATATCTCTACTGCTGAAGAAGCAAGTTTCCACAAATTTAACCTAGGAAGAAGGTTCATGCGTGCAAAAGTTATTGATTCCTTTGTCTGATAAACTCTAAGAGCAGATTCATAAACAGTAAGATTTTCATTACTTATTTTTCCTACTACTTGATCAAGACTTACTTCTATCGTTTCATTCGACTGTGACATTGAGACAGAAGAAAAGCATAATATGAATATTAGTATGATTATTTTTTTCATAGCTTACTCGTGAACTTTGTATGCAATAAAGTTGAAAATGTTAGCATTCGTCGAAGGTTGGATCTGCCCGCTTAGGCTATCTATATCTATCATATCCCCATTCAAAATCGAGCTGGCAATGTTTTCTGAACTTATGCTGTCACCTCTGTCAGCGATCTTGATTAAGTAAAGATTGGGGCAAGATTCATGAGATATGGCCAATGCACCTTTCTCAACATCAGGACGGATATTACTTACTCTGCATCCTACAGCACTAATCGAACTATTGGAGTCCCATTGAACAACTTGGGTATTGAGCATTAAGTTATTTAGATCCGAACTTATTTCTTCTAATTGTCTTACTCTGTTTACTCTAATAGGAGGTAGGCTTGGTGTGAGAGTAATCCTTATATTGAAGGTTCCTACGTTTGTTTTAATAGTTCCTTCATAATTACCTTTGATGGCTTGATAGAACAGGTGTCTCCTTGCAAGATCTTTTTCCATGATTTCCGCTTTTAAAGCAAGATTGTTATTCTCTACATCACGTAATGTATCACCTTCAATTCGAGCTTTTTCTTTTAAACGTTCGTCACCTTTGCTGCATGAAATTACAGAAAACGAAAGTAGAATCAACATAAAAATAGTCTTCACTGAATACTCCTTGATAGTTTATCAAGATCAAAATTAGAAAATTAGAAAATTAGAAATGGATATAGGAAAAACTAGACGAGAGGTGGTTTTATGATTTCAAAAAAATTTTCAGTAATTTGTAGACTTACATCTTGAAAGTTCAAGAGAAAGTAATTAGTGGAAATATTGAGATCAGATGGAGAAACTAAAACGACTAAGCTATGACAATGCCTACAACAATGAGAGGAATTGCAATTATCTCCGTGACTGTTCTGATGACTGGTTTCTTGGACTAACCGTTCCAAGCTGTTAGACACTTCAGCTTGATTTTCTTCATGAACATGAGAACCGGCTTGGGATACGGTGGTCCCAATAACATTAATAACAATTAATAGAAGGAAAAGAATTACCTTATTCATGAGGGAAATTTCTTATCACGAGCAAGAATGCTTATCAAGTTCTTTAGAATTTTTACCTAGTGATGCTGGAGACATAAACTACCGAAACTATTACTTAACTTTTAATGGACTTGACCTTCCCCCTATAAACTAATCC
>DFXY01000022.1 GCA_002381945.1 Bacteriovoracaceae bacterium UBA4096
GAATAGAGAATCAGATTATGGTTTTGATACAGGATTGGAAGCATGAGGCTCTTGAGCTTTCTTCGCTTTTAACTGCAGAATGAAATCTATTATCAGTAATCCTGCTGCAATGGTGATGCAACTATCAGCAACGTTAAAAGCAGGAAAATGGTTGGCCTCGTTTTTCCAATAAAACATGAGAAAATCCACAACATAACCCAGGCTAAAACGATCGATCAGGTTACCGGTGGCACCGGCAATGATCAAAGCATAGGCAAGAGATATAAAAAACGGACCTTTCAACGTTTTAATCAGTAAAAAGAAAATCCATCCACAAAAAATCACCGGTAAACCCAGAAAGAAAATTTGTCTGAACCAAGTCGGACCATCGGCCCCAAAGCCAAAGGCCGCGCCAGTATTCTTAACATAAGCAATGCTAAAAAATCCCTCTATTACCGGAATAGTCTGACCGTAGAAGAGACTACTTTGGATCGCACCTTTTGAGAGTTGATCCACAATAATGAGGGTTGCCATTAGCAAACAAAGTGTCCAAAAACGTGCCATTTAGTAATAATCCTTAGGGTTGATTTCGTATTTCTCAATCTTCCTTAAAAGTGTTTTTTTAGGAATGTTGGCATTCAAAGCAGTTTGGTTAATTTTGCCTTTATTGATAATCAATGCCTGGACAATAAATTCTCTTTCAAACAAGTCTTTGGCAATAGCAAAATCCAATTTCCCACCTTCGCCTAATTTCGCTCCGAATGAAAATTGAACATCATTGGCCGATTTAGGTGCAATTGTGTGATCTAGTACCGAGTTTTGGATGTCTTCCAGGTCAATAACGCTGTCTTCGGCCACCTGGTCTTTAGATTCAGCTTTCTTCTGATCTTTAAATACAATGGCGGGCAGAGAGTTCACATGGATGTAGTCGGAAGCTTCCATGATGAAACAGTGTTCAATAATATTTCGAAGCTCACGGATGTTACCGGGCCATGAATAATTACTCAAAACTTCCAGGGCCTCAGGTTCAGCACCTTTGACTTTCAAATTGTGAACATTGTTAAAATAATTAATGTAGTGATTCACCAGATGCGGGATATCGGTCTTACGATCACGCAGAGGTGGAAGATAAACTGGAAGAACATTTAAACGGTAGAATAAATCTTCCCGGAAACTGCCATCTTTAATCATTTCTTCAAATGGTTTGTGAGAAGCTGCGATGATTCGCACATCCACTTTGATCTCGCGGTTAGAGCCCACTGGCATGAAGGTTTTTTCCTGAAGAACACGCAGGAGTTTTACCTGCATGGCAGCTGAGATGTCCCCAATTTCATCCAGGAAAATAGTCCCGCCTTCAGCAAATTGAAATTTACCGATTTTTCTCTGATCAGCACCAGTGAAGGCCCCTTTTTCATGACCAAAAAGTTCACTTTCAATAAGGTTCTCAGAAATAGCACCACAGTTAATGGTGACAAATTTCTCATCTTTACGAGGAGAATTGTAATGGATTGCTTTAGCGACTAGCTCTTTACCAGTTCCTGATTCACCTCGGATAAGCACCGGCGTATTTACCTTGGCAAGCTTCGCAATGACATCAAAAACTTTTTTCATGGCATTGGATTCACCCACGAATTTGTCATTTGAAGTTGCCGACTCTCCAATGGAAAGGGTCGGTGAGGAGAATCCGACTGTCTCAACCATCGAACGCGCTTTAAGTGCACGTTTAATAAGAGCAACCAGATTTTCAGCACTGATAGGCTTTTCAAGATAGTTGTAAGCCCCCTCTTTCACTGCTTTAACCGCATCCGTTACATTTGAATAAGCAGTTAAGATCAAAACTATAACTGAAGGATCATGCTTCTTAATTTCTGTCAGGGCCTCAATACCATCCATTTCCGGCATGTTGACGTCCATGACCACCAGATCATATTTCTGGCCATAAACTCTGGTAACAGCTTCTTTGCCATTGTCGGCCACATCAACCACGAAGTGATGATACTCCAGTGCTTGCTTAACTGACTGCTGGAGAACTTTGTCATCATCAACAACCAAAACCTTATGCATATTAGCTCCTATTCATTCTTTAGCTTAATTATAAACGAAGTACCTTCACCAAGTTTAGAAGTGGCAGTAATAACCCCATTATGTAACTCAATGAAATATTTTACCAGATAAAGGCCTAGTCCTGATCCCTTAATTGAGTGGGAGGAATCATTCTTCACCCGATAAAATTTATCAAAAATATGGGCCAGGTCTTCCGGTCCTACCCCCACCCCGTTGTCCTTGATTTCAATATAGACCCAATCCGGGTCGTCCCAGGTCTTAACCCAGATAGTTTTCTCTCTACCGGCATACTTAATGGCGTTTTCGATCAGGTTGGAAATCACCCGGTTCATAAGTACTGTATCAATTTGGATGGGATAAAGGGGTGAGAGTTCTTCTTCGATCCGAATGGCCTGACGAACGGCCTCGAACTCAAGCTTCTCCACAATCCCTTCAATGATCTTGTTTACATCTTTGGATTCTTTATTCAGGGTCAAGTTCTGAGATTCAATTTTTGTTAAATCCAGAATCGAATTAATAAAGTTATTAAGCTCCTTGGTGGAGTTCATCACGTTATCAATCAGCTCCGTTTGTTCCGGAGTATTGTTAAACTTGATCTTTAAAATATCCGCAATCCCCGCAATCTTGGCCACCGGAGTTTTTAAATCATGACTCATCAGCGAAATGAAGTTTTGTTTTAAATTATCAACTTGTTTTAAAAGCTTTGTCTCTTCTTCAATGGCATATCTGGTTTGATACTCTTCAATCGCCCGGAAAGGCACCCAGATGTAATAAACCACAAAGATACTCAGAACCAGGTGAGAGAGTTTTATCCACCAGCCAAATGTTATAAAGGCAAAATAACTGGTAAGTAGAATACCCAGGATCAGGAGTATCGTGATCATCAAACCTTTCACTGGCTGAACCCGAGAGATGATATAAGAAAGTAAAATAGCTATGAAAAGAGCGCCCACCTGAGTGGTTATATCCTTAACGTCATAAATAGTTTTCTCGGAAATTAGCGCCTCAATCACATCTGCATGAACGGCAAGCTTTGGAGACCTGGCATTTTCTTTATCAAAAGGAGTCAGAATAAAATCACTGGAATTGGAGAGATACTCGGGTCCCACTAAGACAATTTTATCTTTAAAAAATCCCTTTGGAAAATTTCCCACGACTACCCGGTGAAAAGGAATAGATGGAATTCGATTAGTGGAAGGATTTCCCGAATATTTAAAAAGCGCGAAATTAGCATCGGCTTCAGAGTTATAATAAGCACCCTTATAAGCGGTGGCATCAAGAACCGGAAGTCCCTTGAGTTCCCGGAATCTTTTAGCGGTCCAAAGATGAAGAGAGTCCTCTCCCGAAATATTCAGAATCGCCCGACGTACCACTTCATCTTTTGAGAAGACGAGTTGATCACGATACAACTGGGCGAGGTAATAACCAGCATCCTTCAAAGCTTCCGGTGGAACCAGCTCTCCTACCTGATCGATTTCAGTTCCAAATTTAAACTTATCACCAGAGGGCGAATAATTCTTGATCGCTTCATGAAACTCCGTTTGATACCGGGCCTCAACTTCAGAATCCGGCTCAAGCAGAGATACAAAATAGTTCATGATCGCCGGCTGATCTTCCATCAACCTGGCCATCAAACGGGTGTGAGAAGCGTACGTATAAGGATAAGTCTCGCCTAAGAATTGATCACTCTCTTCGTCCAGAGAAATCAGGACAATCGGAGTATTGAAATTCTTGGAAGGCAAATCCGTCTTAACCCAGAAATCATAAAAAATTGATTCAAGCGGATGAAAGGAATACTGAATTAAAATCAAAATAAAGGCAAGCGTCACAAAAAGTGGAGCAAATTTACTGAACTCAACTTTCTTAAACTTACTCAGCACGCTTAATCTCCTTGCTCACAAACAAGTAATCCCATTCATGAGGCAAGAATTCCAAGGCCAGTATATTTTGAAAGTGCTTACTCTTATTGATAGAAGAGAGTTCTAAAAGTTTCCGCGACGGCAAAGAATAATAAAACTTAGGCTTTCTCAGTTTTAAACCTACCCGATCCAACAGATCTTTTTCCATGGGAAAATCGGCCAGGAATTTTTCAAGCTTTTTAAAATAGCGTTTACCTAGAATCAATTTGAACATTAAGTCCAGGAAAGGATGAAGCAGAAAACTTATTAACCAATCAGTCGCTTTCCTAAAATCTTTGATAGGAATCAAAGAGAGAATAAACCCAGATACCGAATGAATGATCCATGTTAAAAGCCCCAATAGAAACATGGTCTTTGTTCTTTTTGAGGCCATCCCCCGCTTCACTTGCAGCAGAAGTTCAAAACAGATCGCCTTCATTTCATAGGATGAACATTTCTCGATCAGGCTTTTATTTAAGACCAGACTGATAGTTTCGCGGTTTTGCAGAACAAACGCCCGCTCAAGAGTTCCGTTATAGAAATACAAGTGAGGTAAAGGAAGTGAGAGCTTATAGGCCTCCTGGGCCGCGGCTTCAAAGAATTCTTTCTCATCACTAGAGCGCATTTCCCGGGCCCCGAGTAAATACAGGATCAAAGTGTCACTGTAACCAACTGTAATTACTAGCAGGGCCAGCCAGAATAGCATTCCAATAAAAAATAACGCTCCGCTTAAGGTTATCCAGAGAAATAATCCCAGAATAAGAAAAATAAGCATTAAGGAAAGGGTTGCACGCATAAGAAGTAAAACCAGATTTTTTAATAAGTTAACTCTATTTTACCATCTCATAATTCTTATTTGCATTACTTTATTACAGCCTTAAGGCTTTCCCATGGACTTTAATCCAGCTCCAAGTTATAAACCAGCAACACTTTTTCACGAATGAAAACTGAATGTTTCTGCACGGCGGCACACTGGTACAAAATGGATAAGGAATTTCTTCATCTCATAGAAACTGTTAGCGAGCTTTTACCGGCGAAAGAACAAAAACTTGATGATGATGCTCTTATTTGTGAATGCTTTTGTGTAAATGCCGGAGATATTCGGTCAGTGTGTTCGACCAAAGTAGATCTGGAACTTTTAAAGGACCATTTCAAAATGGGGCAAGGATGCCAAACTTGCATAAAAAATAAAGATAGTTGGATTAATAAAATATTTTAGTTTCTAAGTGAGTCCGAAAGGAGTTTCCAATGGCTTTTGACCGTTTATTATTTGGTACTGCAGGCGTTCCTAACAGTACTGTGAAGAAAAACAATCCAGTGGAAGGGGTTAAACGTATACACGAGTTAAGCCTGGATTGCATGCAACTAGAATTCGCCCACGGCGTGCGCATGAAAGAAGAAGTTTCTTCTGCTCTTCGTAAGGTTTCATATGAGTTGGGAGTTCCTCTTACTTCTCATGGTCCTTACTACATCAACCTCAATGCCCGTGAACAAGATAAAATTGATTCATCGGTTGAGCGTATCATTCAAACGGCCAAGATCTCTGATCTTTGTGGTGCTGAATCTATGACATTCCACGCGGCTTTCTACATGAAAGATTCTCCGTATGATGTTTTTGACTTGGTTGAGAAATCACTGAACGTTATTGAAGAAAGACTTTCTCGTCTTGATATCGAGATTGAACTTCGTCCTGAGCTGACTGGTAAAACTTCTCAGTTTGGTTCTTTAGAAGAGTTGATCTCTCTATCTAAGTCAGTCACTAGCTGTAAACCATGTATGGATTTCTCTCACCTCTATGCTCGTACGGGTTCAGTGAATGACTATAAAGGTTTCTGCGAAACGCTTGAAACACTTAAGAATGAACTTGGTCCTAAAGCTCTTGAAGAGATGCATATCCATATCTCTGGTATCAGCTCTAACTCTAAGGGTGATTTAAAACACTTGAACCTTGAGAAATCTAAGTTCAACTGGAAAGACCTGATGAAGGCACTTAAAGATATGGACTGTCGTGGTTATGTTGTTTGTAACTCGCCAAATCTTGAAGTAGATGCTCAGATGTTGAAGCAGTACTACGTAGCTCTTTAATCTTTTCTCGAACACACACATATCGCTTTTAAAGCCTCCGAATGGAGGCTTTTTTTTATGCCTCTACAACAAGGTATGCGGTACCTTTTCGTTTCCTTTTCGTTTCCTTTTTCAAAGAGTTACACTACTAAATTTATTCCTTGAATTGATTCCCAATTTCCTGCTAACATTTAAATAATCAGGTGAGGGAGTGCTGTGAACACCCCCCTCTAAAGCATCATCTGCTAAGTTCTAAAATCACAGCTCAAAGCTGCAATATTAGACTTAACAGAGTCAACACCCTGATTAAATCCTCCATGAAAATCCTATGTTTCAAGGCACCCTTCATTGGGTGTCATGGAGATTTCTTTTTATTAGCTCAAGAGACTTGTGAAAGTGGAGTTAATTGAAGAGAGAATGTGCTTCTTTTCTATTGTGAATGATGAGTACGAAATTTTAGAAACGCGGTGTTGACCCTATGCCGCTTTCAACCACTCCTGCGGATTCAACAAATCATGCAAATGATTTTCTTCCCCCGCCTTCAAACCGATTAAATAACAATAGCCATCAGCATGAGTGATCAGGAGTTTCTGAATCTTCGAGTCCCAATTCAATTGTAGGATTTGAAGCAAGTGATCAGGATCTTCATCCATGGTCAGCATAATGCCATTTAAATGAGAATAAGGCGTAAAGCTTGACCAGTTGGTGGGAAAATCAAGCACTCCCATGGGGCTTTCAAATCTCAGCATCTGAGATTGAGGAATAAAGAAGCCGCGTAGATATGAGAGAGAATAATCTTTTAGTTTGAGTTCAAGGCTGGATAAATCAATGCCCGGTTTACTTGGGAGATTGAGAGTTTCTTCTAGTAAGAGGGAAAGGAAATCTGATTCGGCCATGGTGCCTCCAGATTCCTTATCGGCAAATTATTAAGAATCCTTTATTCTAAAGGATTAATGGGCTCCATGGCCTCGTGATAGGTTTTGATATTGCTGACATCCGCTATCAACCATTTTCCGTCTTGATTAACAACTTCAGCAATTTTCTTCACGTCGGAAGAAAATCGAGTCTTATTGTTATCCCGGGTTAAATAAGAAATGGAATAAGTAATGAAGCATTTCTTTTCCTGGCAACTTTTAGAAAGGATTTTGAAGCTGTCTTTTTTTACACTTCTAAGGTCAGCAAATTTTGTAAACTCATCTTCATTGATGTTTTCGACCACTTGTCTTA
Organism: Bacteriovoracaceae bacterium UBA4096; assembly: GCA_002381945.1. Classification (GTDB taxonomy): domain Bacteria; phylum Bdellovibrionota; class Bacteriovoracia; order Bacteriovoracales; family Bacteriovoracaceae; genus Peredibacter. The sequence continues at coordinate 7,233 of DFXY01000022.1, forward strand.
GCTTGCCGGTGACTCTCTCCAGAATGAATTCACGAGTAACGACTTGTCCCATCCTCGCTTCAACAAAAGTTTGAAGTGCAGACTCCGGACTGAGATTGTCACTTAAACAAGCTGTTAAAAATACAAGCAAAGGGAGAATCCATTTCATTATCTTAACCTTTCTGGTTGAAAGCCCAGTTCTTGAACAATTTCCAGGAACTCGGACCAATTAAACACATTCAAATCTTTTGATGTTTTCTCAAATTTTATCCCAACCCCGGTTAAATCCAGAGTTCCGGCAACTACTTCCCCATCCTGAGAGAATTCCCTGTCACCAAAAAAAATCCGAACATTAACATGCCGGGGAAACTTCCGTCCTTGCTCCAGTTTAATGAAGCACCCATCACTGTCCCAGTTACTAAGATTCCCTTCCACTTCCTGATTGTTATAAAAAACTTTGCAGGGAATTTTTCTCAATAGAGGTGAGAACAGGTCTGAGGAATTGTAATTAGGGTTAATGCTGGCCATTTTTAAATAGTGAGATAAAAGCTGATAAAGGAAGTATGAAATAATGGCATAAAAGAACATGGCCACGACGATGATCTTATTGAATTCAACAAACAGGCCTTCAAGCACCTTAAAACCCACCAGCAAAATTGAAAGACGATAAACCATGACTGAATAACGGTGATGCTTCCAGATCATGATGCCAGTTAAAAATAAAGTCAAAGCAACGTACCAAAAGAGTTCCAGGCCTTTTTGAAAGTAGACCCAGGAAAAAGGAGAGAGGTGATGTCGATAGGCATGTTGGAGATAGAGAAAAAAGAATGAAAGGCCCAGGTATATGACCACATTCAGTATAATCGTATCTTTCTTTTTGACTTTCAATTGTTCCATCTTAGATTTGCCCTATAATACTATTATGAATGAAGTCGTCCTGGAAATCTCCTCAATTTGTGTGGCCTGCGATAATTGCCGCTTGATCTGTCCAGAAAATGCCATTGTGACCAATGGTCAGGAATATCTGATTGATCACTGGAGCTGCACACTGTGTGGTCTGTGTATCGAAGTTTGCCCTGTTGATTGTATCAAAGAAACAACTCTTACTTAACCTCTTCCACTAAATCGTTCCACCAAATCAAAGCGCGGGAATCTTTTCTGGCCTCATGCCCGCTCAGAATAATTCCCGGAGATAAGTCTTTCATTTCCTCATCCGGATTGAGGTTAATGACCTGGGGCGATTTGGCATGATAACTGAAATTTTGCAGATTAATCTTCCAGGTCTTAAGAGCTTTTTCCTGCACCAAAAAGCGCAGGAATGGATGGGTTGAGCGTAAGCGGTAAGTTTGAAGAATCTGAAAAGAAGTCTCCCAAAATCTTTTAACTGTCCCAAAATCCCAATAATCCACATTCTCTAGCAGAATTGCGGGAATTTCTTTTTTTGAGAAAGGACAAACCGAATCAAAAAATGAACTGGGACCGCTGACTTTATCCAGTTGTGCCAGATCAATCAGTGAAATACCGGTGTAGGTTTCAATCTTTTGATCAGGGGCCAGATCTTTATTTTTAATAATGTTTTTGACCAAACGTCGATCATCAATCTCAAGGGCATTGTACCCCAGGGAAGCATTTACCCAATAAGTGAACAGTACACCCTGGGACTTGGAATACGGGACCAGGAAACGCTCAAGTTCTTCTTTTTTGAGATAGAAAAATTGATCCGCATTAAGGACTAAGAGTTTTCCACGGTATTTAACTTGAGGAAGTGCAGCCAAATGATGAATGGCCCCACCAATATCCAGGATCTCAGGCTTCTCCCACAAAAACTCCACGCCTTCAAAAGCACTTTTGTTTTTACAAAAGTCCTCAATCTCCTCACCCATGTAATGAAGATTGATATAAATCTTCTCAATGCCTAAACTGCGGGCATAGGCCACCTGCAGCTCAAGCAGGCTTTTTTCAAATACAGGCCACAGGACTTTAGGGAGTTTCTGGCCAATGGTTCCCATACGGGTACCAAAGCCTGCTGCCAGAATTAAACAATGATCAATTCGCATAATAGTGTTGGAAAAGTTTCTTTTTAAGTTCAGTGTATTTTGGGTTATCCATCATGACCCTGCGGATCTTCTCCATGGCAAAACCAATGTATTTTAGATAACGATCATCTTTACGCCAGTTATAGATGTAACAAAAACTTCCAACCGCCTTAAAGACTCTTTGAATCAGCATATCGTCATATAGATCCAGAAATTCTTCATACGTTTTCTGGCCATGAATGGAAACATCCAGGTTTTGATAATAATACTTTTTAAGGGCGACGCGATTTTCCTCTCTAAGGTCGTAGTAGCAATCCTCTAGAAGTGAAACCAGATCATATTGAGGGATTCCCCAACGGGCGTCCTGAAAATCGATAAAGGTAAACTTTGAATCTTTCACCATTATATTACGTGAATGAAAATCCCGATGAGTGATAACCATCTTCTGATTGGCCAGTCGTTTCATGATGGGATCAAACAAGGCTTCGAGTTCACTGATTAAATTCTCATCCTGGTTTTTGTAGAAGAAATTTAAAAAGTACTTGAAAGTAAAACGGGTTTCATCCATGTACTTTTGATAATCGAATTTTAATTGAAATAAATTATTGTTTTTCACCGCAGTCGGTGGAATCCGGTGCAGCTCCAAAAGTTGATCCACAATCGTCTTGTAGATTCGAAGTTCTTCCTCACTCGAGGTGACTGAACTAAGATGATGCAAAAGAGTCACATTCCCTAAATCTTCTTGCAGTGAATACCCACGCGAGAGATTATGATCAATAATTTCCGGGACTCGTACCCGATTTGAACTGAGAAACTGCTGAACTGATAAGAAAGGATGTTTCTCCATCGTTTCATTAAAAGGATTATCCAGACAAACAACATAACTGTCTTTTGAAGTGAATATCCGGTAATAGCGCCGGGTGGAAGCATCACCAGTTAACTTGTCGACTTCTTCTAACTTTTCGTCTTTTAAAAGATCCTTATCTTGAGTTCGATTAAAAAGCTCTTCAATGAAGAATTGTTCTGCTTGTTCTGGTTTCATAGGTTTTGGTCCCTGATGCTATTGATGAAGGTATAAAAGTTTTTAGATGAATTTTTTTTGGCCAGAAGATTGTCTTCATCCCCACCTTTAATGAGGAAGGCCTTGAATAAGGATTCCTCACGGTTAATGAGATTGGCATCACCGACCTGAAGAATGAAGTCGGCAGTATTTCTATTCTGGGTTTGAAGCCAGGAAAGATAATACTCACCATCAAAACCCGATCGCACTGTTAAATAATGGGCCCACTTGTGGATCTCCATTTTTTCCTCGATTGCCAATCGGTTTAAAAGCAGAATCCGCTCCAGGGTAATAAAACCAATAGGAACGATTGTCTGCTTGGGATACAGGAGGTTCTCACTTCGAACCAGCTCATAGGCGAGAATACTCACCAGCATACTTTCATGCTTAATGTATTTTGAAAGTAAACCACGGGAGATGAAGAGCTCTCCTTTCGGTAGTGAGAAATGTAAAGGGGCATCATTATCGAGAATCGTAACTTTTGCAGTTTTCAGCTCTTTAAAGAATATCTCATTATTGGAAATAATCTCATCAGTTACCCATTGGAGATACTTTTGCGATCTCGAATTTAAGGAAAGTACTCTGACACCGGGAGTGAGCAGGAATGAAGTTTTTAACGACGCCAGATGATCAGCAAAATCATCGGCCGTCATTTCACTGTAACCTTTACCTAATGACTTATGTTTAGTCTTACCAGGAATGATAAATGTACTACAGGAGGAAATCAGGAAGAGTAGAATAAAATAATAAACCCCCGCTTTAAGCGAGGGTTTATAGAAGTGATTTAAATATTGGATATTAAATTTCGTTTGCGACTTCACGACCGTTTTCTAAATAATAAAGGGTGAAGCCCGCGTAAATCTTATTTGGATCTTTGATAAGAGGGCGATTGTTATCCCAGATTAACTTCCATTTATTAACGGTAGTATAAACCTGCTTGGAGATGCCTCCTAGAGTATCACCAGTTCTGATGAGATAAGGCAAACCTTGTGGATTCCAAACAAATTCTTCAGCAGGAGCAATGTAATTGAGCACCATGCCTTCTTTAATATTGGTCGTACCATTTAGAGCGTTACGATTTTGATCGGCCAGTTCTTTCCAGCGCTCATAGTTGCCGTAAAGTTTGAAAGCAATCAACATTAACGTTTCATTCTTTTGAACCGTATATTGCTTGGTTGAGCCAGCATCATAATTAACCACTGGGGCAGCTTCCTGAACCACTGGTTCCGAGTCTGTCACAACAGGAGCATCCATTTCACTAACCGGCTCTTGCAGACTTTCAGTAGGAGTTTCTTCGGTAATCAAGTTTTCCTGAGGTTCCGAATCGGCAAAAGGTTGATCCTCTTCAATTGGACTCTCTATAAATTCATCAGCATCAGATAGTTCAATCTGAGGCGTTTCTTCATCAACTTTTTGTGCTGACTTTGAGCCGGAACAGGACACTAGGCCCAAACATAAAACGACCAACCATGGCGTAAGCTTCATAATCACTCCCTGATAATGACAAACAGATAGAGTTTATTATAACTGCAAAGCTTAGGGGAGGGTGGAAAAATTTGCTAAGTTATTAAAAATGAAAAAACATATCTTTCTGGTCAATTGAATCCCAGATACGTCTGACCAGTCGATCAAAGTGTTCTTCATTATCCAGAAAATCTAACTCATCCGTATCCACGATGAGGGATTTACCCAGATTGTAGTTGTTGTACCAGTCATCATAATAATTATTCAGGCTGCTAAGATACTCCACTGGAATGGCCTGCTCATAATCCCGCCCACGAAGCTTAATGCGTTCCTGTAATTTAGGAATTGAGCGACGAAGGAAAATCATAAGTGTCGGAGGGCTTAAAAACTGAGTCATGGATTCATAGAGATTGCGGTAGTTGTTGTAGTCCCGCTCGTCCAGCTTGCCCTGATCAAAAAGTGAACGCGCAAAAATATTGGCATCCTCATAGATAGAGCGGTCCTGAATTGAACTTGCTGGTAAATTCTCAATCTCTTTGTGGGTATTAAATCGGTGAGTCAGAAAATACACCTGAAGAGGAAATGACCAGCGACTCATGTCCCCATAGAAGTCAGAGAGATAAGGATTGTCCTGAACCGACTCAAAGTGGGGCTTCCAGCCTAAGCGCTCAGATAGTTTTTTAGTTAAAGTTGTCTTGCCGCTACCAATATTACCAGCGACCACCACGAACATAGGGTTAGAAGCGCTGCTAAGGCGATGATAGGCCTGCTCTGACATGAAGTTCTCCTGAATTTGCATCTTGAAAGCGTAGTACGATTTATCTTAGAAATCTTGACTCATTTAATCAAATTTTAATTTTTTTTTGATGCGTTTACGTTATCGCGTTAATTACTTAGAATGAAAAGAAATGAAGTTACTCAGTCTATTTTTTGTTTATATTCTCCTCTCTCTAAGCTTACAGGTAAGTGCTCAATCCCTTGTGGAAGACGCTAATTTAGCTACAAATTCTGATACGAATGAGAATCTCTTTACTGAAACAATAAAAATTATTTCAAACTCAAAGAAAATTTTTATTCTCACTAATAATAATCAACAACTCGGTCCGGGAGACTTCATCTCCTTAGCACTAGATAACAATCTGGCGGCCAGAGCGGTGGTGGCCAAAACTCACCAAGGCCAGGTGGGAATTAAAATTCTTAAAATCTATTCACTCGCTCAATGGGGGCGTTTAAGAAGAGATCAGGAAGTTCAGATTGTTAAAGGTGACGATTCTTTATTCGGTAAAAAAGCTGAAGTAAAAGTAGATGAAACACCTATTTCAAAAATTCGCTCGGAAGATGATCTCTACACCGGTGATGTGGTAGTGGAAGATGATATTGGTGTATTTGATGAGAACAAGAATCGTCACATTAAACCGGATAATATCGTCGCTTTAACCGGTGCTTTTTATGAAGCAGCGGAAGTGGAATCACGAGGTGGGAAATTGCGGGCCAATGAGTTCGGAGTCTCCTGGGCCTTTCAATTTGCTGATAACTATTTCGCTGAAGCCTTGTATGGCCGCGCCCTTTTGGATAATTTCCCGGGAGACGGTAGTCAAACCCTGGCCAATCATTTAACTGCCAGACTTAAATTCAACATTAAGGGTCCGCTTTATACCTTTTTCATGCCTTATATCGGTTTTCATACTTACACCATTTCAAGTCCTGATGCCGGTAAGACCAACAACGACAGTACTAATGAAGAACAGTTAAAAGCTGTCGACGACCTTAAAAAATCAGGTCCGGTTTTCGGAGTGACTATTATGCGGCGACTGGTGCCGGGATGGTTTATTAAAGGTGATATCGGATCAGATATCATCAATGTAGGGTTTGCCATTGAATTTTAAAATTTTTCTCCTTCTCTTCATTTTATCTGGATGTGGCGTTAAGAGTGATCCTGTATCACCTACCGCCAAACCGATGCCTTCTTTTTTAGAAAATTATCCCGACATCGAAACTGAACAACCCCTGCAAGAATTTAAGAAACGTTGATGTCCTTAATCATCGCCACTGGTTCCAACATCGGGAATTCACTTCAGATCTTGAAAGAGGCCCGGGAAAAACTTAGCGAACATTTTGAACTCATCGCTCAGAGCCGAATTTATACCTCAGCGGCCGTGGAATATCTGGATCAACCTGATTTTTTTAATCAGGTTCTGGAGTTTAAAAAACCTGACTTAGATCCTATTCTCGTCATGGCAAAGCTCCTTATAATAGAGCAAGAATTTGGTCGGAATAGAGATATTCCCAAGGGTCCCCGGACTCTGGACCTGGATATTATTTTTTGGGATCTGGATAAGATTAGTAATGACTCATTAATTGTTCCTCACCCACGCTGGTTGGAACGGAGTTTTGTAGTAAAACCACTTCAAGAATTACCTTTCTTTCAAAGAATCGAAAAATGTTTTACAATTCCTAGGTCTTTCAATGCAGATGCTTTTCCACTTTGAGTTTTTAATCAAGGATTAGATTATGGACTTCTCTCTGTCTTCAGAACAAAACGAGATCCGTGAGCTTGCTCTCAAGTTTGCGCGAAATGAGATGATTCCACATGCTCAAGAGTATGATGAAGCAGGAAAATTCCCTCAAGAAATATTTCAGAAGGCCTGGGAACTAGGCCTGATCAATACTTGTATCCCGGCCGAGTATGGCGGTTCAGGCTTCACTTCAGTAGACAGTGTGGTCATTTCAGAAGCTCTCGCCTACGGCTGCATGGGGATGAATACTTCTTTCATGGCCAATGACCTGGCCCTGCTTCCCATTGTTATCGGCGGCACAGATGAACAGAAGAAAAAATTTCTTCAACCATTCACGCAAGAATTTAAGATCGCCTCATTTTGCCTGACTGAACCAGGCAATGGTTCAGATGCGGGTGGAATTAAAACTCAAATAAAAGATGGTGGTGATCATTGGATCGTTAACGGCGAGAAGATGTGGATTACTAACGCCGGTTATGCAGATCTCTTCGTGGTTTACGGCACCATTGACGTTAATTTAAAACATAAAGGCATTTCTGCCATCGTAGTGGATGCTAAGTCTGAGGGAATTGAACTTGGTAAAAAAGAAGATAAAATGGGCCACCGTTCTTCTGATACACGAGGTGTACGTTTTAATAATGTAAAAGTTCCCAAAGATAATATGTTAGGTAAACCCGGTGACGGTTGGTCAATTGCCATGAGCACACTTGATCACTCTCGTCCCTTAGTGGCCTCTTCGGCACTAGGTGGATCGCAACGGGCGCTGGATCTTTCCATTGCCTACTCCAAAGATCGGATTCAGTTTGGAGTTCCGATTGCAAAGCATCAGGCCATCCAGTTTATGATTGCTGAAATGGGAATGAAAGTTGAAGCGGCCCGCCTCTTGGTTCATAAAGCTGCCTGGCTGTGTGATCAAGGTGTCCGTAATACGGAAATTGCCTCGTATGCCAAGGCCTTCGCTTCCGACTCTTGTATGCAAATTACGACGGATGCAGTACAAATTTATGGTGGCTACGGTTATAGTAAAGAATATCCAGTTGAAAAACTCATGCGCGATGCCAAGCTCATTCAAATTTATGAAGGTACTTCACAGATTCAGCGTTTGGTGATGGCACGTGAGTTGTTAAAATAAGTTCAGTTTCTTTAAAGGAGATACTATGAATATTTTTGTGTGCGTGAAGCAAGTTCCAGACACAGAAACAAAAATCACTCCAAATGGTGATGGTAGTTTCATTGAAACCGCTTCGATTAAATGGATTATGAACCCATATGATGAATTTGCCGTTGAGCAAGCTCTTCTGGTTAAGCAATCAAACCCTGCTGCCAACGTAACCGTTGTGCGCGTCGGTTCGGTAAAAGATACTGAAGCTCTTCGTACAGCAATGGCGATGGGTGCGGATGAAGCAGTTCTGGTTGAAGCTGTGGATAATCTGGATTCATACTCAATTGCTAAGGCCCTTAAAGGCGCGATTGAGAAAACTGGTAAAAAACCAGACATCATTTTAACTGGTAAACAGGCCATTGATGATGACGCTCTTCAAGTTCCTCAGATTCTGGCCGAGATGTTAAATCTTCCGTCTGTATCAGTTATCGTGGGCTTTGAGCTTTCCGGTAACACGGTAAAAGTTAAGCGTGAAGTTGAAGGTGGAGCTCTTGAGGTTTATGAAGTTTCTACTCCGGTAGTACTTGCGGCCAACAAAGGACTTAACACTCCAAGATATGCTTCTCTTCCAGGAATCATGAAAGCTAAGAAAAAGCCAATGGCCCAATTTTCTTTGGGTGATGTTGGTGTTTCAGATGCTGATCGACGTGTGAAGTATTCTGGTTTCAGACTTCCACCGGAAAAACCAGCTGGGAAAAAGTTTGATGCAACAGATGCGGCCAAGCAAGCAGAAGTGGTCGGTCAGGTTGTTGGTCTTCTTCGTACAGAAGCTAAAGTTATTTAATTTTAAAGGATACATATATGGCAAACGTATTAGTTTTTACTGAACTTCATGATGGTCATGTAAAACCCGTGACTCTGGAAATTCTAGGTAAGCTCGCTGGTCAAACTGCAGATGTTGCTGTCATTGGTGACATTGCTGATGATCAGGTTGCAGAACTAGCAAAGCATGGCGCTCAGAATGTTCATAAGCTCAAAGGCTCAAATCTTGATAAATATTCACCGGAAGGCTACGCCAACGCTCTGGCAGAATTCATCAAGTCAAAAAGTTATGACTATGTTTTCGGAGGTGCCACTTCCATGGGGAAAGACCTTCTTCCAAGACTTGCGACTAAGTTTGATGCTGGTCTTGCTTCTGACGTCGTAAACTTCACTTTCGAAGGTGGAAACTTTGCTGGAACTCGTCCGCTATTTGCGGGTAAGTGTTTAGCTAAAGTTGAAATCACTGGTCCTAAACCTCACTTTGTTTCGATTCGTCCGAATGCTTTAGGCATGACGGCAAATCCAACAGCTGGTGCTGGAGCGGCCGCCGATGTGAATGCTAATGCCGGTGAAATCCGCGCGGCGATCAAAGAGATCATCAAAGCAGCTTCAACTAAAGTAGATTTAACTGAAGCGAATATTATCGTGACCGGTGGACGTGCCATGAAAAATGCAGAGAACTTTAAAGTTCTTGAGCAAATGGCAGACGTCATTGGTGCAACAGTCGGTGCTTCACGTGCTGCTGTTGATTCTGGTTTTGCTCCTCACTCAATGCAAGTTGGTCAGACAGGTAAAACTGTTGCTCCATCACTTTATATTGCTTGCGGTGTATCGGGTGCCATTCAGCATTTGGCCGGGATGAGAACTTCTAAAGTGATCGTAGCGATCAATACAGATCCAGATGCTCCGATCTTCACCAGAGCGGATTACGGTATAGTGGGAGATCTTTTCCAAATCGTACCAATCATGACTGAAGAGTTTAAAAAGCTTTTAGGAAAGTAAAACTTGTTACTCCAAAAAATGGCCGGCCTTTTGGCCGGCTTTCTTTATAAAAACTACTCATCCACCTATCGGTATGAAGTTGTTTTTGAAGATCCGGCCGACAAAAAAATTTTCTTTGAAGATTTATCTACCCGTGACGCCAATCCCGGAAATAATTTAATCTATGCCTGTTTTCATCAGGATGATTTAAGTTGTTTGCCTTATTTTTCTGGAAAAAACATCTGCATTTTAATTTCCCAATCCAAAGACGGGCAGATTCTTGCAAGTGCTGTGGAACACATGGGATATCAAACCGTCCGAGGCTCTTCCCACCGGGGTGGAGTGGCCGGATTACTTGCAGGCATGAGAAAAGTGAAAGAAGGCAATAAGATGACCATTGCGGTGGATGGTCCTCGCGGTCCCATCTATAAAGTCAAAGAAGGCATTACCGCCGTTTCAGAAAAATCCGGAAGACCCATTGTTCCCGTGCGAGGTTACCCCTCCAGAAGAATTATCTTTGAAAAAAGTTGGAACAAGGCCACCCTCCCCCTACCTTTTACAAAAATAGTCCTAAAAATCGGAAAGATTGGCTTTTATTCCACTGAAGAGCTGGAACAGAAGATGAGGACATTGTAAAAAAAAAAGGCCAGTCTCGCGACTGGCCCTTACTGTATTCTTCTCTAAGAATTACTTCTTAAGAACAGTGACTTCTTTTACATAAGTTAATGCAGGTTTGTAATTAATTTCTTCTACACAACCTGGCTGTGGCATACCAGATTCGCCTACGTGACAGATATGAGAGTTACGAACATCAACCACTTGAATTGTTCTCTGAGCTTTAACTACCTGAAGTTCCAGGTTTTTACGTGCAAAGTTTGTTCCTGCACGAGAAAACGGGTGTCTCCAAGTTGGATAAGCCGCTTTAAGTGAAGCTACATCCTCAGCTGAAAAATCTTCAAGGCTAAAGTTAAGTGTTAGGAATTCTTTCTGATTTCCTTCTTGTGGGAACATACGATCAACATAAGAAACGTTTACCGAAATTACTGGCTCAGACTCAAGAACTACAGTTTCCTGACATTCAACTGGGTGTCTTTCTCCATTTGGATGACATCCAGGGATCTGACGAATTTCAGTTTTAGTTGGAACCATTCTGTACTCAGCGTAAGCGATTTTGTGCTGAACTGTTGAAGACGAAAGGTCAGCAGTGTCTGAATAAATTACTCCTGCGAAAGAGTTTAAAGAGGCGGCAAGTGTGAAAGCGATTGCGAGCGTTTTCATAGTTTCTCCTGATGGTTAATGGTCGATGAACCGGTTAAAAAAAAGGCCAGTCTTGCGACCGGCCTTAGGTGTTATTTTTTGATTACTGTTACTTCTTTTACTGTTGTCTGAGCTGACTTATATACGATTTCTTCTTCACAACCGTATTCCATTTCGCCTGACTCAAGGATTCGGCAAAGTTTAGAGTTTTGAACATCTACAACCTGGATAGTTCTAGGAGCGTTTACAACTTGAAGCTCAAGGTTTCTAGCAGCAAAAGTTTTTCCTACTGAAGAGAAAGGGTGTGCCCAAGTTGGGTAACCAGCTTTAAGAGCAGCTACATCTGAAGCAGAGAAATCTTCAAGGCGGAAGTTAAGAGCAAGGTTTTCTTTCTGATTACCTTCTTGTGGGAACATACGATCGATGTATGAAACGTTTACTGTGATAACTGGCTGAGATTCAAGAACAACTTCTTCCTGACACTCAACTGGGTGTCTTTCGCCATGTGGGTTACAACCTGGGATCTGACGAATTTCAGTTTTAGTAGGGATAAGCTTGTACTCAGCATCAACAATTTTGTGAAGAGCTGTTGAAGAAGAAAGATCAGCAGTGTTGCTGTAAACAACTCCAGCGAAAGAGTTAAAAGAGGCGGCGAGTGTGAAAGCGATTGCGAGCGTTTTCATAATTTCTCCTGATGAGGGGTAAAAGTTTTACTTCTTATGAAGTGGCGCTTTTATGGCCTTCAATCAGAAAAAAATCACGTTAAGAAATGTGTGGATATTGTCAGGATTATGTTAAGTAAGTTATTGAAATCATTCATGTTTTTCGGGTTAGGAGGGAAAGTTATCACGCCCTCGTTTCGACCGTCAACCATCAAATCCTTGTAACTTGAGTTGTAAACGGCCGAGACAGATATTTGTTCATTTAATTCAATCGCTTAGAATGACCTTTATTTTTCATTAAGAAATTACCTTTTCTTACAACGCTTGGTTGAAATCAAAACTCTGGGCCCGAATCGCTTCTTGTTGCATCTGCTGATCATTTTCCAGCATCGCTTCCGGGCTTACTTCCGCCTGAATTTGGTTTTCTCCACCGAAGTCACCCACAGATACATTATTATTTTCTGCCAGCAATTGCTCGGTTTCATATCTTTCATTTTCCGGACTCACGCTTGAGAAACGAAGACGCGTTCCTTCGAGCGGGCCATTAGTTAAAGTCACCATATAAGAATTCTGATCCACCTGATACATCATGCCTGAATAGAGCTCACCATCAAAATCATACTCAAAAACATTACCAGTCATTTCTGAGAATGAAACCGAGACACCTTCACCATTAGGCAAGGCCACATTCAAATCTTCGATCACGCCATTATTGGTTGAAAGAGATCCGTTAAATTGAGTATTAGTTAAACCTTGTTGCCATTTTTTAGGATTAATCACTTCCACAAGTGAAAGGGTCAGCTCTTCTTGAACAGCAGCCTGTGGAATGATCTCCGCGCTTTCAACCGGAGCAGGAGCTGGTGCTGAAATCTTTTCAACAACCGCCGCCATTTTATTTGAAACGATTGGCGAAGGAGCAAGCTTTTGCCAGGTAGTAGTAGCAGCAACTTCACGACCTTTAATAGTCACGCCATACATTTCATCTAAACGTTTGACGAATTTTACATTTGAACCAGAAAGATGCGACTCAGAATTAATGACTACGGCATTGTAGGTTCCAGTCAGAACGAAGAGTCCCGCCACCATGAATGCAAAAGCTTTATTCTTGTTATTCCAGTTCATAAAAATTCCCCTGTGCTTTTATAGAAGCAAGGAGAATGCCAAAAATGGGAGGAGTAAGTTATTAAGATGAGGAAGAGAATTGTGAATTAATTATACAGTGTCGAAAGATTAGACAGTTCAGATGTAATTCAAGAGTGAGCTTTAAGCCCAAGTAAGACTATGTTAGCTGATCAGAAAACGCCCTAAGAATTTGGGGAAGGTTTCTGGTGGAGAGGACCAGTCGCACGGTCTTTAAATCCCTCCACCAGTTTTTTAATTCTAGCAAATCCCAGATGAACTGCAAGTCGGAAATTACTAGTGTTTTAATCAACCTAGGCTGGAGTAAAGATCGGGGAAAGGTCAGCCGAGTCTTTCCAATGTTTCGATAATTCTAATGAAACATCATCTAGTGATAGAATAAATCACCCCTACGACAAATCCTATTACAAGAATACCAATATAAGTATTTTTGAAAAGATCATCTAGAGCAACTTCTTTAAATGTTTTAGTTTTTCTATAGAACAAAAGCCATCTCATAAAGGCGCCCGGATAAGCAAATAGCAATTGAACAATAATTAGTATAATTTCTTCCACTATGCTGCTCCTGGGTCTTCGAAACTTGGATTACAACTCATGTTTATACTACATCCTTTTCTACTGTCCTTTTGCTTTTGTTTACCATCCCAATGCATATCTTTAATATCCTGATCTTCGTTAGCAATTGGACCATCGTTGCATATCTTATTAATAACACCACTTATTGGTTTTTTTATAAGCTCTTTTAGGAGATATTTGCCAACAGAGGCCCAGATTTCCCCGCTTGGATCTACGAAATTAACTGGATCATTCAATACATATCCATAAAGATTTGTATCCCCGCCATTAAACAGAATCGGATCCTTACTCAACCACCTTCCAGTACTACCAGCATAATCTCTCGCCCCAAACTTCACAAGCTTGGTATCTTGATCATAAATCCCACCCGCAAATCCAAACGCCTGAAAACCTGGATTTGTATCAAGAGTGACCATCCCCCACTCATTATAATCCATTCTTTGAACTATTGCGCCTGTAGAAGCATTGACTACCAGGCGAGGAGAGCCCAGGTGATCTTCAAGATTCTATAATGTTTTGAACCGATCTTCATATAATCAGCAGAGTTGATATTAGTGGCATTAACGTATTCTTTAAATTGTCCCAACGGACCGACTTCTGCCGCAACTTTGAACTCATCCTCATATATCTTACGATAAACAGGACTTCCGTTTTTTAACTTTTGAATCCTTCTTCCAGTGTGATCAAGACGATAAGAGAGAGTTGAATAATCAGGAAGTGTTACTGCCTTAATTCGTCCAAGTGCATCTGGTGTAAAAGAGGTATATTCACTTCCTTGAGCGATTTGGGTTAACTCACCGTTGAGATTATATTGAAATAATTTTTCAGGAGCTTCGCCTTGAGAGTAAGAAAGCATTCGGTCTTGTAAATCATAAACGGCAGTAAAGAGTTCAGTGTTTTGCGTACCTGAGATTCGGTTACTGTTTGAATCATAGGAATATGAACTTTCCAGCAAGGAGTGCCGAGTGATCTTCCAGGATTCTATAATCGCTATGACACCAGAGGGAGAGTATCTTCCGTTACTGAAACTGGCGTCGTGAAGGCTAAGATTAACACAGCACTCCTCTTACCCTTGCTGTAGATATATTTCAAACACAGAGAAAAATATTAATAATATTGATCCAACTTCAAAAAGTCCCTCAGGCTAATTTAAAAATTTTCGAACTTTAATGCGTTTGAAAAGCAGTCAACAACCTCTGAATTGTTTGTGAACAATAGTGGAATATAAATCAACTTTCCTCTCGAAGAAATTTTTATATAACGAACACTTAAAACTTGCCCTAGATGGATATTTTCTATTTCACTAAAGCTAATCTGAATTTTGTTGCCCCAAAAACTCTTCCACTCGAAATAGCTATTCATAAGTTTTAAAACATAGGTAACCCTTAAAGCCATCACAAAGGGAAAAGAAACAATTGTAGAAAGTATTAAAGCAGACTCAAGGACGATATAGGGATCAAAGTCTCGATTATATAATCCAATAACAGAAAACTCATAAAGAATACTAATTGAACTCCAAAGCACAATAGATAAAGAAAGCATTTTTGGAATACTTAATCTATTAATCATTTAAAATATCCTCAACATTTTTTCTGAATCCATCTTTGGAAGCTTTTTCATCGCATGATTTTTTTGTTTCATCGGGATTGTTTTTTTTGACATATTTTGCTCGCCTTAATTTCCACAGCCTTGTCTGCAACAAGAAGGATAGTGCCTGCACAGATGATAAAAGAACCTGCACCTGCAACTTTTCCAGTTGGGTCAATAAGATTCAACGGATCTTGCAGTACATATCCATAAAGGTTGGTATCACCACCATTGAACAAGATCGGATCCTTACTCAACCACCTTCCCGTACTTCCATCATAATCTCTCGCCCCAAACTTAACAAGCTTGGTATCTTGATCATAAATCCCACCAGCAAATCCAAACAACTGAAACCCTGGATTTGTATCAAGAGTCACCATTCCCCACTCGTTATAATCCATTCTTTGAACAATTGATCCAGTCCGAGCGTTGACAACAAAACGAGGCGATCCGAGATGGTCCTTGATGATTCTATAGAGAGTAGCTCCAACTCTCATGTAGTCAGCTGACTTGATGTTAGTAGCGTAGACGTATTCTTTAAATCCACCTCCAGCATCTAGCTCAGCCGCTACCTTAAGGCTGTCCTCATAAACTAATCTCTTCACAGGATAACCATTTTTAAGCTTCTGAGCTCTTCGTCCCTCGTGATCGAGTTTGTAATATATTAAAGAAGAATCAGGAAGAGTGACAGACTTAAGACGTCCAAGTACATCAGGAGTAAAGTTTGTAACCACACCGCCCTCAGTTATGGAAACGAGTTCTCCGTTGGCATTGTACTCAAAACTTTTCGGTAAACTTCCCTGAAGTGTATAAGTTAGCAAGCGATCTTGAGAATCATAACTTGCGGTGAAAGATTTACGATTCTGTTTACCGGAGATCCGATTGCTGTTGGAATCGTAATTAAAGAGACTTTCAGTTGCGCCACTTTTGGTAACCCAGGCAAGTCTCCCAGCTGTATCATAACCGTACTTATATTTAGTTGTGACTCCCTGAACCTTCTCGTCTTTTTTGTATAATACGATTCAACTTATCGCGGGTTAGTTTATAGCTATAGAATTCGGTAGCACAGCTTTCTATGTCCTTGGTCTTGCATTTCGTTCCTGGGTAGAATCCAGCACGGTAAGATTTAAGGTTTCCGTACTGATCATAAGTTCTTGTGTCGCGAACCTTGTTAAGAGTTGTCGAAACAAGTCTTCCAGAAGATGTGTCATATCCAAGACTCATCTCTCCTACCAGGCCCGGCTGACCATTCAGACGGTTTGATTCAAGAAGGCCAGTGACTGCATGATAATTATAGTTTAAATATGAAAATCCCCATCAAATTGTTCGTCAACTTGCTTTTTTTAATGCTCTTTAGATTGCGCTGATAAAAAAGATCGAAATTGAATTTCAGATCTTCAAAATGATTTGAGGTTTTTCATTAACAAAAATGCATAAAAACTATTTGATAATTCTGAGCTCTACTTCTTGCGCTTAAAAAACGACTCTTAAGAAAAATCGAGATTTTTAGAATTGAATAACGAGCGAATTAAAATTTTACACCAAAAAAAAGGCTCCCGAAGGAGCCTTCACTAATCTGCCATTGGCACTTGTTTTAAATAATCTGAGTGAGATGAGCAAAAGCGTTTAAGAGCAATGACAACAATATCGGCCGTAGGCATGCCAGTATTCTTGGACATCAGCTCAAGATCTTCTGCTGTTTTCTTTTCGATTTTAACGGTAATTTCTTTCAGTTCGCCTTCATTGTGCTTTTGTGACTTCATAAAACCCTCTTTGAATTTTCAAGAATATTAGCCGTTTTTTTGGTTTTGGTCATCATCATCTTTAAACTTACAGGCCGCATCAGATTAGGCCATTTTGGGGGCGATAATTTTCAGGGCACCCTTTTTTCGCAAACTTACCAAGGCCATGGTTATCTCATGATCCAGAAGCTCGCAATGTTGATAAATTTCAAAGGGATTATTCCATTCGGTTAGGGTCTTTAGAACATCAAATTCCTCTGGTGTTACCGGCAGGGTGTCCTCAATAAATTCAGCATCGATGAGGATTTTGACATTTTCTGGGGGGCGCAGTTTTAGGGATTCGCGGTAAAGTTTTAAGACATCACTCATGCGGTTTTTTATGACGAGAAAAGGGTAATGAATCTGGCGCTGATCTTCGTTAACTAATTCTGGTTCAACCACATAATCAAATGAATTAAGAGAGTATTCCTGAATGATGAGCTGATAGAAGGCCTTAAGGCCCTTATTGGCATTGAAAGTTACCTGGATCACATCGCCATCTTTGAATAGAATGTGACCTAAGAATTGGCGATTGAAGCTTGCAAGAATATTTACCTTGCCGGTAAACCTCACTGCAATCTGCTCTTCAATCACACCCATCACTTTGGATTGCATAGATCTTCCTATTTTTTAAGGCCCAAAACCTTAGAGAAGAAACCGGCCTTCGGTTGCGCAGGAGTTGGATTGAAATGATTTTCAACTTTCTCTGAGAGAGAGAGGAATGCATTCCAGACAGGACGGTCTTGGAATTTTTCCTGAGTCATGTAAGGCTCGCCGGCATCAGAACCGGTTCTAAGTTCAAGCTCTAAAGGGATCTGGCCAATCATTTCTACGCCTAACTCTTTTACTGCCTTGGCGACTCCACCTTCTCCGAAAATATGATGTTCAGTCCCGCAATGATTACAGATGAAAGACGACATGTTTTCAACCATACCAACGATCGGGAGATTTACTTTTTTGAACATCTCCACACCTTTCTTGGCATCAAGAAGAGCAATGTCTTGCGGAGTAGAAACTATGATCGCTCCATCGACATGGGCATTTTGAATCATTGAAAGCTGAATATCGCCGGTTCCTGGAGGAAGATCAATTAAGAGATAATCAATTCCATCCCAATCAACGTCAAAGAGGAATTGATTTAACACTCCACCAAGCATCGGTCCGCGCCAGATGACGGGATCATTCTCATTGATGAAGAAACCAAAACTCATGAATTTAATGCCGTAAGATTCTACGGGAATGATTTTTCTTTCTGCGTTTGATCGCGGCTTTTCTTCCCGTTTGCCAAAGATCATAGGAAGAGAAGGTCCATAGATGTCAGCATCGATGATTCCGACTTTATGACCTTGCTTTGAAAGAGTGATGGCAAGGTTTGCCGTAAGAGTGGATTTACCTACTCCACCTTTGCCTGAACCAATGGCAATGATCTTTCCTACACCCGGAACAGATTTTTTATTACCAATCGTTCCGTGACCGGCCTTTAATTGGGCCGGTTGGGTGG
This sequence comes from Bacteriovoracaceae bacterium UBA4096, assembly GCA_002381945.1. GTDB lineage: Bacteria > Bdellovibrionota > Bacteriovoracia > Bacteriovoracales > Bacteriovoracaceae > Peredibacter. The sequence goes on from DFXY01000022.1 coordinate 25,697, forward strand.
CAGGCTGGGCCGCAGGGGCTTCGCCTTTTTTATCTAAAGCTTTGAAGACGTCCTGAGATTGAGTCGAGGTGGTTTTAATTAAAATCTTATCGGCTTCCAAGAGATCACTTAAGGTTTTTTGGATTTCAGTCTCAATGGTTCTTTTCTCCGTAGGAGAAATTCCGTCCCGGTTATATTCGGCCGTCAGCTTCCCATTATCTAAGGTGACTGTTTGCCAACGGTTCTCACTTCCTAGCATGGCACCAGTGGCCGGATTTCTAACTTGATTAAGACGCTCTTTTATTTGATCTAACATAAAGTCCCTACTTGAGTTTATTGATTGGTTAATGCTCTTATTTCTATCTAGCAGAAATACCGAACTCATTTTATGATGCTATATAAACCTTGAATAGGATTAAAGCATTGGCATTTTATAAACGCTCTATTTTTTTAATCAATCCTTCCTTTCAGCTGAAGTTCAGTTTGATCGTCTGTTCCATTATCCTGATTTCTACCCTCATTTATCCGGTCATTATTTATGACTTTTTTAAACTGATGGTCTCCAGTATCCCTAGTGTTCCGGAAAAACTTATTGCTGCACGAAATGAATTAGTCATTTATCTGGTGTTTATCCAAATCGTGATCACCCTGTTAACTTTCATCGCCTTTATCTTTATTACCCACAAGATCGCAGGCCCCTTGTATAAATTAAAAAACCATCTCGCCAATATTCGGGAAGGCCACGCCATCACCCCACTGACTTTCAGAACCGGAGATCATTTCCAGGATGTAGCTGAGGAAGTTACTTTATTTCTGGAAACCATTTCCGCCAACCAGGAAAACGACTTCCAGTATGTGGAAGAAGTAGCTCTCTATATCGAAAACCTATCTACCATCGTTCCCGATGATAAAAAACCGGTTTTGAGTGAGATTTCCCGTCGGTTACTGGATATTAAATCCCGCTATAAAAATAGTCTTTAACCGATGTAAATTTTTTTCAAGATGCTATACTTAAACCCAATTCTTCCATTACGGTTGAATAAATATTTGGGTACATGAAACTATTCTTCATCATACTTGCGATTATTCCTTTTCAGCTTCAAGCTTCGATTGCGACAGCTCCGGGTTTGAATGCCATCTTGGCTTCTGATAAGCTGACACTTTCCAAGGCAGATCACATCATAGCTGAGCATATGGTGAATATGATCAGGTTTACTGAGAAAGGTTATATCAACAAGGAAGTGTTGAATAAGGTTTTGAAGGAAGCTGAAAAATCCAAGCACTTTTCAGTCTTCACTCCCTGGCTTAAAACCATTGATCAGATTTCAAAGATCAGCACCACTACAGACTATATAAATCACTGCCGACAGTATTCGGTAAAGAAGCAAACTCTCCCTCTGGAAAGAGTGCTGGAAAATGTTCTTGGTAATTATTGTCGCGAAAGAACTCTTGAGGCCATTGGCCGTGATATTGATAAAAACAAGGTCTTATCTGATGAGGCCATTCTTTTTATTCAGGAGAATTTAAAGTTTTTCCTGACCAAAAAAAACAAGAAGAATTTTGCTTTTTTCATTCAGGGCCAATCCGACCGGCCGGATATTTTAAAACGTCTCTCCCAGGAAGTGACCACTTATAGTGTACGTAATGAGATTGTGCCTTCTCAGGAAGTCCTGAAAGATATTTTAATTAATGAGCAGATTACAAAACTCATTCAAGATAAGGGTTTTAATCCTCTTCAGCATCAGAATGTTTTTTATGTGGAGTTCGGAAAACTTATCAATCTCGGTTATAAGTCACTGGATGATAAACCAGTTCTTGCCAAGGTTAAGGATCATTATCAGTTCCTGAAAAACTATCTTGAACTCAATCAGGATCATTTACCGGTGGGTTTATGCCTCACTCGATTAAATGATTTCTCTAAGGCAGTCTTTCGGAATGGATTCAAAGACCTCTCCCGCGACATTTTTAAATACATCGTTAAAAAGAATAATAAAGAAATCCACGAAGATGCACTCTTCTTCTATCTGTGGACTTATTTGGCTTCCAATGAATATAAAGAGGCCCAAAAGCTCGCTAACCTTCATGGACTGATTAAAAACAGTAAGACCTTAAATGATTCACGCTTAAAGTTCTGGATTGCTTATACCCATGAAAAGCTGGATCAGAAGTCAGAGGCCATTTCTTTGTATGAAGACATCGTCCTTAATCATCCGCTGACTTATTATGGAATTATGTCGACTAAAAAGCTTCAAACCTTAAAACCTGAATCGGTTGTTGTTACTTTTTATCATAACTCCGTTAAAACTTCAGACACTACTAGCTTGGAATTAAAAGATATTGATGATGATTATATTTCCTCGCTCGTTCGCCTGAAGGCCTGGGCCAAAATTGATTCCGCCAGAATGATGAAGCTAGAGTTGAAGCGCCTCAAAAACCACAGCATGCCCTCGTATCTGGTTAAACAGGCCACTGAGAAGCAACTTTATCTCAAGTCAGACCTTCATTTACTTAATGCCCGAATCATTCAAGACTCTGATAATCACCTGGCAACCTTCCGCTATATCTATCAGGTGCTGGATAACAAAGAGGTTATTTTTAACCGACAGGTTCTGGAAATACTTTATCCAAAACCCTATTTGAATGTCCTGACCAAAGCTTTGAATAAGGATTCACTGGATCCTATCATCGTTCTCTCTCTCATTCGCCAGGAGTCCGTATTTAATCCCCTGGCCCGTTCACGGGTAGGAGCAAGAGGCCTGATGCAACTCATGCCAACCACTGCACGCCACATGCGAAGGAACGTCAGAGATAAACATTTAGTAGATCCAAAGATTAATATTGAATTAGGAACCAAGTACTTTAAAGGTTTAACGAAGCGCTATGATGGCAATCTCGTTTATGTTCTATCCGCTTATAATGCCGGAGAATCCAGAGTTGAGCGATGGAAGAGCTTGTATTTTGATTCTGATGAAACGATATTGAAAAACATCGAAGCGATTCCATTTCTGGAAACCCGAAACTATGTGAAGCTGATTTTCAGGAATATATTCTTTTACAAACTACTGGTAGAAAAAAAAGAGCTCGCAGATTCCCGCGAGCCCAATAAAATTTTTGATGTCAATTTAGGTTTTACACATTGAACTTGAAGTGGATGACGTCCCCGTCTTTCACTTCATATTCTTTCCCTTCCATTTTGAACTTACCAGCTTCTTTTACCTTAGCTTCTGATCCGTAAGTAAACAGATCATTGCAGTGATAAACTTCCGCCTTAATGAATCCTCTTTCAAAATCAGAGTGAATAACCCCGGCAGCTTGTGGCGCCTTGGCCCCTTTCGGGAAAGTCCAGGCACGAACTTCTTTAACTCCAGCAGTGAAGTAAGTGTACATATCCAGCATGCTGTAACCCGCGCGGATCATTTTTGATAATCCAGATTCTTCGATCCCGATATCTTTTAAGAAAGCTTCTTTTTCTTCCTGAGATTCCAATGCAGCAATTTCAGATTCAATCTTTCCGCAAATCGTAATGACTTGTGAGCCTTCTTTTGCGGCAATTTCTTTAACTTGTTTTACGTATTCGTTTTCTTCTAAAAGATTCGACTCATCGACGTTACAAACATAAAGAACTTTCTTCATGGTGATCAAATGAAGGTCAGAAATGGCATCAATTTCATCTGCATCTAGTGGAAGCGAACGAGCAGGTAGACCCTCTTCTAAAGTCTTAACCAGTCTCTCTAAAATCGGCTTGGAGATTTTAGCTTTTTCCTGAATCTTTTTATCCTGGGACTTTAAGTACTTATCCAAAGTCTGGATTCTCTTAGTCACGGACTCAAGGTCGGCCAGCGCTAACTCAATATTAATCACTTCAATATCTGAAACCGGATCTACTTTACCGGCAACGTGAACGATATCCGGATCTTCAAAACAACGGACTACGTGACAGATGGCCCCGACCTGACGGATGTGACCCAGGAATTGGTTACCCAAACCTTCACCTTTCGAAGCACCCTTTACCAGGCCCGCGATATCAACGAATTCAGTTACGGCCGGAATCAATTTTTCCGGACCAACGATTTTGGCAATTTTTTCTAAACGCTCATCAGGAACATGAACGATCCCAACATTTGGTTCAATCGTACAGAAAGGGTAATTGGCGGCTTCGGCAGGTGCCGACGTTAATGCCGAGAAAATTGTCGACTTACCCACATTTGGTAAACCCACAATTCCACAATTCATACCCATAAATACTCCTAAGCTAAAAGATTCTTCTTATTGTAAATTCCGACTTTGTTTAATCCATCTACCATAGCGGTAAGCATTGGGTCATGCAATTTCTGGAGTAAGAGAGGCAATTGTATCTGCTCATCTTTGCCAAAAGGGCCTAAAACCCAATTGGAAACGTCTCCATGAGGTGGACGACCTATTCCAACCCGCATCCGGGCAAAATCATTGGTACCCAGTTGGGCGGCGATGGATTTTAGTCCATTATGCCCGGCCAAACCTCCACCCATCTTGAAATGAACCTGCCCAAAAGGAATATCCAGTTCATCATGGATCACCAAAATCTCAGAGGGAGCAATCTTAAAGAAAGCGGCCATCGGCTGGACAGATTCCCCTGAGAGATTCATAAACGTCTGGGGTTTTAAGGCGTAATATTTCTGATTTTTATAAGTGCCTTCTGCATAAAGGCCCTTAAATTTTGACTTCCAATTGGTGAACAGAGGTGAACTATCCAGCAACATCCAGGCAATGTTGTGCTTAGTCTCAGCATACTGAGGTCCCGGATTTCCTACACCAACAACCAGTTGAAACATATTAGATGAAAAGTGAGCTCACCGAATCATGATTAAATGTTCGGTGAATGGCCTTCGCCAGAATGTCAGCAGTAGTGACGACTTTAATTTTATCCAGCTTTCTGGCCTTTTCCGAAAGAGGAATGGTGTCAGTAACTAAAACGGCTTCAAGTTCTTCACACTCAGCTATTCGCTGAATGGCAGGATCAGAGAAAACCGGATGTGTAGCAGCGGCATAAATACGTCGGGCCCCGTTCTTCCGAAGGGCCTTCGCGGCCTGAACCAAAGTTCCGGCGGTGTCGATCATGTCATCAATAATGATACAATCCTTGCCATTCACATCCCCGATCACATTCATCGCTTCAGCGACATTGGGGCCAGTCCGGCGTTTATCAATCAGTGCTAAATCAGCTTCCAATTTTTTAGCATAATGACGAACTCGCTCAACTCCACCTGCATCAGGAGAGACTGTAATCAAGTTGGTTAAATCGAGGTTTTTTTGCACATAATCCAATAAAACGGGAGAGGCAAAAATGTTATCAAATGGGATATTAAAGAAGCCCTGAATCTGGCCTGCGTGAAGATCCATGGTTACCACTCGGGTAGCACCGGCCACAGTCATCATATCAGCGACTAATTTTGCAGTAATCGGAGTTCGGGGCGCGCCCTTTCGATCCTGACGGGAATAACCATAATGCGGAACAACGGCAGTAATTGAGTTGGCCGAAGCACGCTTCAGAGCATCCACAATAATCAGTAGTTCCATTAAATTTTCATTTACGGGAGCGCAGGTCGATTGGATAACAAACACATCAGCGCCGCGAACGTTCTTTTCCATTTCGCAGTAAATTTCGCCATTAGCGAATCGTCTGATCTGGGGATTGACTAGAGGGACATCGAGAAATTCAGAGATCTTCTTGGAGAGGGTGGGGTTTGAGGTGCCCGAGACTAATACCATTCGTCTCACTCTGAACTCCTTTGAAGAATTAACTTCAAAAAGTGGTAGGGGTGGCAGGGTTCGAACCTGCGTATGGCAGAATCAAAATCTGCTGACTTACCACTTGTCGACACCCCTACAAAATCTTTTAAACGTTCAAAGGAATATAGATTAATCCAGCCTTTTTTGCAAGTCATCCAAAAACAGTTTTTATCTTTTTTGACCGGGATGATTGGACACTTTCTTGGGGATTACTTATAGTTTTTTAATAAAATTTAACTCTGGACTCTGAGCCAGATCACCAAGGAAAACCTGTGACCTTCAAAAGTTTTCGCGCCTCAAGCGTTTTAGTTGTTTCTGCACTGAGCATCAATTCGGCCATGGCCCTTCCCATCGACTGGACCGGGGTTTTTGGTGCTGATACTCATACAATCAGCAATTTCTGTCGAACTAACGATAATGTGACTAAAAATCCAGCTGCTCGTACCGGCACCCAAGGAATTGATACCGTAGACTGCGGGGCCAGTTTCCAGACTTATACGCTAAGATTAAATCCCAATATCATCATCAATGATGCCGTCACTTTAAAAGGTGAGCTTTCTTCCGGTTACCTGCGTGGCGGTTTTGCCGGTGGGGACTCGGCCAATAATGCCGATGGTTCTGCCAATAATTCTTATTTCTTCACCACCCCGGCCCAAAGAAGTACGTTGAACGTTAATCAAATGTACATGGAACTCTATGCTGATACCGCTCTGGTAAAAATTGGTCGTATGTCTCGTCATTACGGAATGGGCATGGTTTTTGATAACGGCAGTGACCCTTGGGACCGTTTTTTAACCATGTATGATGGTGTTCAGGCCGAAATGAAAATCGGTAACTTCAGTGTTATGCCTTATTACGCCAAGATTTCTAGTTATGATGATCAAAGTGCTACTGGCCGTGCTGGTGAGCCTGCAGGAAATTTTGATGTACGTGAACTAGGACTAGTCGCCCAGTATGATAATAAAAACAGCGATTTCGTCGCAAGTGTTCTTTACGCTAAACGCTCATCAGAAAGAAGAAACACTCTTTATAATTCCGGCACCACCACGACTGATTCAGATCCAAGAGGCAAAACAGAAGTAACCGTGATCGAGCCATACCTTGCCAAACGTTGGAACAAGCTTAAGCTTGAAGCTGAAGCTTCCATCCAAAGTGGTGACTACGGAAATGTTTATTCACAGACAGAAGAATCTAAACTTTCTGCTCAGGCCTATATCGTAGAGGCCAAGTATGATCTCAACCCTAAATGGGATATGGGAGTGCTGGCAGGCCAAGTATCTGGCGATAAAGGTGACAGCAATAAATTTGAGGCCACTTACCTTCACCCGAACTTTCATGTGGCCGATTTGATGTTCCGTTATAATTACGCCGCTTTCAATGAAGGCGGGAAATCCATCTTTGATTCATCTATCGCGAACGCCCGCTTTTTTAAATTCTACGGAAATTATAAAACCGATAAGTGGACATGGAAGGGTGCTTTAATTCTCGCTAATGCACTGGAAACGGCTGATGCTGGAAAAAACTCTTATCATCATGAAGAGAACTATCGTTTTGCAGCTGATGAAAAACAAGCTGATGACTACGGTTATGAAGTGGATTTTGGTTTTGACTACCGCTGGAATCCCAATGTCACAATCAGCGGTTATTACGGTTACTGGTTTGTGGGTGATTACTACGCTTTCACCGACACCGCAGACGAGCTTTCTATTTCTAACGTCCACGGCGGTGGTTTAAGAGCGACTCTCGAATTCTAATCTTTTTTAGCGGCCGTACATAGAATACATATTGTATGACTGGTACGGCTGCTGCCAATATCCTTGCTGTTGATTGTACATGTAAGGATTCTGTGGTTGCTGCTGTTGCATGCCTGCTCCCCCACTCCAATTAAAACTATACCCACCTTGCTGTTGAGGATATCCATACTGCCCATAGGCCTGTTGACCTAGCATCGGCTGCTGCTGATTCATATAAGGATTCTGCGGCTGCATGAACATATTTTGCTGCTGATAAGGATTCACTGGATACTGATGCTGCTGTGGAGTCATCTGGGCCTGCTGTTGCGGAACTCCCGGACCTTGATTGTAGTTGAAGGTGTAGGCGTGATTATCCTGGGCACGAGGAGTCGGTGAAACAGTATCTACTTCCGGAGTTGGAGTAGTCTCAGCGGTTTCAACCGGAACTTCTTCTCCGTTCTGAGCGGCCACATAACGGCGACCTTGGGCTTCTAGCTCAGCATACTCCTTGGCCTTAGCATCGTATTCACCCGCTCTTTCTGTATCAACTTTATTGTAATGGGCCAGCAAGGCCTGGAGTTCCTGGACTCTCTCAGCTGTGTCTTGAATACACTTCTGGGCATTTCTCCAGTACTTGTAACAATAACCGTTTGGCTGCTGAACTCTTTGATATTCACTTTGAATTTCGGCAGTAAAGTTCTGAGTTCTGACTTGAATGTTATTTCGCATTCTTTGAGCGAGATTATTGTAGTAATCAGCTTTACCTGATGATTGTCCGGTTTTGTATTCATAACGTTCTTTTTCAGATTCAAGTTGCTCTTTGAACATCGCTCGACCTGAAGCCACTTTTTGAGCGGCGAGGCTCGGGGTCATGACCATATTGTTCTGTTTGGAACCGAGATTCTGATGAGCATCCATCACAATTAAAATTCCGTTTAACTTTTCAGCTTCTTCAAATCTGCCATCGTCCAGAAGTTTTCTGGTATGAACGGCAGTAAAGTAAGGTTTTTGTTTTAAGGCTTTGATTTGTGAAAGAACTGCTCTGAGTTCTTCTTGTTTGGCCTTTTTAGCATCACCTTCGAGCTCAATCATTTGGTCATAGATACTATTGGCCAGTTCTACTTTAGGGGTCACAATATATCTTTCAAAATCAGACAGAACTTTTAGATCTTCCTCCGTGTATTTTCCGGATTGCACGGCCACGGCCGCTTTTTTAGCAGCTTCCAGAATTAAACGATCGCGGATGTCACCAAGTTCCATGGAATAGGTTTCATACTTTTCTATAAAGTCAGCCAGCTTATGGTACTCATCAACCTTACATTCTTTTAACTTGGAAGCTTCCGCATCCAGACGCTCTTTTTCTGCATCTTCAAAAGTCAGAAGCGTTTTAATTTGGGGATGGGCCGTCTCATAACGATCACAGCTATCAACGTACTCCAGAGCGTACTTAGGTTTTACCTGGTTAGATGATGGCCCGTGGGCCAGGAAAAGAATTTTGCCTGAATGCTCGAGTCCTGAAAACTTTTCTTTAATGGGCGCATTGTAAATGGCACCTGGGACGACTTTACCGTTTTCAACCACACCGGATTTTTGCAAACACTCTTCAAACCCTTTCAATGTGGGTTTAAAGTTCATAGGTTCGAAATCCTGGAACTCACCATTTTTTACCTTGGCAACATTATAACTACAGCCAGTGGGTGAACAATCTTTACCCTCTTTAATCGCTACTTCTATGGCGTAGGCCTTTTGTCCTTGAATTTCGGGCTGTTTTAATCTCCACTCAAGCATGGATGAACAGTTACCAATCATGTCCGATGCTGTTACTGCAAGAGTTCCAGCTCGGGGATCATGCACTAAATCGAGCTTGGCATTTTTTTCCTGAATCAGAGAAATCACATAGGCCAAAGGTAATGAGGTTTGATCTTTTTCAGTACACATTGAACTGGATGAAGAAACACTTCCCGAAGAAGGTTTAACATCTGGTTTAGAGTTTATATTTGAACCTGGAGTTGCCACTCCACCGGAAGTTTGAGGACCTCCGCTACTGGGTGTTTTTAAAGACTCTTGGTACTGACTCAATGTCGACAGCATCGATTGTGCTTGGACAAATGTGGGCATAGTAATAAGAGCTAGCATCAAGATTGAAAGCTTTTTCATAATATCCTCAAGGCAGAAGTTGAGTCTTCTCACCTTCTATTCGGATTGGAGGCCTTGAAACTTAAGCAGTTAGACTAAAGTATAGGGATCAATATCGATTTTATAGCTGACTGAACTAAGCGAACGGTAGTTCATTTCAAAAGATTTCAGAAGGTTGTGGAGCTGAGAGAGGTCACTCGACTTCAGTAAAATAGACCAAGTAAATTGATTTGATTTCTTTTCAATGTGAGCAGGTCTAGGCCCCAGGATAGTAACTTCAGGAAAATGCTGAGCAATCAGCCCACGGAGCATGCTGCCTACATGTTCCGTCACATGAGGAATCAATCGGTCTTGAAAGCGGGAAGAAAAATGAATCATCGCTAAACGTTTATAAGGCGGACAATCGCACAGTTCCCGGATTTTTAATTCATCCTGATAAAATTGATGAAAGTCGTGATTCTTCACAATTTGGAAAAGTGAATTATCCGGATTAAGCGTTTGAATCAAAACTTTTCCATCTTGTGAGTAACGTCCGGCCCGACCGGCCACCTGGGTTAAGGTTTGATAAACCCTTTCAGAAGACCTGAAATCCGGAAAATTCAACTGACTGTCAATTCCCAGAATTAATACCAGTTTTACCTTCTCGAAGTTATGTCCCTTGGAAAGCATCTGTGTGCCGACCATAAGATCAATCTTACCAGTATGAAAATCACTCAAGCGGGTTTCAAGCTGTTTGAAGTTTTTAATCTCATCCCGATCAAAGCGCTCAATGACTTTATCCGGAAACAAGCGCACCAAAACTTCCTGGATTTTTTCAGTTCCAAACCCTTTATGGGATAAAGTCATGCAACCACATGAAGGACATTGATTAGGAAGCGGCTCTTTATATTCACAATGATGACAGGCCAGCAGATTTTTTCTTTTATAGTAACGAAGAGTAAT